>CAIFEB010000079.1 GCA_903789375.1 uncultured Eggerthellaceae bacterium | reverse complement strand
TGAGCTGGACGCGATCGGCGGCGCGATTATCGGCGGCACGTCCATGACGGGCGGCTCGGGCTCCATTTTGGGGACGTTCCTCGGCGTGCTCGTGATTTCGCTGCTGAAAACGGGCCTGCCGTATGTCGGCCTGCAGGCGAACTGGCAGCAGATTATCACCGGCCTTGTGCTGATCGGCGCGGTCACGGTCGATATGACCAAACGCCATAAGGCGGCGGGCTGACCCTTTTCTTCAGCCGCAGTCACACCCAATCCGGGTGTGCTCGAAATAATCAAATGGGAGGATACACACATGAAAAGGACCATTGCGCTTGTTTTAGCCACGGCTATGGCGCTCTCCGTCGCTGCGTGCAGCAACGGCGGCGGGTCGACCGCGAGCTCGGCCTCAACGGATTCCGCCGCGTCGACCGCGGAATCCGAAGCGAAGGGCGGAAGCGGCAAGACCTATCACTTCGAGGTCGTCTCCAAGGGCTTTCAGTCCACTTACTGGCAGGCCGTCTACAAGGGTGCCCAGGATGAAATCAAGAAGCTCAACGACAAAGCCGGCTATGAGAAATACAGCATGAACTTTGTCGGCCCCGACTCCGAATCCGACGTGGCGGCCCAGGTGCAGCAATTCACCTCCGCCCTGAACGCCAAGCCCAGCGCGATCGGCCTGGCGGCGCTGGACGTCAACGCCCTGCTGGCCTCCATCAAGAAGGCGCAGGAAGCAAAAATCCCGATTATCGGTTTTGACTCCGGCGTGCCGAACGCCCCGAAGGGCTCCGTGCTCGCCAACGCCTCCACCGACAACTACGCGGCCGGCAAGGTTGCCGCCGACGGGATGTATAAAAAAATCAAAGGGCGCCTCGGCAAAGACAAGAAAGTCCGCATCGGCGTCGTCAGCCAGGACGCGACTTCCGAGTCGATCACAAACCGCGGCCTCGGCTTTATCGACGGCATGATTGAGAAGCTGACCGCCGACGGCCTGAAGGTCTTCGTGACCGGCAACGAAAAGTATGTGGGCGACAGCAAGGGCAGCACCGGCACGCAGGCCAACGCCAACGTG
>CAIFEB010000078.1 GCA_903789375.1 uncultured Eggerthellaceae bacterium | reverse complement strand
GATGTCGCGCGCCTGCGTGAGCACGTTGCACGAGACGTACGAAACGCGCTCGGGCCCAAGCGCGTATACCGCCGAGAGGAACTCCGGCGTCGAGCCAGCGCGCGGAGGATCCATGATGAGCGTGTCAAAGCGTTCGGCGCGCCCGTTGCGCGCTGCCGCTACCAGGTACTCCGTGGCGTCTGCCCGCACAAAGCGGCAGCGCTTGTCCAGCCCGTTGGCTATGCCGTTACGTCGCGCCGCCGCCACCGCGCCGCCAACCTGCTCCACGCCCACAACCTCCACGTCCGGGCACTCGTGCGCAGCGCAGACGCCAATGGTTCCCGTGCCGCAGTACGCGTCGAGCAGCCGCATCCCGGGCACAATGCCCGCCCCGGCAATGGCAAGCCGGTACAGCACCTCGGTCTGCGCGGGGTTTGTCTGGTAGAAGCTCGTGGGCCCAATCTCAAACGAGCAGCCCAGCAGCCGGTCGTGCATGACGCCTGGACCGTACAGCGTGATGCACTGCCGGCCGAGAATCGCGTTGGTCCGGCGCTCGTTGATGTTCTGGACAATGCTTGTGACCTGCGGTTGGTTGCGACGTATGTCGTTCACGAACTTCTCGGCACGCGGAAGCCTTGGGCCATTGGTAACCACTGTGAGCAGGCACTCCTTAGTGGCGTAGCCCATGCGCACCACGGCATGGCGAAGCACGCCGCTCCCGCGGTCCTCCTGGTAGGCGGGGATGCCGCAGCGCTCGGCCGCGCGCGCCACGGCGTTGAGCACGTCTCGCGCACCATGGGCTTCTACCAGGCACGACGAGCAGGGCACAATGCGATGCGAGCCGGCGGCATAGAAGCCACAGCGCACGCGCCCGCGCGAGCCCGGCGCAAACGGCGTGGCCGCCTTGTGCCGGTAGCTGCGTGGCTCATCCATGCCGCAGATCTTCTCGAGCGTGCCGTGATCCCGGCGCGCGGCTTGGCCCAGGGCCTCCTCGACCAACGCCTGCTTGCGCTCAAGCTGGATGGGGTAGGGTACCGCGAGCCACTCGCAGCCACCGCAGGACTTTGCGATGGGGCAGGTG
>CAIFEB010000077.1 GCA_903789375.1 uncultured Eggerthellaceae bacterium | reverse complement strand
CCGCGGAGCAAGGCGGCCGCCGCGGCAGCACGGCGGGCACCCGCGCGAACGGGGAGCACAACGGTCGCAACGAAGCGATGACCTGCGGCGTTGCTGCCGCTTCAAGCGCCGACGACGCGACGGCGCCCGCCGCCGACGACGCGGTGGCGCGCAGCATCGATCGCGCCGAGGAGCTCGTCGGCGAATACGTCTCCGCCCTGCGCGTGGAGCGCAACGCGTCCGAGCAGACGATGCGCGCGTACGCGACCGACCTGCGGGCGTTCCTCTCCTGGTGCCGCCGCACGCGCACCGACCCGCTCACCGCCGACCACCGGCAGCTGCGCGCGTTTCTAGCCGAGCTCGACCAGGCGCGCTACGCCCGCACGACGGTGAACCGCCATCTGTCGTCGCTCAAGGGATTCTACCGGTGGATGGCGATTGCGGGCATCGCCGAGAACGACGCGGCGAGCGTGTTGTCGGGTCCGCGGCAAGGACGACATCTGCCGCATGTCCTGCGCCCGGAGGAGATGGTTCGGCTGCTCAGCGTCCACGCGTCGCGCGACGCCGCGGGAAACGCCCGCAAGCAGAGCGCGACCGACCTGCGCGACCAGGCGCTGCTCGAGTTCCTGTACGCCTGCGGCGCGCGCATCTCGGAGGCGTCCAACCTCGACCTGGGCGACGTCGACTTCGACGAGCGCCAGGTGAGGCTGTTCGGCAAGGGCCGCAAGGAGCGCATCGTGCCGCTTCACGACCTGTGCGTCTCGTCGCTGCGACGCTATCTGATCGAGGGGCGTCCCGACCTCATGCGCGATCGCACGAGCCCGGCGTTCTTCGTGTCGACGCGCGGCAACCGCATGGGCACCGACGCGATGCGCAAGATGTTCAAGCAGACGGTGCGCGCCGCCGGCCTGTCCGACGACCTGTCGCCGCACGACATGCGCCACACCTTCGCGACGGACCTGCTCAACGGCGGCGCCGACCTGCGCAGCGTGCAGGAGATTCTCTGCCATTCCACCCTGTCGACCACCCCAATCTACACGCACCTCACCCCCGAACCTTTGAACCAGGTGCACCATAAGGCCCTACC
>CAIFEB010000076.1 GCA_903789375.1 uncultured Eggerthellaceae bacterium | reverse complement strand
GGCGAGGTCAGCCGCCGCCCCTTCGCCGGTCACGAACAGAAGCGTCCGGTCGGGCACGATGCCGCGCGCGGCGAACGCGTTGGCCGCGTCGATGAACGCGCGGTCGAGCCCGCGCCCGAAGCCCTGGTAGGCAACGGTGGAGTCGAAGAACCGGTCGGACAGCACGACGGCGCCGCGTTGCAGCGCAGGCTCGATCACCTCGGCTGTGAGCTGGGCACGCGCCGCCTCGTACAGGAACAGCTCAGCCTCGTCGGCAACGTCGCCGAGAGCCGGGTCGAGCACGACGGACCGCACGCGCTCGCCGAGAGCGGTGCCGCCCGGCTCGCGCAGGCACACGACCTCGCGTCCGCGCTTTTCCAGCTGCGCTGCAAGAAAATGCAGATGGGTGGACTTGCCTGCCCCGTCGGCGCCCTCGAAGGTGATGAACAGGCCGCGGCTCGCGCCGTCGCCGTTCCCTCGCATGCCTTCCACGTTCCTCCTCGATCCAACTGCCGTCTCGTCCTGCGCCGCGTCGGCGCCGCAGCGCCTTAGCGCCCGACCTCGTCGTAGACGCACGCCCCGGTGACGTCGACGCCGACGAACACCGGGAAATCCTTCACCTCGATGCGGCGCAGCGCCTCGGTCCCCAAGTCAGGGTATGCGACGACCTGCTCCGACACCACGCATTTCGCCAGATAGGCGGCCGCACCGCCCACGGCGATGAAGTACACCGAACCCGTCTCGCGACAGGCGGCGCGCACCGCGTCGCTGCGCACGCCCTTGCCGAGCGTCGCCGCCACGCCCGCGCGGTACAGCCGCGGAGCGGCGAAGTCCATGCGCGAGGCCGTGGTCGGGCCGATGGCGCCGAACGGACGCCCCGCCAACGCGGGCGTCGGGCCGGCGTAGAAGATGGTCTGCCCCGCCAAACCGTAGGGCAGCTCGTCGGTGCCGCGCGCGTCCATTTCGGCGAGCAGGCGCATATGGCCCGCGTCGCGCAGCGTGTACAGCGGCCCCGTGAGCGTGCACGCGGCGCCCGCGCGCAGCGTGGCGAGCGCGGCGCGGTCGAGGGGAAGCGAAAGCGGCACCGGCACCGCATCGGCAGCGTGCGCAGCCGCCC
>CAIFEB010000075.1 GCA_903789375.1 uncultured Eggerthellaceae bacterium | reverse complement strand
CTGTAGATGTGCAATAGGAACTGCGCCGAAATCGCATCGGGAACTGAGCACCGATGGCAACTGGAACTGAGCAGAATTCGCATGGGCCGCCCCCTTGGCGCAAGGGGCGCGGCCCGATCTATATTCGCTCCGGGCGGCGAGCTTTGGCGAGACCCCGCCCGGAGGAGGAAAGGAAGATGACCGTGCCCCTTGACGTTCAACAGGATATACGAGAGATGGACGCCCGCGGGATCCCGAGGGCCGAGATATCGAGGAGGCTCGGCGTGAGCCGCAACACCGTGGCCCGCTACGCCGACATGGAGGACATGTCCCCGGCCGCCCCGGTGGCGGCGGCGCACCCGCGCCCCGCGACCGACGCCTACGCCGCATGGATCGGCGCGGTGCTCGAGGCCGACCTCGGCGCCCCGCGAAAGCAGCGCCACACGGCCAAGCGCATCTACGACAGGATGGTCGCCGAGCTCGGCTACGAGGGGTCCTACTCGTCGGTCTGCAGGCGCGTGGCGAGCTGGAGGCGCGAGCACGCGCCGGCCTCCCCGCGCGACGGCTACCTCGAGCTCGAATGGGCCCCGGGCACCGCGCAGGTCGACTTCGGCAACTTCAGCTGCGTCCTCGCCGGCGAGAGGCGGCGGATGAAGCTGCTGGTCGTGACGCTGCCGCACTCGAACGCGCGCTACTGCGAGGCGATGCTCTCGGAGCGGTCCGAGTGCATGTGCGCCGGGCTGGCCCACGTGTTCGAGCTGATCGGGCGGGCGCCCGCGACGCTCGTGCTCGACAACGCCACGGAAGCCGGCAGGATGGTGCGCGGGAAGGTGACCGAGTCCGAGCTGTTCTCGCGGTTCAGGGCGCACTACCGCTGCGCGAGCCGCTACTGCAACCCGTATTCCGGCAACGAGAAGGGGTCGGTGGAGAACGCCGTGGGGTTCCTGCGGCGAAACCTGCTCGTCCCCGAGCCCTCCGCCTCGTCGCTCGGCGAGCTCAACGCGCTGCTCGCCGCCGGCTGCGAGAGGATCAACGCCGCCTCGCGCTGCCGCGACGGGCGCCCGACCCCGGAGGCGCTGGCCGAGGACCTCTCGGCGATGCTGGCGCTGCCCGGGGTGCCGTTCGACGCCGTAAGGTGGGTCGGGGCCCGCGCCGACAAGCGCGGCTACGTCGAGGCCTGCGGCAACCGCTACTG
>CAIFEB010000074.1 GCA_903789375.1 uncultured Eggerthellaceae bacterium | reverse complement strand
CATCACGCACGTCATCCGCGGCGACGACCACCTGTCCAACACCCCGCGCCAGATCCTCATCTACGAGGCGCTCGGACGACCGGTTCCGCAATTCGCGCACCTGTCGATGATTCTGGGCCCCGACGGCCACAAGCTGTCCAAGCGCCACGGCGCCACGAGCGTGGAGGAGTACCGCGACCGCGGCTACCTGCCCGACGCCATGGTCAACTTCCTGGCGCTTCTGGGCTGGTCGCTTGACGGCGAGACGACGCTCATCCCGCGCGAGCAGCTGTGCAGCGAGTTCTCGCTCGACCGCATCACCAAGAAGGACGCCGTGTTCGACGAGACCAAGCTCGATTGGATGAACGGCCAGTACATCCAGCGCATGGGGGCTGCCGCCTGGGTTGCGGAGGCCAAGCCGTGGCTCGTCGAGGCGGCGGCGCTGGGGATGTGCGTTCCCGCGGGCGTGAACGAGGTTCCCACGCCCAACCCGTCCGATCCCAACGCGCCCGCACCCGAGCCCATCGTCGTGACCGACGAGGCGCGCGAACGCGCACGCTCGCTCGTCGAGTCCGACCCGGCCTGGTTCGAGAAGCTGTATCCCCTGGTGGCGGAGCGCCTGACGCGCCTCGACCAGATTCCCGAAAAGCTCGCGTACCTGTTCTGGGGCGCAAACGTGCGCCTGGACGCCAAGAGCGTGAAGAAGGTACTGCGCAAGGAGAGCGCCCGCCCCGAGGAGGCGCTGCGCTGCGTGCGCGAGATCCTGGCCGACCCGGAAAACGAATGGGAGTTCGATGGGCTGCAGCAGAAGTGCCGCGCCGCCGGCGAGGAGCGCGGCTTCAAGCCGAAGAACCTGTTCCAGCCTGTGCGCGTGGCCGTGTGCGGCAACATGGTGTCGCCGCCTCTGTTCGAGAGCATCGAGCTTCTGCCCCGCGAGGACGTGCTTGCGCGCATCGACGGCGTGCTCGACGCGGTGTACGGAGCGTAAGGAAAACGCGAAGCGGAACGGGCGAAGCGGTTCCGCCGCCACAGAAGGACGAACGCGTGCCGCCGGCGCAGGCAAAGCGCTTGGCGGCACGCGTTTTTTGAAGCGAAAGGAATTCAGATGACGAAGATGATCGAGGACGGCGCATCGCTTGACGAGGTGCGCGCCCTGTTCGACACGGACCGGTTCGCGCACGGCCTGTGCGGCTGCGAGGTGAAGGAGGCGTCGCGCGGGCACGCCGTATGCACGCTCGCCATCGACCCTGAGCGGCACCTCAACGGCATGAAGGCCGTCATGGGCGGGGCGCTGTTCACGCTGGCCGACTTTGCGCTCGCCGTCGCGTGCAACTACGGCGAAGAGCCGAGCGTGTCGGCGTCCAACACCATCGAGTTTCTGGACGCGGCGCGCGGGACCGTGCTCACGGCCACGGCCGAGGCCGACCGGTCGGGCCGCCACCTGGGGTTCTACACCGTCGACATCACCGACGACACCGGCGTCCACGTGGCGCGCATGGCCGCCACCTGCTACCGCAACCCGGCGTAGGCGCCGCAGCACCGCCTCGCCACGACCGGATGCGCGAAGGCCCGCCCTGCCCGACCATGCGGCCGGCGCGGGCCGTCGCGCCACCCCGGGACCTGCGCC
>CAIFEB010000073.1 GCA_903789375.1 uncultured Eggerthellaceae bacterium | reverse complement strand
GGGGGGTGTTCCTATAGTTCTGTCAACCCCCTCCGTGAATAATCTCCACGCTCCGTTGAATGCGCTTGCGCGCCGGAAATGGGCATGGCTGCGCCGCCGCCCCGCGCCGAGCGCGGGGCGGAGTCTCTTCGCCCGGGAGGTGTCGCGCACGCGCTACGCGGGCACGTACGGCCTCCTGTCGCGCATCACCGCGTAGATCACCTTCAGGCGCTTGCGCGCTGTCGCCTTGAGCGCCGGCGTGTGCCGCATGCCCCTCGCGCGGCACGCGCGGTAGTACCTCCCGAACTCGCTGTCGCCGCGGACGAGCGACAGGCAGGAGAATATGAGCAGGTTCTTCAGGCACCTGTTGCCCTCCGGCGAGGCCGAGACCGAGCTTATCGTGGTGCCGGACTGCGTGTCCCTGGGCGCCAGCCCGCAGTAGCTCGCGAGCCTGTCGCTGCCGCGGAACGACTCGATGCTCACGCTCGCGACGAGCTGAGCGGCGGTGGCGGCGCCGACTCCGGGCACGGTGAGCAGGCACTCGTAGGTCTCGTCGTCGCCGACCTCCTCGGCCACGAGCGCGGAGAGCTCGTCGGCGTCCGCGTCGAGCGCGCGGATCCTGCGCGCGAGCATGGGGAACGTGACGGCCTCGCTCCTGACCTGCTCCTCGGTCGGCCTGGTGGCCCCCGAGAGCGAGTCCCAGAGCGCGTCGAGCTCGGCCGGCCTGGCCCCGGCGGCGACGCGGCGGAGCCTGGCCCTGCCGGCGTCGAGGACCTGCCACGGGCCGCCGATCCGCTCGAGCACGTCGAGCGCCCAGGGCCTGGAGAGGTCGAGCGCGCGCTCGAACGCGACGTTGGACTCGACGAGCGCGGCGCGCACGCGGTTCCTGCACTGGGTCGCCTGCTTGGTCGCGAAGGCGAGCTGCGACCTCAGCCTGCGCGCGCCCTCGAGCCCGTCGTCCTCCCGCGGCACCGGCAGCAGCGCCTCCGGCATGCCGTCGGCCGCGGCGGCGATCACCTCCGCGTCCTTGCGGTCGTTCTTCGCGACGCCGGGGAAGAGCTCGCGGGCCTTCTTCTCGCGCTTGCCGGTGATGTAGGCCACCTCCATGCCCGCGGCCCGCGCCCTGCGGATCACGACCGTGCCGATGTTGCGGCGCTGGTCGACGACCACGAGGGCCTCCGACGCGTCGCAGCCCGAGCGCTCCAGGCACCTCGCGAGGAACGAGTCTACGGCCGCCTCGTCGTTGCCGACGCGCAGCGTCAGCACCCGCCCGCCGCCGGCGAGGCGCGCGTGGGCGACGTGGAAGGTCTTGCCGACGTCGAACCCGACGAAGAGCCTGTAGGCGGGGTAGGCGACCCCGGCCTCCCTGCATGCCTGCGGCGTCATGTACATGGTGTATCCTTCCGAGCGTGTCCGTCACTGGCCCGTCCGGGACGCCCGCCTGGCAACACCCACAATACGAGCCGCGGCTGGCTGGAATCCTCGCCCGGCATGTTCCTATCGGTCGTCTTCGGCGGACACGCCGCCCGCGCCGGCAACACCCCCCGGGCCCTCTGCGGGGCAGGGCAAGAAGGCCGCGCGCGGGCGGCCGGTCGGGTCGCCCAAGGGGCCCGCCAAACATACACCCCGCGTCCGGGTAATGCATATAGGCAGGCCTCTCTGGACCTTGCTCTACTGTATTGG
>CAIFEB010000072.1 GCA_903789375.1 uncultured Eggerthellaceae bacterium | reverse complement strand
GCTGCGGCGCCTGCTGCGGGCGCTGCGACGCGCGCCGCTGGGCGTTGCGCTGGGCGCCGGCGGCGTTCACGCGCTCGATCTGCTCGGCGTACACACCGTACGCGCGCTGCTGCACCGACTCCACCAGGGCGTGCGCCAGAATCTCGTCGTTTTCGATGCGCGCCATGATTTCAGGCCAGATGAACTGGAACTCGAAGTACTTCGAGCAGTTGCGCTGGGCGTACTGGGCCGCATCGTCGCGCGCGGCCTTGGCGGCCTGGCGATACGCCTTGTGATCGGGACGTCCGATACTGCGCAGAAACGCCGTCGCCCGCACGCGCTTGCTGATGCCCGCCTCCAGGAACGGCCCCGGATAGGGTTCGAGCGACGCCGGCTTGACCTGCAGCAGGTCGATCTGCGTGCGGCTGTACTCCACCTTGCGGTACTCGTAGAGCCACCGGTAAATGTCCTGGCGGAACCGCTGGCCCTCGCTGGCCGTAGCCGGCGGCAGGTGGCGCATCCACCAGGAGTTGTCGAACCAGATGTCCGACCCGTACATGCGCAGATCGAGCATGTAGTCCAAGTCCTCTCCACGCGCGATCCACGGGTCGAACGCGATGCGCTTGAACGACTCGCGGTGCAGCGCCAGGCAGCCGCCGCACACATGGTTCGACCGCGACAGCCGCGCGCCGCGCATGGCCTTCTCGATCCACGCGTTGAACGCCCGACCCTGCTCCCAAAAGCGGTTGTACCACTTGTCCTGGCTCATCGAACGGTACGTGCCTTTGGCGTTGAGGTAATAGCCGGTCTTGGCCAGGATGGGGATGCCGCGCCGCGTCAGCTTGCCAAGTCCGTAAACGGCCTTCCGCAGGAAATCGGGGTCTTCGACCACGGCGTCGTCATCTAGAAACACCACGGCGTCAAACCCGAGCGCACAGGCGATGACGAGTCCCAGGTTGCGCGTGGCCGCGTAGCCGGACAGGCCGATCTCGCGCTTCATCTCGTTGAGACCCAGCTGCACGAAGCGGTCGTGCACGAGCTCCTCTTCGTCAGCCCCGATAACGGCGATGGCCAGGTCGGGGAACTGGAGCGCAATCGCCTCCACCTTGTCGGCAGCTTCCTGGGCGATGCCACGCTCGGACACCACCAGCACGATGATCTGCCCCAAGCCGTCCACCGTGCGCAGCGATGCCAGGCACCGCGACAGCTCGCCGGGGTCGGCGAGCGGCGTCATATGGTCGTACGTCGTGGTGACGCTGCCCGCTCCTTGCGTTTCACCTGCGCATATAAAAGTCGGGATGATAACGACAGGATTCATGTGCTTCCTTTTTGCCTCGATATGCGAACGTCGCACGGCACATGCGCGACGCCTCGGTGGTTCGTTCTTCCCCATTGTAACCCGGATGTCCCCCGGCAATCCCCACGCGGCCCCAGTCGGCGGGGTCGCAGCCGAATCACCGCAGCCAAACGAATCCAGCCGGCAGCATGACGGCGCGGTCGCGCGGCGCGGGGCGGTCCGGCAAGCGCCGGCGAACCGCCCCGCCTTCGGCCGCGCGTTGCAAATGCTGGGCTCGCCGCCGGCTGCAACAGCAGCGTACTCGCTGTCAGCCGCAGCAGCGCCGGTCAGCACCCGTGCGTGCAAGCCCCGCCTTCTGCCGTGACCACAATACCTAGCGGAGCCGCCCCACA
>CAIFEB010000071.1 GCA_903789375.1 uncultured Eggerthellaceae bacterium | reverse complement strand
CCTGTAGGCTCGCCACTGCGGAAACGGACGCGCTCGTCTCGGTCGACACGCTCGCCTCGACCGATGCGCTCATCGAAGCGGACTCCTCCTGCGAGGCCGCACGGCTCGCAGACGCGCTTTCGGAAGCGCTCGCCGAAGCGGAATCTTCCGCGCTCGCCTGCGCCTCGCCGCTGTCGGACGCCTGCGCAACGCTCGCGGCAGATGCGGTGTGCGCTTCCTGCGACGCCGCAGAGGCGCTCCCGCTCTCGGCCGTCGCGGTCGCGGCCTTCGCAGCAGACGCCCGCTTGGCCTGTGACTCCTGCCCACTCCGCGACGGCGCCACGTATTCCGACTGCGACTGCGAGGCCGATGCCCCGCTTTCCAGTTCGGACTCCATGCTCTCGGAGTTGGCAGAATCCAGCTCCGACGCATACACGGTGTTGCCCGGGACGACCATCCCGGCGCCGAACACCGCGCCCGTTGCGGCCGCGAAGCCGGCAAGCGACTTCTTGCGCTTCTTGCCGCCGTGCGCGTTCGTGCCCATATCGCGATTCTTGCTGTTCTTCATGCTGCGCCCAATTCCGAAGGGATCACCAGATACTCTGTGCGCATTATAGAGTCAAGCGACAGTCGTGCAGGCAGTTGCCTGGCGATGTAACCATTCCAACACGTAATTCGCTCACAGTCGCAACAATGTTAACGACCAGGTCAGCGGTCTATTCGAGATATGGCACCGGAAACGTGACAGTTTCACATGGAACGGGATGCGCCGGGACGGTCGCTGCATCACAAACGCACCGGAATGAGACCGTCCTCCTAACGCAATCGATGCGCTAGTCGATGCAGACCGCCCGGTTCTTCCCGCGCCGCTTCGCCGCGTACATCGCCCGGTCGGCGTTGTCGATAGCCTCCTGGCGGCCGCGCGATTCCACGGTGTAGCCGATGGACGCGGTCACATGAAGCTCGTCGCCCGACTTCAAGCGCACCGTCATGCCGCGCACTGCTTCGAGCAGGTCTTCAGCGATCTGCGAGATACGGCTCGGGTCTTCGCGCGCGACGCCGATGATCTCGTCGCCGCCAAAACGATAGAAGGTCATGTCGTGCTTCGCCCCGAACCCGGTGAGCAGGTTGCCCAGCGCCGCGAGGCAGGCGTCGCCCGACGAATGCCCGTAGGCGTCGTTGATGGCCTTGAAATCGTCAAGATCGACCATGAACACCGCCGTGGTCGGAGCGTCGATGCCACCCTCGGAGCGCCTGAGCGCATCGTAGAGGTCGAGCCGGCTGTTGAGCCCGGTAAGGTAGTCGCGACGGCGGTCGCGGTCGGCCTGGGCGTACATGCCCCAGACTTCCTGCATCTCGCCGACCATGCCGCTGGAAGACTCCGCGCGCTCACGGCCGCGCCCTTCGCGTTCGCGGCGCTCTTTCTCGCGTTCGAGCGACGCGACGTAGGCGCGCTCCTGCGAGATGTCGATGCCGTAAATGACGCTCTCGACGTGACCGTTGCCGGGGTTTTCGAGCAGGTGCGCCGTGATGCGCGACCAGCGAATCGATCGGTCGTCGTAATACGATTCGGTTTCCAGAATGATCTGGTGCTTTCCGTTGGCGAACTCTTCAAGCTCGCGGTCGCGGCAGAAGGTGTCAAAGAACCGTTTCTGCCCCGCTTCGTCGGGCACGAAGGCGGCGATCATGCGGATGAGCGCGTCGACGCCCTGGACGTTCTGCATCCGTTGCGCGTTTTCGGCGATGCCGCTCGAGCTCAACCATTCGTCGGCGGTGAGGTCGACGTGGAAGACGCCCTGGCCGTCGGGGATGTTTTCGATGATGG
>CAIFEB010000070.1 GCA_903789375.1 uncultured Eggerthellaceae bacterium | reverse complement strand
GATCTGGCGCGGGGTGTTGGACAGGTGGTCGTCGCCGCGGATGACGTGCGTGATGCCCATGTTGCTGTCGTCGCACACCACGGCGAAGTTGTACGTGGGGCTGCCGTCGGAGCGCACGAGGATCATGTCGTCCATCACGTCGGCCGGGAAGCTCATCGGCCCGTAGACGGCGTCGTCGAACTCGATGGGGCCGTGGTCGAGCGGCACCTTCAGGCGCCACACATACGGCTCGCCGGCGTCCATGCGGCGTTTTACCTCGTCAGGGTCGAGGTAGCGGCACGTGCGATCGTAGCCCGCGTAGCCCTCGCCGGACTTCTCGGCGGCGGCGCGCTTGGCGTCGAGCTCCTCCTTCGTGCAGAAGCACGGGTACACGGCGCCCTTGGCCTTCAGCTCCTCAAGCGCGGCGCGGTACGTGTCCATGCGCTGCATCTGGAAGTACGGGCCGGCGGGGCCTCCCACCTCGGGGCCCTCGTCCCAGTCGAGGTGCAGCCATTTCATGGCGTCGACGATCACGCGGACGTTCTCCTCGGTGGAACGTTCCGGGTCGGTGTCCTCGATGCGCAGGATGAAGTCGCCCCCGTTCGCCCGGGCGAACGCCCAGTTGAAGATGGCCGTGCGGGCGCCGCCGATGTGCAGCCGTCCCGTAGGCGACGGTGCGAAGCGGACGCGGACCTTGTTGGTTTGTTCCACGATGGTGCTGCTCCTCGAATCAGTGCGGTCATACGTTTGGAAATGCCTGCTAGCGGTGCGGTTCGCGGCATGCGGGGCGCCGCAGGCGTGCGCCGGTCTGCCGTCGCGCGCGCTGGGCGCGGCGACGAAGGCAGAGCGCGAAAGCGCCGGGCTCAGCGGCGAACCGCTCATGAGCGCCGGAGCGTCGTCGTGCAGGTGCGCTGCGTGCGTGCGGGCGTGCCCCAAGCTGTGCCGAATCGCCGCTTGCGGGCGCGTGGGCGTCTTACGCTGCGCGGCTCGCTTTCGCCATGCGCCAGCCGACCAGGACACACAGTATAGAAGCGGTCAGCGTCGTCGCAAGCCACGCTGCTCCCATCCCTATCCAAAAATCAGTCGGCAGGGCGCAGATGAGCAGCGAATCGTCGTCGAACACCCAGGTGCCCTGCGTGAAGAACAGGGTGTGGAACACGCCGAAGAACGCGTTGAAGTTGTACGCGGCTGCCGCCCCCGCGATGGCGAACAGGGCGCACACGCCGATGCCGGCGTTGCGCAGCGCATGTCCGACCAGGCGTTTCGCTTCCGCTGCGCCCGATGTGCGCGCCGTTGTGCGATACGTCGCCACCGTGAGCACGCAGGCTGCGGCGGCGATGGCGGCCAAGGTAGGGTAGGCGGCGTACGCGATGCGCGCGCAGTCGTCCAAATGCCCGATCGTCGCATCGTCGTAGGCGTAGCGGCTCTGCGCGCCCGAAAGCTCTGACGCGATCGTCGCGTCGTCGAGGGCGGCCGCTTCCTCGACGCTTCCGGCGGAAAGCCGCGGCGCGCCCGCGCGCACGAGGGCCGTGTCGGCCTGGCGCTCCACGTTGGCCATGTAGATGGCGCGCAGAAGCGCCGCGCGGTCGTGGGTGCCGAACGCGTACGAGCGCGTGGCGTCGGCCACCTGCACGAGCTCGTCCTTCGTAAACGGGGACTCGTAGTCCTTGGCGTACGCCGACGACAGCGCATGCGTCACCGGCGGCAGCACGCAGGCCAAAAACCCGCAGCCGACAAGGCAGACGGCGATGAGGATGCAGCACAGGACCCCGCACGCCCGCATGCCGAACGACGGCGCCGCATCCTCGTCGCGCGCGACCCCGCCGCCGAACGCGCCGCCCGCCGCCGCGTCGGCATCGGCGAACG
>CAIFEB010000069.1 GCA_903789375.1 uncultured Eggerthellaceae bacterium | reverse complement strand
GCCTTCCGCGGGTGCGAGCCTGCGGCCAGCGCGCGCGGGCGCCCAGCCGCTACGCCGCCGCGCCGGCGGGATCGACCGCCGCCACGAGCTGGCCGTACTCCACCGTCTCACCCGGCTTCACGTAGAGTTTGCGCACCGTGCCGGCGCTGTCGGCGACGAGCGGGAACTCCATCTTCATACTCTCGAGCACGGCGAGCGTCTCGCCCTCTTCCACGACAGCGCCCTCGGCCACCGGCACCTTCCACACGGCGCCCGCAATCGACGCCTTCACGGCCGCGCACCCGTCCGGCACCTCGTCAGCCAAATCGAACGCCGGCCGCGGCTCATCGGACACGAACGTGTCGAGTCCCTGTTCCACCCAGCGCTCATGCTCCGCCTCGAACGCCTGCTCCTGGTGCTGCTTAAACGCGGCGATGCTCTCCTCGTTCTCCTTCAGAAACCGCAGGTAATCGCCCAGGCAGAACGTCGTCTCCTCGATTTCGACGTTGAAACGGCCGCGCAGGCAGTCGTCGCGCATCTTCAGAATCTCATCGGCGCTCACCGGGTAGAACCGCAGCTGGTCGAAGAAGTTGAGCAGCCACGGCTTGCCCGGTTTGAACGTGGCCGTCGGTTCGAGCGGGTTCCACATCTGCGTCGTCCGGCCGACGAACTGATAGCCGCCGGGGCCTTCCATGCCGTACACGCACAAGTACGCGCCGCCGATGCCCACAGCATTTTCGGGCGTCCACGGCCGGGCCGGGTTGTACTTGGTTGTGACCAGGCGATGGCGCGGGTCGACCGGTGTGGCCACGGGCGCGCCCAGGTACACGTCGCCCAGCCCCAGCACCAGGTAATCGGCGTCGAAGACGATGTCGCGCACGTCGTCGATGCTGTCCAAGCCGTTAATGCGGCGGATGAACTCCGGATTCGACGGGCACCACGGCGCATCGGGGCGCGTCGTCTCCTGGTAGCGCCGCGCGGCCAGCTGCGTCTGCGGGTCGTCCCACGACAGCGGCAGGTGCACGATGCGCGACGGCACGGTGACGTCCTCGAGCGGAGGCAGCGCGGCATCGGCCGAAACGGCCAGCTCACACGCCTGTTCCGCCGTCATGCGCGCCGGGTCGAAGTGAATCTGAAGCGAACGGATGCCCGGCGTCAGGTCGACGATGGCGGGATCGGCGTCCTCGAGCGCCTGCATGAGCACGTGCACGCGGAAGCGCAGCGTGATGTCGAGTTTCATCGGGCCGTACTCGATGAGCACCGCGTCCTCGCCCGACCGCCGCACGATGATGCGCTCGTCGCCCTCGCCGCTGTCGTGCAGGATGGCGTCAGCAGGAGCAAGGCCTGCCGCAGGCGCGGGGAGCGTGGGAAGAGCGGGAAGCGATGCCGGCAAAACGGATGCAGGAGCGGCGGGAAGCGCGCAATCCGCCGACGCCGGCTCCCCCGAGCGCACGTCGCCCGCCGCTTCCGCCACGGCCGCGATCGTGCGCTCCTCGCCTTCGCGCAGCGCTGTCGCCTGCGCGGGCGCAAGCAGCTGGAACCGCACCGTGTCGCCGGGGCGCAGCTGGCCAAGCTTCCACCGCTCGCCTACCGCCACGACGACCGGGCACACGAACCCACCAAGGCTCGGACCGTCCGGGCCCAGAAGAATCGGCTGGTCACCGGTCAGATCGAGCGCGCCAATGGCGTAGGGATTGTCGTGAACGTTCGATGGATGCAGACCCGCCTCGCCGCCGTCTTCGCGCGTCCAACGCGGCGCCGGCCCGTTGAGCCGCACGCCCGTGCGCGCCGAATCGTAGTTGACGGTGAACTCCGCCGTGCACAGGTCGTCCAGGTATGCCGGCTCCAGAAACTCCGCCGTCGGCTGCGGCCCCACGAGCACGCCGATTGTCCATGCATGCCCCAAGCTCGGCAGACATTCCGGGGGAAGCATCGCGCCGATGGGCGCCGCGACAGCGGGCGAGCTCGCCTGCACGCCTGCCTCCGCGCCCGCCAGCGCGGCAGCCTCCACCCCTGCCGGCACATCCGTCAGCGC
>CAIFEB010000068.1:1773-2085 GCA_903789375.1 uncultured Eggerthellaceae bacterium | reverse complement strand
CGGCAGTTGCGGGAGCGCCGTACGCGCCGGGCGCGCTTTCGGCGGCGTTCGCAGCCGAGCCGGCGGCGTCGGCCGGCTGAGCGTAGTCGTTGGGATCGGAGGCGGCTTGCGTCTGCGCCCGCGTCGTGCCGCGCGCCTGCTCAGGCGCCCTGTCTTCGACACGGCCGTCGCCGGTGGCGGCGAAGCGCTCGTCGTCAGATGGCATAGAGCCTCCTTATCACGCAGCGGGGGGGGCGGGCGCGGCCCCCCGGTGGGCCGCCCCGCCTTGCCCCAGATAGGGGGTGACGTGAAATGGGGGGGGTCGCGCATGGG
>CAIFEB010000068.1:0-1763 GCA_903789375.1 uncultured Eggerthellaceae bacterium | reverse complement strand
CCTTATCACGCAGCGGGGGCGCCGAACGCGCCCCCGCTTTCCTCACATCCGATATCCCAATAATAGAGGGTAACTAGAATTCGAGCGAGTCGAACTTCGCCGAATGCTGGGCCTTTCGGGCCGCGCGCATGAGGAACTCCTGATTGGTCTCCGTGCGCTTGAGGGACTTGATCAGCATGTCCATCGCGCGCTCGGTGTTGTTCATGTTGGCCAGGATGCGGCGGACCGCCCAGATGAGCGGCGCCATCTGCGGGTCGATGAGCAGCTCTTCCTTGCGCGTGCCGCTCGTGACCGGGTCGATGGCCGGGAAGATGCGGCGGTCGGCGAGCGACCGGTCGAGCCTCAGCTCCATGTTGCCCGTGCCCTTGAACTCCTCGAAGATGACCTCGTCCATCTTCGAACCCGTGTCGATGAGGGCGGACGCCAGGATGGTGAGGCTGCCACCGTTCTCGATGTTGCGGGCGGCGCCCAAAAAGCGCTTCGGCGGATAGAGAGCCGTGGAGTCGACGCCGCCGGACAGGACGCGGCCGCTCGCGGGCTGCGCCAGGTTGTAGGCGCGCGCGAGACGCGTGATGGAGTCCAGCAGGATGACGACGTCCTCGCCCTGCTCGACCAGGCGCTTGGCCCGCTCGATGACCATCTCGGCCACGGCGATGTGGTTCTCGGCCGGCATGTCGAACGTGGAGGAGATGACCTCGCCCTTGATGGAGCGGCGCATGTCGGTGACTTCCTCAGGGCGTTCGTCGATGAGCAGGCACATCAGGTGCACTTCGGGATTGTTTGCGCTGATGGCTGCCGCGATGTTCTTGAGCACGGTCGTCTTGCCGGCCTTCGGCGGCGACACGATGAGGCCGCGCTGGCCCTTGCCGATGGGCGCCACCAGGTCGATGACGCGAGCGGTCATGGTGTTCTTGCCGTGCTCCATCCACAGGCGGTCCTGCGGGTAGATCGGCGTGAGGTCGGCGAAGCGCGGACGGTGCAGGCTCTGATCGACGGGCAGCCCGTTGACCGACGTGATCTTGTGGATGGCCGCGTACTTCTCCTTCTCGCGGCCGGGGTGCGTCTGGCCCGTGACGAGGTCGCCCTTGCGCAGGCCGCAGCGCTTGATGAGCGCCATGCCCACGTAGCAGTCAGTCTCGCTGGGCAGGTAGCCCTGCGTGCGCACGAACCCATAGCCGTCAGGGATGATGTCGAGGATGCCCGACACCTCGCGGAAGCCCTCGGCCTCGAGCGTGGCGTGGTAGACGGCGTCGACGAGCTCGGCCTTCTTCATGCCGGCGACGTCGAGCTCGAGCGTGGCAGCGCGTTCGCGCAGCTCGGCAACCTTGAGTGCCGACAGCTCCTCGAGCGTGACGCTGGGCTGCACCTCGCGGTTGTTGCGCTGGTGCTTGTTGTTGCCGTTGTTGTTGCGGCGGTTGTTGTTGCCGTTGTTGCGCTGGTTGTTGTTCTGGCGCTGGTTGTTGTTGGCGCGGTTGCTGCGGTCGTTTCGCTCGTTGCGATCGTTGCGATCGTTGCGGTCGTTGCGGTCCGAGCGGTCGTTGCGCTCGTTGCGCTCGGCACGGCCGGGGCGTACGTCGCGCTGCGTCTTGGAGGCGCGGGCGGCGCGGTTGTCGTCGCGGCGATGGCTCGCATGTCCCTGCTCGTGGTCCGCGGCATCGTCGGCTGAGGCCGAGCTCTCGGGCGGCTCGATGACCACCGTCTTGGTGCGGCGCGCGCGGCGCTGGCGCGGGCGGGGCGCTTCAGCGGCTTGCTCGCCTGCCGGC
>CAIFEB010000067.1 GCA_903789375.1 uncultured Eggerthellaceae bacterium | reverse complement strand
GCCGTGAGCCGGGCCGGCGCCTGCCGCCGGCGCGTCGCCGGAAGGGGCACCGACGCCCATCGCCGCGTCGGCCGGGCTGGAGCCGGCGTCTTCGCCTTCGCCCTTCCCCGCGCGTGCGACCTGGGCATCTGCCAGCACGGAATCGACCGCCGCCGCCTGCAGACGGGACAGCGCGGCGCCGTCGGCAAGCGCGAACCCGGGATCGATGCCGAGCTCGATGGCATGCTCGCGCAGGATACGCGAGCACATGCCGTGGATGGTGGAAATCCAGGCATCGTCGACCTTGAGCGCCTGGTCGATGCGCCCATCCGCACGCAGCGCCGCCTTGACGCGCGACTTCAGCTCGCCAGCCGCCTTGCGGGTGAACGTGATGGCGAGCACCTGGTCGATATCGTCGACGAAGCCGCTTTCGAGCGCATGGACGATGCGCAACGTCAGCGTCATCGTCTTGCCAGAACCGGCTCCAGCAGCGACGACCAGCGGCTCATCGAGCGTTTCGATGCATTTCCTTTGTCCGGGGGTGGGACTCATAGCAGACTTGCTCCTTGGTTCGGGCAGCTTTGGACGGGACACCATACGCACTGGCTGGGATCGGAGGGCACCGCTTCGACGTCGCCGGCGACCATGCCCGCGATGGCCAGCCCCACGCGCCGTTCAGTCAGGTCGAGGGCGAGCGGGAACGTGAAGCAGTCGTACGTGAGCGGGTCGGATCCATCGAGCGCGCGGGCGCCGACGCCGTACGTGAGCACTTCGGGCGGTATCTCGCAGCACGTTCCGCATGCGGAGCTGTCGCCCACGCCGGGCAGATGGGGCTTCTCGATCACGCGCGGATCGTAGGCGCCCGCGATGCCGGCACGTTTGCCGTAGGAGACGTACAGCGCGCCGACGACGTCGAGCCCGAGCTGGCGGGACACCGCCGTCGCGTAGATGCGCGTCTGCACCTTGCCCATGGCGGCGTCGGTTGTTCCGCCGATCGCGTGCGCGGTCGAAACCGACCCCTTGTAGTCGAGGATGACGGCGTGGCCCTGGTCGTCGACGTCGATGCGGTCCACCTTTCCGACCAGATCGTATCCCGCGTACTGAACCGCATGGTCGGCATCGATCTCGTATTCGAGGTACGCCGGATGAAACGTCGGCAGAAGCTGCGATTCAAAGTCGAGGTAGGAGACGAGCTGGTCGCGCAGCGCCTGGAGCTCGCGCAGCTCGAGCTCCGTCGTGGGAACGAGGCGGCCCGAGCCGGGTTCGAGGTCGAACTGCTCGCGCGTGAGCCGGTCGAGCACGTCGCGCATGAGCGAGCGCGCCTCGGGCAGGTTCTCCGGCGTCACCTTGGGGTGGCCGGCCGCGGCGAAGGCGGTGTAGAACAGCTCGAGCGCGCGATGGGCGAACGTGCCCTTTTCGAGCGGGCCGAAGTCCTCGTCGAGCGTCTCGATGCCGAGCCGGCGCTCGGCGAACCACCGGTACGGGCAGCCGAGGTAGACCTCGATCTGCGACGGCGACGGGCACGCGCGCAGAAGCGCCTGGCCGTCGCTCGAACGGCGCGGCAGCATGACGCGCATGCGCTTGTCGGGCGGCACGTCGTCCAGGCGCGGCCGCGGGATGCGCGCCGCCTCCGGCTGATGCGCATCCGCGCTTCGCGCATGGGCGTTGGCGTACAGAAGCTCCTCGCCGCGTTCACGCAGCCCAATTTGCAGGTCAGGCGGCAGACTATAGGGGTTGTCGATGTCGTCGGTGGCCGTGGGGTCATCCCGGTACGCGTCGACGAACTCCGCGAGCGCCGTGCACGGGTACGCCTCGGCCGCGTTCTCGTCGTTGAGCGGGCGCATGAGCGTGAACGTGTCTGAGGGCAGCTGCTCGAGCGCGCGGAACGTCCGGCGGGCGCGGGCGAGCTCTGTGTCGACCGGAGCGATGCCGAGCTTGCCGAGCAGCGTGTCCGCCGCATCGGCGTGCTCGGACGCAGGATAGGAATCGAGCGACAGGTCGGTCAGAATCGCGCAGTCGAACGACGCCGCGGGCAGCGTGGCGGCGATGGACTGGGTGGCGATGAGGACCTGCGGGCGCGCGGGAGCGGCGCCGGTTGCTGCCGCGTTGGCGGATGCCGCGG
>CAIFEB010000066.1 GCA_903789375.1 uncultured Eggerthellaceae bacterium | reverse complement strand
GCCGGTGCGAGCGCGCCAGGCGGAAAGCCGGTTGACGCAGCGGGGGACGCGCCTGCGCCCTCCGGGCAACCGCCAGCCGCGCCCGCCGAGCCCGCCGAGCCCGTTCCCGACGGTCAATCCCCGCAACCTGCGCAGACGCAGGACACGGGGGAGTAACGGCGCGATTCGTCCGCGTTCGGGCTGATTGCCGCGTGATATAGTGAGTTGTCCCGCTTTCGAAGGAGGAGGCACATCAATGGATCCGATCACGATTCTCCGCGCGATTCTTCTTATCGTGCTCATCGTCGTCTGCGTCGCCTTGGTCGTCGTACTGGTTGAGGCGAAGAAGACGGTCGCCGGCGCTCGCACGGCCATCGACGACCTGAAGAAGCAGGTCGACCCCACGCTTCAGAACGCCCAGAAGATCACGGAGAGCATCCAGCCCGCCGTCGACCGCGTCGATCCGCTGGTCGAGCGCGCGCAGCTGACCATCGATGCGGCGAACCTCGAGCTCATGCGCGTCGACCAGATCCTGGAGGACGTGTCCAACATCACCGACACCGCCTCGAACGCCGTCGACACGGTGGACACCATCACGAGCGCGCCGGTCAGCCTGGTCACCAACGTCACGGGCAAGATTCGCGACCGTCTGAAGCCCAAAGAGGCGAGCGACGAGACGAAGCGTCTGGAAAAGCAGCGCGTCGCCGCAGCTCAGGCCCTTGAGGATCTGAAGTCCGAAGAGAAGAAGCTCGGCCAAGACGGCAAGTCGGCGGTCAAAGGCTCCATCCCCGGCGAGGGCGCGGCCACGCCGAGCGGACGCCATGCGGCGAAGGAGACCGAAGCGCAGGCTCCCGCCGACACGGCCGCCGCAACGGTCGAGGCTGCCGAGGAGACGCGCACCGAGGCGTACTTCACCTACGAAGAGGGCGCAGCCGACGAGGACGCGTCCGCTTCTGCGACCAAAGAATAGGCGGTTTCCAGCGTTTTCATGACAGCACCCCGCGCCACTCAGAGCAACGGCGAGGCCGCGGCAGCAGGTACCGAAGCTGCCGCGGCCTTCGTGCGCCCTGCGACCGAAGAAGAATGCTCCGAAAGCGGTGCGGCTGCCGGTGGCGCAGATGCCGGCGGCACGCGCACCGAGACGGCGCGGCGGCGCTACTACGTCGCGTGGACGTGGGTGCTCGCCATCGCGCTCGCGGGCGTCGTCATCTTCCTTCTGAACATCCTGGCCATCCCGGTGGGCATCATCATCTGGACGGCCGTGTTCGTCTTCATCCTGCACGGCATCGTCGACCGGCTTGAGCGCCACGGCGTGAACCGCATCCTGGGTACGACGGTTTCCTACGTCGTCATGTTCGGCGTGCTGGCACTCATCGGGTTCCTGATCTTCTCGCCGAGCTTTGGCGTGGGGGCGCAGCTCAACCAGCTGGGCGCGCAGCTGCCCGATATCCTCAACCAGGCGAGCACCTGGGCCAACGGCCAGTACGTCCGCTACGAAGACGCGCTGCAGAACGACGCCGTGCGCTCGTGGGTGCAGTCGGCGCTCGCGGAGCTGGAGTCGTCAGGCGCGAAGGTGGCGTCGATGAGCGCGCAGACGGTGGTCACCGCCGGCACGAACATCGTGAACACCCTGATCACAGTCGGATTCGCGCTTGTCGTGGCATTCTGGATGCTCATCGAGCTGCCGCGGCTGGGCCGCGAGGCGTCGCGGCTCGTGGGCGATGCGCACCAAGAGGACTTCCGGATGGTCGGCATCACGGTCAACCGCGTGATGGGCGGCTACATCAAAGCGACGCTCATCCAGTGCGCGCTCATCGGCGTGGGCTGCGGCGTGCTGTACGCCATCATCGGTCTGCCCAGTTCAGGGGCGCTCGGCGCCATCACGGGCATCCTCAACATCATCCCCATCGTGGGCCCGTGGCTCGGCGGCGCGCTCGCGTTCATCGCAAGTGTGTTCGTCGACCCGTTCACGGCCGTCGTCGCGCTCGTCGGCACCATCGTGATTCAGCAGGTCGTGTACACGTTCATCTCGCCCAAGATCATGGGCGATTCGGTGGACATCCACCCGGCGCTCACGATCATCGCGCTGTGCGCCGGCAGCGCAATCGGCGGCGCGGGCGGCAGCGTCATGGGCGCCCTCATCGGCGCGCTGCTGTCGATTCCCCTGGTCGCGGTCGCAAAGTCGCTGTTCGTGTACTACTTCGAGAAGAAGACGGGCCGCCGTCTGGTCAGCGAGGAGGGCGTGTTCTTCAAGGGCGACACGGGCGGAAACGATGCGGTCGATCCCGTCGCCGACGCCGCCGCCTCGGCGCCGCGCCGCTGGACCG
>CAIFEB010000065.1 GCA_903789375.1 uncultured Eggerthellaceae bacterium | reverse complement strand
CGTCGAGGACGGGTTCGCGCGCATCGCCGCGGCGGAGCCCGACCGCGTGCACACGGTTGTGTCGGCGGGCGCGCCCTCTCAGACGGCACGGCGCGTGCTCGCGGCGCTTTCCGATGTGCTGCCCGAGCTTTCGGACGGCGCAGCGCCGAGCGACGCCGACCTGGCCGCGCTCGACCGCGCGGTCGCAGACAGCGCAGGCGAAGGGGGCGCGAGCCGTGGCTGACGTGTTCGAGAGCATCCTGGGACAGCCCGACGTGCGGGCGTTTCTGCGCGCGACGGTGTCGTCGGGACGCGTGGGGCAGTCGTATCTGTTCTGCGGTCCGGCGGGGTCGAGCAAGACCCAGGCGGCCGACGCGCTCGCGGCGGCGATTCTGTGCCCCGACGGCGGGTGCGGCACGTGCGACGCGTGCAAGCGCGTCGTGCGCCGCAAGCATCCCGACGTGCACCATCTGGCACCCGAGGGCGCAAACGCGTACCTGGTCGACCAGGTACGCGAGCTCGTGGCTGACACGGCGCTCGCGCCCATCCAGGCGAACCGCAAGGTGTACATCTTGGACCGGGTCGACCGGCTGGGGGCGGCCGCGGCCAACGCCTTCCTCAAAACGCTCGAGGAACCGCCCGACGACGTCGTGTTCATCCTGCTCGCGCGCACGCGCGACGGGGTGCTGCCGACCATCGTGTCGCGCTGCCAGGTGGTGCCGTTCCAGCGCATTCCCGAATCGGAGGCGGCCGGCATCCTTGTACAGAACACCGGCGTGTCGACCGAGCAGGCGCGCATCGCGCTCGCCTCGTGCAACGGGTCGCTCACGCGGGCCATCGGCTTTCTGCGCTCCAATGAGAGCCTGGCGTTCCGCCGCAGCGTGATCGAGGTCATGGCGACGCTGCGCCACGCCGACAACTGGGACATCGTCGAAGCCGCGAGCCGGCTCGTCGTGGCCGTGAAGGCGCCGCTCGACGTCGTGCGCGCCCAGCAGGAGGCCGAGCTCGCCGAAAACGCCGACTTTTTGGCGAAGTCGGCTATCCGCCAGATCGAGGCGCGCAACAAGCGCGCGCTGTCGGCCAAGAGCCTGGAGTCGCTGCGGCAGCTGACGTCGATCGCCGCCAGCTACGTGCGCGACCTCATGATGGTGTGCGCCGGCACCCCCGACCTGGTCATCAACACCGATATGAAGGCGCAAATCGCCGACGACGCGGCGGCCACCGACGAAGCCCGCTGCGCCTGCGCCCTGCGCGCGCAGCGGCGCTGTGATGCGGCGATTGCCTATAATGTATCCCCGGAAACGTGCATCGACGCGTTGCTGTTCGAGATAAGAGAGGCCCTGTATGGTACGCATCGCGCCCGTTAGGCTCGCATTCAATCCCAAGACGCTGTGGTTCAACGCCCGCGACCTCGACCTGGCCGAAGGCGACAACGTGGTCGTGCTGACCGCCCGCGGCATGGAGTACGGAACGGTTGACAAACCCGTCTTCGAAGCCGACGAGGAGCAGCTCGAGAATCTGCATTCCAAGCTCAAGCCCGTGAAGCGCAAGGCCACCGAGGAGGACGACGAGCGCTCGCTCGAGATGCAGCGCAAGTCCGCCGAGGCGCTGCCGCGGTTCAAAGAGCTGGCGGCCGAAACGGTGCCCGACATGAACCCGGTGTCGGTGGAGTACCTGTTCGACGGCGACAAGGCCGTCTTCTACTTCGAATCCGAAGAGCGCGTGGACTTCCGCGCGCTCGTGCGCAAGCTGGCGTCGGAGTTCCACGTGCGCGTGGACATGAAGCAGATCGGCGTGCGCGACGAGGCGCGCATGATCGGCGGCGTGGGCCACTGCGGCCAGGAGCTATGCTGCCGCCGCCTGGGCGGGGACTTCAACCCGGTGTCCATCCGCATGGCAAAGGAGCAGGACCTGTCGCTCAACCCGCAGAAGATCTCGGGGCTGTGCGGCCGGCTCATGTGCTGTCTGCGCTACGAGTACGACGCCTACAAGGATTTCCATGCGCGCGCGCCCAAGAAGAACGCCAAGATCAAGACGCCCGAAGGCACGGCGAAGGTGACGTCGCTCGACGTTCCGCGCGAGATCGTGTCGATGGCGCTCGAAGGCGAGAAGCCGGTCAACGTGCCGCTCGCCGACATGGACGCGCCCGAAGAGGGCAAGACGCGCCCGGACAGCGTGGGCGAGGAAGCCTGGGAGGCGGCGTGCAACCCGGTGAGCACGGTCGAGTCGACGGGGGCGAACGCCCTGTTCACGTCCGAGCTCGATGCGGGCGATCGCCTGGCCGATCCCAAACGGGTGCGCCGCGTGGGCGGCGGCAAGGACGAAGGCGCGGCGGAGCATCGGCCGCGCAGGCGCCACGGCAGCACTGCGCAGAACAACAAGGCCAAGCGCAAGCGCGAGCAGGAGCAGCGGCGGGAGAATCGGCGCCAAGAGCACGAGCACGTCGGCTCGACGACCCGCCAGCGCCATGCGCGCATGCGCCGTTCGATGCGCGTCGACCTGAGCGGCGAGGGCGACCAGCACGCCGAGATCGTCGATTCGGAAGAGCTGTTCGACAAGCCGCGCCCGCAGAGCAAGGCCGGCAGGGGGAGCAAGAAGGGCGGGTCCAACCACGGGTCGGGCCAGGGACGCTCGCGCAAACGGCGCGAGTCGTCGGAAGGCGCGCGTTCGGGCGGTCGCCAGGGCGGGTCGCAGAACGCGGGCCGCGGCGGCTCGGGCATGC
>CAIFEB010000064.1 GCA_903789375.1 uncultured Eggerthellaceae bacterium | reverse complement strand
CCCGCGACTCGGCGCTGCGCGTTAGGCGCGGGGGCTCGGAGATGTGTCTAAGAGACGGGCGCCAGGCGCGCGCGAACGAGGGCGGTGCGAGCCAGGCAGGCCGCACCGCGCCGGGCGCGTCGCATGCGAACCATGCCGCGCAGGGTTCGTCCGCGCCTGCAGCCCATGCGAACGGCGAGGGATCCGCGCATCGTCGGCGCCGCCGCACCCACCATGCGGGCGGGGAGTCGCCGCAACAGGGCTCGGGCGCGAACGTGAGCGGCGAATAGGACGCGTCCGCTCGCGCGGGCGGCACGGCTGTGCAAGCGGAGTCCGATGGACCGGGCTCCGCTTTTCTCGTCTCTCCGCCCGCATGCGCCCGCGCGACGCGCCGCACGCAGATCCGGTTGGCTCTGCGGCTCGCGGAACGCGTCGCCGCACGCGCCTGTGCCGTGCATCCTCGCGCCGTACGCTCCGTGCCGCATGAAGCGTCGCCGGTGCCCTGCGAGCGTCCGCGCGCGGGCGGCGCTGCTATCTTGCTTGATTTCCTTCGCCGCCGGCGTTTTGCCCGAGGCAGTGCGCTAGCATGAAGCGCATGCAAGGCGTCCGGGCGGCTGCCCGGGCCGGATACAACGGCGGAAGGACGCTTACTTATGACTGTCGATTACGCGATGATGACCGACTTGTACCAGCTCACGATGGCGCAGGGCTATCGCGAGCACGGTATGGGCGACATGCAGGCGTGCTTTCACATGTGGTTCCGCGACTACCCGTTCAAGGGTGGCTACGCGGTGGCATGCGGGCTCGACCAGCTGGCCGAGCTCGTCGAGACGTACCGGTTCACCGACGAGGACATCGCGTACCTGCGCGGCATCACGGCACCCGGCGGCGGGCAGCTGTTCAGCGACGAGTTCGTCGACTACCTGGCTGATTTCAAGCTCGACGTGGACATCGACGCCGTCCCCGAGGGCACGATCGTGTTCCCCAACGAACCGCTCGTGCGCGTCACCGGCCCCATCTGGCAGTGCCAGCTCATAGAAACCCCGCTTCTGAACTGCGTGAACTTCGAAACGCTCATTGCCACCAAGGCGGCGCGCATCTGCCAGAGCGCGAAGACCCCCGTCGCCGAGTTCGGCCTGCGCCGCGCCCAGGGAACGGGCGGCGTGTGGGCGTCGCGCGCCGCGGTCATCGGCGGCTGCTCGTCGACGTCCAACGTGCTGGCAGGCCGCATGTTCAACCTGCCGGTTTCGGGCACGCACGCGCATTCGTGGGTGATGGCGTTCCCCGACCAGCTCACGGCGTTCCGCGCGTACGCCGAGTCGTTCCCGACCAACTGCGTGCTGCTCGTCGACACCTACGACGTCGAGCAGGGCATCAAGGACGCCATCACGGTGGGCCTTGAGATGCGCGAGCGCGGCGAACGCCTGATGGGCATCCGCATCGACTCGGGCGACCTCGCCTGGCTCGGCAAGATGGCGCGCCGCATGCTCGACGACGCCGGGCTCAACGACTGCGGCGTGGTGCTGTCCAACGACCTGGATGAGATCACCATCCAGTCGATTCGCGACGAGGGCGCCGACGTCATGTCGTGGGGCGTCGGCACGAAGCTCGCGTGCGCGTACGACCAGCCCACGCTCGGCGGCGTCTACAAGCTTTCAGCGACGAAGGCGGCCGGGGCCGACGCGTGGGTCGACCACATCAAGATCACCGAGTCGGTGCAGAAGCTGACGACGCCGGGCATTCTGGACGTGCGGCGCTACTACGGCTCCGACGGGAAGATCGCCGGCGACATGGTGTTCGACACCAACCACGGGGTCGAGTCCGACGAGACCATCGTCGATCCATACGACAGCCTGCGTCGCAAGCATCTGGCGGGCAAGACGTACAAGATGCTGCTCCAGCCGCTCGCGCGCGGGGGTAAGGTGGTCCTGCCGGCCGACGACCGCGACGCGCTCAAGGCGCGCGACCGTGCGCAGGAAGGCCTCGTGCATCTCGATGAAACGCAGAAGCGCCTGGTCAATCCCCATACGTATCCGGTGGGGCTGGAGCGGGGGCTCTACGGGCGCCGGCGCGACATGGTCGCCCGCCTGCGCGGCATCGACGATCGGTCCCGCCTGTGATCCGCCTCGTCGCCGATTCGGTGAGTTCGGTGCCGCCGGCGCTGGCGGCTGCAAACGGCATCGAGCTGGTGCCGCTTTCTATCGTGCACGGCACCGAGCAGTTCGTCGACGAGGGATCGGAGCTCGACGCGTTCTACGAGAAGCTGCCGGGGATGCTCGACGACCCCGTGGCCACGACGACGTCGCTGCCGTCGCAGCTCGAGTTCGAGGAGCGTTTCGACCGCATCGCCGACGCGGGCGACCAGCTGCTCGGCGTGTTCATGGGCAGCAGCCTGTCGGGCACGTTCGACTGCGCGCTGAGGGCGGCCCGCTCGGTGGCGGCGCGGCATGCAGGGTTCCGGTTCCGCATCGTCGATTCGACGACGTGCTGCATGGACGAGGGCCTGCCCGTGCTCGAAGGCGCTGCGGGCGTTGCAGCCGGTGCCGACCTGGACGCGTGCGCGCGGCTGGTGACGGACGCCATCGCATCGTCGCGCATCGTGTTCGCCCCGATGACGCTGTCGTACCTGCAGCGGGGCGGGCGCATCGGCAACGCGGCGGCGCTCGTCGGCAACCTCATGAAGATCTGCCCCGTGCTGTCGGTCGAGGACGGTTCGATCGACACGCTGTCGAAGGCGCGCACGCACAAGAAGGCGCTGCGCGCGATTCGCGAGAAGCTTGCCGACGAGGCGGGCGCGTACGGGCTCAAGGACGTGGCCGTGCAATACGTTGCCGTGCGCGACGAAGCGATGACCTGGGCTCATGAGGAAATCGAGCCGATGCTCGGTAGGAAGGTGCCGGTCATGCCGTGCACGTCGGTCGTCGGCGTCCACGTGGGGCCGGCCATCGGCGTCGCGTACTGCTGCGCCAAGCCGGTGCCGGGCAAGCTCACGACCGATGTCGGCGAGCTCGTGTTCGCGTCATAGGACTAGACGTCGCCCGCCGCCATCGTCGGTGTTGCGCCTGATGGATTTCCGTCGAGGGTTGCGGCGCGAGGCTCGGCGTTGCGGGGTCGAATGGATGTGCGCGGATGGGGGTGTTCCTATGGTTTTGTCAACCGATTCCTCTGGCGACATGGCCCGCAAAA
>CAIFEB010000063.1:2613-3455 GCA_903789375.1 uncultured Eggerthellaceae bacterium | reverse complement strand
GTGCAGCCGCAGGCGGCCGGCGTTCCTGCCGCACGCGCGCAATCCGGCAGCCGCAGGCGCTCAGCGCGAGAGCGGTCGCCGCTGCACCCGGCACGAGGTCGGAATCCGCCGCGCAGTCGTTTGTCACCTCGGATTATACGGGCTCGCGCCCGATGGGACGCGCCGTTGCCCAACGGTTGAGAAAACCCCATGACGGGCGCTCCATTCGGACGGGGCGCGCGCCTATACTGAAGGTGAACAACGAAAAGGGAGGAACCATGACGGAATCATCTTCTGCTGTCGCCAACCGTATGGCGACGCTTCCGCGCCCGATAGACGCGGCCTGCACCCTACCCGCCGACGAGCTGGCGCGCGACTTCGCTGGCGCAGTGCCCATCGACAGGCATTACCTGGGCGAACGCGCCCTGTACCTCGACCGCGGCTACGAGGTCGACCCCATCCGCTACGTCCCGCTCGCCAACATCGACCGCATCGACCGACGGTCGTTCCCGGTGAAGACGAACGGTTGATGCGGCGGGTACAGTGAGCAACCGTGCGTTGCCATAACCATCCGCGGCCGTTTCCATTCCACGCTCATGCCGGCCGCGTCCGCCGACCGCCTCGTGCGCGAGGTGTCTGCGCGCCTCGCCGACCTGGAGGGGTGAGCGAAACCGAGCATTTCCGCCGATGCGTCCGAACGCCCGCTGTGGATACGTATGGGCAGCTGAAGCTCCGAAAGCGTCCGCAAACGAGAAGCGGGGGGGGGGGGGGGGGGGGGGGGGGGGCCGGGGGGGGGGGCGGCGGGGGGCGGCGCGGGGGGGGGGGGGGGGCGCGGCCGCGGGGGGGGGGGGGGGGCCCCCCGC
>CAIFEB010000063.1:0-2603 GCA_903789375.1 uncultured Eggerthellaceae bacterium | reverse complement strand
CCCCCCCCGCGCGGGGGCCCCGGCCGGGCGCCCCGCCCCCCCCCACCCCCCCCCAACCCCCCCGCCGGCGGCCCCCCCCCCGCCCGCCCGCCCCCCCCCCGCTTCTGCATTCAGACCAGGCTAAATGAACGCGGGGGCACGGCTCGGCGGCAGCGTGCGCCAAACGCCTCGCCGACGTCAGCTGATGTGGCGTGCGGCCTCCGCGCGGGCCCAGCGGTCGAGCGATTCGAGCTGTTCCAGGCTCTCCACGCGCTCGACGCCGCGGCGCTCGTGCTCGTCCATGACCGCCTCCACGCACGCGGCGATGCCCAGGTAGCTGCCGCGTTCGGCCAGAAACGCCGCCACCGCCACCTCGTTCGCCGCGTTCATCACGCACGGCAGCGTGCCGCCGACCTCGCCGGCATGCCGCGCGAGCGCCAGGCAGCGGAACGTGTCGGTGTCGGGCGGGAAGAACTCGAGCGAGCCGATGCGCGTGAAGTCGAGCGGCTCGACCGGCGCGGGCCAGCGCTCGGGGAACGACAGCGCGTACTGGATGGGGATGCGCATGTCCGTCGTGCCCAGGTGGGCCTTCACACTGCCGTCGACGAACTCGACCATCGAATGGATGGCGCTCTGCGGCTGCACGACCACGCTGATGCGGTCGTAGTCCATGCCGAACAGGTGGTGCGCCTCGATGACCTCGAGCCCCTTGTTCATGAGCGTCGACGAGTCGATGGTGATTTTGGCGCCCATGTTCCACGTGGGGTGGTTGAGCGCCTGAGCGGGCGTGATGGCGCGCAGCTCGTCGCGCGTGCGTCCGCGGAACGGACCGCCCGATGCGGTGACCCACAGGCGGCTCACTTCGCTTGTGCGCTCTCCGACGAAGCACTGGTAGATGGCGCCGTGTTCCGAGTCGATGGGCATGAGCGCCCCTGGATGCCCGGCGCGCTCGTCGGCTGCATGCGCGAGAGGCATGATGAGGTCGCCTCCCACGACGAGCGACTCTTTGTTGGCCAGGGCGAGCACCTTGCCCTCTTTCAGCGCGCGATAGCTTGCGCGCATGCCCGCCTCGCCCACGAGGGCGTTGACGACGACGTCGACCTCCGGCAGGGCGCAGAGATCCTCCACGGCGCGGGCACCGAACGCCACGGACGGCTCCGACGCGGCCCGCGCCTGTGCGGGTGCCGCCGCGTCGCTTTCGCGCACCGCCGCGCGCAGGTCGTCCGCGACCGCCTGGTCCGCGAGCTCCTCGGACCCCATGGCGACATGGCGCACGCCGAACGTGCGCGCCTGCGCGAGCACGTCGTTCGCGCGATGCCCGGCCGCGAGCGCCACGACCGAGAGCTTCTCGGGGTTCTTCGCTGCGATGTCGAGCGTCTGCGTGCCGATCGAGCCGGTCGATCCCAGGACGGCGATGCGCCGCGGGCGGGCGCCTCCCCATTCGACCTGCCCGTTCGCCTTCGTTGCGATGCGCACGTCGCACTCCATCGCCACAGCCCCTTTCACCACGTTTCCGATTGAACCGCCGTGCCGCCGCCTTCGCAGCCGCCTGCCCGGCTTGCGCGGGCGGGCCGACGCCGCATCAGCTGCGCTGCGCCGTCCGCCCGCTTCCCCGCCTAGATCACGAACGGCAGGCACCCGCTGCCGAGCAGAAGGACCGCCGCCGCGACCGCCGCGGGCAGAAGCGAGTCGCACCGATCGAACAGCCCGCCATGGCCCGGCATGATGGTGCCGGAGTCCTTGAAGCCCACCGAGCGCTTGATGCGGCTCTCGCACAGGTCGCCAAGCACGCTCGCCAGGCCCACGAGCAGGCCGAACAGCATGGCCTGGTAGACGCCGATGTTCACCTGCGGCACCATGACGAGGAACGCCCAGATGACCATCGAGGCCACGAGCCCCGCGGCGAAGCCCTCCCAGCTCTTGTTGGGCGAGGTGCGCGGCGCCAGCTTGTGACGGCCGATCTTGCTGCCGACGAGGTACGCGAACGCGTCGTTGGCCCAGATGCTCACGAACAGGATGAGCAGCAAAAAGCCGCCGTAGGGCTGGTCGATCGACATGCGCATGAGCATGAGCATCGACAGCTGCATGCCGATGTAGACGGCGCCGAACATGCTGATGCCCACGTCCTGCACCCGCGCGCGCATCCAGTACACGTACCAGAACGTGAGCGCGAGCGTGAGGAGCAGCGTTGTGTAGACGATGCCCACGATGCCGAAGAAGAACACCGACACCGGGTAGAGCATGGCGCCGATGATGCCGATCATCTCGTTGGGCAGCTTGGCGTCGGAGCGCAGCATGTAGTAGAACTCGCCCGCGCACACGCCGGCCGTCGCCGCCAGGAACACCATGGTCGTGACGTCGTTGATCATGAGGCACAGCACGCTGAGCGCCACGTAGACGGTGCCCGTGCGCAGCCGCACCTGGAAGCTGCTCGCGTTCTTGAAGCGCTTCGGCGTCTTCTCGTACGCGAAGTCCTTGACGCGCTCGGTGCGCTTCTTGCCGCGCGGCTCATGCGAGGCGCCGGCGCCGGTGGCCGTGGGGCGCGGATGGCTGAAACGCGTGCCCCGCGGCATGTCGCGCTGCGCGGATCCGCGGTCCTGCGCAGCCGCGGCATCCGTCGGACG
>CAIFEB010000062.1 GCA_903789375.1 uncultured Eggerthellaceae bacterium | reverse complement strand
GACGGCGCCCAGGCGGCGCGGCGACGGCACATAGCCGGCAGATGTGCGGCGCGCAAGCGGCACGCAAACGGTGCACGGGCGGCGCCCAGGCGGTGCTGCGACGGCGCCTCAGCGGTCGGTCACGCGCTCGCCGCCGCCGAAGGCGTACTTGCCGTGCCCCAGACGCACGACGTCGCCGGCGTCGAACCTCTCCACCAGGTCGGTCGTGGCGAGCACCTCGTCCTCGCTGAAGCGCGCGGGATAGGCGTCCGCCCCGTCGCGCACGCGGCGCATGAACTCGAACGTCTCGTAGCGTTGTCCCCCGCCCTGGTACCCGTAGAAGAACTTCCGCGTGTCGCGCAGGTCCTCGTGGCGGATCTCGAAGTAGTCGGGCTTCCACCACGGCGCGGGCACGTACACGTAGCCACTCTCGCCGGTGATGACCATGTCGCCCTCGGTCTTGAGCCCGCGCCCGACCGACAGCGTGGCCGTGGCCGTGCCGTACACGAGCTCCGCCTTGGTCCAGACGTTGTAGCCGTCGTCGTCGACGCAGATCAGACGCGCGTCTTGGTAGTCGCTACCCAGAAACGCGATTGCGGGCAGCACGCCGTAGGCGCCCATGTCGTAGAACGCGCCCTGGTAGCGGGTCTCGCGATAGGGAAAGTCGGGAATCTGGCTGAACGACGCGGCGATGTCCTTCACCTCGCCGATGACGCCGCTCGCGAGCAGCAGACGCAGGTGCTCGAACGCCGGGAAGTACACGGTCTTGAGCGCTTCCATGAGCACGAGCCCCCGCTCGCGCGCCTTGGCGAACAGCCGCTCGCCGTCCGCGCGCGACAGGAACAGCGGGCTTTCGCACAGCACGTGGCACCCGGCGTCGAGCGCGCGGTCGATAAGGTCGGCGTGGCGGTCGATGGTGGCGGAGATGTAGACGGCTTCCGCATGCTCGAGCATGTCGTCGAGGCTGTCGTACAGCGAGACGCCCGCCGCGCGCACCGACTCGTGCACGGGCGTGTCAAGCTGGTAGGCGCCGAACACGTCGGCCCCCGGAACATGCGCACTCTCGCTGATGAAGCGGCCGGTCAGGTAGTCGGCGCCGATGCAGCCCACGGCCACGGAGCGGTTCTTGTCGGCGCGTAGCTCGGTCGACGACACGCCCTTCGTGCGCTCGAGGTACACCACCTCGCAGTACTTCTTCAGGAAGTCGAACTTGCCTTCCCAGTCGGATCCGATGGCGAACACGTCGACGCCGTACTTTATGATATCGGCGATCTTCTGGCCCTGGAACTCCTCGACGATGACCTTGTCGGGGATGCCCGTCGCCAGCACGGCGTTCATGCGCTCCGACAGCGACTGGTACACGTTGAGCTTTCCGCGGTCGCGGTCGAACGCGTCGGAGGTCACGCCGACGATGAGGTAGTCGCCCAGTTCCTTCGCGCGCTCCATCAGCCGGATGTGGCCGTAATGGAGCAGGTCGTAGGTTCCGTACGTGATGACCACGCGTTTGCCGTCTCTCATCGTGCCTCCTTGGATCGTCTCCGCCGTCGCGTCCGGCGCCGCGGTGCCGGACGCCGCCGAAAAGCCCTCTTACTACCCGAGCATACCCTTCTTCTGCAGCTCGCGCAGAGCCGCGACGAGGGTCTCGTTGTCAGCGCTCGTGAGCGCGCCCATGTGCCCAACGCGGAACACCTTCGTCGCCATGTCGCCGCCGTTCGGGCAGACCCAGATGTCGTAGTGGTCCTTCAGCTCCACGAAGATGTCGTGGGCGTTGGCGCCCGGCGCCACCGAAAGCGACGTCACGGCGTTCTGCGGCGCCTGCGAGAACAGCGTGAACGGCAGGTCGGCGATGCGGTCGCGGAAATCCTGCGCCTGCGCGTGGACGCGGGCGATCTCGGCCTCGGCCCCGCCGTCCGCTTCGATCTGGCTCATGCGCACATGCAGCTGGCGCAGCGTGTTGACGGCCGGCGTAAACGGGGTCTGGCCGCGCTCGCCGTTCTTCAGCGCATCCTTCAAGTCGAAGTACATGCAGCCCGGCTCCGCGCGCTCGATGCGCTCGAGCGCCGCCGGCGCCAGCACGACCGGCGCGATGCCCGGGGCCACGGCGAGCGCCTTCTGAGAGTCGGTGATCATGACCGCCGTGCCCGACGCCGCCATGTCCAGTTCGTCGGTCAGAAACGAGCTGATGCCGTCGACGATGAGGAACGCGCCCGTTCGCTTGCAGAACGCGGCGATGGTGTCGAGGTCGTACAGGACGCCCGTCGACGTCTCGCCCAGGTTCACGAGAAACGCCGTGATGCCCGCATCCTCGAAAGGCTCAAGGTCTGCGGCCGTGATGCCGTGCCCGCGCTCCACCTCCACGGCGTCGTGCGGGATGCCGTGGAGTTCGAGCATCTGGCGGAAACGGTGGCCGAAGCTGCCGCCGTCGATGACGAGCGCGTGGTCGTCCGCCGAAAGCGTGTTCATGATGACGGCTTCCATGGCGCCCGTGCCGGAGCACGTGAGGAACACCGCGCGCGACCCCGCGGGCGCATGGGCCAGGTCGCACAGCATGCGCTCGTTGTCCTTCATGATGGCCGAGAACTCATCGGTGCGGAAGTACGGCACCTGCTCGCCGCCGACGGCGCACACCTCCGCGCTCGACATGACCGGACCTACTGCGAAATTCAACATGGAACCGCGCTCCTTGCTCTCTCGTAAAGCGGCGAGGCGGCTGAGCGCCGCCCCGCTCGGTTCGCAGACGCGTTGCCGTCTGCCTTGGGGTTACAGAATCTCAGAATGGTGGAAGTCGCGCTCGCCTTCGGGCAGCGGCTCCAGATAATGTTCGTCGTAGATGAGGCTGAGCACCGCGTGCGTGTCCTGGGGAACGACGAAGTACGCGTCCTCGAAGTACATGAGCCGACCCCGCCCGAACGCCTCGCGCGGGAAGACCTCCTTGAATCCGCGCCCGGCGTACAGGTTGATGACCTGCGGGCTCTCATCGTACGGATAGCGCATGAGCGCATCCTCGGTCTTCATGAACACCTGGTGGTAGTCGTCTCCGAACGGACGGACGACGCGGCTGGCAAGCCCCAGCGCGCGGACGGCGGCGTTGCCCACCGCACCGCGGTCGCGCTTGACATCGACGACGTGGTCGAACTCGGTGGTGGCGTCCATAACCTTCCAGAACATGAGGTCGGCCTTCGCGGCGGCCTCGGCCGGCGAGCCCTTCGCGGGAAAGCCGTCCATCGGGATGATGTCGATCCAGGCGTCCTGCACGTGGTCGACCGCCGCCGAATGATTGACGATGCGCATGCGCGACGTGTTGATCTTGGCCATGCCCTGGCGAAACGCCGGGTCGGTGTAGATGCTCGTGACGTGCATGTCCGTGCCCGCAAGCTCGTCGGGCGCGATCTGTAGGAAGCGCATGTAGTCGGGGCGCGGCATGCACAGGTCGATGTCGTCGTCCCAGGGAATGAAGCCATGATGGCGCACCGCTCCCAGAAGCGTGCCGCCCAGCAGGTAGTAGCGCAGACGGTGCTTGTCGCAGATGGCGACGAACGACTTCATGAGCGCAAGCTCCGTGAGCTGCAGCTCGCGCAGCTTGCCGGTGGCGCGCTGGTTGGAAAACTCCGGGTCAACCTCGGCGGGGATGACGTAGGGCTCGCCGTTCGGGCCGGTCACAGGCGGAAACGGCTCTGCGCGAACGCCGGCTTCCGACACGTCGGCCGAAGCCAGCCGCTTGAGGTCGGCCGCGATCGGCGCCGCTGCGCCCGCG
>CAIFEB010000061.1 GCA_903789375.1 uncultured Eggerthellaceae bacterium | reverse complement strand
TGCTGGCACCGACCGCCCGGCGCCGCCCGCGAACCGCTCCGGCGCCGCCAGTCCGTCCTCGTCGCACCGTCGCCGCGCCGCCTGGGCGCCGCGCGCGTGGCGGCGCTCAGTCACGCGGATGTGGTTTTCACAGAACGCCGGTTCAAATCGTGTATCCTTGTAGCTTGTCATTGCATGCCGCGCCGGACCTTCGGGTTTTCGCGGCATCGGAGCAAGCGCCCCCGCACGTATAAAACAACATGGGGCGATTCGTGCGAACGATAGCGGCCGCGGAATTCGGCTGCAAGACAAGGAGCACTATGAAACTGGTGGTCACCGAGAAGAAGGACGCGGCGGAGCAGATCGCGCGCCTGCTGTCCCCGGGCAAGCCGAAGGCCGACAAGGTCTACAACACCCCCGTCTACCGCTACACGATCGACGGCGAGGAGTGGGTCAACATCGGTCTGCGCGGCCATATCCTCGAACCCGATTTCACCCCCCAGCTGGTCTACAAGAAGCGTACCGGCTGGCAGGGCATCACCGCCGAGGGCGAATCCGTCCCGGCACGCGTGCCCGACACGCTTCCCAAGCCCCCCTTCAAAAAGAAGAAGCCGTTCTCCGAAGACGGCGTCGACCTCAAGGGCTGGAAGATGGCGGCGCTGCCGTATCTGGCGTACGCCCCCATCGAGAAGCTTCCCAAGGAAAAGGACATCATCCGCTCGCTCAAGAACCTGGCGAAGAAAGCGGACTCCATCGTGATCGCCACCGACTTCGACCGCGAAGGCGAGCTCATCGGCTCGGACGCGCTGTCGTGCATCCGCGAGGTCAACCCCACGGCGCCGGTGTCGCGCGCGCGGTACTCCGCCTTCACGAAGGAGGAGATCACGCACGCGTTCTCCAACCTCGTGCAGCTCGACGACAACCTGGCCGCCGCCGGCGCGTCGCGCCAGGACATCGACCTCATCTGGGGCGCGGCGCTCACGCGCTACCTCACGCTCGTCAAGTTCGCCGGCTACGGCAACGTGCGCTCGTCAGGCCGCGTGCAGACGCCGACGCTCGCGCTGATCGTCGCGCGCGAACGCGAACGACTCGCGTTCGTGCCGGAGGACTACTGGGTCATCCAGGGGTCGTTCGGCGAGGGCGACGACGCGTTCAAGGCCGGTCACGCCACGGCGCGCTTCAAGACGCAGGAGGCGGCCGACGAGGCGATGGCCCACGTCGACGGCGCGAAGGTCGCCCGTGTCGCCAAGATCGAGAAGCGCAAGCGCACGGTGCGCCCGCCGGTGCCGTTCAACACCACGAGCCTCATGGCCGCGGCCGCCGCGGAGGGCCTGAGCCCCGCGCGTACGATGCGCATCGCCGAGAGCCTGTACATGGCCGGCTACATCAGCTACCCGCGCGTCGACAACACGGTCTACCCGTCGTCGCTCGACCTGCGCGAGACCGTGCGCACCATCGCCGGCAACCCGGCGTACGCGCCGTACTGCTCGCAGCTGCTCGGCCGCGGCAAGCTCGTGGCCACGCGCGGCAAGAAGGAGACCACCGACCACCCGCCGATCTACCCGACGGCGGCGGCCACGCCCGACACGTTCCGCAACGCGGCGGACTACAAGCTGTACAACCTGATCGCACGGCGGTTTCTGGCCACGCTGTCCGACGCGGCGGTCGTCGAGGGCACCAAGGTGACGCTCGACGTGCCGGGCGACGGAGCGCCCACTGAGCCGTTCATCGCCCGTGGCGACGTCACGGTGAAAGCGGGCTTCCGCGCCATCTACGGCTACGGCGTGAAGAAGGACGACCAGCTGCCGCCGCTTTCCGAAGGCGACCTCGTCGCCTTCAACGGCGCCACCTGCACCAAGAAGCAGACCGAGCCGCCGGCGCGCTACAGCCAGGGCAAGCTCATCCAGGAGATGGAAAAGCTCGGCCTGGGAACCAAGTCCACGCGCCACGCCATCATCGAGCGCCTGTACACCGTCAAGTACGTGCAGAACGACCCGATCGAACCGTCGCAGCTCGGCATGGCCGTGTGCGACGCGCTCGGCAAGTACGCGCCGCACATCACGCACCCCGAGATGACGGCCGAGCTCGAAACCGAGATGACCAACATCGCCGAGGGCAAGACGACTAAGGACGCCGTCGTCGACGATTCGCGCAAGCTTCTGTCCGAGCAGCTCGACGCGCTGCTGCCACACGCCGACGAGGTGAAGGAGGCGCTCGCCGACGCCGTCGCCGCCGACGCCTACGTGGGCAAATGCCCGAAATGCGGCAAGGACCTGCAGATACGCGCTTCACAGAAGACGCATTCGATGTTCATCGGCTGCGCCGGTTGGCCCGACTGCGACGTCACCTACCCGCTTCCCAAGGGCAAGATCGAGGCGGTGGAGGAGCTGTGCCCGGTGTGCGGCATGCCGCAGGTCAAGGTGACGGCGTTCCGCAGCAAGCCGCGGGTCATCTGCATCGATCCCAACTGCGAGACAAACAAGGAACCCGACCTCGACGTGGGCGAATGCCCCGTGTGCAAGGAGGCTGGCCGCGACGGGCGCCTTATCGCCCAGAAAAACCCGCGCACGCTCAAGCGGTTCATCCGCTGCCAGAACTACGACCAATGCGGCGTCAGCTACCCGCTGCCGCAGTACGGCAAGCTGTCGGCCACGGGCGAGACCTGCCCCGACTGCGGCGCGCCGCTCGTCATCGTCACCACCAACCGCGGCCCGTGGAAGCTCTGCCCGAACTTCGACTGCCCGAGCAAGGAGAAAGACGACGACAAGGCGGCTTCCGGCAAGAAGGGCGCAGGCAAGAAGGCCCCGGCCAAGAAGGGCACGTCGGCCGCCAAGAAATCGGCCGGCGCGACCAAGCGCACCACGCGCAGGAAATCGATGACCAAGACGACCCGCTCGCGCACGAAGGCGCAGAGCTCGCAGGCGAAACGCTCCGCGAGCGACGCGGACTAGCATTCCCCCTGCGTGCGGCCGTGAAGGTGCGGTCGCACGCAGGTCGAAGGGCGCGGTCGGCACCGCCGGCTGCGCAGTATCGGCAACAAGCTTGACCAGCAACAAGCTCACAACAACCACAAGGAAGGCATACGCATCATGGCGAACAGAGAAGAAGCGCTCCGGCTGCATCGCGAGTGGGCGGGCAAGATAGCGACGACCCCGAAGGCGCCGGTGAAGACGCGCGAGGACCTCGCCATCGCCTACACGCCCGGCGTCGCCGAGCCCTGCAAGGAGATCGCGGCCGACCCGTCCAAGGCGTACGTGTACACCATCAAGCAGAACACGATCGCCGTCGTGTCCGACGGCAGCGCGGTTCTGGGCCTCGGCAACATCGGGCCCGAGGCGGCCATGCCGGTCATGGAGGGCAAGTGCGTGCTGTTCAAGGAGTTCGGCGACGTCAACGCGTTCCCGATCTGCCTCGACACGCAGGATCCCGACGAGATCGTGCACGCGGTCGAGCTTCTGGCGCCGACGTTCGGCGGCATCAACCTGGAGGACATCTCCGCGCCGCGCTGCTTCGAGATCGAGCAGCGCCTGAAGGACGCACTCGACATCCCGGTGTTCCACGACGACCAGCACGGCACGGCCATCGTCGTGCTGTGCGGCATCATCAACGCGCTGCGCCTGGTGAAAAAGAAGGTCGAGGACTGCCGCATCGTCATCAACGGTGCGGGCGCGGCCGGCATCGCCATCGCAAAGCTGCTTCTGCTCTACGGCTTCAAGGACGTCATCCTGTGCGACAGCAAGGGCATCGTCAGCTCCCAGTCCGAGCGCCTGAACGACGTGAAGCGCGAGATGCTCAAGGTGACCAACCTCGAAGACCGCACGGGCACGCTCGCCGACGCGCTCGCAGGCGCAGACATCTTCGTCGGCGTGTCCGTCGCCGGCGCCGTGACGCCCGACATGGTGCGCTCGATGAACGACGACGCCATCCTGTTCGCCCTGGCCAACCCCGTGCCGGAGATCTATCCGGACGAGGCGAAGGCGGCCGGTGCGCGCGTTGTGGCCACGGGCCGTTCGGACTTCCCCAACCAGATCAACAACGTCATCGCGTTCCCGGGCATCTTCAAGGGCGCGCTCGCGTGCCATGCGCCTGCCATCACCGAGGACATGAAGCTCGCGGCTGCCAAGGCGCTCGCTGCGCTCGTGTCCGACGACGAGCTGTCCGAGGACTTCATCATGCCCGACCCGTTCGACCCGCGCGCGGCCGACGCCGCGGCGCATGCCGTGACCACGTGCGCGGCCGAGGCGTAAAGCGCGCGCAGAAGGGAAGGCCTTCGGGTGAAGACGGTAACGAAAGACCAGGTGGCGCGCGTCGTGCGCGACGCGGTTCCGGGGCTTGCCTTCGATGTGCCGAACGACATCGAGCGCGCCCTGCGTGGCGCGTACGAGCGTGAGACGGCTCCGCGCGCTCGCGAGGTGCTGAGGCTTCTGTGCGAGAACGCCCAGGTGGCGCACGACGACCGCGTGCCCATCTGCCAGGACACCGGGTCGGTGTGGGTGTGTGTGGAAGCCGGTCCCGACGTGGCGGTGGCGGGCGACGCGCTTGCCGGCGTCGACGAGGCCGTGGGCGCGGCGTACGTGGAATCGCGCCTGCGCAAGTCGATCGTGCGCGACGCGCTGTTCGACCGCACGAACACTGGCGACAACACGCCGGCGTTCTGCGAGGTCAGGCTCGTGGACCGGCCGGGCGCGCGCGTGCACGTCATGCTCAAGGGCGGAGGCTCGGACAACGCGAGCCGCGTGTGCATGCTCACGCCCGGTGCCGGCAAGCAGGGCGTCGTCGACGCGCTGCTCGCCTGCGTGCGCGAGAAGGCCGCCAACGCCTGCCCGCCGCTCGTGGTGGGCGTCGGCATCGGCGGCACGTTCGACAAGGTGGCGGGCCTGGCCAAGCGCGCGCTCATGCGCCCGCTCGACCAGCCGGCGGAAACGCCCGAGCTGCAGGCGCTCGAGGAGGAGCTGCTCGCGGCCGTCAACGCGACGGGCATCGGCGCCGGCGCGCTTGGCGGCTCCACGACGGCGCTCGGTGTGCGCGTGCTCACGGCACCGTGCCATATCGCGGCGCTGCCGGTGGCCATTAACATGGGATGCTCGGCGATGAGGAGGGGAACCTATGAGCTTGCGTGGTAGCGAGGATGCGGCCGCCCGCGCGGCCGCCGGCGCCGGCGGGGCTGGGGCCGGGGCAGCCGGAAACG
>CAIFEB010000060.1 GCA_903789375.1 uncultured Eggerthellaceae bacterium | reverse complement strand
GGCTCGCGTGTGCCGGTGGCGGGTACGGGCGCCCGGTGGCTACCTCCGCTCCGCCCGCGCGCCCATCGCGACGGCCCCCGGCGCCGCCGCCCATCCGCCCTTCCCGTTTTTGCGCCAATCGTGAGGGCGCGCCCCCCCCCGCGGGCGCGCGCGCACCCATGCGCTATACTCAGCGGTGCTTTGACGAAGACAGTGCCGTCATCCCGCGCGTTCGAAAGAGAAGGGCCTCACCGGCTGAAAGGGCCCGGGCGCACGCGGCGGCAATTCCCTTCCGAGCAGCCGTCTGAACGCGGATAGCTCGCGCGCACCGCCACGGTGCCACGCCAAGCCAAGACGCCAACTAGGACGGCCGGGCGTTCCCGTCACAGAACAACACGAGTGGGCGCACACGCGCCAACCAGGGTGGTACCGCGAGAGCCTTCTCTCGTCCTTGGATCTGCGCCGGTCAAACCGGCAGCCAAGGAACGAGAGAGGGCTCTTTTTCTTTGGGGTGCAGCGGCCCTGCTCCATGCGGCCGCCGCGCCCGAACGACCTGAAAGGGAGGAACATGGCAATCTCAGAAGAGCTCGCGACGCTGCGCGAGCAGACGCTCGCCCGCATCGCGGACGCGTCCGACACCGCCGCGCTCGACGAGGTGCGCGTCTCCGTCGTCGGCAAGTCCGGCACGCTGACGGCGTACCTGCGCAACATGCGCGAGGTCCCCAAAGAGGAGCGCGCCCAGGTGGGCAAGGCCGTCAACGAGGCGCGCAACGTGATCGAAGGCGCGCTCGATGCCCGCCGCAAGGAGCTCGCCGCCGCCGAGCTGGAGGCGTCCATCAACGCCGCCGCCGTGGACATCACGCTGCCGGGCCGCGCGCAGCAGATCGGCACGCGTCACCTGATCAACCGCATGACCGACGAAATCTGCGACATCTTCCTGGGCTTGGGCTACACGGTGGCGTCCGGCCCCGAAATCGAGACCGACTACTACAACTTCACCGCGCTCAACGCGCCGGCCGACCATCCCAGCCGCTCGATGCAGGACACGTTCTACGTCCTGGACCGCTCGGGCGACGCGGCCGCCGTGCGCGGCGAGTCCGACGTGCTCCTGCGCACGCAGACCTCGGGCGTGCAGGTGCACGTCATGGAGGACCAGAAACCGCCCATCTACATCGTGGCTCCCGGCAAGGTGTACCGCCGCGACGTGGCCGACCCGTCGCACCTGCCCCAGTTCACCCAGATCGAAGGCCTGGTCGTTGACAAGGGCATCACGTTCGGCGACCTCAAGGGCACGCTCGACTACTTCTGCAAGCACCTGTTCGGCAACGACCGCAAGACGCGGTTCCGCGCCCACTACTTCCCGTTCACCGAGCCGTCGGCCGAGGTCGACGTCTCCTGCGGCATCTGCCACGGCGAGGGCTGCCGCTTCTGCAAGGGCACGGGCTGGCTGGAAATCCTGGGCTGCGGCATGGTCGACCCCAACGTGCTGGAGATGTCCGGCATCGACCCGGAGGTCTACTCGGGCTTCGCGTTCGGCGTGGGCGTCGAGCGCGTGGCGTGCCTGAAGTACGACATCCCCGACCTCAGGCTGCTTCTGCAGGGCGACATGCGCTTCCTGCGCCAGTTCTAGACGGCATCGCGCAAGATCAGGAGAATCATCATCATGAAAGTTTCGCTCAACTGGCTGTCGCAGTACGTGGATGTGCCCTCCGACACGAAGGCGTTCTGCGACCGCTTGGATCTGACCGGCACCGGCGTCGAGGGCGTGGAGCGCACGGGCGCCTCGTTCGACCACGTCGTCACGGCGCAGGTGGTGGAGAAGAAGCCGCACCCCGATTCTGACCACATGTGGGTCACCAAGGTTGACGTGGGGAAATACAACCTGGGCGAGGACGGCGCGCCCGAGCCTTTGCAGATCGTCTGCGGCGCGCAGAACTTCAACGAGGGCGACCACATCGTCACGGCGCTCATCGGCGCCAACCTGCCGGGCGACGTGCACATCAAGAAATCGAAGCTGCGCGGCGTCGTGAGCTGGGGCATGAACTGCTCCGCGCGCGAGCTGGGGCTGGGAAGCGACCACGCGGGCATCATGATCCTGCCCGCGGATGCGCCCGTGGGCATGCCGCTGGCCGACTACCTGAAGCTGTCCGACACCGTGCTCGACCTGGAGATTACACCCAACCGTCCCGACTGCCTGTCGATGTGCGGCATGGCGCGCGAGGTGGGCGCGATGTACCGCAAAGACGTCACCTACCCGCTGTACGAGCTGACCGAGGACGAGACGCTGCCCGCCGCATCCGACCTGGTGGACGTGGACATCGCCGACCCCAACCGCAGCCGCCGCTACTCGCTGCGCGTGATCAAGGACGTGCACGTGGGCCCGAGCCCCGACTGGCTGGCGCAGCGCGTGACGGCTGCCGGCGCGCGCTCCATCAACAACATCGTCGACGTGACCAACTACATCATGTTCCTGTACGGCCAGCCGCTCCACGCCTTCGACTTCGACAAGGTGAAGGACGCGAACGGCAAGGCCCACATCGTCGTGCGCGCCGCGCGCGACGGCGAGAAGCTGACCACGCTTGACGGCACCGAGCGCACGCTGACGCAGGACATGACCGTCATCGCCACGCCCGAGCGCCCCATCGCGCTGGCCGGCGTCATGGGCGGCCTTGATTCCGAAATCTCCGACGACACCACCACGGTGCTGCTCGAAACGGCCACGTTCGACCGCTCGCACACGAGCCGCACGAGCCGCAACCTGGGGCTGATCAGCGAGGCGTCGCTGCGCTACGAGCGCACGGCCGACGACAACCCCATCGCGCGCAACGCCGACGCCGCGGCCGCGCTTCTGGCCGAGGTCTCGGGCGGCCGCGTGTGCCCGGGCCTGGTGGACGTATGGCTGGAGAAGACCGAGCCGTACCACCTGGCGTTCCGCATCCCGCGCTTCTGCTCGATGATGGGTATCGACATTCCGCGCGCGGACATCGTGGACATCCTGGAGCGCCTGGACTGCGACGTTGCGGACACCGACGACGAGAGCGTGCTTGCCGTGACCACGCCGACGTTCCGCCCCGACCTCGAGCGCGAGATTGACCTGTACGAGGAAGTGCTGCGTCTGTGGGGCCTTGACCTGGTGGAACCGACGCTGCCGGCCAGCCCGCACCGCGTGGGCGCGCGCACCCCGGCGCAGAAGCTTTCGGCCGTCATCAACACCGCCCTGCGAGGCAGCGGCTTGAACGAGACGATGACCTACTCGTTCGCCGAGCCGGACGAGCTGAAGAAGCTGCGCATGAACCCCGAGGGCTTGGGCGACGCGGTGGAGCTGCTCAACCCCATGAACGCCGAGCAGTCCGTCATGCGCCAGAGCATCATCCCGGGGCTTCTGCGCAGCGTGGCGTACAACCAGGCGCACGGCGTGGAGAACGTGCAGCTGTACGAGGCCGGCAAGGTGTTCTACGCGCACGAGGGCGCGAAAAAGCCCAAGGAGAAGGAGAAGCTCGCGGGCGTGCTGGCCGGCGCCATGCACCAGGCCGGCTGGAACGAGCAGGCGCGTCCGTTCGACTTCTTCGACGGCAAGGGCGCAATCGAGAACCTGGCGCGCGAGCTGGCCATCCCCAAGCTGCGCTTTAAGGCGCTCTCCGCTGACGACGCGCCCCATCTGCAGCCGGGCCGCGGCGCCGAGGTGTACTCGGGCGGCGCGCAGCTGGGCTGGGTCGGCGAGATCCACCCGCTCGCGGTGGCGGCGTTCGAGGCCGAGGCGCCGGTCGTGGCGTTCGAGCTGGACGTGGACGCCCTCGCGCGCGCGGCGCGTCCGGCGCGCGACTACGAGGACGTGCCCACGTTCCCGTCGGTGTCGATGGACGTCGCGTTCGTCGTGGACGAGGACGTCACCAACGAGACGCTCGTGCAGCGCATCACCTCGGCGGGCGGCAAGCATCTGGCGAGCGTGCACCTGTTCGACGTGTACCGCGACGACGAGCGCCTGGGCGCCGGCAAGAAGTCGATGGCGTACGCGCTGGAGTACCGCGCGGCCGACCGCACGCTGACCAGCGAGGAAGTGGAGAAGACGCAGGAGCGTCTGATCAAGAAGGTCTGCAAGGCGACGGGCGCCGAGGTGCGCGCGTAGCTTCGCGCGATTTGCTCTATCATAACGAGCGACCGATACACCGCCGCGGGGGAGCGTTCCCCCGCGGCCCAAGCGCGAAGAAGGTATGCGAATGTACGACGGCATGACCAACCCGGGACGCAACGACGCGTGCTGGTGCGGCAGCGGCAAGAAGTATAAGAAGTGCCATCTTGACCAGGATGAACGCCTGGAAGAGCTGGCGGAGGCGGGCGAGGACGTGCCCCCGCGGTCGCTTCTGAAGACGGCGGAGGACATCGCGGGCATCAAGCGCTCGGCCGCCGTCAACGTGGGGTCGCTCGACTACGTGGCCGCGCACATCGGCCCGGGCGTCACCACCGAGCAGATCGACCAGTGGGTGTACGACTACTGCAAGCAGCACGACGCCATCCCGGCCGACCTCAACTACGAGGGCTTCCCCAAAAGCGTGTGCACGTCCATCAACGAGGTCGTGTGCCACGGCATCCCGTCACCTGACGAGGTGCTCAAAGAGGGCGACATCGTCAACGTTGACATGTCCACCATCAAGGACGGCTACTTCTCCGACTCGTCGCGCATGTTCTGCATCGGCGATGTGGACCCGGAGTGGAAACGCCTGGTAGACGTGACGAAGCAGTCCGTCGAGGCGGGCCTGGCCACGGTGAAGCCGTGGATCCACCTGGGCGACGTGGGCGCCGCCGTGAACAAGGTGGCCACCGACGCGGGCTTTTCGGTGGTGGCCGAATACGGCGGGCACGGCATCGGGCTGGAGTTCCACGAGGACCCGTTCGTCAGCTTCGTGTCCGAGCCGGGCACGGGCTGTATCCTGGTGCCGGGCATGTGCTTCACCATCGAGCCGATGGTGAACCTGGGCGGACCCGACATCGACATGTCCGATCCCAACGGCTGGACGGTGCGCACGGCCGACCGCAAGCCCACGGCGCAGTGGGAAGTGCAGCTGGTCGTCACCGACGACGGCTACGAGCTGATTTCCTGGTAAGCGGGAGCCGAGGCCGCGCGGCGCGGGGCGTGCGGGCATGGGCCGGGCTGCGAGTTTGGTGCTTACACGGGGCATGTGGCTCGTGCGTGCGGCCGCGGGCCGGGCTGCGGCTTAGGGCACGCCGCTTGGG
>CAIFEB010000059.1 GCA_903789375.1 uncultured Eggerthellaceae bacterium | reverse complement strand
GGCGATGAGCGCTATGCCCACCACGGCGAACACGACGGTCAGCGCACGCGGCAGCATGTCGCCCGTCCGCGGAGCCGTCGTCCCGCCTGGCTTCGGCGTGTCGCCCGACGGCGGCACCTCGGGCGGCGCGTACTGGTTCGTCACCTGGAACACCTGCGTGAACGTGGCCGTCTGCGTATCGTCCGACGCGCTTGCGGCGACGGTCGCCGTGTAGGCGGTGCCGTCGAGCACCTCGCGCACCGACCAGTCGCCCGCGCCTTCCCATGTGAAGGTCCAGTCGTTGTCGGCGGACAGCTCAACCTCCTGGTACAGCTCGCTGCCGTTGAAGATCTGGACCGTCACCGACGCGGGTCGCACCGATGCGTCGTCGCCCGCCCACAGCTTCACGACGCGGTTGTCGAACGTGCGCGCGTGGGTCTGCGTCACCTTGTCGGCCTTGACCGTGCGCGTGTACGCGGCCGAGCCGTCCGGCTGGGCAACCGGGACGACGACCAGGGTGGGATCGGCCAGGTACACGGTGTCGGCGGTGGTCACCGTGCTGGCGACGACCAGGTACGCGCCCGGCGCCAGCCCCGTTATCGCAGCCGTCCCGTTCGCCTCCGTCGCCTGCGCCGACGCGAACGACGCCGCATCGGCCATGACGGGCCCTTCGTAGCTGCGCGCGTACGTGCGCGCCGTCGCCGCATCGGTTTCGGCTGACAGGTTGGCGGGGTCGAGCCCCGTCGCGCGCACGGTGGGTGCAAGCGCGTCGACCGCCGTGAGCGACCCATCGCGCGCCATCGTGGCAATCTGGAATACCGTAAACGTCTGACCAGGCGCTTTGCAGTCTTCAAACACAATGGTGCTCGGTGCTGTCACATCGACCGACACGTCCGCATGCGCGTGCGCGGGCGACAGGACGAGCGCGCACGCAAGCGCGATGATTCCCGCGAGCGCGCACGCCCATCCCTGCGAGGCGCGCCGCCGCATGCGCACGACGCCTTCCCCGCTCGTTCGTTTCTGAAAATCGCCCACGTTCGTCTCCTCACTTCGCAGAACGGCGCGCGACCGCACGTCGCACGCCCGCACCCGCAGCTATCAGCACGAGCACCACCGCCGTCACGCCGGCTGCCGCTACCGCCGGGTCGATTCGCTCCGCCTCGCCGTCGATGGCGCCGAGCTGCTCGTTGGGAACGCGATGTCCCCGCACGAGCAGCCGGTGCGTGTTGACGCCGTACGGCGTGCAAGTGACCAGGGTGCACAGGTCGGCCCCCTCGTCGATCGCCAGGTCGTCCAGGTCGTCCGGCTCCACCGTGCGGATCTGGTCGACCTGGTAGGTCAGCGTTTTTCCCAGCACGTTCAGCGTGAACAGGTCGCCTTCCTGCAGGCGGTCGATGTCGCTGAACAGCCGCGCCGACGGCAGGCCGCGATGCCCGGAAATCACGCAGTGCGTGCCCGCGCCGCCCACCGGCAGCGATGACCCGGGAATGTGCCCGATGGCCACCTGCAGGATCGTGTCGTCGGTGCCGTGGTAGATGGGCAGCCGCACGCTGATCTTGGGGATGTCCACGTAGCCCATCACGCCCGTGTCCGTCACGTCGAGCGTCGCGTCGTAGCGTTGGCGTTGCTCGTCCGTCAGCTTGAAGCGCCCCGCATCGCGCGGGAGCTCCTCGTTGTACGTGACGGCCTCGTCCCACAGCTCCTGGTTGCGCTCGGCCGTGTTGTCCGCCACCGCCTGCTCGTACGCGGCGATCGCCTGCGTCTGGTGGCGGGTGTTCCACCAGTCGCTCGCGAAGGGGTACAGCATGATGCCCAGGCCGACAAGGAGCGCGCAGGTGAGCAGGATCTCGGGAATATGTCCCCGGATGTTCGCCGCCACCTGCATTGCTCCTCTCTCAAACCCGCATGCCAGCGCGGCGCCGCTTTCGCGCCGCTGCTGCGCTACCCGAGCGCCGCCGTCTCGCTACCCGAGCGCCGCCGTTTCACTACTTCCGCGCCGCGGAACGACGACGGATAACCAGACCCGCAGCCGCCGCGATCACGATGATGCCGCCCACGATGAGCATGCCCGCGATGCCCGCGCCGCCCGTGGAGGGCAGGATCGAGCCGGACTTGTTCTGAACCGTGGTCGTGAGAGATCCGTCAGTCGTGTTGGCAGTGAACGTTGCCGTGCCGGACGTCATATCGCCGGACAGGGCCGTGAGCGCCTTGTTGGTGTTGTCGAGCGTGCTCGTGATGGAGAACTCGATGTCGGCCATCTTGTTGTAGCCGGCAGGTACCGTGGTCTCGACCAGCTTGTAGTCGCCGGCGTCGAGGCCCTTGAACGTGAACTGGTGGCCCGTCTTCAGCTCGTCGCCGACAGCGGTGTAGTTGCCGTCAGTGCCCTTCTTGTACAGCGTGAAGCCGGCGCCGTCGAGGTTCTGCTGCTGCTCGTTGACCTTGTTCACGATGGTCTGATAGGTGAACACGATGACCGTGTCATCGGGCGTCTTGCCTTTATGGCCGGCCTGGTTGGAGTCGTTCGAGAACGTGATGTGGCTCGCGTTGACGTTGCCCGCAGACCCGATGTTCGCGGTGGTCAGCAGCTTGGCCGTGTATTCGACCGACACCGTGGAGCCCGCATGGGCAGCCGTCTGCTTGAGGTTGTCGATGACCACGTCAAAGCCGTCGTCGGTCGTGTTCACCTTGTACACGCTGGAATCGATCGCGTCGCCGTCGACGTACACCTTGACGTTCTGCGGCGCGCCGAACTGCGTCTTGTTGTACGTATCGTTGAACGCGAAGTAGTACGTGCTGTAGTCGGCGTAGTCAGCGGCGACGGTGCCCACCAGCTGGAACGGCACCTGGTCGCCCATGTCGTAGTCGGCAACCTTCTGCCACTCGCTCGTCGCGCCCGTCGAGTCGTTGGTCTCCTTCACGAACTTGTGAGACGTCGTGGTAGTGTCCTTGGCGGTCACCGCGGTGTCGCCGACGACCTGCAGGATGTACTTGGAGTACGTGTCCGACGTCAGCTCCTCGGACACGTCCTTGATGAAGTAGTAACCGTCGCCGGACACGGTCACCGTGCCGTTGGGCGACGATGCCTTGGTGTCGGTCAGGTTGCCGCCGACGACCTTGGCGAGCGCTTCGGCCTCAGCCGACTTGTCGGTAATCTTCGCCATTGCCGCTGCCGTCGTCGGAGCGTCGGTTGCGTTGGCGAAGAGGCTGCCGATGGTCGGGTCGGACTGCAGCGCCGTCAGCAGCGCGGCGCCGTCGACGCCGCTGCCCCAGGTGATGCCCTGCAGCTGTTTAGACTCGCTGTCGTACGTGCCGGCGAACACCTGGTACGCATCGTAGGCATGCGTGTCCACCTGGCCCGACGGCTCGGAGATGGTGATGTCGTGCGTCGTCTCGGCGTAGGCCGCCGGCGCCTGTGAGAGCGCCGTGCCCAGCGCGAACACGGCAACGGCCGCGGCGAAAGCCGCGAACGTGCGCGCAAGCGCCTTGCTCATTGTGCTCATAGTCTACTCCCTCGTTCATGTCCTTTTCTTCGCCGCGGCTCGCACCCTGCGCAAGCTGCGGCTTCGCCTCCTCGTGCTCCGAGGCGCCAATCGCTCCCGACCCCGTCGGGCGCGCTTTCCCGCGCGCACCCGGCATGGGTTCCGCTCACCCCCTGGAAAGAGCGGTTCGTCTCGCGTCCCCTCTGCCGCACTCCTCCCTTCTGCGCATTGCCCGAACGCCCGTCTGCTCGTCCGTCGCAGCGCCTTTCCGGCGCCGAATTGCGTGCGCGGCGGGCGCCAAAGCGCAGCTCGTACGCCCTCGCGTCCGCCGGCATCGCCCGGCGCTCGTCCATCCTGCAAGCTTCTCCCAGCGGGCGGCATCTTGCCTTCTGCGGCTGTCTGACGCCAATCGTCACCCGCCGCATCCATCCGCCAGCCGCGCATCACCCGCCGACCGCACCGAACCTCGCAAGCGGCCAGATCCGAAACACCAGCTTGCCCGCCACCTGCGCTTTGGGGATGCAGCCCATGCGCACCGATCGCGAGTCAAGCGACGCCGCGCGGTTGTCGCCCATGACGAAGTACTGATTGTCGGGCACCTGGTACGGCAGCGAGATATCGCACTGCCCGAGCGCTTGGGCGCCCGGCGGCAGGTAGGATTCATCGAGGGACGCCCCGTTCACGGTGACCGCGCCGTCGCTTGCGATGTCGACCCAGTCGCCCGGTCCGGCGATTACGCGCTTGGTGAGCAGCGTGTTGTTGTACGAGAACGCGATCAAATCGCCCGTGGCAAGGTCGCCCTGCTTTACGGCCACGACGACGTCGCCCTGCGAAAGCGTCGGCTGCATCGATGTGCCGTAGATTCTGAATAGGGGAAACGCGAAGATTGACAAAAGAACCGTGACGGCGAACACGACAGCGGCGACGACGATAACGGTGCGCGCATGCCGCGCGTGGCTTTTGCCGCGATTGACGCGCGCGATTTCGGCATCGACCTGGTCGAGGGAGGGCAGAACCACGCTTTCGGACGCATGGTCGCGCACGCGCGCAGAATCCTCGACGGCGCATGCCGCCGAGGATGGTCCGGATGATTGGAGAAGATGGGAAGGGAATCGGCTCATAAGTCCGCCCCCTCGGAACGCCTGGGGCGAACCGGCGGCGCAGGCTCCATATCGGGGCCGAGGCTGCTCAGCCAGCTCCGCCAGCTGCGAGCCTCGAGCATCCCGCCGGTTTTCGCGGCGGCGCCGGCGTTCGCACCAGCCGTGTCGCGAACGTCGCTGTGCGATTCCTCCGCCTCGCCGGCAGACATGCGCGCGGCTTCGACCGCGCCGAAGACTGCGCCATCAGACGTGTCAACCAAATCGGGCGATACCGGCGCTGCTATGCCGTTACGGCTGCTCGGCTGGCTTTCCCGGACAGAGGATGCGGCAAAACCGCCGTCGGGCACCTGGGCAGACGCAGCATGCCGCCCACGCGGCGCGTTGACATTCTCGCCGTAGAGCGCGGCAGCCGTGCGCGCCCCGTCGAGCGTGCCCGACAGACGCAGAGCCGCCTCGGCCAGCGATTCGGAATCTTCGAGAACGATGCGGCGCTCGTCCAGCTGACGATGGGCCTCGTCGAGCTCGGCATGGAGGCGCTCGTTTTCCGCTACGGCATCGCGCAGCAGGGAAAGCAACTGGGATCGATTGAGCTTGCGCAGATCAACCGAGGTCCGCGGCGCCCGATGGGACGAATCTCCGTAAGCGTGCGGCGATTCCGCCCTATGATCAGGCGAACCGGGCTGTTCCGACGTCGACGTATCCGCTGCGCGCGCCGTCTGAGCCGCCACCGCATGCGACGCTTTCACCGTTGCCGTGCCCGACGCGTCGGAATACGGCATCATCGGCGCGCCATCCGACACCGCGTCCGGCGCATATCTGTACTTCAGGCGAAACGATTCCGCAGACATCGGGCGCGGTGCATCCGCATGCGCAAGATCAGGGACCTCGGCAAGCCGCGCCTCAGCCGCAGAAGAGGCATGCGGTTCGCTCAGGACATCCGAAGGTTCAGCAGCGCGCGACGAACCGACCACCTGCGCCAGGCGGAATCCCGGTATGCGCTTACAGGCAGGCATCGGCAATCGCCCCTCGCCGTCTTGAAGGGCGTGTTCCCGAAGAAGCGTGCTGGGAAGACCCCCATTACAGTCGAGCCGAGGCCAGTACGGCAGTCCCGCCAACATGCGGAGC
>CAIFEB010000058.1:5866-6631 GCA_903789375.1 uncultured Eggerthellaceae bacterium | reverse complement strand
CGCCGGAACGCCGCGCAGGCGCCGCCGGCGCTCCACCACGACGACGCCCTTCTTCTCCAGGGTTTTAAGCGTCTGCGCCACCGACCCGAACTCCAACGACAGCTCGGCCGCCCGCAGCTCGCCCGCGCGCAGAGCGTCGATGATCGCGCGCTGCTTGATTGCGTTCGCCCGAGGCGTGAACGTAGCCGCCGCAGGCCCCAGCTTCACCCAGCGGTCGTCCACCTCGCCTGTGGCCGGGCGTTCGAGCCGCCACGAACCCGCGCGCGTGCGCACCATGCGCGGCACGCCTCCCGGCGGCGTGAACAGGCGCACGCACGCCGAAAGCGGCGCCACGTAGCGCTCCGACAGGAACTGGGCGCAGGCGGCCGCCTCCTCGTCGAAATACGACTCGGACACCACGGCCTCGATGAACTTGAGCTTCTTCGGATCGATGTCGCCCGGAAGATCGGCCTCGTCGTATTCGGCCAGCTCGACGACGAATCCCACCGCCTTGCGATGCCCGAACGGCACGACGACGGCGCAGCCCACCTCGCAGGGGTAGTCGCCGGAAAGCCCCACGTCGGGCACGGCGTACGTGTACGGCGTGTCGAGTGACTGCGTGGGTATGTCGAGCACGACCTGCGCGATCCTCATGGCGAAACTCCTCCCTCCGACGACGTGGACATCTTCTCACAAGACGCGAAAGCCGTCCTGCGCGCGGATGCGCAGGACGGCTGTTCTCATGCGGTCCCGGGGGGCCGCCCGGCCCCCCAAGAGGCCGGTCCC
>CAIFEB010000058.1:0-5856 GCA_903789375.1 uncultured Eggerthellaceae bacterium | reverse complement strand
CCCCCCCCCCCAAACCCCCCCCCCCCGCCCCCCCCCCCCCCCACCGCTCAAGCAATCGGGCAGCGCCCTAGTCCAGGCCGCATGCGGCGCGCAGGGCGTCGGCGCGGTCGGTCTTCTCCCACGTGAACTCGGGGAGCTCACGGCCGAAGTGACCGTAGTTGGACGTCTTGCGGTAGATCGGACGGCGCAGGTCGAGCGCGTCGATAATCGCGGCGGGACGCAGGTCGAACACCTTTTCCACGGCGTTTTCGATATCGCCCTCGGGCACCTTGTTGGTGTCGAACGTGTTGACGTAGATGGACAGCGGGCGGGCGACGCCGATGGCGTAGGCCAGCTCGATTTCGCACTTGTCGGCCAGGCCGGCGGCCACGATGTTCTTGGCCACCCATCGCGCGGCGTACGTGGCCGAGCGGTCCACCTTCGTGCAGTCCTTGCCCGAGAATGCGCCGCCGCCATGACGACCCATGCCGCCGTAGGTGTCGACGATGATCTTGCGGCCGGTGAGACCCGTGTCGCCCATGGGGCCGCCCACGACGAAGCGTCCGGTGGGGTTGACGAAGATCTCGGCGCCGTCCCACTTCACGCCCTCGGCGTCAAAGGCCGGCGCGATGACGTGCTGGATGAGGTCGCTCTTGATCTGGGGCGTGGTCATCTCGGGCGCATGCTGCGTGGAGATGAGCACCTTTTCGACCGCGACCGGCTTGTCGTCCTCGTAGCGGACCGTGACCTGAGTCTTTCCGTCGGGGCGCAGGTACGGCAGCGTGCCGTCCTTGCGCACCTTGGTCAGGCGCTCGGACAGGCGGTGCGCCAGGTAGATGGGCATGGGCATGAGCGTGGACGTCTCGTTGCACGCGTAGCCGAACATGACGCCCTGGTCGCCCGCGCCGATGCGGTCGTACTTGTCGTCGGCCGCGGCCTCGCCGTTCTGCACCTCGTAGGACTCGTCGACGCCCTGCGCGATGTCGGGCGACTGCGAGTGGATGTAGTTGGCCACGGCGCACGTGCTGGCGTTAAAGCCGAAGTCGTCGTTGGTGTAGCCGATGCTCTCGACCACGCCGCGCACGATCTGGTCGACGTCGACGTAGGCCTGGGTGCGGACCTCGCCCATGACGGTGATGATGCCCGTCGTGGTGAACGTCTCGATGGCCGTGCGGACGTCGTCGACGTTGGCCGGCACGCCGTCGGGCGAGACGTAGCCCTGCTTCTGCAGCTCGGCCTCGCGCTTGAGGATGGCGTCGAGGATGGCGTCGGACACCTGGTCGCAGATCTTGTCCGGATGCCCTTCCGTCACCGACTCCGAGGTGAACAGATAGGAACGTTTTTCTGCCATATGGTTTACCTTTCACAACAGTGCGTCCCGCACCGCGAAATACGGTACGGGACGCTCCAATGATGCCTGAGACGCATGCTGGCTACATGCTACTTACTTTCCTCCGCGAAGCGCTTCTCGCGGTCTTCGGGGGAGATGCTGCCGATCTTGCCGAGGCGCTCGAAGCGGGCGATGTCGGAATCGGCCTGGCCGACGTAGTTGTCAACGCGGTAGCTGTAGCGCGGGTCGTTCTTGTCGAACCAGATGGAATCAGCGACCGGCTTCCACGCCTTGGCCGTTTCGGCGGTCTTGGCGCACAGATGCTCGGCCGTCTCCTCGTGCTGCAGGTCGGTGGAGTGGGCGCCGGAGCGCTCGACCATCTCGGTGAGCTTGCCGGAGTTGTCCAGAATCGGGCACGGACGCAACAGGTTGGATCCGTCGAACGGCTGGTTGTTGTAGTACTCCATGAAGATGGGCGAACGCAGCGCGTCGAGCAGCGAGCTGGTGCGGATGTTGGCGTTGGCGTAGTGCGCGAACACGCACGGCTCGACGTCGCCCGCGGCGTTGATGTGCAGGTAGCGACGACCACCGGCGATGCAGCCGCCGACGAACTCGCCGTCGTTCCAGAAGTCCATCGTGAACAGCTCTTTGGTGTCGCGCATCTCGCGGATGAACTTGTACATGTACTTGCGCTGCTCGGCCGTGGCCATGAGCTCGGTGCCCGTGTCGTAGCCGACCGGCATGAAGGTGAAGAACCACGCGAACAGGGCGCCCTTGTCGATGATCCAATCGAGGAACTCCTCGGACGCGATGGCATCGCAGTTCTGCTTGGTGTAGCAGCAGGACACGCCGTACGGCAGCTGGTACTTGCGCAGCAGGTTCATCGCGTTGTCGATGCGGTCGAACGTGCCCTCGCCGCGGCGGACGTCGGTCGCCTCGCCGATGCCCTCGACCGAGATGGCCGGGACGAAGTTCTTGACGCGGACCATTTCCTTGCAGAAGTCCTCGTCGATGAGCGTGGCGTTGGTGAACGAAAGGAACGCGCTGTCGGGATGGGCCTCGCACAGCTTGATGATGTCCTTCTTGCGCACGAGCGGCTCGCCGCCGGTGTAGATGAACATGTGCGTGCCCAGCTCGTTGGCCTGGTTGATGATGCTGTCGATCTCCTCGTAGGTGAGCTGCTCCTTGTGGCCGTACTCGGCAGCCCAGCAGCCGGTGCAGTGCAGGTTGCAGGCGCTGGTCGGGTCGAGCAGCACAGCCCACGGGATGTTGCACTTGAGGTTCTTGCGGTTCTCCTCCTGCTGGGGCCACACGAGCAGGTTGGAGTCGACGACGAACGTCTTCAGCAGCTGCGGCATGACCTCGGGGTTCATCTTGAGGGTCTTCAGGATGAGACGGTACCAGTTGTTCTTCCTCTCGATGGCGCCGCGGAAGGCCTTGCGCTGGTTGGCGTACAGCGCTTTGGGGACGACCGTGTCAAGAAGGTTGAGGATCTTCTCGATGTTGGTTTCGGGATCTTCCATCAGGTAGTCGATCAGCTTGTACAGCGCAGCGCGCTTCACGCGGTTGGTCGCGCTGGGCTTTGCAAGCTTTTCGGCCTTGACGACCTTGCTCTTTGGCGAATCCGCCATAGAAACTGCTCCAGCCATTCTTACTTCCTTCCCATATGGTGCCCCGCCGCTGCCGTATATGTGCTTGCGGTAACGGTAGAGCCCCTCTTCGCTGAGACCATTGAACGATCGCTATCTGAAGCGAAGTTGAAACGTCCCGTCTTGCTTGTGTAGAACTGCAAGGTATCACAACGTGATTCAAAATCAACACGCGTAGAGGATTGCACACTATCCCCCTATGAGTATCACCTTATCGGTCGCCGGTCTCCTTTCCGCCCCTGCCGACGGGCCTTATGCGCACGTCGTGGGCTGTATCGGCTGCTGCCCCGCTCGCCGCGCGACACGGCGCCGGCGAGCCGTTTCGGCCGAGTGAACGCACCCGCATAACCGGTGGTCGCACGCTGTGAGCGCGTGGTTCGGCCGCTCATGCAGAGAATTCCGCCGCATACACCCGAAAGAGGTGTAATCATCATCTATTGATTCCTCCACATGCGTTGATTATAGTGTGATTACACGCAAAATCAACGTACAGAACTCAGACGTTTGCAAGACGGCGCAGCGTCTCGAGGAGGCAGGTCATGGAGTCCCGGAACAAGCATGCGAAACTGGATCGGCGCGTCATCCGCACCCGCAAGTCGATCATGGACGCATTCAACAAACTGCTGGTGGAGAAAGGGGTCGACAAGATCACGGTGAGCGCCATCGCGCGCGAGGCCGACATCGACCGCAAGACCTTCTACCTGCACTACTCGTCCATCGACGACCTGACCAGCCACAAAGCCGAGGAGTACATGGAGCGCGTGCTGAAGGCGCTGACAGAGCGCGGCAAGGGCAAGAACGTCCGTGAGCGCTCGCACATCATATTCAGCGAGGTCAACGCCATCATCACCGAAGAGCTCGATGTGTTCGAGCACATCGCCGACAACCTTTCGATCGAGCGCACCATCGAGCTTCTGACGCAGTCGATGCACAGCGCCCTCGAGAACAGCGGCATGAAGCTGGCCAACAACCTGGACGACGGCGACAGCTCGCCGGTGCTCAACCTGCGCTTCAACGTGGCCGGCGCGCTGGCGCTGTACGCCAGCTGGCTGAAGAGCGACCACAGAACGCCCATCGAGTACGTCTCGCAGCTGGCGGAGTCGTCGATCAACTACCCGTTCACGCAGTCGCTCATCGACTACGGCGAGAAAGCGATGCCCCTGCCTCAATCGGCGTAGGGTCCGGAAAACACCGACCACGAGCCGCCAGCAGCTTGCGGTCGGCGGCTCGCGCGGCTCAGATGCGCGGGCTCAGCCGACGTCCCGTGCGCGCAACGCATGGGATGGCGCTGCATGCGAACGCGCGTGCCGCCGGCGCTTCGCCACGCACCGCCGGCGGCACGGCCTACGTGCGAACACGGTCTCCTTGTGGCGCTTGCCCCTCGCGGCGCTGTCGCCTGCGCGGGCGCATGCTACACTTGCCCGAAAAACGAGCAAAGGGGCCCCATGACCGCAAACGCCGATTACACGCGCGAGTACTTCGCCATCGCGGACGGACTGGACGGCGACATCGCCGGCCGCCGCGCCGCCCACACCTATATGAAGGAGTCCACCGCCATCGTGCACCACGTGGTGGTGGATTCGTCGTTCATCCCGCGGCTGTTCGACGCCGCCACCTACCGCACCATGAAGGAAGTGTCCGAGCGCACGCACAAGATCCTCTGCAAGGTGATGCAGCGCTACCTGGACGACCCGTCCTACCGCACGATCTTCGACTTCGACCCGCGCCTGGAAAAGCTCATTCTGCTGCCGCGTGGCTACGACGCGCTGCTGCCGTTCGCGCGCGTGGACACGTTTTTGGACGAGGACACGCTCGACGTCAAGTACTGCGAGTTCAACGCCGACGGTTCGAGCGGCATGAACGAGAACCGCGAGATCACGCATTCGCTTGAGAACACGGCCACCTACCAGGAGTTCGCGCGGCGCCACAACGTGCGCCCCTGCGAGCTGTTCGAGTCGTGGGTGGACACGTTCATCGGCATCTACCGCACGTACGACCACGCCGTCGAGCATCCGCGCTTCGCCGTCTGCGACTACCTGGACCACGGCGTCGTCGACGAGTTTCGCCTGTTCGCGAAGCTGTTCGAGGAGCGCGGCTACGAATGCACCGTGGCCGATGTGCGCGAGCTTTCCTTCGACGGCACGGTGCTCACCGACGCCTCCGGCAAGCGCATCGACGCCATCTGGCGGCGCTGCGTGACCAACGACGTCATCGAGTTCTGGGACGAGTCGCAGGCGCTCATCGAGGCCGTGGCCGCGCAGAAGGTGGCGCTCATCGGCAGCTTCGCCGGGCACATCGTCCACGACAAGCAGATCTTCAAGGCGCTGCACGACCCGGCGACGAAGGCGTTTCTGACCGACGAGGAGAACGAGCTGGTCGAGCGCACCGTGCCGTTCACGGCGTTCCTCGATTCCGCGCGCGTGGACCTCGACCGCATCCGCGCGACGAAGGACGACTGGATCATCAAGCCTACCGACCACTACGGCGCCGACAACGTGTACGCGGGCGTCGCCTGCACGCAGGAGCGCTGGGGCGAGCTGATCGACCGGTTCGCGGACAACCGCGCCGGCGACCCGTTCATCGTGCAGCGCTACATCACGCCGTACAAGACCGACACGCTGCCGCCCGACACCGACATCGACGAGCTGGCTGACGCCGACGTGCGGCGCGAGCCCGCCCGCTACAACAACCTCAACGGGCTGTACCTGTACAACGGCACGTTCCAGGGCGTGTTCAGCCGCCTGGGACCTTTGCCCACCATCTCGAAGGACATGAAGGGCATGACCGCCGCCACGCTGTGGGTCGACTGCGAATGATGAAGCGCGAATGCGCCTGCGCCGCCGAAGACGCTCGGGCCGGCGCAGAACGCGCGGGCCGAACGCTCGCGTTCGCCGATGC
>CAIFEB010000057.1 GCA_903789375.1 uncultured Eggerthellaceae bacterium | reverse complement strand
CCCCCCCCCCCCCCCCCCCCCCCCCCCCCCCCCCCCCCCCCCCCCCCCCCCCACACCCCCCCCCCCCCCCCCCCCCCCCGGCGCCCCCCCCCCCCCCCCCCCCCCCCCCCGGGCGCGGGGGGGCCCGCCCCCCCATCCAGGGAAGCTGCGACGCCTCCCTACTTCAGCTGCTCCAAGAACTCCGCGACGGCGCGCAGCACCGAGCCGCCCGCCTGCTCCTCGCGACGCTTCTCCTCGGCCGCGCGCGCAGCTTCCTGGCGCTCCTGTTCGAGCTTGGCCGCGCGGTCGCGCCCGGCCTGCGAGCGCATGCGCCCCTGCCCCTTTCTGCGGGCGGCCGCGGGCTTGCCGGCGTCGCCCTGCTCCACGTAGCGCATCGGCACGCGCAGCTTGCGCTTGTCCGCGAGATAGCGCGCACCCGCCCGGCGCAGCTTCGTCATCTGGTCGGACGACACGTCCACCGGCTCGATGACGAGCTTTCCGGCCACCACCGACACGAGCGAGATGTGGTGCTCGTACGCGTAGGCCTTGATCTTCGACTTCGTGAAGAGATTGCGCGCCTCGGGCGGCATGTTGGGGCGTTTGGCCGCAAGGTCGCGTTCGATGTCGCAGACGGCGTCCACGGTGCTCGCCGACGCCAGCTTGCGGTACCACAGCACGCGCTCGTCAGCGTCGGGGATGTAGTCCTCGGGCAGAAACGTGTCGCCCGGCACGTTGACGGTGGTGTCCGACAGCGCGGGCGGCAGCTCGTCGGCGCCCTGGGGCTTGCCCTCGCGCGTCGCGTTGACGGCGTTCGCGAGCATCTGCGCGAACAGGTCGAAGCCCACGGCCGACATGTTGCCCGACTGCTCCGCGCCCAGGATGTCGCCCGCGCCGCGGATTTCCAGATCGCGCATGGCGATGCGCATGCCGCTGCCGAGCTCCTGGTGCTCGTTGAGCGCGGTGAGGCGCGCCGTGGCCTCCTCGGTCAAAGGCACGTTGTCAGGGAACATGAAGTACGCGTACGCCTGGGTGGACGAACGCCCGACGCGGCCCTTGAGCTGGTACATCTGCGCCAGGCCGAGCCGTTGCGAGTCCTCGATGATGAGCGTGTTGGTGTGCGGGTTGTCGATGCCGCTCTCGATGATGGTCGTGGCCACGAGCACGTCGAGCTCGCCTGCTGCGAAGTCCTCCATCACGCGTTCGAGCGCGTCCTTGTCCATCTGGCCGTGCGCCACGCCGATGCGCGCCTCGCCCGCCGCGGCATGCACGCGCTCGACGGCTTCGTCGATCGACCGCACGCGGTTGGACACGTAGTACACCTGCCCGTGGCGCGCCAGCTCGCGACGGATGGCCGCCGACACGACGTCGGGATCCCATTCGCCCACGTGCACCTCCACCGGTCGGCGCTCGTCGGGCGGCGTGAGGATGAGGCTCATGTCGCGCACGCCCGACAGCGACATCTGCATGGTGCGCGGGATGGGCGTGGCCGACAGCGTGAGCACGTCGATGTACTCGCGCAGGTTCTTCATCTGCTCCTTGTGCCCCACGCCGAAGCGCTGCTCCTCGTCGATGATGACGAGCCCCAGGTCGTGCGGGTTGACGTCGCGCGACAGCAGCCGGTGCGTGCCCACGAGGATGTCCACCGTGCCGTCGGCAAACCCGGCGAGCGCGCGCTGCTGCTCCTGCGGCGTGCGGAAGCGGCTGAGCACCTCCACCTTCACGCCGAACGGCTCGCAGCGCTCCTTGAAGTTGATATAGTGCTGCTGCGCCAGAATCGTCGTGGGGCACAGCACCATGACCTGCTTTTTGTCCTGCGTGGCCTTGAACGCCGCGCGCAGGGCCACCTCGGTCTTGCCGAAGCCCACGTCACCGCAGATCAGACGATCCATCGGGCGCGACGACTGCATGTCGGCCTTGACGTCGGCGATGGCGGCCAGCTGGTCGGGCGTCTCCTGGTAGGGAAACGCCTCCTCCATCTCGCGCTGCCAGGGCGTGTCGGGGCTGAAGCGGAAGCCCTGCACGCTCGCGCGGCGGGCGTAGACGTCCACCAGGTCGAATGCGAGCTTCTTCGTGGCCTTGCGCGCACGCGACAGCGCCCGCGACCAGTCCGACGTGTTCAGGCGCGTGAGCCGCGGGTTGGACCCTTCGGGCCCCACGTATCGCGTGACGCGGTCGAGCTGCTCGACTGGCACGAACAGCTTGTCGTTCTCGGCGTACTCGAGCTCCAGGTAGTCGCGCATCGTGCCGTCGATCTCGCGCCGCACGAGGCCGCTGAACAGGGCGACGCCATGGGCCGCGTGCACGACGTAGTCGCCCGGCTTGTAGGGGAAGGTGATCTCGGTCACGTCGACGCGGCGCGTCGGGTGCTGGCCCGACGCCCCCTGCGTGTCGGCCACGCTCACGAGCGCCAGGTGCGCCTTGGGGATAATCATGCCGAGCGGCACGTCCACGTCCACGATGTTGACGACGCCCCGGCGCAGGCGGCGGCGCTTCAGCTCGTCGAGCTCGTCCTCGCGCGACACGCGGGCGGCGTCCTCGCGGGCGAGCGCCGTGTTCTTGATGCGGCTGCCCGAAAGCGATGCGTCCGCGTCGCCGGCAGGGTCCTCCTCGCCTTCGAGCACGTCGAGCCGCTCCTGGATGGGCAGCCCCTGCTCCACGAGCGCGAGCTTCATGTCCTGGCGCGCGCGGAAGTTGGGCACCGAGAACACCACCGTGTAGTGGTCGTCGGTCAGCTGGCGCAAACGGCCGTACAGCTTGTCGGGATGGCCCGCCACCTCGACGCGCTTGACGGGCAGCTCCGCGTCGACGCCCGAGCCGGCGCGCATGATGGACAGATACGTCGCCCGCACGTCGCCGCCGAAGTCGAGCTGGGCGGGATTGGCGTACAGGCCGTCGAGCGCGATGTTGGATCCTTTCGCGCGGCTGTCGATGTCGGTTGCGGCGTGCACCGCGTCGTCGAAGAGCGACCGCGGCTCGAGCAGCGCGCAGAGCGAGCCTTTTCGCAGGTAGGCGCCGAGCGGCACCGTCTCGTCGTACAGATACGGCAGAAGGGCGTCCGCCCCGGCGAAATGCAGGCCGCCCTCCAGCTGCTCGAGCAGGTCGCGCAGGGCGGGGTTCGTGCGCGCAGGGCGCTTGAGCTTCTGTTCCGCCTTCAGGCGCAAAGACTCCGAGCACGAAAACTCGCGCACCGGGTACACCTCCACCTCGTCGAGCGCGGAAATGGTCTGGCCGGTAGAGGGCACGATGCGGCGGATCTCGTCGAGCTCGTCGCCGAAGTAGTCGAGCCGCACGGGAAACGTGAGGTTGCCCGGGTAGACGTCGATCACGCCGCCGCGCACGCAGAACGTGCCCGGCCCGTCGAGCTCGCCGGTGTTCTCGTACCCCGCATCCTCCAAAGCGCGCGCGACGTCGTCGAACTCCTCGAGCGCGCGGCCCCGCGCCTCGGGCATGTCGGCGACCTCCTGACCGGGGCGGAAGACGAGCGGCCGCGCCGCGCCCGACGACGGCGGCGCCATGAGGCGCAGAAGCGACCGCGCGCTCGCGACCACGACGACCGGACGGCCGGCTTCGAGCGCGTAGGCCGCCTGCATGCGGCGCGCCGCCTGCTTGGCCGCAGCCACCCGGCGCTTGGTCGAGGGCTCTTTGGGTGCGAACGGGTAGTCGTCGCGTTCGGGGAACGCAAGCACGCGCTCATCGCCCAGGTAGGCGGCCACGCCGCGCGCGAACGTGAGCGCCGCGTCCTCGCCCGCGATGACGACGAGCGTTGGCTGGGGCTTATGGGCGAAGCGGGCGGCTACCAGAAACGGCCGCGCCGACGACGCGACGGACAGCGTGGCGTCCTGACCTGTGTCGAGCTTGTCCCAGAACCCGTCCAGGCAGCCTGATTTCTCGATGGCGTACACGAGCGAATCGATGAGCATGCGCGTTTCCCTTCCGACAGACGACGCACGAAAAGGGCGCGGCGGCCGCTGCGGAGGCGAAGCCGCGCCGCGTTGGCCGGCTCGCCGCCCGCGGACGCCCGCCCAGACGCCCGGATATACGAAAAGCGCCCCGCCCAGCCGGGCAGGGCGCGCCGATGTTGGCGGAGATGCGTGCGAATCGAACACACCCGAGACGTTCTGCGCGCCTCACAACGGCTTTGAAGGCCGCGGGATCCACCAGGAGTCCTTCCATCTCCAGCTATGCCGCGCATCCGACGGGACCGCGGCGGAACAAGCAGGCATCATCCTATCAAAGTTCGCCTGCGCGCGCACGGGAAAGCGGTAGACGCACCGCATCTTCTCGTAGGGGGAAGGCGACGCGGGCGAAGGCGCGCCGAGCGCCGCCCCGCAGGCCCACGCGACCGAACCCGCAGGCCGCCGAAAGCGCCGCCCGCCCAACCGCACGCCTGCCCCGGCACAATCGGCAAGCCTGCGCCGAGCCGCCCGCTACGTGAACGCAGCCCACCGCGCGAACGCAGCCGGTCGCGCGAAAGCCGCCGACTTCCCTTCCCCACTCGCTGTGGGGAATCGGCACGGGACGTGCTAAGGCCGCAGGCCCCGCACCCGCTTGTGCTACCATCGAGTGCCTGAAATCCCGCGAGCAAGGAGGTACCGTGGACCCGGTTCGCCTGTTCGGCAGCATCGTCGGCTCCCAGACGGAGAAGAATCCCGAGCGCGGGCGCGCCATCATGCTCGCCGGCTGGCGCGCGCAGCTGTGGAACCTGCGCCACAACCCCGACCGGCGCCTGCCGCCGGCGCGCCAGTACGCGGCGGTCGTGGCGATGGACAAGATCGTCCACGCTCTGCGCGACGGGGAGCACGCGGCGTTCCTGAGCGTGTTCGCCCCATCGGAGCCCCTGGTCGCAGCCGGTATCGTCCCCTACTCCGTCGAGCAGATGTCGTGCTTTCTGGCAGGCACCAAGTGCGAGCAGACGTTTCTGGACCGCGCCGGCGACGCGGGCTTCTCGCCCACCATGTGCTCGTACCACCGCACGTTCCTGGGAGCCGTCACGTCGGGGCTCGCGCCCACGCCGGCGTTCTCCGTCTACACCAACCTGGCGTGCGACGGCAACATGATCACGTTTCCCTACCTCGAACGCACGCTCCACGTGCCCACGTTTCTGGTCGAGGTGCCCTACGAGCGCTCCGAGGACGCCGTGCGCTATGTGGCCGACCAGGTGCGCGCGCTCTGCGGCTTCATCGGCGACGTCACGGGACGCGCTGTGTCCGAGGACGCGCTCGCAGACGCCGTCGCGCGCGGCGACCGTAGCCTCGCCTCCTACCGGCGGTTTCTCACGGCGTCGCCGGGGCGGAGGCTTCCCGCCGACATGACGACGGAAATGTACGGGTTCATGATGAACCACATGCTTCTGGGCACGCCGGAGACCGAGCGGTTCTGCCGCGATCTGGCCGATGAGATGGAGCAGGCGCCCACGAGCGAGGGCCTGCGGCTCATGTGGATCCACACGATGCCGTTCTCGCAACCGGCCGCCATCGAGCGGCTGAACTTCTCGGACCGGGCGTTCATCTGCGCCTGCGACTTCTCGGCCGACCCGGCGCTCATCGACGTCGACCCGGCCAAGCCCTTCGAGGCCATCGCGCGGCGCATGGTGTACTCGTGCTACAACGGCTCAGCCGAGAACCGCGTGAGAAGCGCGCTGCGGCTGGCGGAGATGACCCACGCCGACGGCGCCGTGCTGTTCAACCACTGGGGATGCAAGGTGACGATCGGCGCATCCACCCTGATCAAGCGCAAGCTCGAGGACGCAGGACTGCCGTGCCTGGTGCTCGACGGCGACGGTGTGGACGAGACGAACCGCAGCGACGGCCAGACGGCCACGCGGCTCGACGCGTTTCTGGAACTGCTGGAAGGAAGGCGGTCGTGATGTACGCCGTTTGCAAGTACACCCCGATCGAGCTGCTGTATGGCTTCGGCGTGGACGTGGACTACCTCGACGGGCTGGCGAGCGATTTCGACCGGGCCGACAGCGTGGCGCACGTGAACCTGTGCGGGTTCGGCAAGTCGGTCATCCAGGAGGCGATGGCGGGACACGCCGACGAGCTCGTCCTGGTGAACTGCTGCGACACGATGCGCCGCTCGTACGAGGTGATCGCCGACCAGGGCGTGTGCGGTTTCGTGCACCTGATGGACCTGCCGCGCACGTGCGGGCCGTGCCAGGTGGATGCGCTCGCCCGCGAGCTCGAGCGCCTGCGCGACCGTTACGCCGAGGTGTCAGGGCGCACGTTCGACCTGGCGCGGTGCCAGGCGGCGTTTGCGCCGGCCGCGCCGCCGGAAGCGGGCCCCTACCTGGGACTGTACGGCGTGCGCTGCGGACGCGAGCTGACGCGCGCCATCACGGCGGCGTTCGACGTGCCCGTGCGCGACCTCACCTGCACCGGTCTGCGCGCGGTCGCGCTCGACGACGAGGCGCGCACGACCACCGACGAGCAGGCGTTCTTCCGCGCGTACGCACGGGCGCTGCTTGCGCAGACGCCGTGCCGCCGCATGGCCGACGACGCCGGGCGCCGAGCGCTGTTCGAAGACCCCAACCTGCGCGGCATCATCTACCACACAATGAAATTCTGCGATTTCTACGAACCCGAGTACGCCGCCATCCGCGCCCGCACGAGCGTGCCCGTGCTCAAGATCGAGTCCGACTTCACCAAGCAGAGCGCCGAGCAGCTGACCACGCGCATCGAGGCGTTCGCCGAGACCGTGGCGGCGGCGCTGCGGCGCGAACGCAAGCTCACGGGCGGCGCAGGCGCGGGCGTCGGCGCGGGTGCGAACGAGGACGATGGGGCTGGCGCACGCAGCGTGGGCGC
>CAIFEB010000056.1 GCA_903789375.1 uncultured Eggerthellaceae bacterium | reverse complement strand
CGCATTGCCTGCGCGGGCGGCGCCGGTTGCGCCCTTCGCCGTGCCAGCGGATCCGGCAGCGCTGCCTGCCGCGCTGCCCGCGCTCGGGCGGATGCGCGCGTTGGGAGCGGCCGCCGGCGCAGTCGCTGTGTGCGAGCGGGCGATGCGCGGGTTGGGAGCCGCTTCTTTTCTCGTTGTACGTGCGGAAGCGGACGCGCTCGCTTCGGAAGCCGCCGAGCCCTTCTTACGTGCGCGTGCGGCGGAGGACACCGGCGCCTCCTCCATCGGCGCGAACGCGCCGGACAGGACGGGAGATGCGGCGCGGGCAGCCGCAGCCGCGGCCGCTGCCGCTTCGGCGACGCGCTTCTCCTCGGCCTGGCGTTTCTCCTCTTCGCGCTTCGCACGCTCCTTGGCGGCGCGCATGGCGGCGATGCGTTCCCGTGCGAGCGCCTCGATGCGCTCGGCGGCCGTCTGGTCGTGGGCGGGCTTGCCCTCGGCGGCAGCGGCACGCTGGGCGACAGGCACGTAGCCCGCATGCGCGGCGGCGCGGCTCTGCTCGTGGGTGGGGTGCGACGCGCGTGCGACGACGGGAGCGGCGTCCGCGCCAGCACGACGTGCGCCGGCAGCCGAACCGGCGGCTTGCGCGGTGCGGTCGCCGGCGGTGTGCTGCGCGCTCGTGGCGTTAGACGCGTTGGCCTGGGCGGCCTGCGTCTTGAACGTGGCGTCGGCGGATTCCCGTTCGTAGTCGCCGTGCAGCTCGTAGCACGAGTCGATGACGCCCACGAGGTAGCTGACAATCGGCGCGTAGTCGTTCTCTCCGCGCGCCCAGCCGATGGAGCTCTCGCGCAGGGCGGTGCGGAAATCGGCACGCGAACGGTGTATGGCCAGGTCGATTGACTGGTACAGTCCGATGAGGCAATCGCCTTTCAACAGCAGCAGCTGCAGCATGATGCGCGCCATGCGGCCAGAGCCCACGGCGAACGGATGGATGTTCTCGAAATCGCAGAGGAACGCCGCGGCCTGGACGATGGGGTCGGTTGGGTGCGGTCCGCGCTGCGCCTGGCGCAGAGCCGTGCACAGGTTGTGAAGCAGCATCTCCACTTCGCTCGCTGGCGGAATCTCGAACGGCAGGTCGTCGGGCGAGGCGACGGGATGGTCGGCCGCCCAGGCGGCGTCGTCGTCGGCGGTGCGCCAGCGCCCGGCGACGTCGCGGTCCACGTCGAAGAGCATGCGCTTGTGCAGCAGCATGATGACGCCGGGCGACACGTGGGTCGAGCGGTACTGGTACTCGATGGTGTTCAGAGTGCGCAGCACGCCCACGACCTCGTGCTCGTCGGTGCGCGCCGGGGCGAAGTCGCCGGCGACGAGGCCGCGGATGCGCGGCGCGGGGACGATGATGCCGGACAGCGCGCACGACGTGCGGCCGTCTTCGGCGAGGGTCCGCAGCCGCAGCTGGTCCAGCTCGCGCTTGGTGTAGCCCGCGCGGAACGCGGCGAGGTCCTTGACGCGGTTGATGCGTGCGAGACGTTCGGCGGTCTGCGGGTCGGTTGCCGCCGATGCAATGCTGATGTAATCGAATTGCCTCATGTTCGCCCCGATGTCCGATTCGCTCTGCGTAATGCACGTACCTGCCATTTTAGAGGTAGTGGGAGCGAAATGGCACGCCGTTGGCAAACCTACGCAATGCGCGGCGGATCCCCGGCGGGTGCGGGCGCTTGCGTTATGATGGGCACATTGCCAAGCAGGCCGCACGCGGCGCGACGTGCGGCCGCGGGGTTTGCCGCACCGCCCGCGCCGGGGGAAGGAACATCACGTGGCGAACGTAAACGCAGATCAGAGTCGTATCGGCTCAGGTGTTGAGCAGTCGATGGACGAACGGGGCGGATTTTCGCTCAAGCCCGACCCCCGGCCGTTCGAACGCGCGGCCGGTGCGCTGCGCGTGCGCATCGCAGCGTTCACGCGCGGGGGCGTGCGGACGGCGCGCCGTATCGCGCAGGGACTCGCGCCGGCGGTGCGCGACGGTCACATGGAGGTGGCGGTTGCCGCGCCCGAGCGCTTCGCCGATGCGACGGCACCTTCGCAGGGGGCGGCCGGTGGCGCGGACGCTGCCGATAAGGTTGCGGTCGATGTGCTCGGCGACCTGGGCGTATGGACGCGCGAGGCGTTCGTGCGCGCGGACGCGCTCGTGTACGTCGGCGCCGCGGGCATCGCCGTGCGCGCCATCGCCCCGCACGTGCGCGACAAGTTCTCCGACCCGGCGGTGCTGTCGGTCGACGAGGCCGGCCGGTTCGTCGTGCCGCTTTTGTCCGGTCACGTCGGAGGCGCCAACGAGTTCGCTCGCGCCATCGCGGCGCTCATCGGCGCGCAGCCCGTCATCAGCACGGCGACCGACGTCAACGGAAAGTTCGCCGTGGACGAGTGGGCGCGCCGCAACGACCTGCGCATCATCGAGCGCAGCGTGGCCAAGCGCGTGTCGGCGGCGCTCCTCGACGGCGAGCCCGTCGGGTTCGCAAGCGACTTCCCGGTGGAAGGGCCGCTGCCGGAAGGCGTCGTCTGCGCGGCGACGGAGGGCGGAGACGTCCCCGCCGTGGGCTTCTGCGTGTCGCTCGACGGCACGGCGCAGCCGTTCGAGCGTACCCTGCACCTGATTCCGCGCATCGCCGCCGTGGGCGTCGGCTGCCGCAAAGGCGCAGACGCCATGGCCGTCGCCAGCACCGTCGCGAGCGCGCTGCAGGCTGCGAACGTCCCGGTCGAGGCCGTGGCGGGCCTTGGGACCATCGACGTGAAGCGGGGCGAGCAGGGCATCGCCGAGGTGGCGCGCGCGCTCGAGCTGGAGCTGTCGTTCTTCGACGCGGAGTCGCTTTCGGACGTGCCGGGCGAGTTTTCGGCTTCGGCGTTCGTCGAGCAGACGGTCGGCGTCGACAACGTGTGCGAGCGCGCGGCGGTCGCGTGCGCAGGAGAGGGCGCCCAGCTGGTTGCGCCCAAGACGGTGGGCGAGGGGGCGACGGCGGCTGTGGCGGTCGCGCCGTTCACCGTGCGGTTCGAGGAGGAGCGATCGCCGCTCGCCTCGATGCTCGCCGATGCGGCGGCTGCCGTCACGGGTGGACGCCCAGGTGGCGCGGCACATGCGGACGCAAGCGATGGTGCGGGCGGCGCGGCGGCTGCGAACGCGGACGACCAGGGCGGTGCGCGATGAGCATCGTGGTGTTCGGCGGAACCGTCGAGGGGCGCACGCTGGCGGAGTGGCTTGACGAGCGCGCCGCTGACGCCGTCGTGTGCACGGCGACGGAGTACGGAACGGAGCTGGTGAGCGGCCTGGCGCACGTGCGCACGCGGACGGGGCGGCTTGACGTCGCCGGCATGCACGCGCTCTTCGACCGCGAGCATGCCGCATGCGTAGTCGACGCGACGCATCCGTACGCGGCACAAGTGACCGAGAACGTCCGTGCGGCGGCCGAGGCGGCGGGCGTGCCGGTGCTGCGGCTCGTGCGCGAAGACGAGCCGGATGGCCCGTGGACGGGTGCGGCTGATGCGGGCGAAGCCGCGCGCATCGTGGCGAACATCCCGGGAAACGTCCTTCTGACCTGCGGAAGCAAAGAGCTTCCCACCTTCAGCGACGTTCTGCCGGACATGGCGGAGCGCGTGTGGGTGCGCGTGCTGCCCACGCAGTCGGCGCTTGCGGCGGCCGAGGCGGCCGGTGTCCCGCCGGCGCACATCATCGCGCAGCAGGGGCCGTTCTCCTACGCACTCAACCGTGCGACCATCGACGATCTGGGCATCCGCGTGGTCGTGACGAAGGCGTCGGGGCGTGCGGGCGGTTTCTGGGAGAAGGTGCGCGCTGCGCGCGACGCAGATGCGCGGCTCGTGGTCATCCATCGGCCGAACGGTCCTGACGAGCAGGGGCTTTCGGTCGAGCAGGTGGAACGCGCGCTCGTGGAGCGCGGGCTGGTGGATGCGCTTGGGGATGCGGGGGAAGCAGCGGATGGCACGCCCGTGCCGCACGCCGCAGCTGAGACGGGCACCGCCGCAGCCGCGCCGCATGCCGCCGAGGCTATGCATGCGCGTGGTCCCGAAAGCGGGACAGCCGAGCCGTACGGCGGCGCGCCCACTGACGCGCTGGCGGGCTCGGACGCGTTTGCGGCGCCCGCCGCGCCGGCGCACTGCCGCGTCTACCTGATCGGCGCCGGCATGGGCGCGCCCGATCTGCTCGTGCCGCGCGCGCATGCCGCGCTTACGGCAAGCGACCTGGTCATCGGCGCGGAGCGGATGCTCGCGTTGGCTCCTGCGGGGGCGCGCACGCGCGCGCTCGTGCGGACCGACGACATCGTCGACGCGCTGCGCACGGAGCGTCCGGCTGCGGCGTCCGTCCTGTTCTCGGGCGATGTCGGGTTCTTCTCGGGGGCGGCGCTTCTGCGCGAGCGTCTGGAGGACGACCCGGCGTTTCAGCTGGTGAGCATCCCCGGCATCTCGTCGTTCGTGTACTTCTGCGATGAGCTGGGCATCGCGTACCGCGACGTCTTCCCGGCGTCGGCGCACGGGCGCGCGTGCAACGTCGAGGGCATCGTGCGGACGCACCGCCGGTCGTTCTTCCTTACGGGCGGCGCGGACCCGGCGCAGGACCTGTGCCGGCGCCTGTGCGACGCGGGGCTCGGCTGCGTGCGCGTGGCGGCGGGGGAGCGGCTGTCGTACCCGGAAGAGCGCATCGTGCGCGGAACGGCGGCGGAGCTTTCGCGGCAGGAGTTCGACACCACGACGGTGCTCCTCGTCGAAAACGACGCGTCCATCGAGCGACCGTTCGCGGCGCCGGCGCTTGAGGACGAGGACTTCGAACACGATGCGGCGCCGTTGACCAAGCGGGACATCCGCGCGCTCGTCATCTCTCGACTGCATTTGCGGCCTGCGGATACGGTGTGGGATGTTGGCGCGGGGTCGGGGTCGGTATCCGTCGAGGCGGCGCTTTCCGCGGCGGCGGGCCGCGTGTTCGCCATCGAGCGCGATCACGACGCCTGCCGCTCGATTTCGCGCAACGCCGCCCGCCATGGGGCTACCAACGTGACCGTCATCGAAGGCGCGGCGCCCGAGGCGCTCGCCGGCCTTCCCGCGCCCGACCGCGTGTTCGTCGGCGGATCGGCGGGCCGGCTGCGTGAGATCGTTGAGCGGGCGCTCGCGGCCAACCCGCGGGCGCGCATCGTCGTCACGGCCATCACGCTCGAAACGGTTGCGGCCGTGCTCGACGTGTTCCCGCGCGCTGCTTTTTCGGTCGACATCGAGGAGGTCGCGGTGTCCCGCGCGCGCACGGCGGGGCTGTATCACCTGATGAAAGCCGAGAATCCGGTCTACATCGCCACGGCTGAGCGCCGCTGGGAAGGCGAGGTGGGCGCATGAGGCTGCCCCGCATCATGATCGCGGCCACCGGGTCGGGCTGCGGGAAGACGACGGTCACGCTCGGACTGCTGCGCGCGCTCGTCGACCGCGGGCGGCATCCGCTTGCGTGCAAGACGGGGCCGGACTATCTGGACCCGCTTCTGCACACGGCGCTTCTGGGCGTGCCGTCCGAGAACCTCGACGGGTTCTTCTCCGACGACGCCGGGCTCGTGCGCACGATGGTGCGGGCGGCGCTCGCGGGGGCGTGCGACGGCGCGGTCATCGAGAGCGCGATGGGCTACTACGACGGCATCGCCTGCAGCTCCGAGGCGTCGGCGTACCAGGTGGCGCGCGCGACGGCGACGCCGGTGCTGCTGCTCGTGGACGGGCGAAACCGCGGGCGGTCGCTCGCGGCGGAGGTCATGGGGTTTGCGCGCTACCGCGCCGACAGCGGCATCGCAGGCGTCGTGTTCAACCGCGTGCGGGGCGCCTACTACGACCGGCTCGCGCAGGAGGTGGAACGCGAATGCGGCGTGCGCGTGCTCGGATGTGTGCCCGATCTACCTGACTGCGCGATCGAAAGCCGCTATCTGGGACTCGTTTCGCCTGATGAGGTGGATGACCTGTCGGAGCGCACGGAGCGTATCGCGCGCGCGCTCGAAGACGCCGTCGACGTGTCTGCGCTCCTGGACCTGGCGGCGACGGCGCCCGAACTGGGCGAGACGGTGACGGGCGTGGCGGATGCCGCGGATGCCGGGAGCGCTGCAGCGGCGGCCGAAGCGGACGAGCGCGTCGTCGTGCGCGAAGGCGCGTGCGATGCGCACGGGGTGCCGGCGGAATCCAAAGGCGAAGGGACTGCGGTCGCGGGCGCGGAAAGCGTGGGCGATAGTGCCGCTGCGGCGGCCAACGCTTCGGCTCCCGTCATCGCCGTAGCGCGCGACCAGGCGTTCTCGTTCTACTACGCCGACACGTTCCGCGCGCTGCGCGAGCGCGGCTGTGCGGTGCGGTTCTTCTCGCCGCTTTCCGATGACGCGCTGCCCGCCGGCACGTGCGGGCTGTACCTGGGCGGCGGCTATCCCGAACGCTGGGCGCGCGAGCTGTCGGAGAACGCGGCGATGCGCACGGCGATTGCCCGGGCCATTTCCGCGGGGCTTCCCACCATCGCCGAATGCGGTGGGTTTCTGTATCTGCATCGCACGCTGGCCGATGCGGACGGGACGGCGTATCCCCAGGTGGGAGTCATCGACGCCGACGCGCGGCACGGCGGGCGCTCGCGACGGTTCGGCTACGTCACGCTCACGTCGCACACCGACAACCTGCTCGCCGCGCAGGGCGCGACGCTGCGCGCGCACGAGTTCCACTACTGGGAGTCGAGCGACCCGGGCAACGCGTTCGCCGCGCGCAAGCCGCAAAGCGACGTCGCCTGGGAGGCGTGCCACGCGACGCCCACGCTGTACGCGGGCTTCCCGCACCTGCATCTGGGGACGGAGCCCGCGGCGCTCGGGCGGTTCGTCGCCGCGTGCCGCGCGTATGCGGAACAGGCGGAGGCGAAGGACGGCGATGCGAC
>CAIFEB010000055.1:6132-9107 GCA_903789375.1 uncultured Eggerthellaceae bacterium | reverse complement strand
CGCTCAGACACGCGGGCAAGGGCATGCGCCCCTCCGGCATGAGCTGCTCCGCACGCTCCGGAAACCGCGTGCCGGACGCTGGGGCTGGGATTTCGCTTGGGGTGGGTTTGGCTGCTTGCGTGGCGATGCTTCACTGCGCATTGTCTGCGAACTGATTGCTTTGCCCCCTTGCGTAAGCGGTCGTACAAGGGCGGGACTCATCCATCGCGATCTGCTTGGGACGTTTCGGAGCTTGCGTGCCGACAACCGAGGGCTCACAATTAAAAGGGCGAGAAGGGGGCGCGGGCGATGACGACGAAGTTCAACGACAAGGAGCGCGCAGCCATGCGCGTCATGGGGTTGCCGGAGAATGTCGACGAATTGTGCGACAAAGGCCCAGAGTTCGTTTCCAAAGCCCAAACGGCAATAGAGCGCGAGTTGCTAGGCCCCGGTCTAGAAGACAACAGGATGGATCTGAACCCGTACGGAGAGGCGCTGCGCAGCGCAATGGACGCAATAACCTACCGAGTACGCGAACGACAGCAATCAGAGCAATGACGTCAAGGCCCCGCTTCGGCGGGGCCTGCTCTTTCTGGCCATCAGCTCGTAAGGGGCGCCCGCGGCGGTTTCGGAAACGGTTCCTGTCATGGGGTTGGTGGCTGCCTGCCTGTGAGCTCCAGCGCATGGCACGACGTAGAAGCAAAGCGAAACGTCGGGGGGGGGCCCCGCGTAGCGGGGCCCGCCTATGGTCAGCGCTCCATAACGCCCGCTACCAGCTACGCAGTTGGCACTGGGCGGCATGGCGCCGCGTTCTCGTGCTACAATGGGAGCTAGGGCATGGCGGCTTTTTTCGCTTCCACCAAAAGCGGCCGCATGTTCCAATTTCTAGTTGGTGCGGTCGTTCTTTTAGTTGGGCGGCCGCCCGTTTTCTATCTCAATGTGAGATAGGCCACGAGTAGCACTAGGACTAATTCAGTCAATGCATTGAGCATTTCTATGAATCTATCCATAGGCCATCACCTCGCTCCCTTAAGGTGCGCGGCAACCGCCATGCCCCGATGATTCTTAAGCGCACGGCTTGCGCTGCATCCACCTACAGCGCCCGCCGTGTGCGGGCCTCATGTTCCCCGCGACGTATCCCACGTCGCGGGGTTGTTCGTGCCCTGAACCGCGCCAGCGTAGTTACCGGGGTAGTCCCGCTTATCGTCTGACGTGGGGCGCTTGCCCGGCTTGCCGGGTAGTTCGCCGCTGTTCGCTGTTCGGTTTTCAAGGCGTCGCCGTCGGGGTTGCGCCCCGTGGGTTTTGGGCTTTGTGCCCGTCGCCCTTGCGACAACACGGACCCGGATCCGGGTCCGTCGCTGCGTGCGATGCGTGCGGAATCAGCGAGGGTGTGAAATTATGGAGTGTAACTCCATAATTTACAATATACGTGCCTGATACTAGAATGTCCTCCAATTGAGAGCTCGGGAGGCATCCATGTATATCAGCAGGGAAATCGAGGCGAAGCTCGAGTCCTATCTTCACCAGTTCAAAGTCGTACTCGTGACCGGAGCCAGACAGACGGGCAAGACGACCATGCTCAAGCACTGCCTCTCCGACGACTACGAGTACACCACCCTCGACGACCTCAACGAGCTCGATCTGGCCGTAAGCGATCCGAAGGCGTTCCTCAACGCAGAGCGCGTTCCGATTATCGTGGACGAGGTGCAGCAGGCTCCCGACCTCTTCAGGCAGACGAAGCTCGTGGTCGACGCGTTGGACGAGTATGGCGCCGTGGTGCTCACGGGATCCCAGACGTACCAGCTCATGCAGGGCGTCAGCGAATCCCTTGCGGGTCGCGTCGGAATCCTGGAGATGTCGGGACTGTCGCTCAGGGAAGTGCTTGGCAGGAACATGTCCACCCCGTACGTTCCCAAACAGCTGAGCAAGAGGGGCCTTGCCGTCCCTGCCGGGCTGGACGTTTGGGCCCACATACAGCGGGGCAGCATGCCGCGGCTGCAATCGCCGGAGGTCGACTGGTACGACTACTACGCGAGCTACACGAAGTCGTATCTGGAACGGGACGTCCGCCAGCTCATCAACCTGAAGGACGAGCGCAAGTTCCACAGCTTCATGATCGCCACGGCGGCGCGCACCGGGCAGCTGCTCAACGCCACCGACATCGCCAACACGGTCGACGTCGACGTCAAGACCGTGCAGGGCTGGCTCTCGGTGCTCGAGGCGTCGGGCATCATCCACATTTTGCAGCCGTTCTGGACGAACGCCAGCAAGCGCCTTTCGAAGACGCCCAAGGTCTACTTCATGGACACGGGGCTCGCCTGCCACCTGACGGGCTGGAACACGCCCGAGCAGCTGAGGCTCGGTGCCATGTCAGGGCATATGTTCGAGACGTTCGTCGTGTCCGAAGTGCTCAAGAGCTACATGAACGCGGGGCGCGACACGCGGAACGTGAGCTTCTATCGCGACGCGCGGAAGCGCGAAATCGACCTGGTCATTCAGGACGGGCGTACCATCCACCCCGTCGAGATCAAAGCGGGCGTCCAGGTGCGGCAGGACGCCGTTAAGAACTTCAAGTGCCTGGAGGACATGCCTGGCTACAAGGTGGGATTCGGGCACGTGATCTGCCGCACGGACGAGCCCTATCTGATCACCGCAGACGTGCAGGCTGTCCCGGTTTGGGCCATATAGGGGCATGGTGCGTGCCCGCGGGCGCGTTGGTGATCGATGCGCCGGCGACAGACGGAGCGGACCCGGAGCGCGCGCGGCTCGAACGCGAGCGTGCGGCGCTCGAGCGCAAGCTTGCGAGCGTCAACAGCAAACTGCAGGAGTGAAGTCGCGTTCCTAGATCCGCAATCTGCGGTCGGATTCAACGGAAACGTGGGGGGGGGGGGGGGGGCCGGCGGGGGGCCGCCCCCCCCCCGCCCCGCCCCGCCGCCCCCCCCCCCCCGCGCCGGGCCGGCCCCCCGCCCCCCCCCCGCGGCGGGGGGGGCGGCCCC
>CAIFEB010000055.1:0-6122 GCA_903789375.1 uncultured Eggerthellaceae bacterium | reverse complement strand
CCCCCCCCCCCCCCCCCCCCCCCCCCCCCCCCCCCCCCCCCCGACTCTGCTGCCGGCATCGACTACGCCGCGCACATGGGAGTACAGCCGGGCGGCCATCAGCTCTGCGACGGGGATTGCCCCCAGAACCACCGCGAACGTACCGTACGTGCCGGAAAGAGGAATGCCGCTAGGAAGCTGAGGAAGCCAAACATGGTGAGTGAGCTTGGGAAGCCGGCAGCATGGCTCCTCGGATTCGATTTCTTCTGCCGCGGGAAAACGACGTGCCATGAGCTCGGCTGTCGTAAACGGCTGCAATCTCATCGGTCTGGCGCCGTGCGCTGCGCGCTTATGGGTCATCGGGACATGGCGACTGCCACATGCCTAACGGATAGGTAGGCAGCACCGTGAAAAAGAAACCGGCAAACGCGTGATACAGCATCGTGGCGTGATACAACGTCGTACTTGGTTGGTGCAGTAACGCTCTTGTTGGTGGCGACGGCGCTTTTGCGCCTGTCGCGTGCAATTATCTAAGTTATTTGCACGCAGAGACCGAAACCGGCCCTCCGGCAGCCGGAATCAGCTGTCTCGCACTTGGTTTTTGCTTCGTTGCGCCACACTTTCATGTGTTTTGTTGCTTAATTACGTCAACGGAGGCACGAGAACCTTGTCCGCTGGCTGCCGAAAGCGCCTCCTGTGCGAATATCTTAGATAATTGCACACGGGACGTCCGTTTTTCGTGCATGTGCCGCCTGGGGCCTGGGGGCGAAAGGAAAAGCGAGCACGACGGGCGTTTGATTCCGCAGACGACGCAACGAATCCTGATCTCGCAGCAAGGCGAATGACGCCCAAGCAAAAACGCAGCTCCAGCGGCCGGCATGCGGTTTCCGGGGCATGCTGAGCAGCTCGCGCCGGAAGGGCGCATGCCCTTGCCCGCGTGTCTGAGCGAGCGAGTTCGCGGGCAATGCGCCCTGGAGGCGCGAGCGGGTGCGAGGCCCGTCCCCGGAAACCGCGCGCCGGACGCTCAGGGGCTGGCGGTTTCAGCGCCCATGCTTCTTTCGCCGCAACATTTTCCAGCCACCCGTCGCGCAAACCGTCTGCTCTATAATCGGGTGAGAAGGAAAGGAAGCATCCATGCAGTACGACGAGTTGAAAGACGAAATCAAGCAGGCCATGAAGGCACGCGACAAGGTGCGTCTGAGCATTTTGCGCCAGGTGTACGGCGAAGTGAAGAACATCGAGATCGATGAGCGCCGCGACATCACCGAGGCCGACGTCACGGCCATGACCAAGCGCGTGATCAAGCAGACGAGCGAGACGCTGGAAGCCTCGATCAAAGCCGCCAACAACCAGGAGCGCACCGACACGCTGCAGCGCCAGGTGGACATCCTGAAGGACCTGCTGCCCAAGCAGGTCGAAGGCGACGAGCTGGCCGCGCTGGTCGATGAGGTCGTCTCTGCGGTAGGCGCCACGTCCAAGAAGCAGATGGGGCAGGTCATGGGCGAGCTCTCGAAGCGCACGAACGGCAACTTCGACAAGGCCGCCGCGGCTAAGATGGTCGGCGCGAAGCTGGCATAGAGCCGAAGCGAGCGCCTGGCCCGCAGGTGCGAGTCCGCGGGCGCGCACACGAGCGCGGCGTTCGCCCTATTTGCGCGACTCCCGTTCAGCAGCACAGCGCAGTTCCGCAGACGGATGCGAGGAAGGATACGGATGGAAACGATGGATGCGATTCTGAAGCGCCGCTCGTGCCGGAGCTTCACCGACCAGCAGATCTCCGACGAGGATCTGCATCGCCTGCTCGTGGCGGCCAACGCGGCGCCGGTGGGCATGGCGACGTACGATCAGCTGGCGATTTCGGTCATCCAGGACAAGCAGCTCATCGACAAGATGGAGCAGGCGGCCAAGACCGCGCTGCCCGACATGCGCGCCGAGCATCCCGTCTACAACGCGCCCACGCTCATCCTGGTGAGCGCCAAGGAGAAGAGCGGCAACTACGAGCCGATGCACCGCATGAGCGTCGGCTGCATCATCGAGAACATCATGCTGGAAGCCGCCGACCTGGGCCTGGGTTCCATCTTCCTGATGGCCGTCCCCACCTTGGCCGGAAAGTCGCCCGCCATCCGCGAGGCGGCGCGCGTGCCCGAGGGCTTCGTGCCCTTCGCGGCCGCCGGCGTGGGCTATGCCGCCGATTCCGCGCCCGCGCACGAGGCGTCCGTCGACGTCATCCCCACCGCATACGTGCGCTAAGCGCAACCGACCCTGCGAGGCCGCAGACGCCGCTCGGCGCCGGGCGGCCTCGTTTTTTCCATCCGACTCGATCGCAAAGGTCTGCCCGCCATGCCCTTTTCCGGAGACACCTACCGTACCGTCAAGGCGAACGTCCCCTTCGTCGCCGTAGGAGCGCAGGCTCCGTCCAAGCCGCAGCGCGCACGGCGCGTGTTCCCGGTGCCTGCAGGCGCCGAGGGCGCAACGCGTGTGGGCTCGTTCGCTTCCCTCGATGCGGAAGTGGATGAAACGCCTGATGACGTGCTTGGCGCGGAAGATGCGGAGACGTCTGCGGACGCCGCGCGCATCGCTGAGGACAAGGCCCAGGGCGCGGGCGCGTTCGCGTTCGGATCGCTCGGCGCGGTGGCCGACGAGCTGTGGGACCGCGGCGATGCGACCGACGACGACATTCTGGAGGCGTTCTTGGACTGGACGGCCGACCGCGGCGTGTCGCTGTGGCAGCACCAGGAGGACGCCTGCATGGACCTCGCGGTGGGCGACAACCTGATCCTGGGTACGCCGACCGGTTCGGGCAAGTCGCTCGTCGCCTTGATGCTGCACTTCCGGTCGCTGTGCCGCGACGAGCGCAGCTACTATACCGCTCCCATCAAAGCCCTGGTCAGCGAGAAGTTCTTCAAGCTGGTCAAGTACTTCGGGCGCGACTACGTGGGCATGGTCACCGGCGACACCACCATCAATCCCACGGCCCCCATCGTGTGCTGCACGGCCGAGATCCTGGCCAACCGCGCGCTGCGCGAAGGCGAGGCCACCGAAGCGGCGAGCGTGGCCATGGACGAGTTCCACTTCTTCTCCGACCCCGACCGCGGTTGGGCTTGGCAGGTGCCGCTGCTCACGCTACCGCACACGCAGTTTCTGCTGATGAGCGCAACGCTGGGCGACACGACCCAGATCGAGGAGCTGGTCGAGCGCAAGACCGGTGTGACGGTCGACGTCATCGCAGACGCACCGCGCCCGGTGCCGCTCGCGTACGAGTACGTGGAGACGCCGCTCGAAGCCACGGTCGAGCTGGCCCTGCGCGACGGAAGCGCGCCCCTGTACATCGTGCATTTCTCGCAGGACGCGGCGCTCGCGTCGGCTTCGGCGCTCGCGAGCTACGGCGTGGCGGAAAAGCCCCAGCGCCAGATGATCAAGGACGCCGTCAAGGGCACGAAGTTCACGACGGCGTTCGGCAAGACGCTGCGTCGCCTGCTGGAAGCGGGCGTGGGCGTGCACCACGCGGGCATGCTGCCCCGTTACCGCCTGCTCGTCGAAAAGCTGGCTCAGCAGGGTCTTCTGCCGGTCATTTGCGGCACGGACACGCTGGGCGTGGGCATCAACGTGCCCATCCACACCGTCGTGCTCACGCAGCTCACCAAATACGACGGCTCGCGCATGCGCCGGCTGCGCGCCCGCGAGTTCCATCAGATCGCCGGTCGCGCCGGCCGCTCGGGCTTCGACACGGAGGGCCTGGTCATCGCTGAGGCACCCGAGTACGACATCGAGAACGCGCGTGCTCTGGCCAAGGCGGGCGACGACCCCAAGAAACGCCGCCGCGTTAAGCGCAAGTCCGCGCCTGAAGGGTTCGTCACCTGGAACAAGTCGACGTTCGAGCGGCTGATCGCGGCGACCCCCGAGGCGCTCAAGCCGCGCCTGCGCATCACGCATTCGATGATTCTGGCCGAGGTGGTCCAAGGCGGCGACGCGTTCGCGCGCGTGCAGCAGCTCATCGCCGACTCCATGCAGACCGACGACGAGAAGGCGAAGCTCGTCGTGCGCGCGAGCGAGATGTTCACGACGCTCATCGACGCCGGGGTGGTGGAGCGCGAAGAGGGCGAAGACGGCGCCGTCGAGTACCGCACGACGGTCGATATCCCCGAGACGTTCGCGCTTGACCAGCCCCTTTCCCCGTTTTTGCTGGCGGCGCTGGAGCTGTTGGACCCCGACAGCGAAACCTACGAGCTGGATGTTGTGTCCATGGTGGAGGCGACGCTCGAGGACCCGCGGCAAGTGCTGCGCGCGCAGCAACGCAAGGAGCGCGACCGCGCGATGGCGCGTATGAAGGCCGACGGCGTCGACTACGACGAGCGTATGGAGCGCATCGCCGAGGTCACGTACAAGAAGCCGCTGGAAGACCTTCTGAACAGCGCGTTCGATCAGTACTGCGCGGCGGTTCCGTGGGCGCGCGACTTTGAGCTGAGCCCCAAGTCGGTTGTGCGCGACATGCTGGAGACGGCGGCCAACTTCAAGGGCTACATCGCGGCGCTCGACATCGCGCGGTCGGAGGGCACGCTTCTGCGCTACCTGTCCGATGCATTCCGCGTGCTCGACCGCACCGTGCCGGCGGACAAGCGCACCGAGAAGTTCGACGATATCGTGGCGTGGCTCGGGTTCATCGTGCGCTCGGTCGATTCGAGCCTGGTGGACGAATGGGAAAGCTCCGGCGTGGAGTTCGACGACGAGCCGCCCCAGGTGGCCGACGCCGTCGTGCGCGACCGACGCGCCGTAACCGTGCTCGTGCGCAACGCGCTGTTCGAGCGCGTGAAGCTCATCGCCGACCGCAACGTCGACGGCCTGGGCACGCTCGATGCGGAATGGGGCTTCGGCAAGCGCCCGTGGCATCAGGTGATCGAAGAGGTGTACGCGGCGCACGAGTACGTGGACACCGACGCCGACGCGCGCTCGTCGGCGTACTTTTCCATCGACGAGTCCGATGAACAGGCCGAACACGTATGGCATGTGCATCAGACGCTCAAGGATTCGGACGGCGACCGCGACTTCGGCATCCGCGCCGACGTCGACCTTGACGCGACGCAGGACACCGGCGACGTCGTGTTCAAGAACTTCCGCGCCGGCTCGTTCGAGGAGCTGGCGGACGAAGATTAGCCGGCGCTCGCTGGCGGCGCACAACATGAAACGGCTCCCTGCGGTGATTCGCCCCAGGGAGCCGTTTGCTTTCAGGATGCGCAGTGATGGAGAAATTGCGCCTGCGCTCGTGCGCGAGCGACTGGCGAACAGCCGCTTCTGGCCCACTGCATGAGCGGCTGGTGGGCAAGTGCGTCTGCCTACTGTGCGAACGACAAGCGAGCGGCCGCTTCTGGCCTACTGCGCGTTGCTCGCCGCAGGGCCCCAGTCCTGGTCGTTCGGGCGCGGCATGGGACCGCCGCCCAGGATGTGCACGTGGAAGTGCGGGACGGTGGGGCTTGCGTCCTTGCCGGTGTTCACGAGGATGCGGAAGCCGGATTCGTCGACGCCCTTGATGCGCGCGACCTCTTTCACGGCCGCGAACACCTGGCCGAGCACCTCGGCCGGCACGTCGTCGATGATGTTGCGGTAGTGGTCCTTCGGGATGATCAGCGTGTGCACCGGCATGAGCGGGTGCAGGTCGTCGAAGGCGATGACGTAATCGTTCTCGTAGACCTTGCTCGTGGGGGCCTTCCCCTGGGCAATCTGGCAGAAGATGCAGTTCTCGTCCTGCATGGGCGTCCTTTCGCTCGCGTGGTTTCGCAGGCATGATACCACGTGCCGCGGGCGCGAGCGGCACGCCGGCGGGGATAGGGCAGGGCGCGGCGAGACGCGCAGCATTTTTGCCCATGTGCCTGCCGCAAAGCCCTTCGATGCTTGCACTCAGCGGCTGGTGTGCGGGTTTTGAGGCTTCCCGAGCAGATTCCGTTGGAGCGGCGCATGCCCTTGCCAGCGAGTTCAGACGGAGAAGGCCCAGCCCCAGCGTCCGGCGCGCGGTTTCCGGGGCGTCCCGAGCAGCTCGCGCCGGAGCGGCGCATGCCCTTGCCAGCGAGTTCAGACGGAGAAGGCCCAGCCCCAGCGTCCGGCACGCGGTTTCCGGGGCGTCCCGAGCAGCTCGCGCCGGAGGGGCGCATGCT
>CAIFEB010000054.1 GCA_903789375.1 uncultured Eggerthellaceae bacterium | reverse complement strand
GCCGCAGCCGACATCCCGTCCGGCACGATCGCGTGGGACCGGCTGCCCGCCTCCGACCGCGCGCGCATCGAGCGCGCCGCCGCCATCGCGCAGGCGTCGTCGTTCATCGCCGAGAAGGAGCACGGCTTCGACGATCCGATTTCGCAGAGCGGCACCAACGTGTCGGGCGGCCAGCGTCAGCGCCTGGCCATCGCCCGCGCGCTCGCCACCGACGCCCGCGCGTACCTGTTCGACGACAGCTTCTCGGCGCTCGACTACAAGACCGATGCCGCCCTGCGCCACGACCTCGCCACCAAGATGGCCGACCGCACCGTCATCGTCGTGGCCCAGCGCATCGCGTCGGTCATGGACGCCGACAAGATCATCGTGCTCGACGAGGGCCGCGTCGTCGGCGAGGGCACGCACGCCGAGCTGCTCGAAACGTGCCCGACCTACCAGGAAATCGCATTGTCCCAGCTATCCGAAGAGGAGCTGAAGGGAGGTGATGCCGCATGAGCGAACGCGACATCGAACAGCAGCGCGAAATCGACCAGATGAACGAGCGCAAGCGCCCCGCAACCCCGCCGCGGCACGGACCCATGGGCCACATGATTCCCGGCGAGAAGGCGCGCGACGTCAAAGGCACGACGTTCAAGCTCATCCGCTTCATGGGGCGGTTCAAGGTGCCCTTCATCGTGGCGTTTCTGTTCGCCATCGGCTCGACGGTGTTCTCGATCGTCGGCCCCAAGGTGCTCTCGACCGCTACGACCGAGCTGTTCAACGGCATCGTCGCCAAGGTCGCGGGAACGGGCGGCATCGACTTCGACGCCATCGCGCGCATCCTCATCGCAACGCTCGGGCTGTACGTCGTCTCCGCTGCCTGCTCGTTTCTGCAGGGCTGGCTTCTGACGTACGTGACGCAGCACACCTGCTACGAGTTCCGCAAGGAGATCTCCCGTAAAATCGACCGGCTGCCCGTCGGATACTTCGAGCGCACGTCGACCGGCGACGCGCTGTCGCGCATCACCAACGACGTCGACACGCTCGGCCAGAGCCTCAACCAGGGCATCACCGTGTTCATCCAGGCTGTCGTCACACTCGTGGGCGTGCTCGTGATGATGCTGACCATCAACGTGCCCATGACCATCGTGGCCGTGCTCATCATCCCGGTATCGCTTCTGGTCGTGCGTGTGGTGGTCAAGCATTCGCAGAAGTACTTCTACCAGCAGCAGGACCGCCTGGGCGCCATCGACGGCCAGATCGAGGAGACGTTTTCGGGACACGCGGTCGTGAAGGCCTTCAACCGCGAGGACGCGTCGGTCGCCCAGTTCGAGAAGACGAACGACCAGCTCTACGAGGCGGCGTGGAAGTCGCAGTTCCTGAGCGGCCTCATGAAGCCGGCGATGGACACGGTGGGCAACCTCGCCTACGTGGTGGTGGCCATCATGGGCGCCGCGTTCGTCGCGCAGGGCCGCATCACCGTGGGCGACATCCAGGCGTTCATCCAGTATGTGAAGAACTTCACGCAGCCCATCACGCAGCTCGCGCAGGTGTCCAACATCCTGCAGCAGACGGCCGCGGCGGCCGAGCGCGTATTCGAGTTTCTGGAGGCGCCCGAAGAGGAGCCCGAGACCCCGCGCGCGCATGCCGCCGATGTGGACACCGACATGGAGTTCAACCACGTGCGGTTCGGCTACGACGCGGCCCATCCGGTCATCCACGACTTCACGGCGCACGTCGCACCTGGTCAGACGGTTGCGCTCGTCGGCCCCACGGGTGCGGGCAAGACCACCATGGTCAAGCTCATCATGCGCTTCTACGACGTGGACGCAGGCGCCATCCGCATGGGCGGACACGACCTGCGCGAGTTTTCGCGGGCGGACGTGCGCAGCCAGTTCGGCATGGTGCTGCAGGACACGTGGCTGTTCAACGGCACGGTGCGCGAGAACATCCGCTTCGGCGACCTCGCCGCCACCGACGAGGAGGTCGAACAGGCGGCCCGCCGCGCGCATGCGCACCACTTCATCGAGACGCTGCCCGGTGGCTACGACTGCGTGATTGGCGAAGATGCGGGCAACCTCAGCCTGGGCGAACGTCAGCTGCTCACCATCGCGCGCGCGTTTCTGGCCAACCGGCGCATGCTCATCCTGGACGAGGCGACCAGCTCGGTCGACACGCGCACCGAGAAGCTGATCCAGCAGGCCATGGACGAGCTCATGGTGGGGCGCACGGCGTTCGTCATCGCACACCGTTTGTCCACGATCAAAAACGCCGACCTGATCCTGGTGATCAACGACGGCGACATCATCGAGCAGGGCACGCACGACGAGCTGCTCGCGCAGAACGGGGCGTACGCCGACCTCTACCGTGCGCAATTTTCTGATGCGGGACGCGCTTCGGCTTCGGACTGATAGAATGTGCATGCGTATACACAGATGACGCAGGGCGGACGGGTTCGTCCGCCCGATGGCGCTGCAGGACGAGGAACGCGACCCTGAATGCTTGGTTTGGACAACGTTTTGAACAAGAACGCAGCGAGCTCCCCGCTGAAGGGCGCACCGTACGTATCCCAGCGTGACCTGCGGATACCGCCCCGTCCCGCCGAGGGCGAGCCCTATCCGGGCACGGGCGAGCGCCGTTGGGCCGACGGCACCCCGGACAAGGTCCAGGTGGCCGTCTACGATTTCGACGGCACCATCATCGACGGCGATTCGCCGGTTCTGCTCGTGCGCGAGCTCATGCTCACCCGTCAGATCACCCCGCTCACCTCGCTGAAGATCGGCCTATGGGCGGCCGCCTACAAGATGCGCCTGCCGCACAACGAAAGCTGGGTGCGCGGCCAGGTGTTCAAGGGGTTCGAAGGCTGGAAGGTCGAAGACGCCGACAACTATCTCGCGCAGTTCTACGACCAGCGCATCGCACAGCGTTCGCGCGCGGCGGCCATCGACTCCATGCGCCGGCGCAAGCAGGAGGGCTGCGTCATCGCCGTCGTGTCGGCAACGTTCGAGCCCATCGTCGTGCGTGCCATGGACACGTGGCCGATCGACATCGAGGCGTGCACCCGCATGAAGGCGACGGCCGAGGGCACGTACGCCTGCGAGGTGGAGGGGCTGCCCGTCGAAGGCGACGAGAAGCCGCGTGCCCTGAAGCGCCTGTGCGACGGCCGTTTCGGCGAGGGGGAGTGGGAGCTCGCCTACGCGTACGGCGACCATCACTCCGATGCGCCGCTTCTGGCGGCGGCGCGCCATGCGTACGCAGTCGACCCCGACACCACGCTCAAGCGCCAGGCCGAACAGCGCGGCTGGGCAGCGCTCGACTGGTAGCGCGCCCGCGCGGGCTGCTGCGTTGTCGGGGGGCCTCGCGCGCCCGCCGCTGCGGCTGCACATGCCGCGAACCGCGGCCGCTCGCGCGCTGCGTCGTCCTCACCCGCTCTCGTGGGTGCAGCGCGTCGGCTCTGCGTGAACGCAAAATCTTTTTTCCATGACGAAGTGCCAACGACAAGGCTGAACGCTGCTCTCTGCACGAAGTTCTGTGCTCACGCGTGGCACAATGGCTCAGAACAGGAAACGTCGGCATCTGCCGACTTCGAACGCAACGCAAAGGAGGTTGGGTCATGTACTTCAACGACGATGCAAACGGGACGCCCAACCAGAACAACAGCCAGCGCGACACCGCGACCGACTACTTCACGCGTGCCGAGCGCGCCTGCTCGGCCGGCGACAACGAGCTGGGGCTGCACCTGTACCTGGCCGCTTACGAGCGGGCCGCCAACGACGACGATTCCACCAAGCCGGGCTCGCTGTGCCTGCGCAGCCTGCATCGGGCGTGGGAGCTCGCCTGCGACCTGGGGGAGCGCTCGCTCGCGGAATATGTGTTCGAGAAGCTCGAGCCGTTTCTGTCCACCGAGGAGACGGCCGCCTGCGCCTCGCAGCTGCAGAAGCTCGCACTCGACCGGCTCGAGGAGTTCGGGCTGTCGCGCGAGGAGCTGCAGGACGTGGCCGACATGATCTCCGACGACTTCATGGGCGACGACGCGCGGGTCGTGCACATCGGCAGCTTCACGGTGCCGGGCATAGACGGCGCCCCGTCGATCGAGGTCGATGCGATCGGCTCTCCGACGTCCGACGATGACGATGCGGACGATGGCGAAGATGACGCGGACGACGATGCCCGCGTGGTCGCGGCCGACGGGGAAGACGACGATGCGCGGGATGCGCACACGGCGTCGGACGATGACGCCCCGGCACGTGCGCACCGGTTCGCGGACACGTCCGCGCAGGCGGCGCTCGATACGGCGGCCGATGCCGCCGACGAGCCGCTCGACTACGACAACCTGGTCGGATACGACAAGGTCGTCGCCGCGATGCGCCGCATGGGCGTCGGCATGGAGAGCTCGCCATCGTTCCGCGAGTTCGTCAGCCAGATGAACCGCTTCCACGGCCTCGACCGCATGCCGTCGCTCGACACCGTCGTCCTCGCATCCGACGCGCGCGACGACGCGATGCGCTTCGCCGAGGCCACGGTGGGCGAGCTGGGGCTTCCGGCGCTGCGCCTGAGCATGGACGACGGTCCGCAGGGCATCCCCGTGCTGTGCGTCTCCTCCAAGAGCGGCCATCGGCCGCGGCTCAACCCGCAGCACAACCGCTTCCGCGGGCCGGCGGTGCTCATCCTGGAGTCGATCGACGAGTGGATTTCGCCGTCCGATTTGGAAGAGGACGCCGACAACGCGCCCTCGCCGTTCGTGATGGCCACGATGTCGCGCGGTGCGCACGAGGCGCTCGAGCTCATCGGCGCCGGCGTCGAGGACCCCGACGTCCTCGTCATCGCAACAACGTCGGCGTACACGGACATCGACCCGTACTATATGGACATGCTGCAGCCGACCACCGTCGTATCCATCGGCCTGCCGACCGACGAGGAGCGGGCGAGCATCTGGGCGGACATCATCGAGAACCATCCGTCGCTGCGCACTCTGGACGAGGCGTCCCTCGTGCGGTACTCGCAGGGCATGCCGCGCGCCGACCTGTACGACGTGGCGCGCGACGCCGTGGAAGAGGCGTACAAGCGCGGCTTGGAGCAGCGCAGCTGCCTGCCGGTCGCGCCGTCGGACCTGTATCGCCGGCTCGTCGACTACCACCGCACCGATTCGCCGCTCTATCGCGAGATCGAGGATGCGATCGTTGCCGAGTTCGAGCAGGGGCTCGACGGTCTGGAAGAGTTCGTCGAGCGTTCGCGCGATGACGAAGCGTAAGCCGGTTCCGCCCGCCGACTGGGACGCGGCGGCCTGCGAGCGCGCCGCGTTCGTGGCGACGGTCGAACGCGAGGGCCGCGCCCGCTGGCGCGAGCTTCCCTGGCGCAACGTCGATGACCCGTACGCCGTGCTCGTGTCGGAGGTCATGCTCCAGCAAACCCAGGTCAAACGCGTGCTCGGCTACTGGGAGCGCTTTCTTGCGCACTTTCCCACGGTCGATGCGCTGGCGGCGGGCAGCACGTCGGACGTGCTGGAGCTGTGGCAGGGGCTCGGGTACAACCGGCGAGCGCTCGCGCTCAAGCGCTGCTGCGAGCAGTGCGCGCGCGACTATGCGGGCGCGCTGCCGAAGACGGCTGACGAGCTCGAGGCGCTGCCGGGCATCGGCCCCGCGACGGCAGCGGGCGTGGTGGCGTTCGCGTACAACCGCCCGGCGGTGTACCTGGAGACCAACGTGCGCAGCGTGTTTCTGCATGAGCTGTTCCCCGAGCGCGAACAGGTGCCCGACCGCGAGCTCGTTCCGTACGTTGCGGACACCTGTCCCGCCACGGGCGCGCGGGCGTGGTACTATGCGCTTCTCGATTACGGTGCCTACCTGAAGACGCAGGTGGAAAACCCGTCGCGTCGGTCGCGCCAATACACGCGGCAGAGTGCGTTCGAGGGGTCGCATCGCCAGAAGCGCAGCTTCGTCCTGAAGTGCGTGCTGGCGCAGCCGGAAGGGGTGTCCGCGGCCGAGGTGGCGCGCCGGCTCAATGCGTTCGAGCGCGAGCAGGGGCGCGGCGACGTGCCCGCATCCGCGTTCGACCGCCTGGTGGCGGAGCTTGCAGACGAGGGGTTCTTCACCGCGGAGGACGGTCGGCTCGTGCCCTGACCGGGCGCGCAGCGCTGTGACGCTTGCTGGGGTGGAAGAAGAGAAAGGGGAGCGCGTGGGGACGCTCGATTTGCTGCTGATCGCGGTCGGTCTGTCGATGGACGCCTTCGCCGTCGCGATCTGCAAGGGATTGGGCATGCATCGCCTCAACGTCCGCCAGGCGCTCGTCATCGCGGCGTTCTTCGGCGGGTTCCAGGCGCTCATGCCGGCGCTGGGCTGGCTGCTCGGCGCGCAGTTCGCCGACATCGTGGCGCCGGTCGGGCGCATCATCGCGTTCGTTCTGCTGGCGGCCATCGGCGGCAAGATGGTCTACGACGCCTTCCACGAGGACGACCCCGCCGCCGAAGAGCAGGGCGAACCGAAGCTCGACCTGCGGGAGCTTACGCTTTTGGCCATCGCCACGAGCATCGACGCGTTCGCCGTGGGCATCACGTTCGCCATCTTGGACGCGCCCATCGTGTCGTCGGCGGCCACCATTGGCGTGACCACGTTCGTGCTGTCGTTCGCGGGCGTGGCCATCGGGCACCAGTTCGGCGCGCGCTGGGAGAAGCCGAGCACCATCGCCGGCGGCGTCGTGCTCATCCTCATCGGCGTGAAGACGCTGCTCGAATACTTCGGCATCACCATTCTGTAGCAGGAAGTGCGCGGCCGCCGCGCTGCAGCGGGTCGCATGACTGCGGCGGGCGGCGTGCGGGCCGCTGCTCGCATATGAGCTACGTCGGCACGTCTTGCGTGTTCTCCATGTGCCCGCTGATCGGCCGTGTTGGCGGACTTCTCAGCGGGCGGTTTGCACAATCGTCAAACGCACGTGCCGTAGCCTTCCGGTGGCGGCGGGCGCCGGCACCGGTGCCCGCCGCCACCTGGCGTCTGCGCCCCTACACGATGGGGTAGCTTCCGAGCACCTTCACCTCGCGCAGCTTCAGCCGCAGGCAGTTGAGCGCGGTCTGCAGGGCGGGGTCCTCGATCGCCGCGTCCAGGTCGGCGAAGAACATGTACTGGCCGAGCGCCTGCTTGGTCGGGCGCGACTGGATCATCGTGATGTTGACGTTGGCGTAGGCGAATTCCGACAGGATCATGTTGAGCGTGCCGGCGCGGTCCTCGCGCAAAAACAGCGCCACCGACGTCTTGCGCGGCCCACTCGGCAGTTCCACCTGCGTGCCCGGGCGTCCGATCAGGGCGAACGACGTCTGGTTGCCGAACCGGTCTTCAATGTCGCGCTCCACCACGCGCGCGCCGTACAGCTCGGCCGCGTACGCGTTAGCGATGGCGGCGACGTTTTTCCGCTTCATGGCCACGCGCACGCTCTCGGCCGTCGACGAGGTGGTGATGGTCTGCGCGTTGGGGAAGCGGCTGACGATGAACCTGCGACACTGGCCGATGCCCTGCGCATGCGAGGCGATGGTGTCGATGGCGGACAGGTCCGTGTCGGGATGCGTGATCAGGCAGTGGTGGATGTCCACGATGTGCACGCCCAGTATCTGCGCGTTGGAGTTGAAGGCGAAGTTATCGAGCGTGGCCGTGACCGGGCCTTCGAGCGAGTTCTCGGTGGCGACGACGCCGTACGGGCAGCGTCCGCGGTCCACGGCGTCGAACACGTCGGTGAACGTGGTGCAGGCATCGAGCGCGTCCTCACTCGTGCCGAGCAGCTCCGCGAATCGCCGCGCGGCCTCGTTCGAATAGGTTCCCGCCGGACCCAGGTAGGCGATGGCCGCCGATGCGTCGTTCACAGCTGCTCCTTCCAGAAGCGATTGCGGTCCTTTGCAGCGCGCGCACCCCGCGCCCGAGGACCTTGCGGGCGAGGGGCTTCATCATAGCGCAAGGTGCGCTCAGCACGCGGGGGCTTGCGACGGTGCGCATAATGCGAGGTGAAGAACAGAAAAATCCGTAACACCGTAACCGTCGGCGCGCGATTTCCACCGGCCGCCAATGCGCGTTCTGGGCGGAATTCGCGCATCTGCGGGGCGTCTCCGCCGTTCGGCGCCGAACGGCTCCTTTCAATGGAAAACTTGCGGTAAACCAATCGCCATTCGCTCTCCAGATTATCTATACTGAAACTGGTGGTTGAAGGGAAGCCGTCTGTGTACACGCTGCTGCGTGTATTCTGCCTCAGTCGGTGCAAACCACAGTTGAACAAGGGACTTCTGGTTTTATGGATATCCGCACGGTCGGAAACGAGAGAGACGAAGTCAACCAAAGCCCCAGCATATCGGCTGATTTTGCCGATTAGTAAAGTTAGCGGTATTACGCATTGCCCAAATGTTCACATGTGTACCCCTTGCGGAACAAGGGATATAAGCAACAGTTTGGTGGCAATGCTTAATATATTCACATGGGTGTTCAAGAGAGACTGTGTGAAGCTGCTAGAGGCTCATCACAAGGAGGTGCACATGGACAATCAAACGACAGCGTTCAACTTCGCGGACACGCTCGAGGCCCACGGCGTCACGCGCCGGAGCTTCCTGAAGTTCTGCGGAGCTGTCGCGGTTGCCGCCGGTCTGTCGGAGCTGCAAGCTCCCCGGGTCGCCGAGGCAATCGAATCATCTGTCATCGGTGCCACGCGCGGAAACCTGTATCCGGTCATCTGGATCGAGGGCGCGTCTTGCACGGGATGCACGGAGTCGTTCGCTCAGGTTGAAACGCCTGATCCCGCCACTGTCGTGCTCGAGATGATCTCGCTCAACTGCAATGACGTTCTCAGCGCGGGTGCGGGCGAGTCCTACGAGAAGGCGATGCAGCAGACGATCAACGCCGGCAACTACATCCTGGTGTTCGAAGGCGGCGTCCCCACCAAGTGGGACGGCAACGCCACGCGCATCGGCGGCAAGCCGGCGAGCGAGGAGCTCGACAACGCAGCGGCCAACGCCAACGCGGTCATCGCGCTCGGCTCGTGCGCGGTCAACGGCGGCTGGATGGGCGCTGACCCCAATCCGGTCGGCATCGTCGGCGTGCAGGAGCATCTGAAGGACGTTGGCATCTCAACGCCCGTCATCAACATCCCGGGCTGCCCGGCCAACCCCGAGTGGCTCATGGCCGTCCTCGTTCAGGTTCTGTACCTGAACGCGAGCGACCTCGATCTTGACCGCGACAACAAGCCGACCCAGATCTTCGGCCAGACGATTCACGACAACTGCGAGCGTCGCGGCCACTTCGAGAACGGCGAGTTCGT
>CAIFEB010000053.1 GCA_903789375.1 uncultured Eggerthellaceae bacterium | reverse complement strand
GCCCTGCGTCGCGCGCCGTTAACGCGCGTTCAGTTGCGCCCTCCCCGCTCAGACGCGAAAACAGCGGCGCGCCCTCCGGGAAGCGCGCCTCGGCCGCCGCCTTCGCGAGCTTTCCGAGCGCTCCCCCGATCTGGGCGCTCTCGTCCTGGTTGGCCGCCATCGCGCGCCCGAGCGCCCGCGCCCGGTCGGGGTCGATGCGCCTAAGCTCCACGTCGGGGCCGGCGGCGCCGAGCATGTCGAACAGCGCGTCGACGAACTGCCGGCGCTCGAGCGGGTCCATCGACGCGACCCAGCCCGCGATGGAGCGCTGCGCGTGCTGCGCGTACCGCGACAGCTGGCCGGGAGCGAATTCCGCCTGGTCGAGATCCACTTCCCAGGAGTACGGATCGTGCTGCATGATGCCGGTGGCCGCAGAGCGCACGACGCGCGCGGCGCAGACGCTCGTGAGCAGCTGCCCCACCACCGAGTCCTCGGGCACCGTCTTGTCGACAAGCGTTGCCGCCGCCCGAAAGCGCGGCGTCTGAGCCACCGTAGCCGGGAAGCCCGGTCCGTCGTGGTCGAACACGCGCACGAGCCGTGCGCGCACGGCGTCGGTCGCCCGCGCCGCCGCGTACACGGCCAGGTTTCCTCCCTTCGAGTGCCCGCCCATGTAAAGCGCGCCCTGCGAGCACGCCGCCACCATCTCCAGATAGTGGAGCGCATCCTCCTGCGACGGCACCGGATAGCGCACGGCAAGGTTGAAGTCTTCCTTCCACCCCGTGACCGACGCGTCGGTGCCGCGGAACGCCACGTAGGTTCCCGCGCCCGCAAGCTCGAAGGTTGCGGCGGCGAACTGCTTCTCGTGCGCGGGGTTCACCCGGTTGACGGCGAAGCGCACGCGCGCCTCGCGGAAGCGCGGTGAGGCCGCGAGCGCCGCGATGAGCCGGTGGTTCTCGGCCGCATCGCGCATGCCGCCGTAGAGCCCGTGCGCGCATTCGGCCCGGTGCAGGTCGCGCAGCTCCAAGCCGCGCTCGGTGGCGGCTTCGGGGAAGGTCTCGGCCAGGCGCAGATACGCAAGCTGGCAGAGCACCAGGCTGTCAACGGCGTTCAGCCGCAGGTCGGCGAAGGGACGCAGCTCCCCTTCGACGTAATCGAGGATGGTCGGACGGTCCATGGACGCGCTCTTCCGCCGCAGGCTAGCCGCGCTGCGGGGCCGGACGGTTCTGTCGCAGCCACTCGTACATGCACGCGCACGAGGCCTGCGCCACGTTGAGCGACGAGATCTGGCCCTCCTGCGGAAGCTTGCCAGCCAGATCGCACCGCTCGAGCACGAGCCTTGATACGCCCTCATGCTCGTTTCCCATGACCATGCCGATCTTGCCCTTGAGGTTGACGTCCCACAGGTAGTCGTCGGCATGCTCGGTGGCGGCGACGATCCAGAACCCGTTCTCCTGCAGGCGCTTGATGGCCTGGGCGATATTGGCCGTCTGCGCGATGGGCAGGTGCGCGACCGCGCCCGCCGAGCGCTTGTACGTGGCGGGCTCCACATGGGCGCTGCGCTTGTTGGGGATGATGACGCCCGAGGCGCCCACGCATTCGGCGCTGCGCACGATGGCGCCGAAGTTGCCCGCGTCGGTGATGTGGTCGAGCAGCACGACGAGCGCGCGGCCGTCGTGCGCGTCGGCGTACGCGCCCGCGGCGTCGATGACGTCGCCCACGCCCGCGTACGGGAACGGCGCGGCGATGGCGATGACCCCCTGGTGGGCGTCGCCCTGCGCCATGCCGTCGAGCTTGCCGCGCGGCACCGTGTCGACGGGCACCGAGCGCTGGCGCGCCTTGCGCAGCACGTCCTCGACGAGCTTGTCGCGCTTCAGGTTGTCCGCGACGAGCACGCGCTTGATGGGCACGTCGGTCCTCAGCGCCTCGATGACCGGGCGCTTTCCCTCGATCAGATCTGCCATGCGGGGTTTGCTCCTCTGAAAAAACCAGGCGCCCGCAAGGGGCGCCGTCCAAGCCGCCCGCGCCCTGAACAGAGGGTGCGCGGGCGGCGTTTCCGTCATGAGAATGCTAGCAACCGGTCAGTGCCTTCGCCAGATGTCGACCACGACCCACACCGAAAGTATGAACGCGCCGACGAATCCCAGAAACGACAGCAGCGGCATGGTGCCCACGCGCGGGCCGATGCCGTACTCGGCGTACATGGCCGAGCCGATGAACAGGCCCGCGATGATGGTGCCGAGCGTCAGGCGGTTCATGATCTTGGACAGCGTGGCCATCGGCGCGTCCGAGCCCAGAACCTCCATGTTGAGCTTCACCTGGCCGCGCGTGATCATCTTGAACGTCTCGCCGGAGTACTGCGCCGCCTCGATGGCGCCCTCGGCCGCGCGCCGCAGGTCGACGGCCATGTCCTTGACCTTCTCCTGCAGATCCTCGCGCTTGTCGGTGGACGACTCGATGTGACGGTTGATGATGTTGACGATGTTGTCGTTGGGGATGAACCCGGCCACCGTGCCCTCGATGGCCACGATGCCGCGCGCCACGTTGGTGATCGACGTGGGCAGCATGACGCGGCTCATGCGCGTGAGCGCCAGCACGTCGGTGAGCAGCTGGCCCACGTCCAGGCTGTCCACGTCGCACGAGCCGTAGCTTTCCAGGATCATATCCAGGTCGGCCAGAAAGCGCGTGTGGTCGATGGCGCCGTTGTCGCGCTGGACGGCAAACGAGATGAGCGCGTCCTTCAGCTTGGCTGAGTCCTTCAGTCCTACGCCGCGGATGATGCTGCCGAACCCGGCGCGCTCGACCGGGGTGAGTCGGCCCATGATGCCCAGGTCGATGTAGACGATCTTGCCGCCGCGGATGATGATGTTTCCGGGGTGCGGGTCGGCGTGGAAGAACCCATGGTCCAAGATCTGCGACGCGTAGTTGTCGAGCAGCTTCGTGCCGATTTCGGCAAGGTTGTAGCCTGCGGCGCGCAACCGCTTGCGGTCGTAGATGGGAATGCCCTCGACGTACTCCATGACCAGCACGTACTCGCCGCACAGGTCCATGCGCACCTTGGGGCAGTCCACGTAGACGCAGTCCTTGTTGAGCCGATGGAACGTCTGAAGGTTCTGGGCCTCGCGCACGAAGTCCGTCTCCTCCAAAAACGTCTTCCACATCTCCTCGACCACGTCGTTGAGGTCGAGCATCTGCTCGTCTTTGATGAAGCGCGTGGCGCGGCGCGCGAAGATGCGCATGATGTCGATGTCGAGCGCCATCGTGGCCTTGCTGCCCGGACGCTGCACCTTGACGGCCACGACCTCGCCGTCGACGAGACGGGCGCGATGGACCTGGGCCAACGACGCGCTGCCGAGGGGATGCTCGTCGATTTCGGCGAAGATCTTGTCGAAGCGGGCGCCGTAGATGTCGCGCAGCGCCGCGATGATCTCGTCGAACGGCAGCGGATCGCAGTCTGTCTGCAGCTTGGCAAGCTCGTCGCAGTACGCCTTCGGCAGAATCTCCGAACGCGTGGACAGCGTCTGGCCGACCTTTACGAAGCTGGGCCCCAGATCCTCGAGCAGCCGGCGGAACTCCACCGGCGTGAATCCCTTGAGGAAATGGTGCTTGGACAGCGTGGAGAAGATCTGGCGGATGCGCTGCCGCCGCGTCCGGCGGTTCAGGTTGAACCGACCCTCCGGATCGACGGCGGCATCGCTCGCGAAAAAGTATTTGATCAGATTGCTGGTCGCCATGCTCAAAGGCCTTCGGGCGCCGTGCTACGCCTGGGGAGCAGAAGCGGCAGCTTCGCCTTCCGTGGGAGCCTCGGCGGCATCGCCGTCCTCGACCGAGTCGACCTCGACCTCGACGGGGCCGTCGTCCTTGTCGGCCTTCGCGGCGTCGCGCGCGTTCTGGTCGGCGGCGATTTCGGCCGCCTTGGCGGCGAAGCGCTCGCGCTCCTCGGGGCTCATCGCGGCCATGCGCGCCTCGAGCGCGCCGTCGCGCACGCCCTGCGTGGCCTCGTCGGCCTTGTGCTGCAGTTCGGAGTTGATCTGCTTGCCCTGGTCGACCGTCAGCTCGCCCTTGGCGACCAGCTGGTCGACGAGCTCCTTGGACTTTTCGCCCGTGATGGCCATAGCGCCGATGCCCGCCAGGAAGATGTTCTTGAAACCGTCCCCGATTGCCGTCATGAGTTGCCTCCTGATCCGCATGATGAAAAGACCGCGCCGTACGCGCGGGCGGGCGACCCTGCGCCCACCATCAATCATGCACCAAAAAGGCGCAGCTCGCAACGATTGCGGGCCATCCGTAGGCAGGACGTTTTCAGCGAACGGGACGCGGTCGCCGTCGCGCGATGACGCGTCTGCACAGGGCTCGCGCCGCACGCAGCGGACGTTCGGGCAGAAGAGCGAAGGCGCAGCGCCAGTGCTACACGCTGCACGCAGCGGGCGTCCAGGCAGAAGAGCGAAGGCGCAGTGCCGGCGCCGGGCCTCCGACCCCCGCCCATGAGCACCTCAGACGCCGAGGCGCGCGGCCAGCTCGGCCACGGTGGCACAGGTCCAGGTGGGATGCTCGGCCGCCAGGGCGTCCGGCTTTCCCATGCCCCACAGCACCGCCGCTGTGGAGGCGCCGGCGGCATTGCCGGCATGGATGTCGTAGACGCTGTCGCCCACGTACACGCTGCGCGCCGGGTCGGCGCCCACGAGTTCGAGCCCGCGCAGGACCGGGCCCGGCGCGGGCTTGTGCTCGGGCCAGTCGTCCGGGCCGATGAGCGCGTCGAAGTACTTCATGACGCCGCAGAGGGAAAGCCCGCGCTCGGCCAGCGGGTGCATCTTCGACGTGACCACGCCGAGGCGCACGCCCGCGGCGGCCAGCGCCGCGAGCAGCTCCGGGATGCCCGGGAACGTGTGCACCATCCGGTCATGGACGGCCACGTTGTGCGCGCGGTAGACCGCAAGCAGCTCGGCGGCCTTGTCGGGGTCGTCCGTGAAGTCGAACATCTGGTCGGCGAGCGGCTTGCCCACGCCCGCCATCATCTGCTCTTCGGAAAACGTCTTCCCGAGCACCTGCTGCGTGGCGTGCCGAAACGACGACAGCAGAAGCGCCCGCGTGTCCACGAGCGTGCCGTCGTTGTCGAACAGCACCGCCTGGGGAAGCGCGCGGGCGCCGTCCTTACCGGAAGAGGCCATCGAACGTGCCCCGACCGGCGTCCTTCTTGAAGTGGTAGCGATGGGCGAAGCTGAGCATCTCGACGATCGAGGAGAGCGCCACCGTGGTCTTCTCGCCCGTGCGGCGCAGCTTGACCTCGACCTCCTCGTTCTCAAGGCCGCGCTTGCCAACGATGACCTGCAGAGGCCAGCCGATGAGGTCGGCGTCGTTGAACTTCACGCCCGCGCGCTCCTTGCGATCGTCGATGACCACCTCGGCGCCGACTCCGGCCAAATCGCGCGCGATGCGCTCGGCTGCGGGCTGGACCAGGTCGTCGCCCACCGTGAGCGGGATGACGCACACGTGCGCCGGAGCCACCGACAGCGGCCACATGATGCCGTGCTCGTCGTGGCACTGCTCGACGATGGCGGCGATGGCGCGTGTGACGCCCACGCCGTAGCAACCCATGATCAGCGGCTTCTCCATGCCGTCCTCGTCCATGAACGTCGCGCCGAGCGCCTCGGAGTACTTGGTGCCCAGCTGGAAGATCTGCGACACCTCGATGCCGCGCGCGCCCGTAAGCGGACGCCCGCAGACCGGGCACGCGTCGCCTTCCTTGACCGTGCAGAGGTCGGCCCACGCGTCCACCTTGAAGTCGCGGCCGGGGTGCGCCCCCACGAAGTGGAACCCGTCCTCGTTGGCGCCGACGGTCCAGCACGTGACGGCCTTCAGGCTCTCGTCGGCGATGACCTTCACGCCCGCGGGCAGCCCGACCGGGCCCATCGAGCCCTTGTGCAGACCGGCCGCGACCATCTCCTCGTCGGTGAGGGGCGCGAACCCCTTGATGAGGTGGCCTGCCTTGATCTCGTTGACCTCGTGGTCGCCCGGCACAAACAGCACCGAGATGGCGCCGTCGGCATCCTTCACCGAGTACGCCTTCACGCACGACGTCGCGGGGATCTTGAGGAACGCCGCCAGCTCGTCGATGGTGTGGACGCCCGGCGTCGCGATCTTCTCAAGCTCCTCGTGCTCGTACACCGTGGGATGCGGGCAGCACGCCGCCGCCTCGACGTCGGATGCGAAGCCGCATTCGCATGAGACGAGCTCGGCCTCGCCCGCGTCGGCGAGCGCCATGTACTCGACGGACACCTTGCCGCCGATTTCGCCGCTGTCGGCCTCGACGGCGCGCCAATCGAGCCCGAGCCGTTTGCAGATGCGCTCGTAGGCCGCGCCCATGCTGTCGTAGTACTCCTGCAGCGACTCCTGCGTGGCGTGGAAGCTGTAGGTGTCGTTCATCAGGAACTCGCGGCTGCGCATGAGGCCAAAGCGCGGGCGGATCTCGTCGCGGTACTTCATCTGGGACTGGTACAGCGCGCACGGCAGCTGCTTGTAGGAGCGCAGCTCATGGCGCACCAGGTCGGTGACCAGCTCCTCGTGCGTGGGGCCCAGGCAGAACTCGGCGTCGTGGCGGTCGACGACGCGCATCATCTCGTCGCCGTAGTCGCTCCAGCGGCCCGACTCGTGCCACAGCTCGGCCGGCTGCAGGATGGGCATGAGGACCTCCTGCGCCCCGGTCGACTCGACCTCTTCGTTGACGATGCGCTCGACCTTGTTGAGCACGCGCTTGCCCAGCGGCAAAAACGAGTAGAGCCCCGAGCCCATCTTGCGCATCATGCCGGCGCGCAGAAGCAGCTTGTGACTGGCGAGTTCGGCGCCGACCGGGTCCTCCTTCAGGGTGGGCGCGTACAGCGTGCTCATGCGAATGACGTTCATAGCCTTCCAATCTCCTCAATCAACGCGTCGACGATGGCATCCTCGGACACCTTGCGCACGACGTTTCCTTTGACAAACACGACGCCCGAGCCCTTGCCGCAGGCGACGCCGATGTCGGCGTCCGCAGCCTCGCTCGGACCGTTGACGACGCAGCCCATGACCGCCACCTTGAGCGGGCGGCCGATCTTCTGCAGGCGCTCGTCGACCTCGTGCGCGATGCCGATGAGGTCGACCTCGGTGCGGCCGCACGTGGGGCAGCTGATGATCTCGGGCGAACGACGGCGCAGGTCGAGAGCCGAAAGCAGCGTCCACGCCGCGCGGACCTCGGTGACCGGGTCGTCGGTGAGCGAGATGCGCAGGGTGTCGCCGATGCCCTCTTCCAGAAGAATGCCCAGGCCGCACGCCGATTTGATCGTGCCCTGGAACTGCGTGCCCGCCTCGGTGACGCCGATGTGCAGAGGCACGGTGGGGATGGCCTCGGACAGCAGGCGGTAGGTGCGCACCGTCGTCATGACGTCGTGCGCCTTCGCCGACACCACGAGGTCCTCAAACCCGCGCTCCTTGCAGTAGCCGGCGTACTCCACGGCCGACGCGGCGAGCTTCTCGGGAAGCGACAGGTCGGTGCGGTCCTTGAGCGCCTGATCGAGCGAGCCGGCGTTCACGCCGATGCGGATGGGGATGCCCGCCTGGCCGGCGGCGTCGAGCACGGCGTCGGTGCGCGCGAGGCCGCCGATGTTGCCGGGGTTGATGCGCAGGGCCGCCGCTCCCCTCTTGGCGGCCGCGACGGCGATGTCCGCGTCGAAGTGGATGTCGGCGACGACCGGTAGCGGGCTTTCCGCGCAGACGCGCTCGAACGCGTCGAGGTCTGCGGGATGTGGGACGGCCATGCGGACGATCTCGCAGCCCGCCGCGGCGAGCCGTTCGATCTGCGCCAGGTTGCCCGCGGCGTCCGCGGCGGGCACGTTGAGCATCGACTGCACCGCGACCGGCGCGCCGCCGCCCACGGGCACCGAGCCCACCATCACACGATGGGTGCGCTCGTTGGGGCGCATGGCGTGGTTGCTCTCTTCCAAAACAGCTCCTGATCGGTTCGTTGAACCGGGCCCGAGACGGTTCGGTCAAACAGTCCCCGGACGGTTCGCTTTGCCTGTGAAACCGTGCAAACGTCCCCAATCATACTACGACCGCCCGCGGCCGCAGCCCCTAGCCCCAGTTTCCGAACACGAACCGCTGGATGTCCTGGTTCATCATGATGACGAAGAACACGGTGAAGAACGCGATGCCCGCCCAGCTCAGGCGGTTGAGCGTGTTCATGGTCACCTCGCGCCGGCGCAGGCGCTGGTAGATCTCCACGACGAAGCGGCCGCCGTCGAGCGGCGGGATGGGCAGCAGGTTCATGATGCCGAGCGACACCGATATCATGGCCGTGAAGCCGAGGAAGCTCTCGAAGCCCTGCTCAGCAGCTGATTTCGACATGACCGCGATGCCCATGATCGACGTGGAGTTGGACACGGTGTCGGCTGCCGTCTGCGGGTTGAACAGCGAGACGACCGCCTGGACGACCATACCGATGTAGGTGAAGCCGGCTTGGACGGCCTGCAGAGGGGCGACCGTGATGTGGCGGATCTCGCCGGTCGACTGGCTCTGCACGTCGAACCCCATGACTGAGTAGATAATGACGAAGGCGAGGACGGCGAACAGCAGGTTCATCGTGATGCCCGCCAGAAGGATGACCGAGCGCTTCCAGAACGGCAGCGCGCGGTACTGCTGCGAAAGCTCGCGCTCGAAAAAGGCGTGCGGATCGGAAAGCTGACGCGCCTCGCCGAGCGCGTGTTCCGCAGGGATGGGCGCGCCCGCCTTCTGCGCCTTTTTGACCTGGCGCTTCGTCGGCTTGACGGCCGGCGTGCGATAGGTGTTGAACTTGTCGGCGCGCGTGGGGCCGCAGACGGTCCCCCATTCGGCGAGTTCCTCGAGCGCCTCGTACGCCTCGTCGGGCGTGATGCCGCAGTCCGCCGCGACGTCCTCCATCGTGGCGGTACCGCGCGCGTACAGGGCGGCCATGACCTCCTCGATGTGGGGCGCGACCGGCCCGGGCTCCATGCCGCAGACGCGCGCGTAGCCGCCGAGCGGCACGGCCGTGATGCCGAAGCGCGTCTCGCCGTGGGTGAAGCCGACGGACGGCCCGGGCAGGCCGAGCATGAACTCGGAGACGCGCACGCCGAAGGCGCGCGCGGCCAGGTAGTGGCCGCCTTCGTGGATGAACACGAGAAAGCCCAGGCAGATGGTGGCGTATACGATCATGAGGACGATGTCCATAGGGCGGTCCTATCGCAGGTTCGAAGGGCGGAGATGCGCGGCGGCGCGACATCCTTGCAGGCGGCGCGGCTGCCCGCACGCAGCTGGGGCTCGGTGCTGCGGCCGCGGTCGCCTCGGCGCCTCAGACACCGGGGCGCGGCGGTGCAGCCG
>CAIFEB010000052.1:2419-9749 GCA_903789375.1 uncultured Eggerthellaceae bacterium | reverse complement strand
GAGCCGCTCCGCGGCGCAGGCGGAACGCAGCTCTGGCGAAGACGGGCTGGGGAGCGGTTGGCGCGGAACAACGGAGCCGGGCGGGGCCGTGCCAGGCGCGAGCGCGGACTCGTGCGGGCGGGGCGGCTCGTTTCAAGCAGGCGTGGCAGGGCGCGCCGTGCGAGACGCGAGCGCCACGGCCGGAACGGGGCAGGCGCGTCCAGGGACACCGCAGTCGATTGCTCCCGGCACATACGCCCCTCCCCTTTCCCCTTATACGACGAAGGCGGCGCCGCCCGAATGGGCGACGTCGCCTTCTACCACCTACCAAAAAGGCGAACCGCACGGAGAAATGCGGTTCGCCTTGAAGCAATCACTCTGCCGAGCCCTGCGTGCGGGCGCCACCGTTCTGAGCTCGGGAGCACAGGACGGCCCCTCAGGACTCCGACGAGCCACGACCTCGTGAGGAGCCGCAACTCCCGAGCCCGGCCCGCGTGCGCCCGCTCAGCGAGCGCACGTTACGCGCCAGCCACACCGGACAGTTGCTTGAGCGCCCGAAGGGGTTTCTGTCCGCCAGCGCACGTTACGCGCCAGCCACGACTGGGTAGTTGCCGTATTCCAAGCATCAGCCATGCTCCGGACAACAGCCACGCACGAGGCAATTGTCGCTCGTCGAGCAGTTGCCGCGTGCTAGGCAGTTGCCGCGTTCTTCTTCTTGCCGAAGATCGTCTTGCAGCCCTTGACCGCCAAAACGATGGCGAGCACGAACAGCAGCACGGCCAGAATCAGCTGGGCCGCAGGGGCGAAAGCGAGGCCCGAGGTGGCAATCGCCTGCCCCTTCGACACCATCGTCTGAACGAGCGACGTCAACGTGACGGCCAGCATGAACAGCATTGGGATGTAGAACATCTTGTTGTTGCGTCCCGCATTGCCGAGCCATGCGCACACGGCCAGCAGCGCCAGAGCGGCGAGCAGCTGGTTGGCAGCGCCGAACAGCGGCCAGATGACCGTGTAGCCGCCCATGCCAAGCGCCACGCCGATAACGACTGTGATGATCGTCGCAACGTAGGGGTTGGCGAAGAACTTGTGCGCGCCCGTGAGGTCTTCCGGCTTCTTGCCTTCCGGCGTCCACAGCTCCTGGAACATGTAACGAGCCAGACGGGTCGCCGTGTCGAGCGAGGTCAGGCAGAACACCGAGACGGCCAGGATCAGCAGCGAGTACGCCAGGTTGGCCGAATTGGACAGACCCGGGATGGAGGCAAGCATGAGCGACAGGCCCTCGGCGAACACCTGCGTCGGCGAGGTGTAGCCGCCCGACGTGTACTTCGCCCACATGAAGCCGACGGCGCACAGCGACACGACGGCGAGCAGGCACTCGATGAGCATGCCGCCGTAGCCGATCGGCTGAGCCTGGGACTCGCGGTCGATCTGCTTGGACGTGGTGCCCGAAGCGACCAGGCTGTGGAAGCCCGAGATGGCGCCGCAGGCGATGGTGACGAACAGAGCCGGGAACAGATAGCCGCCCTGCGCAGCCTTGTTCACGACGGCCACACCATTGTTCATGATGGTCTCGCCCGTGGAGGCGTCGTACGCCGCGCTGCTCGCGTAGAAGCCGGTGAAGGCCGGTATCTGCAGGTCGTTGGACACGCCCGCGATGCCGGAGCCGATGATGGCGATGACGGCCAGGATGATCATGCCGTACAGCAGGTAGCTGGACAGGTAATCACGCGGCTGGAGCAGAATCCACACCGGCGCGACGGATGCGACCAAGATGTAGATGCCGATGATGATCATCCACGCGTTGTAGTCCAGCTGGAACGGATGCCAGTTGTAGCCGATGGCCACCACGACGATGATGACAGCCAGCGCAGCGATGACGTTAGCCGCCGTCGGCAGCTTGCGGCCGCGCGTGAGCAGGCCCCAGATGACAGCCGCGACGATGAACAGCAGCGAGATGGAAGCCGTCTGCTCGTTGGCGACGCTGGGCTTGTCGGGCGTCGACATGAACGTGTTCGCCACGATGGAGGCGAACGCCGCGACGACCAGCAGCAACGTCAGATAGGCGAAGATGCAGAACAGCTTCTTTGCGGAATCGTCGATGTTCTCCTGGACGACCGTCGCCAGGGTGTGGCCCTTGTGGCGGATCGACGCGAACAGCGCGCCGAAATCGTGCGTCGCACCGAAGAAGATGCCGCCGATCAGCACCCAAAGAACCACCGGGACCCAGCCGAACACGGCCGCCTGGATGGGACCGTTGATCGGGCCGGCGCCGGCGATCGACGAGAAGTGATGGCCCAGAACGACGTACGGCGGCGCGGGCATGTAGTCCACGTCGTCTTCGAACTCATGGGCGGGGGTGGGCCGGTTGGGATCCACGCCCCACTGCTTTGCGAGCCATCCGCCGTAGAAAATGTATCCACAGACCAGGATGGCAGCGCACACGATCAGCAAGACCATTGCATTCATGGCTGCCAGTTACCTCCTACTGTTCCCTCTGTGCGCGAGCCTTGGCATGGGCGAGATTCGACTCGAGAGCCGGCTTCATCTCTTTGCCCATTCCGTTTGTGATCACGCGCCCTTCCTGCAGGTCGATGGCCGCAACGCGCAGGTCCGCCCAGCCGCGAATTCCCAACTGGAAGTTCTTGCGGTACCGCGTGCGGCGAATGGCCTTCTCGACGCCGTCGTCGAGCGAATCGGCGACGATGACGAGCGAAAGAAAGCTCTGCATGTGGTTGGGAACCGGTTTCACCTTTGCGATGGCCTTTTCCTTCATGAACGCGATCGCGTCGGAAAGATAGGCGTTGCTCAAGCGCTCAACCGCATCGAAGAAGATGTACTCGTGTGCATCCACTTCCCAGAGTTTTGCGCTCTTGACCAGCACGTACTTTTCACCATGCGAATGGAACTCCGCATAGCCGGGAAACGTGCGGCCGGCGAACTCGTAGTCGCGTGCGACGTCGTACCACGCCTCGTGAGCCACAAGGAGCTGGGCCACGAGCGCATCACGCTCCGAAAGCCCATCCGCAGCGAATGCTTCGCCGCTGACTCCTCCGGTGGACACCGGCGAAGCAGCCGCTGAGGCGGCAACGCGCGCGCCTTGCTGCTCGGAAGAATCCGAGTCTTCGGACTTGTGCGCGCGCCCCTGATTCAACGACTCCACCAAGGCGGGGACGACTCCCTTCCCTCACTGCATTGCAGTCTTGCCAAACGAACATCGATCAGCACGACCGGACATCAGCAACGGGAAACGGCGCCGAAAAGCTGCCCGTATAGCGGAATATTTTGGTCGAATATCCCGCTATACGGCAGGCGGCGCGCTTTTTGACGCGTCGCCGACATTGTTCAACCGTGGCGCTTGACCCCTGCCATCAGGCCGGCCTCTGTGCGTGCACAACATGTTACACATTTGAAATTTCATTGAAACGGGCATGCAATCATTTTTTTCGCAAACGTGCGCTGTCGCAAGCCCAAAGGAAGGTGGGACGCAAGGCACGAATCGGGTTCGAACGACGGGAGGCGCGGGAGCGCACACGGGAGAAGCTGAAGCGGAGCGGCAGAATAAAACAGCGATGCGCGCGGTTGGGAGGAGCGCGTGGGCGGAGCGAGCGGTAAGAGCGAGCGATGTCGTGGAAATAGGCGCCGCCGAAATCGAAACGTGCACGTCTTCGGCTGGCCGTAGTACGAAAACGCGAAGGCGCCGGGGCGCGACTGCTGCCGCAACCCCGGCGCCTTGTCATGTGAAACAGAGTGTGAGCGAAGCGGCCTGCTGAGCAAAACGGCATGCATGCTGAGTGCAGCCTGCTCGATCAAACTTTCGGAGCTCTGACTGACAAACCCACCTTCCGCTTTACTTGATGTCGTCGAGCGTGAAGTCCTGCTTGCCGTTGAAGATGTCGAGCGCCTGCTCAGCCGTGTAATCGGCCAGCGTGATGGAGCTGATCGCCTTGGTCAGACGCACCGCTTCGTCGAGCGAACGCTGGTGGATGTTGCGGCCGGTCGCATTGCCATCGGCACCGCCGATGTGAATCTGGTCGTACAGCTGCGAGAGGAACTTGTCCGCCGCGACGGTGGAGCCACCGGCGCACACGAGCCCGGTGCGGCCAGCCGCGCGCGACGCGACAGCGAGCGCCTCGGCCGGAGTGCGCTTGTCGTCGCCTTCGGGCTTCGGCGGGTTGACCTTGACGAAATCGGCGCCAAGGCACAGCGCCGTGCCCGCAGCGCCCGCGATGAGGTCCGGATCCTTCTCAGCGGTGACGGCCTTGCCGCGCGGGTAGATCCACAGCACGACGAGCAGGCCTTCGGCATGCGCCTGCGCGATGAGGTTGCCCGCCTCGGCCATCATCGTGGCTTCGTATTCGCTGCCCAGATAGATGGTGTAACCCAGGCCGACGATGTTCACACCGGCGTCGCGCATGGCAAGAATGGCGTCGATGTCGACGAGCTGCGGCGAATACGGATCCTCCTGAGCTGTCTTGACCAGGTTGGTCTTGGAGTTCATTTTCACCAGATAGTTGATGTTGGGGTAATCGGCGGCATATTGCGCAACCAAACCGCGCTGAGCGGCCATGACGCCGATGACGCCCTGGTCAGCGATCTGGAACAGGTGCTCGGGATCGCCGTCGGAGATGTCGATGCCCTCGCCGTAGAAGTCCTTGTTCAGGTGCTCGATCTTCTGGTCGCACGCGAACAGCATCAAACGGCCGGTTCCGCGCGTTGCCTTGAGGTAGTTGTCGATGTAAACATCACGGGAATCGGGCGCAACATCAACCGGAACCCTAACCTGGCTGGCAGTGATCTTGGGCATGTTTCCTCCTTGAATAGCAGTGCGAGGTGCATGGTTTTCGAGGGCGTTCGCGGCGCACCCGCGCTCGTGCAGCGCCGGCGCGTCTTTTTCGGACGCACGTATCTATTGTACTAGCTCCGAACGAGCGTCTCGAAGAATAATGGGAATCAACCGCGTTGTGGCGGAAAAAGCGCAGTGACCGTTCGAGCCGGGAACACGTGCGAGAACATGGGGAACGGGCGGTAACCAGCCCGGTGGATGTCCGAGCGAGGAACGCGCGCGGGAACGCGGAGAACGGTCGGACGTTCGAGCCGGGGACGTGCGCAGGGGCATGGAGAACGGCGGGGCCGTGGCCCTGCATAATGGGAGGGGGCCTTGACGTTTCATCTCGGCAAACGCCGACCTCCGCATCGCCTTTCAGGTCGACGGACGGAATCGGCGCTTTGCAGCGAACGCTGGCATCCGGTTTCGCACGAACGCCTGCGTGGCAGCAGGGCCCAACTCGTGAAACGCCGCACTTCGGCAAGCTCCGCTCAGAACCATTCCTGACGGCCGAACACGTAGGTTTCGTCGAAGCTCGTCTGGCTTTTCGTGAGATAGACGATGCCTTCGATGACGCCGATGACGCCCATCACCGCGCCCGCCAGCCCCAAAGTCAGCAGACTGCCGATGACCGTGACCGCAAGCATGATGAATCCGGCGTTGTTGTAGCCCAGGTAGAACTTGTGGATGCCAAAGCAGCCGAGGAATATGGCGAGCAGCCCCGCGACGACATGGTCTTTTTCGCTGACGATCACGTCGTCGCGCCGATAGGCGCGCTGGTAGGGTCCCGGCGCGTAGTTCGCCCGGTACTGTTGGCCGTACCGGCGCTCCCACTCGCGCGCGTCATCGGGGTCGGCCTGCGCATAAGTGGGCTCGGCGGGCCGATCCGCTGCGGCGCCCGCTGCTGCACCGTTTGCCCCGCCGTTCGCCACGGCGTTCGCCGGATCGTTCGTCGAGGAGCCCGCCCGCACCGTGGCGTCCTCGGACTTGGTCGACCCGTCCGCGCGTGACGCCCCATCAGGCACAACGGGTCCGCCCGCACGTCCTGCGCGCGCGAAGCGCTTTACGCCGGAGCACTTCCTCTGCTTCTCCTCTGCCTCGTTGACCTGCCTCATCACGTTACCTTTTCCAACGAACCAATTTCAGCTGTTTGCGTATGTCACGCCCAATGGTTTGCGCGCGCCATATCCAGCGGCTTGCGCGCCATGCGCCGCCGCCTCTCCGACGGCCACGTCCTCGCGTGCTCTGGACGCGTCCGTGCCCCGTGCTCAGGCGAAAACCTCTGGGCCACCCGCCTCATTTACCTTCCGAAACGCCATCTTTCTTGCTTGGAGCGCCGGTCGCACGATCGCCTTCCGGCACACTTGCCGCATCAGGCTTCGCATCCGTCGCCGCGCCGTGCTCCGAGACGCCCTCATGAGCATCCTCCGAAGCGCTCCCCTTCTTCTCGCCATCCTTTGACTTGCGGCGTTTTTCCAGCTTGTCGAATATCCTCTCGCGAAACGCCACGCCAAGCGCCGCAAGCACCGCAACGGCCACGATGACGATGATGCTGCTCGTGATGCGACCGCCCGCCAAACCCGCTGCGACGTACGTCGAGCCCAGGATGCCCGGAGCGCGCGCGATGGTCGTGATCAGCAGGAAGTCCTTCATCTTCATCTCGGTCAGCGGGACAAGGTAGGTGAACGCGTCCTTGGGAAGTCCGGGAATCAAAAACAGGATGAACACGGTGATGTCGAGCTTGCCGGAATGCTGGAACCGATCGAACTTCTCGAGCGTCTTGTCGGACACCATGGTGCGCACGAACGGCTCGCCAAGCGTGTGAACCAGCTGGTAGATGAACGCGCTCGACAGCACCGCGCCGCCCAGGATGATGACGAAACCCCAGAACGGGCCGTACATCAGCCCTGCCGCCAGCTGCACCACCTCGCCGGGGATGATGGCGACCACAACCTGCAGAAACTGCAAGGCGAGCAGGATGAGCACGCCTGCCGGGCCGGCGCTTTGCAGCCGGTCGATCAGAGCCCCCACGCCCCCGTCGCCGAACAGGTCTTTGATGTAAGGCCAGACGAGCACGACGATGAGCGTCACGAGGACGATGAAGATGACCAGGCCCCAGATCTTGAAGATGTCGCCGCGACGGATGACGTGCCCGCGCACCATCTTCTCCTCGTCGCTGCGCTCGCGCGCCCGCTCACGCAGCGGAACCTTGCGGTCCGCGTCCTCGGGGGCACCATCGGCGGGCGCCGCAGGTTCGTCGGTCTGCTGCTTGTGCATCGTGGTGCTCTGTTTTTCGTCGTTGTTGCTCAAGCTTGCTCTCCCCGACTGCTGCCAGTCTGCATGAAGGTTGGTCGCTGCGCGCCCATGCTGTCGGCGGACGCGCCGCGCGGCTGCAGGCACCCGACGCTTTCCATCGGAAGCAAGCTTCCGACGGACCGCCACTGCCTGCCGTTTCTCTTACTTGTTGCGTTCCTTGTCGTAGTTTTCCTTGAACTCGGCGAACATGCCCGACGCCTTGCCCAGCTG
>CAIFEB010000052.1:0-2319 GCA_903789375.1 uncultured Eggerthellaceae bacterium | reverse complement strand
TCCTTGAACTCGGCGAACATGCCCGACGCCTTGCCCAGCTGCTCGCCGGCCTTGTACGCGCCCTTGTTCACAGCCTCGCCCGTCTTTTCTGCAGCCTCGTGCATCTTGGGCTTGGCCTTCTCGTAATCCTCTTTCGCTTTGTGCGACACCTTCGCGGTGGCCTTGCCTGCCGCCTCGGCGACGCCGCCCTCGGTCTCGATGTCGGCGGCGGCATCGGACACGAGAATCGCGCCGTGGAGCGCCTTGCTCTCATCCTCGACCTCGCCGTAATCGCCCATTTCGCTGAGGACCATGCCCTTGCCGCGGCGGAACCCGCGAATCAGCTCGCCGGGGATGGTGCGCTTGCCCACAACCGCGTCGTTGGCCATGCCCGCGTCCGCCTGCAGGCTGATGACATCGCCCGTTTGGGCGTCGAAGGTGACAGTACCGACATATCCCAGCTCATCGCCCGAAACCGTGAGCACCGGCATGCCCGACCACATGACGCATTTGTCCCAGTCGACGCCGAGCGCAGTACACGCCTTGTCGTCGAACATCGCCGCATCGTCGCCCATGACGACGCGGCCGTCGACGATTTCGAACCCGCCGAGGCGGACGAAGCGGTCCTTGCGCTTGAACATCAGCAGCAGGTCGGGGCGCTTGACCATGATGCCGATCAGGCGTTTCTCGGTGGGATGGAACACGAATCGGCGCACTTTGCCCACGCGGTGCGTCTTCTCGACGCCCTTGCGGTTGGTCTTCACCTTGACGGCCCGCTTGCCGAACAGGTCCTTGGTGGTCAGTACATTGCTCGCCATGTTCCTCTAAGCCCTTCCGCATTCGCCCGGACGACACGCGCCAATCCGAACCCCAACGTTTCCAACATGAAAGAAGCGCCCAGCCGACCAGCGGTAACGCGGTCGCGAGCGCTTCGTAGAGTGCATGATTGTCCGCAGCGGGCGCGCCGCTACTCCGCCTTGCCCTCTTCGGACGAATCCGCAGCGGGAGCAGCCGCATGGGCGCCCGCAGGCTCCGGCGCCGGCGCTTCCGCGGCGGGCGCTTCGGCAGCAGACGTCTCGACGACGTCATCCGCAGCCTGGACCTGGGACTCCTCCGCGTTGGCGGCTACCTGCGCCGCGATGCGCTGGCGCGCGGCCTCGATCTTCTCGCGCAGATCGTCGTTGCTGCCGGAGAAGGCCGGCGACACGCCGTGAATCTTCTCCTGCACGCGCGCGGCGGCCGTGTTGTACAGGTCGGAGGTCTTCTCCTGAGCGTTCTTGGCGAATTCACGACCCTTGACCTGCGCATTCTGATATGCGACCGAGCCGCGGTCCTGAGCCTTGCGATACGCGTCGGACGCGTTGATAGACGTGGCCGCGCCCCAATCGCGCGCCTCGCCGCAAACGGCGTTGGCCTTTTCGCCCACCAGCGCACGCGTTTCAACACCGGGGCGAGGGGCATACAGCAGAGCCGCAGCGGCACCGGCAGCAGCGCCCAGGGCAAACCAGGTGAATTTAGATGGCATGAGAAAACCTCCTCGCGTGGATATTTCAATGCCGTCATTATAAGGGCAACGAGCCGAACCCCCCGAGGGGCAATCGAACCGTTAACTATTTTTCTTTGATTCGAAAAACGCGCGCATCGAGTTCGGCGATGGCGTCGTTCACGAAGCGCACGGCGCGGTTGAACGCGTCGAGCGTTGCGAGATCGTCTACGAAGCTGAGCTCGACCACCGCCGTGCCCTGCGTCTCGTCGATCCAGGTTGTCGCGCCAACGAACGTCGTGGTGGGCGCGTTGCCTGCGTCGTGCGTTTCGATGTCAATGGCAAGGTGCTCAATCAGATGAGGCAGCGACGTCGTTGCGATGACCGGCCCGAACGTGTCCGTTTTGCCGTTGACGCATGCGTGGCGCGCAAGGCTGGGATACGCGGCGAGGCAGCGCTGCGCGAGCGCCGCGCCCACCGTGCGATGGCGTGAATCAAGCACGCGCACCCCGAACGCAATGCGCCCCGCCTTGACGGTGATGCGGCCGACGGTCACCGCCGACGCGGAAGCCGCTGCCGGCCGAAAAGCTTCCGCCGCTGGTCGCCGCGTTTCCGGTGCGCGTCCATCACCCACGACCCGTTGCCCCCGCGCTCGCCTGTCCGCCTGCGCTCTTCGCGCTCGAGGAGCTGTAGGGCGTGTCGCTCGGGTTGTCGAATGACCCGGCCTGCGACGAGGATTCCGATGCGCCCGCGGCGCTGGATGAGCTGGCGGCGCCCGATGCCGCCGACGAGCCCGCGGAGCCCGATGCAGAGCCCGCGCCCACCGAGCCGGAAGCGCTCGCCGCGCTCGACGAGGC
>CAIFEB010000051.1 GCA_903789375.1 uncultured Eggerthellaceae bacterium | reverse complement strand
GTTCGACGACGTGGCGGAGCGCATCGCGTCCGCGCGGCCCACGGCCGTGAACCTGCGCTGGGGCGCAGAACGCGCCAAAAGCGCGGCGCACCGCCGTGCGGCCGAGCCGGGGGCCACGCGCGCGGACGTCGCGAAGACGCTGTACAACCTGGTCAAGCAGATGGAAGCCGAAGACGAGCGCGCCAACCGCGCCATCGGGGCCGCCGGCGCGGCTCTTCTCGCACCCGGCTCGCGGGTGCTCACGCACTGCAACGCCGGTAGCCTTGCCACCGTGTTCTTCGGCACGGCGCTCGGCGTCGTGTACGCCGCGGCGGCGAAGGGCCTCATCGAGCGCGTGTACGCCGACGAGACGCGCCCGGTGGGCCAAGGCGCGCGGCTGACGGTGTGGGAGCTTGCACAGGCAGGCGTTCCCACCACGCTCATCTGCGACGACATGGCGGCGAGCCTCATGGCCCAGGGCAAGGTCGACGCCGTGGTCGTGGGAGCCGACCGCATCGCCGCAAACGGCGACACGGCCAACAAGATCGGCACGTACGGGGTGGCGGTCCTCGCGCACGAGAACGGGGTACCGTTCTACGTGGCGGCGCCCACCTCGACGATCGACCCCCATCTGGCCGACGGCTCGCGCATCCCCATCGAGCAGCGCGCACCCGAAGAGGTGCTCGCGCAGCCGATCGCGGGCGTGGACGTGTGGAATCCGGCGTTCGACGTCACGCCGGCGCGCTACATCGCCGGCATCATCACCGAGCGCGGCGTGTTCGAGCCCGCCCGGATCGCGGAGGCGCTCAACGGGTAGCGGGCGCGCAGGGTAAACGGCGCCGGCACCACGCCGGCGGTCGTCTTCGGAGCAGGAAGGCGGATGCTATGGAAATCGTGAGACGCGAGGATCAGGAGCGGCGGGAGCACGAGACGCTTTCGGACGATGCGGCCTTCGCCGACGAGTCGGAGGGGCGCGCCCGCTCGACGCAGCCCGACGCGCTGCGCACCGACTACCAGCGCGATCGCGACAAGATCCTGCACACGAAGTCGTTCCGGCGTCTGTCGCACAAGACGCAGGTGTTTCTGGCTGTGGACGGCGACCATTACCGCACCCGGCTCACGCACACGCTTGAGGTCGCGCAGATCGCCCGCACCATCGCGCGCGGGCTGGGGCTCAACGAGGATTTGACCGAGGCCATAGCGCTCGGGCACGACCTGGGGCACACGCCGTTCGGCCACACGGGCGAGGACGCGCTGTCGCGCTGCATCGCGCGCTACCGCGGCATCGAGCCCACCGGCGGTATCGGTCCGGGCGAGGCGGATCGCCAGGGCCTCATGTTCAAGCACAACGAGCAGAGCCTGCGCGTCGTCGAGGTCATCGAGAACAACGGCAAGGGCCTCAACCTGACGGGCGAGGTGCGCGACGGCATCCTCAACCACACCGGCACGGGCCGCGCCGAAACGGCCGAGGGGCGTATCGTGGGCATGGCCGACCGCATCGCCTACGTCAACCACGACATCGACGACGCCATCCGCGCGGGGATTCTCTCCGAGGACGAGCTGCCCGCCCTCACGCGCGATCTTCTTGGCACGTCGCACTCCGAGCGCATCGAGACGCTCGTCGAGGACGCGGTGGAGACGTCGGCCGTGCAGGGCGACATCAGCATGAGCCCGGAGATCTGGAACGCGATGATGGAGCTGCGGTCGTTCCTGTTCGCTCACGTGTACACGGCTCCGAGCGTTATGGTCGAGGCCGAGAAGGGCCGCCGGCTGCTCACGCAGCTGTTCGACTACTACATGGAGCACCCCGACGAGGTGCCGCAGGAGTACCGCGACATCTCCAGCGGCGACGATCTGCGCGCGGTTGTGGACTACATCGCCGGCATGACGGATCGCTATGCCATCTGGCGCTTCAACGACCTGTTCGTGCCGCACACCATCAACGCCTGGTCGCTCGCGCAGGGCTAGGGCTGCGCGCGGGGAAAGCGGCGGCGCAGCCGCGGTGCGCGGGGAAGGCGGAAGCGCCGCGGCGGCGAGCGAGCGGCGCGTGCGGACATGCGTGCCGTTGAAGGCTGTCCGATGACGGTGGCGTGCGCGGCGGGCGGGCCTTCGGGTCGGCACGGGCTTGCGCGCATCGGCCCTGTGCGGCCGCTGATTCGGCCCGCGCGCCGAACGTTCGCATGCGCGCTGCGTGCGGGCGCGTCTTTCGCTATACTGATACTTCGCATGTTCTCACGGGACAACATAACAGAGGCGTTTCCAGCGGCGTTACCGATCATCCTCGGCTACGTCGCCATCGGTCTGCCCTGCGGCATCCTCAACGCGTCCATTGGGATGAACTGGGTGCAGGTGGGCATCATGAGCGTCGTGTTCTACTCAGGCGCGGGCCAGTTCATGATTCCCAACATGTGGCTTGCGGCCTCGCCGCTCGCGTCGATCGTCGCGAGCGTGTCGCTCGTCAACACGCGCCAGATGCTCTATTCGGCGTCCATCGCCAAGTGGTGCGCCGGCGCCAAGCGGTGGCGGTCGCTCCTGTTCGCAGCCACCGTCACCGACGAGAGCTTCGGCGTCAACATGAACCGGTTCCTCGAGGGCGGCTGGAGCGTCGAGAACGCGACGCTCGTCAACCTGATGTCGCAGACGTCGTGGACGCTGTCGTGCATCGTAGGCGCGCTCGTGGGCAACGCGGTGTCGATTCCGCTCGCCATCGCCTCGTTCGCGATGACGTCGATCTTCATCTGCCTTCTGGTCACGCAGAAGATTTCGCTGCAGAACGTCGTGGCGGCGTTCGCGGCCATGATCGCGGTGTTTTTGTGCAAGCTCGCTGGATTCGGCGGCGCTGCCATCCTCGTGGGCGCGCTTCTGGGCGTGGGGGCGGGCATCCTCGCCACGCGGATCAGGGAGGCGGATTAGCCGTGGTCGATCCCATCACCTGGTCGCAGTTCCTCGTCATCTGCGTGCTGTGCACGGTGACGATGCTCTTGTGCCGTGTGGCGCCGATGCTCGTGCTGAAAGGCCGTGAGCTGTCGCCTCGAGCGGCCGAGGCGCTCGCGCTCATCCCGCCGGCCGCGTTCGCGGCGCTCGTCGCCAACGACCTGCTCACGCCGGGCATGTTCGCGGCGGGGCTGTGGCCGGCGGCGCTGCCGCTCGTGGCGGCGGCGGTCGTCGTGGTGGTCGCGCGGCTGACGAAGTCGCTTCTGTGGTGCGCGATCGCCGGCGTTGCGGCGTACGCCCTGCTCATGCTCGTGTAGCTGGCGTCCGTGCCTGCTAGAACAGCGATTCCTGCGTGAACGCGTGGCAGAAGCTCGCGCGGTGGACCGGCGACAGGCCGTGCGCGCGAATCGCCGCGATGTGCTCGGCCGACCCGTATCCCTTGTTCTTCTCGAACCCGTATTCCGGATACTCATGTGCCAGGCGGCACATGAGCGCGTCGCGGTCGACCTTCGCGACGATCGACGCCGCGGAGATGGACGCGCATTTCGCGTCGCCCTTCACGATGGTCACCTCGCGCGGGTCGATGTGGAGCGGGTTGCCGTCGATGAGCACGAGGTCGGGGCGGACGCCCTGGTCCTCGATGGCGGCGATGGCGGCGCGGAACGCCCGCTTGAGGCATGCCGTCATGCCGTCCGCGTCGATATCGGCGGGCTCGACGTACTGGACCGTCACGGCGTGTGCCACCGTGCGCACCTGGGCTGCGATCTCTTCGCGCTCTGCGCGCGTGAGCTGCTTGGAGTCGTTGAGCTTGGGAATGTGCGGCTCGTCGGGCAGAACGACCGCGCCCACGGCGAGCGGACCGGCGACAGGGCCGCGCCCGACCTCGTCCAGGCCGACGATGCATGTTGCGTTGCGCGGGCGGGCGAGCTCGTTCTGGAAGTCATACAGCCCGTCGAGTCGCGCCTGCTCGGCGGCTTCGGCCGCGAGTCGGCGCCGCGCCGTCTCGACCGCCCGCCGCACGCCCTTGCGCGGATCGGCGGCGAAGGAGCGTTCGAGCACGGCGAACTCGTCCGCGTTGGCCTGCCTGAGCTGGCGGGTTATCTCGGCGACGGTCATCGGCATGAGGGTTCCTTTCGGGTTGGGGCGGACGGCTTCGGCAGTTCTCATCGAACTGGGCTAGCCGGAGCGTGCCATCGGCGCCGCGTGCGCATCGCACGCATGCTCGAATGCGGGGGGCGTTCGGTCAGAAGGATACAAAAAAGCCCGCATCGCATGCGACGCGGGCTTTGCAAAAGGCGTGGGACGAAGTCCTACTTGAAGGCCTTCTCCTTGATCTTGGCGTTCTTGCCGACCTTGTCGCGCAGGTAGTACAGCTTGGCGCGACGGACATCGCCACGACGGACGACCTCGATGTGGTCGATCTTCGGGGAGTGGACCGGGAAGGTGCGCTCGACGCCGACCGAGAAGCTGATCTTGCGGACGGTGAAGGTCTCGCGGCTGGACTCGCCATGACGACGGATGACGTCGCCCTGGAACACCTGAATGCGCTCGCGGTTGCCCTCGGTGATGCGATAGTGGACCTTGACGGTATCACCCACGTGGAACTCGGGGAGATCCTGCTTCTTCTGCTGCTGCTCGATCGCGCGAATGATATCCATGTTCTTTCCTTCTATATATCCAACTCAGTGACGCAGTGTCTGCTTCTAGACGCGACAACAAAGTATATCGCCCCGCCGAATTGCAGGCAAGCATATCCATCAGGACTTTTGTTCCTCGAACCAATATACACAATTAGCACACGTTCCCGGGCGTGTCCATAGGGGAACAGTGCCGCAAGGGGAGTGGTACGGCGGAGAACTGCGGCGCGGCGAAGGCAAACGGGGCGTTGGAGCGGCGATACGGCGGAGGCGCGGCGGCGCGCGGCATGTGCGCACGAGCTATGGCGGCGGCGTCGATTTCGCGCTCCGCAGGCGTTCGCCGCATCGGAACGGCGCGCGGTGGTGCGCTCGCGCGGTGGAGGCGGACGGGGTGCGTGCGGGCGGGGAAACGGGCCGCCGACGGGGACGCGGGGACGGAACGGCGGCGGCGCGCGAGCGGTTCCCACGATAGATTCCCGCTCTAGCATGCGTGCCACGTCGGGAAAGGAGACCTCGTATGAACACCTATGGACTGAGCCGGCCGATCGCCGCAACCGCCGACGTGGCGGGCACGGCGAGCATCGAGAGAACGGGACGGTGCCTCGACATCTTGGCGACGATGGCAACGGCCGAACGGGCGGGCGCATCGGCCGCGCGAGCGAAGCGGCGCACGGTTACGAAGGCGAAGCGCACAGCCAAGCCAGCTGCGGCGCGGGCGAGCGCCGATGCGGCCGTGGTCGACGTGCCGAAGGGAACGGAAGCGGCGCAGGGCGCTGCTGACGGTAAAGCGCAAAAGAGAGGCATGAAACCCGATGTCACCAGCTTTGCGTGCGGGGAGACGGCGGCAGTCTCGCCGAACGGCTTCGATGAAAAGCCCAAGGAAAAACGCCGCGACGTCGGTGAAGAGGCATCGGGCGCGACGGCTGAAGCGCACGCTGCGACATCCCTATCGGCTCCGTTCTGCACAGATGGAGAGGAGCCTTCCGATGAGGCGCTGCCGACCGCGTCGGACGCGGGGCGCGGTGGCACGGACGCGACCCCGCCCGTCTGCGCCGATGCGGAGGACGAAGGCAACGGGCAGAGCGCGGGCGGAGAGCGCGAGCACGTTTGTGTCGTGGACGATGCAGCTGCGAAGGCGGCTGCATCGTCCTATGGCGGCGACGATGAGCAGGCCCAGCCTGCGGAATCTGCCGCGCCGGGTGCCGCCGTCGCGGCAGAGGAGCGTCCGCCGCTCTCCGCGCTCTCGAACAAGCAGATCGGCCAACGCGGGGAGGACGCGGCCGTGCGCTTCCTCAAGAACAAGGGCTACCGCATCCTCGACCGCAACTGGACCTGTCCCGCCGGCGAAGCCGACGTCGTCGCCATGGACTGCGAGGTGCTCGTGTTCATCGAGGTCAAGACGCGGACGAGCATCGATGCGGGTATGCCCGAGGAAGCCGTCACGCCCGAGAAGCGCGCCCGCTACGAGCGGATCGCCGCGTACTACCTGCGCGATTTCCGTTCTGTGGAGATGCCGATTCGCTTCGACGTCATCGGCATCCTCGTGGTGGCGGACGACCGCGCCATCCTCAAACACCATATCAACGCGTTCGCGGTCGCCTGATGCCGCGCTACGGAAGCTGCCGGGTGCGCAGCGCGGTACTGCGGGGCGTCAAAGCGGTGCCGGTCGACGTCGAGGTGGTCGTATCGTCGGGGCTGCCGACGTTCTGCATCGTCGGGATGGCCGACGCCGCCGTGCGCGAGTCGCGTGAGCGCGTGCGCGCGGCCGTCGTCGCGGCAGGCTACGAGATGCCAGCGGCGCGCATCGTCGTGAACCTCGCGCCCGCCGACCTGCGGAAAACCGGTTCGGGGTTCGACCTGCCGATTGCCGCCGGGTACCTTGCGGCCACCGGGCAGATTGCGCCCACCACGACCGAGGGGCGGCTCGTCGTGGGCGAGCTGTCGCTCGACGGCATCGTGCGGCCCGTCGAAGGGCTGCTCGCGTATGCGCTCTGCGCGCGGGACTGCGGCGACTCGCTTCTGTGCGCCGATGACGGCTCGCAGTTCGCGCTCGTCGACCGGGTGGGGCTCTTCGGCATCGGCAGCCTGCGCGAGCTTTCGCGGCAGGAGTTCCATCCCATCACGCCTCTTGTGGCGCCCCGTCCGACGCGCGAGCTCGACTATCGGGACGTTGCGGGAAACGAGCTGGCCAAACGCGCGCTGCAGATCGCGGCGGCAGGCAATCACGGCGTGCTCATGATGGGGCCGCCCGGGTCGGGCAAGACCATGCTGGCGGAGCGTCTGCCGACGATTCTGCCGCCTCTGACGGAGGACGAGAAGCTCGAAGTGGCGCTCATCCACTCCGTCGCGGGCGAGGACCTGGGGCCGACGCTCGCCGGCGAGCGTCCGTTCCGCGCACCGCACCACACGGCGACGGCGGCGGGGCTCATCGGCGGCGGCAACCCCGTGCGTCCCGGCGAGATTTCGTTCGCGCATCGGGGCGTGCTCTTCCTCGACGAGCTGGCGGAGTTCAAGCCGTCGGTCCTGCAGGGCATCCGCCAGCCCATCGAGTCGGGCGTGGTGGTGGTCACGCGCGCGGACGGCAACGTGCAGTTCCCCGCGCGCTTCATGCTCGTGGCGGCGTCGAATCCGTGCCCGTGCGGGTACTACGGCGATCCCGAGCATGCATGCACCTGCACATTGGCGCAGGTCAATTCCTATCAGGGGAGAATCGGCGGACCGCTGCTCGACCGAATCGACCTGCACATCGACGTCGCGCGCACGCAGCCGGGAAACGTCCTGGAGTCGGGTGGGGGAACCTCGTCGGAGGAATTGCGCCGCGGCGTGCTCGCGGCGCGGGAGTACGCGTCGTGGCGGCGCGCCCGCATGGCCGAGGACGCTTCGACGCGCTCGATCGTGGCGTCGTGCCGCCTCGAGGATGCGGACCGCGAGTTCTTCGAGAACACCGCGCGCATGCTCGGCATGAGCGGGCGCGCCATCGTGCGCACGCTGTCGGTGGCGCGCACGGTCGCCGACATGGAACAGCGACAGCAGGTGGAACGTGCGGATCTCTGCGAGGCGATCGGGTTCCGCGTGAGGGGAGGAGGGTCCTGATGGAACGGCGGCTCGAAGGGGCGCGCTGGGTGCTCGAACGGGGTATGCCGGGGTATCCGGGCGCGTTCGACCGGCTCGATGACCCACCGGAGAGGCTGTACGGCATCGGGCGCGCGGACGTCCTCGCCGAAGGGCTCGCCGTCGTCGGCGCGCGCAAGGCGACGCCGTACGGGCGGGGGTGCGCGCGTCGGTTCGCGCGACGGGCGGCACGGCGCGGCGTCGTCATCATATCGGGTGGGGCGCGCGGCTGCGACGAAGAGGCGCATCGGGCCGCGGTCGAGGCGGGCGCGCCGTCGGTGGTGTTTTTGGGCGGCGGGTGCGATCGCATCTACCCGCGCGAGAACGCTGGCTTGTTCCAGCAGGTCATCGAAGCGGGAGGGGCGGTGGTGTCCGAGCATCCCTGGGAGTTCGCGCCGCTGCCGTACACGTTCCGGGCGCGCAACCGGCTCATCGCGAGCCTCGCGCGCGCCGTGCTCATCGTCGAGGCGGGGCTGCCGTCGGGGACGTTCTCCACGGCGGACGAGGCGCTCGACGCGGGACGTGAGGTGCTCGTCGTTCCCGGCGCCATCACGTCGGCGAACGCGCGCGGGTCGAACCGCCTGCTCTTTCAAGGCGCACGCCCTATCGTCGACGACGAGAGCTTCGACGACGTGCTGTTCGACGTGTTCGGGCTGCTCAAGGAGCCGTCGGCGCCGGACGCCCCGGACGGGTTCGCGGGCACGCGCACGCTGCGCGGCGACCCCGTTGTCGAGGCGATCCGCGCCGCGCCCTCGACGGCAGACGAGCTCTTCGCCGTCGCCGTGGACGTCTACGGACGCGAGAACGCGCGGGCCGAGCTCATGAGCACGCTCGCGCTCGCGGAATCGGCCGGCGCCATCGCCCGCCAGCCCGACGGTCGCTGGTGCGCGCGCGTGCCGCCGGGCGCGTGAGCGCGGACGGTGCCTGGCGGAACGTGGGGCACGGTGTTCTGGATGCTCGTGAAGCGACGGCGTGCGTAGCGCTGCTCGCTCTGGAAGGTGCGAGCGCGCAGGGTGACAGCAGCGGTATGCAAAAGGCCGCTGACCGGGCTGGTCGCGGCGTTTGCTGCGTCAGGAATCTGCAACGCCAGTGTGCGAAAGCGCCGCCTGCCTTCCCGCTGATGTGCAAAACGTCTGCGGCCGACGGGGGCGCACGCGCGCAGGGAGCGTGTGCCGGGTACACTTGTGCCCATGGAAAAACGAAACATCACAAACGAAAAGCCCGTCGTCATCGTGGGGGCGGGCCTTGCCGGAAGCGAGGCGGCCCTGCAGCTCGCACGCCGCGGCTTCCGGGTGGAGCTGCACGAGATGCGCCCCGCGGTGGGCACGCCGGTGCACAAGACCGGGTACGCGGCGGAGCTCGTGTGCTCGAACTCGCTCAAGAGCATGAAGCCGGCATCGGCCGCCGGTATGCAGAAGCACGAGCTCGACCGGCTCGGGTCGTTCCTCTACCGCCAGGCGAAGTCCGACGCCGTTCCGGCCGGCGGCGCGCTCGCGGTCGACCGAGACGAGTTTGCCCGCCATGTGACGGAAGCGCTCGAGCAAAGCCCGAACATCGCGCTCGTGCGCGGCGAGGTCGCGTCGATCGAGGCGCTCGCTGCCGGCGCATCGGCCGTCATCGTGGCGTCGGGCCCGCTCACGAGCGATGCTCTCGCCGCGGACGTCGCGCACCTTGCCGGGAAGGAGTCGCTTGCCTTCTTCGACGCGGCGGCGCCGATCGTCACGGCGGAATCGCTCGACATGACACGTGTGTTCCGACAGAGCCGCTACGAGGACGCATCCGACGCGCAGGGCGCCGAGCAGGGCGATTACCTGAACGCACCTTTCGACAAAGAGCAGTACGAGGCCTTCATCGGCGAGCTCGTCAACGCCGACCGCACGATTCTGCGCGACTTCGAGACGCGCGACCTGTTCCAGGCGTGCCAGCCCATCGAGGAGATCGCGCGCAAGGGAAAGGACGCGCCGCGGTTCGGCACGCTCAAGCCCGTGGGGCTGACCGACCCGCGCACGGGGCGAAGGCCCTGGGCGGCGCTGCAGCTGCGTGCGGAGAACGCCGACCGAACGGCGTACAACCTGGTCGGGTTCCAGACGAACCTGAAGTTCGGCGAACAGCAGCGGGTGTTCCGCATGATTCCCGGCCTGGAGCACGCCGAGTTCGTGCGCTACGGCGTCATGCACCGCAACACGTTCATCGATGCGCCCCGCCTGCTCGATTCGTCGCTGCGCCTGCGCACGCCCCAGGCGGACGCGCTTGCGGCGCCGGTGTTCGTCGCCGGTCAGCTCGCGGGCACGGAGGGCTACTGCGAGGCGATTCGCTCGGGGCTACACGCGGCACTGTCCGTCGCCGCCGCGCTCACGGGAATCGAGCCGGTCGCCCTGCCGCGCGAAACGGCGTTCGGCGCCCTGCTCGCGTACGCCACGGACCCGCAGACGGCCGACTACCAGCCCATGCACGTCAACTTCGGCATCATGCCGCCGCTCGACCAGCACAGGCGCAACAAGCGCGAGCGCTACGAGGCGTACGCGGAACGCGGGGCGGCGGCGCTCGAGTCGTACGTCGCCGCTCTCGTGCGCGCCGGCCTGCTCGACGACGCTGCGGACGACGACGGGGCGGAGCGCTGATGGCGCGCACGGCCAAGCGCGCCGCGGGAAGCGGTGCAGGAG
>CAIFEB010000050.1:9305-10638 GCA_903789375.1 uncultured Eggerthellaceae bacterium | reverse complement strand
GGGCCCCCGTCAATTCCTTTGAGTTTTAGCCTTGCGGCCGTACTCCCCAGGCGGATAGCTTAATGCGTTGGCTGCGGCACGGGGGGAGGTCTCCCCCCACACCTAGCTATCATCGTTTACGGCCGGGACTACCAGGGTATCTAATCCTGTTCGCTCCCCCGGCTTTCGCGCCTCAGCGTCAGTCTCGGCCCGGCAGGCTGCCTTCGCCATCGGTGTTCTTCCCGATATCTGCGCATTCCACCGCTACACCGGGAATTCCGCCTGCCTCTACCGCACTCGAGCGCGCCAGTCCGGGACCCGGCCCGGGGTTGAGCCCCGGGGTTAGAGGTCCCGCTTGGCGCGCCGCCTGCGCGCGCTTTACGCCCAATGAATCCGGATAACGCTCGCCCCCTACGTGTTACCGCGGCTGCTGGCACGTAGTTAGCCGGGGCTTCTTCTGCGGGTACCGTCGATGTCTTCCCCGCTGAAAGCGGTTTACAGCCCGAGGGCCGTCGTCCCGCACGCGGCGTTGCTGCGTCAGGGTTTCCCCCATTGCGCAATATTCCCCACTGCTGCCTCCCGTAGGAGTCTGGGCCGTATCTCAGTCCCAATGTGGCCGGTCGGTCTCTCAACCCGGCTACCCATCGTCGGCACGGTGGGCCGTTGCCCCGCCGTCAGCCTAATGGGCCGCGACCCCATCCCCCGCCGCCGGAGCTTCCCCGCCCTCCCCATGCGGGGCGGGCGGGACGCCGGGTATCAACCCCGCTTTCGCGGGGCTGTCCCCGTGCGGGGGGCAGGTTGGTCACGTGTTACTCACCCGTTCGCCACTGTATTCCCGGCCCGAGGGCCGGCTTAACCGTTCGACTTGCATGTGTTAGGCACGCCGCCAGCGTTCATCCTGAGCCAGGATCGAACTCTCCGTTCGAACATAGACTCTGTTCAGTATGAGCACTTCTGCATGATCCAAAGAAAGGAATCTGTTCGGAAGTGGTCTTCCGTCTCTTTTCCTCGTCCAGTATCCGGTTCTCAAGGTTCCGCCCCGGAAAGGCCCGAAAGGCCCTCCCCGGGCGCGCCGCGTCCCGCGGCGCCCTGGGGCCTCTTCCCCGTCCGCCGGCCCCTCTCGGAGGTCCCGGCCTCGGGCGCGCCGCCCCTTTGGCGCAAGACGGTACTTTACCACCCCCCTCCCCGGGAGGGCAAGCCCGAACGCCGAGTTGTGGAGGGATGCACACAACTCGGGGAGGGAGGGGGCGGCGCGAGCCGCTCCGCGGCGCGGGCGGAACGCCGACGCGGATCCGGGCGCGGGGCGGAGTGCGGAACCCACGCGGCGGGAGGCGGACGGCGGAAAGGAGCGCCT
>CAIFEB010000050.1:0-9295 GCA_903789375.1 uncultured Eggerthellaceae bacterium | reverse complement strand
CCCCCCCCCCCCCGGGGGGGGCCCGCGGGGTTCGCTTTTTGGGGGGGCACCCACACACGGGGGGTTGGGGGGGGGGGGGGGGAGGGGGCGATGGGCGCGGGGGCGCGAGGCGTCCCCGCGCTGCAGGCCGCGCCTCGGGCGTGCGGAGAGCGGCGCGGAGTGCGGAACCCACGCGGCGGAAGGCGGACGGCGGAAAGGAGCGCCTCGGGCGGAAGGGGGCCGGCGCGCGGTCGCGCGCCGTGGATGCAGCTGGCGCGAGCGGAGGCGCGGGACGAGGGGACGATGGGCGCTTGGCGCTCACGAGGGAGCCGCACGATCGGAGCGGGACGCGCCGGCGTCCGGCCGGAACGGCCCGAGCGCGGGCGGAACGAGGGCCGGCGCGAGCCGGTCCGAGACGCAGGCGGAACGCAGCTCTGGCGAAGACGGACGTCCCCACAGAGCAATGCACGCCTCCCCTTCCCCACGATCGCAGGGGCCGCTCTGCATGGTGAGCGAACGACGATGCTCGAGTGACGCTCGCAAGCGAGAGTGATGCGTCCACACGAAGATCCGCGATTTCGTATGCGCTCGCGCGAAATGCTTTTATTGACTTTGTCATACGCGCCCCTTCGCGCGTCCCTCTCTGTATGCGCCCCTTTGACGCAACTTTACGTGTGCGTCTTTCCGCATGCATCTCTATAGAGGCACCATCCGTATCTCCATCGTCCCTATCTCTATATGGGGAGCGTTCATTTGGGGAGTTGCGGAAGCTTTCGCCGTGGCATGCGAACGTGGCGAGACCCGAAAATCGCTTTCCGCTCGAACGCTCGGACGGCGTTGAGCAGAAAAAGCCACACCTGTGTAACAGTTTGTTCAATTTCGTGTATGAGCTGGGTATATGTGATGTCTACATGTCACAATGCGGTTTATTGCCCGCGCGTGCGCGGGGTTATATCATCCATGCAGCAGAAATGATGCGCAGCAATGCGCCCCGGAACCGAATCATTGAGGGAGGTTGAGCATGGCTTCCAACGAAGAACAGCGCCAAAACGGAGAGCGCCGAGAAACAAGCGGGCCTCGCAACGTCGGATCGAAGTCTGCTCCGCACGGCGAGTTCGCCACGCGGATGAAGAACGCGATCTACGAGACGGCAGAGCAGCTGAACGCTCAGAGACGCTCATCGGAAGCCAGCTCGCCCGCGCAAGCGCCGGCTCAAAACAACGCAGCCGTTGCGGTGCCCGAAAGCACGGCCGTGGCAGTGTCCGAAGAGGAGTACACGGTCGTCGACATCGACGAAGCACTCGAGGCGGCGGAGACCTCCACCGACGAGTCCATCGTCCCATCCGATCAGGACACCGGCGCGCTCTCCCATACGGACGACCCACGCGAGATCGAGAACAGGTTCGCCCAGGGAACGCTGCGCGTGCCGAATATCTCGTCGACATGCCGGGGCATCCGCGTGAAGGGCCGGGTCATCCGCACATTCGTGTTCAGCACCGACCTTGCCATCATCCGCAACTGCGATGCCGACGCAGTGCTCGCCGTGTACCCGTTCACCTGCCAGCCCACCATCACCCAGGCGCTTCTGCACTACGCCGAGCGCCCGGTGTTCACCGGTGTGTCGGGCACCAAGACGCGCGGCTTCCGCTCGGTCGAGCTGGCCACGTTTTCCGAGATGCAGGGCGCGAGCGGCGTCGTGGTCAACCGCACGTCCGATTGCGAGACGGTGCGCAGCCTGACCGAGGCCGTGGACATCCCCATCGTGGTGACGGCCTACGAGATGGACGATGACACGCGCGCTATGGTCGAATCCGGCGCTCACATCGTCAACGTCGCAGCAGGACGCAACACGCCCGAGGTGGTTGCCCAGGTGCGCGCGGCGTATCCCGATATGCCCATCATCGCGAGCGGCGGCAAGGACGAGGATTCGATGCGCGCCACCATCGAGGCCGGCGCCGACGCGCTAATTTGGTCGCCGCCGAGCCTGCACGAGCTCGAGCGCGCGATGATGGCCGCCAACCGCGCCATGGTCGCAAGCGAGCAGATAGCGACCGAGCCGACCGTCGCACGCGACCTTCCCGACGAGGAAGAAAGCGCAAATGCGTCGGATGATGGCGCGACGTCCCTGAAAAACGCCTGATGGTCAGCGTGTCTTCTTCGAAAAATTCATCTATTTCAACTGGTGCGGCGCAGGTGATGCAGAGCCGGCGGAACATGGTCTCCGCCAAGGATGCGGCGCAGCCGACGCCGTGCCAGTGGGGCGTGATGGATGAGCTGTACCAGCGCTATCACGACGAATGCTGGGGCAAACCGCTTCACGACGAGCGCCGGCTGTTCGAGTTGCTGTGTCTGGAATGTCAGCAGGCGGGGCTCAGCTGGAGCCTGATTCTGCATCGGGCGGACGGACTGCGCCGCGTGTACGACGGATTCGACCCCGAAAAATTGGCCGCGTGGACCGACGAGCGACTCGAAGCCGCACGCCAGGACCCCGCCGCCATCCGCAATCGCCTGAAGATCAAGGCGATGCGGACGAACGCGCGGGCATATGCGGAGCTGGCGCATGAATGCGGCGGCCTGGACGCGTATCTGTGGGGATGGGTGGACGGTCAGCCGATCGTGAACCACCCGCTGACGATGGCCGATATCCCCGCGCAGAGCGAGCTTTCGCGCGCGATGAGCCGCGACCTGCGCAAACGCGGGTTCACGTTCATCGGGCCGGTCGTGGTGTACTCGTATTTGCAGGCGGCGGGGCTCATCAACGACCATCTGGAGCACTGCCCCGCGAAGTACGCGACGGCAGGTTCCCGCTAATCGAGCAGGTAGGCCGCGACGATTTCGCCGTAGACGGTGATGTGCTCGTCCTTGTTGGAACCGCCGGCCGTCGAGGGTTTGTCCTGCGGGTACCACTTTTGCTCTTCGGGCTTGAGGTCGGCGATGACCTGCGGCTGCATATACAGCATGCGGCATTCGAGCGTGAGCGGCATCTCCTCGATGGCGGGAACCGACACGACCTGTGGCTCGACGAGCGTCAGGCCGAGGTCAGCGATCTTGTCAGTGTCACGACCGAAACGCGAGCCGCAATAGCCGAGGATTTTCTTGTCGGAACCTTCGCGCGGGACGTTAATGGTGAATTCCGAATTCTCGCGCAGAAGGCTCATGGTATGGCGGCCCTTGCGGATGCATGCCGTGAGCACGGGCTTTCCCCAGTTGATGCCGACGGCGCCCCTAACCGATGTCCATCGTGTTCACGTGGCCCTGAGCCTTGGTGGTGAAAAGCACGCCGCCCGAGCCGAGCGCCCTGATGATGTCACCGGCGTAATCCGCAAATTCGACAGATGTGCTTATGGTCGTCCTTTCCCGCGGCTGGTCGGCCGCATTCCGTTGGTTTCCCCGGCAATTATACCGAGAGCCACGGCTCGGAAGCCACGCCGCATCACCTATCGCCCACCTTGCGTTCAGCCCTGTTTCAGCCACCGCGCCCATAGTGTCAGGCGTTCAGCAAGCACGAACCAGGGGGTATCAATGAATACGCTATCGAAGCGGCTCGCGTTCGACGCGGTTCTGACCGCATTGCTTATCATCGAGATGTTCATCCAGTTCACCGGCGTGTTCGCCCACGAGGCCATCGGGTGCGCCTTCTTCTGCGGCCTCGCCGTCCATCTGATCTGCGAGCGAAAATGGCTGAGCGCCGTCGTGCGCAAACGCAGCTTCGCGCATGCGCACGCAGTCAAGCTGGCAATCGCCATCGCGCTTGCGGTCGTCACGGTAGCGCTCGGCGCAAGCTCGCTCGCCATCAGCACGATTCTGCACGACGCAGGCATCAACCTGCTCACGTTCGTGCCGCTGGTCGCTTGGAGCACGATCCACACGGCGAGCGCCTACGCGCTGTGCGCCGCCACCGTCGTCCACCTGGTGGCTCATTGGTCTTTGGTCGCGCGCGCGGTGAGGATTCCGTACGACCCGTCGCGGCGTGCGGCGATCGGGACGGGCGTCGGGCTGGTCGCAGGAGGCTGTGCTATGGCGATAGGCGTCGCAGGCGCTCAGGCGGTAAACGCAACGAGCCTGTTCAGCGGTGCGGCAGCGAGTGCATCCGCGGCGTCAGCGCAGTCGACGGCATCCGCGCAGCCAGCGCCTACGATCGCCGTGTCGTTCGCCGGCGAGGCTTCGGACGCAGGCGCTGACGGGCAAGCCACGGCCGCGGAAGCTGCCTCCATCGGCTCAGAGGCCGGCTCCTCGGCAGACGGCGGCGCGAGCACCGCCAGCGCGACGGGCTCGGCTTCCGCCGCGGCAGGCTCCTCACCGTCGGACGGCGCCTCGTCGGGCAGCTCCTCGGAAACCGGCAGCGACAGCTCCTCAGCGCAGGTCGCAGGCACCTGCCCGATCTGCCCTAAAAACTGCCCGCTGTCATCGCCGCGCTGCAATCGCCCCTACGAAGCCGGGTTGATTTCGGCATAGGCGGATTCCGCATTCCAACGCCGGCAAACGCCCGCGAAAAACGGCATCCGGTCGCGCATAGAGCTCCAGTGCACGCCGCCGCGCTTCCGGTTTCGCCGGGCGCGCCTTCGCCCGCGCGGATGCGGTATGATGAGCGAACGCCCGCGCGTCGAGATGCGAGCGCGCGGCCGCCGCGGTCTGCGCGCTCGCATCAGCGCGCGCTTCGCACGAAGGCGGACGAAGACAGCTTGGGGGTTCCTCATGGCAAAGCGCATCGCTCTCATCATCGGCATCATCGTGGTCGCACTCGCGGCCATCGTGGGCATCTACGCGCTGTATCTGCAGCTCACGTACTCGCGCATACCCGATGAGCAGGCCACGGAAATCGAAGACGACCCCGCAGCGACGCTCAGCGTCGGGCAGGAATACACGGCGGTGACGTACAACATCGGCTTCGGCGCATACACGCCCGACTACACGTTCTTCATGGACGAGGGCATCATGGCTGATGGGACGCGCACGAAGGGCACGCACTCGCGCGCCGCGAGCAAGCAGAGCGTGCTCGACTGCACCGCTGGCGACATCGCGACGCTGCAGTCGCTCGACGCGGACTTCATGCTGCTGCAGGAAGTCGACACCGATTCCGACCGCAGCTTCCACGTGAACCAGGTGCAGATGATCGACGACGCGTTCAGCGGCTACGGGACGACGTTCGCGAACAACTTCCACAGCGCATACCTGTTCTACCCCGTGACCGAGCCGCACGGCACGGTCAACGCGGGCCTGCTCACACTTTCGGACGCCCACATCGCGAGTGCCGTGCGGCGCAGCTATCCCGTGGACGAGAGCTTCCCGACGAAGTTCTTCGACCTGGACCGGTGCTTCGAGGCGCTGCGCATCCCCACCGACAACGGGCACGACCTGGTGCTGATCAACAGCCACATGTCGGCGTACGACAAGGGCGGCACCGTACGCGCCGAACAGCTGGCCATGCTCAACGGCGTGCTGGAAGAGGAGGCCGCGGCCGGCAACTACGTCATCTGCGGCGGCGACTGGAACCACGCGCTCGCCGGCAGCTTGGAGCTGTACCCGTCCGAGCAGCAGGTGCCCGAATGGGTGTCCGTCCTGGATGCGTCGGATATCGCCACCGGGTACTCGGTCGTGCGCGCCGACAACCTCGAGGACGTGGCGACGTGCCGCGGCGACGACATCCCCTACGAGAAAGGCGTGACGTACACGACCACCGTCGACGGGTTCATCGTGTCCGACAACGTGACGGCGACGGCGGAAAACGTCGACACCGGCTTTGCGACGAGCGACCACAACCCCGTGAAGCTGACGTTCACGCTCGAGGGGTAGCACAAGGCGGAAGCGGCAGGGGCGGCATGGATCCAACGCGCCGCACCGCACGTTCGCACGCGCGGGGGAAACGCAGACTTGCCCCGCCCATCAGCGGCGCAGGGCGCAGGCGCGACCGACCTCGCGCGTGAGCGTGGGCTCGTCTGCGGCGTCGAAACGGTAGCGCACGCACTGCGGCTGCGCGTTGTCATCGAATCGTCCCTGCTCAACCCGCACGAATACCGCATCCACCTGCGCATAGCCCTGCCGCAGCAGCGCGAGCGCGTAGCACGACGCCTGCAGCACGTGCTTCTGCCTCAGATCGGCGTCGCGCTCATCGCGGCGGCCGCCCGTCTTGTAGTCGACGACGAGCGCCCGCGCGCCGTCCGGCGCCGTGGCGAGCAGGTCGATCGAGCCTTCGAGATAGGGCGCTCCCGACCCCGCAAGTTGCAGGAAGAACGGGACCTCGGCTGCAAGCGACCCAGCCGGCACGGCCCCGCGTGCCGGTGCGCTTTGAGCGTTGGCATCCTCACCTTCAGCGAACGCGACGACCGTGCGGGCGACGTCGCTCCCGAACCAGCGGTCGAGCGCGCCTTTCAAACGAATGCGCTGGTCGGCATCGAGCTTCGCCGAACGGACAACCGATGCTAACCGGCTTGCCCCGGGCATGCGCAACGGCTCCCCCGGCGCCCGCGTGACGACGGCGAGCTGCGCCAGCCGATGGAACGCCGTGCCCAGGTCGGTCGCCTTGTCCTCGTCGCCGGCACCGTCGCGGAAGTAGAGGCGCGATGACAGGTCGTCGTCCTCGAACGACGCCGCGACGTTGCGCGCGTGCTGCGAGCGGACATGCTCCCCCGTGTCCTCAGGCGCGAACGCCACGAGCAGATCCGACGTCGCGTCCGCCGGAGCCGCGAACGCAACCGGATCGTCATCCGGCGCGCCGTCGGATCCCACGGCGTACGCATCCGCGAGCGTCGCAAGCAGGCCTTTCCCATGCGACGTCGGAGCAATCGACGAGTAGCTGAAGACCGATTCCCGCGCCGGAGCGTACTCCTCGCGCAAGAGCCGACGCGTCCCGTCGGGCGCCGGCAGCGCGAACGTGGGCACATCGGGGTCGACCGCATCGGCGAGCGCCGCATCGGCCGCCACGTCGGCCATGGCGTCCGCGTCCGCGCCTCCGTCAGCCGATTCGATGACGCCACCGCGCCCCAATCGCTCGTGCGCCACCTCGGCAGGTCGCTCTCCGCCGAACTCATAGCCCGAATTTCCCACCGGAAATCCCGTATCGTCGCCGGTCAGCGCGCCAACGACCGCTCCGAGGACGTTGTCGGGCACCGCGTTGGGGTTGCTCTTGTTCGACCGACCCTGCATCGATACCACGAGCGCCTCCTTCGCGCGCGTGAGCGCGACGTAGAGCAGGCGCTTCGCCTCCTCCTCGTCGCCGGACGCATCGGCGAGCGCGAGCGCGAGGTAGCGCTCCGCCGCGCTGTCGCAGGTGAGCGCCTTGTTGAGGAAATCCTCTTCCTCCAGATCCTCGCCGAACAGCCGCTGGGCTGCCGCCTCCATGCGCGCACGGGACAGCTTCGCGCCCTTGGGCATGGACGGACGGCTGAGCGTGCCCGATGGCTGAAGGGCCACGTAGATCCGCCCGTCGAGCTGCCGCGCCAGGAACTTCGGCAGGCTCTTCGCCTTGCCCGGCAGGTCGGCCACGGCAACGATGGGGAACTCCAGTCCCTTGGATGCGTGAACCGTCATGATGCGGACGAAGTCGCTGCCTGTTGCCGAGAGCGCGCCCGGGCCCTCTTTGGAGCCGTCAAGCACGTCGGAGAACCATCGCGCGAGCGTCGCCGGACCGACGGGCGCTTTGCGGTCGCCCTCCAGGTCGCCGACGATGCGGATGGCTTTGTACACGTTGGCGGCGACGGCCTGACCTTCGCCTCCGTGCTCTTCGAGACGCGCGATCCAACCCGCGTCCACGACGGCCCGTTCGAGCAGAGCCGTCAGCGGCTCGCGCCCCACGCCGTAGCGCAGACGCGCGAGCACGCGCACGGCGCAGGCAAGTTCGGGTGAAAGCGCCTTCACAGCCGACCGTTCCTCGGCTGTGAGCTGGTCCGGCGAGCCGTACACGCCCGCCGCAAGGTCGACGAGGCGCCCGAGCTCGGCCACGCCCCTGTCGAGGCGTCGCCGGCGCGGCAGCCCGTCGGGGGCGTTCGTCGTGCCGACGTCCACCAAATCGCCCGCCGACAGCGCGAACAGCGGGCTGGTGGCCACGGTGAGCAACGCCTGGGTGTCGTGCGGATTCGCAAGCCAATCAAGCAGCGCGCGCACGACGTTGACCTCGGACGATTTCGCGAACACCGTGCCGCCCGCGATGACGCACGGCAGCCCGTGGGCGCGCAGCTGCTGCGCGTAGACGCCCGCGTTCGTCATGCGGCCGAGCAGCACCACCATGTCGCTTGCGGCATGTCCCTCGCTCTTGAGCTGGGCAAACTTCTCCGCTATGCGCTCCGCCACGCGCTCGGTCACCTCCGGCCCGGACGCCCCGCCCCGCTGCGACGTGGACGTGAGCTGCACGGAGATGCGCGCGCCCGATCCGCGGTAGGGCCGTTTGACCCAGGACTCGTCGCGGCTGTTCGACAGCGACATGAATTCGCCGCCGAACATGTCGTCGCGCTCGAACACGCGGTCGACGAACGACAGCACGTCGCCGTGGCTGCGGAAGTTGTCGGGCAGATAGATGACGTCGTCGTGGTTGCGCGCGTCCACCTCGGCGAGGTGGCGGCGGTACACCTGCACGTCGGCGCCGCGGAACCGGTAGATCGACTGCTGCGCGTCGCCGACGGTGCACAGGCGCTCCATCGACGGCCCCGCCAGGCGCTTGATCATGTCGACCTGCATCTGGTCGGTGTCCTGGAATTCGTCGATCATGATGAGCTTGAACTTGTCGGCGTACTCCGCCGCGATCGCCGGATGCGATTCGAGCGCGTCCGCCGCGCGCGTGAGCAGGTCGTTCGTGTCGAGAATCCCGCGTTGCTGCTTGGCGATGACGTAGCGAGCGTACACCTCGCGCGCGAGCGCCAGAAGCGTTTGCAGCTGGCCCTGCGTGAGCGCCGCGTACAGGTCGAGCAGGCAGGAATCGATTTCCACCTGCACCTCGTCCACGCGCTCCTTGAACGGCTTGCCTCCGAAGCGCTTCGAAAGCGGGAACGCCCCGACGTACCCGATCGCCCGCACCGCATCGACCGACCCGGTATCGAGCGCCACCGAGGCAACCCGGATGGCGTCGTCGGCCTGGGCTTCCCACGCCTCCTGCGCCGCAGACGGCTTGCCGCCGGGCACGCTGTCGCGTAGGCCCTGGTAGAGGGTCAAAGCGCGCTGCAGCGTGCGAATCGGGGGCACGGGGTCGGGTGGAAGGGTGAACGCATCGGCACCGGCAGGATTTGCCGACGCCTTTTCGACCAGCTGCAGCAGCATGTCCTCGACCGACGTGGAAAACGAGGCGCCGGAGCGCGCCGGGAACTCGGCGAAGAGCGCCCGCAGGTCC
>CAIFEB010000049.1 GCA_903789375.1 uncultured Eggerthellaceae bacterium | reverse complement strand
GTCCGGGAGCGCAGCGCAGACGGCGCTGGGCGCGCAGGCCCCTGCCGGCAACGCGCGCCCCCCGCTGTTCACGGTCGTGCATCCGGGGGATGCGGCGCCGGCGTCGAAGGCGGGCCGGGCGGCGAAGAACCAGGACGGACGGGCTGACAACGCGGCGTCGCACGGCGCCGACGCGCGCAAGGAGAACCAGACGACGAAGGAAGGGGACGGCGAGCATGGCGGCGACTAGGAGGCGCGTCCTCATCGTCGACGGATACAACGTGCTGCGCTCGGGCAGCCGCTACCGCCAGGTCACCGATCCCGACTACACCGACGACGCGTTCAACTACGCACGCGACCGCCTGGTCAACGACGTCGTCATCTTCGCCGGGCGCACGTGGCGCGCCACCGTCGTGTTCGACGGCGGCGACAACGCGTACTCGACGGGCGAGGAGGAGCGCGTCGGCGGCGTGCGCGTCATGTTCTCGCCGGCGGGGCAGTCCGCCGACAAGGTCATCGAGAAGCTGTCGCACGAGGCGCGCGAGCGGCAGCTCGAGGTGCTCGTCGTCACGAGCGACGCCACGATCCAGGACACCGTCTTCGGCCTGGGCGTCGACCGCATGAGCGCCGAGGGGTTCTGCCGCGAGCTCGAGGCGCTCGACACCGACGCGAAGCTCGACGCGCAGCCCAAGGTGGCGCACAAGCGCACCGTGGCCGACCGCATCGACGGCGACACGCTCGCCAAGCTCCGCGCCCTGCGCGACGGGAAATAGGGAGAGACAGCGTAGCCCGCAAGCAGGCGGCACGCCGCCTGCGCGCGCGAACGCCGCGCGGCATCCGCTCGCTGGCTGGGCTTGCGCGCCCTTCGTTTCGCCGACAAGCCTGCCCACCCGTGCGCCGTGAGCCCCGCGCCGCAAACAGACTCCCACCCGTGCGCTGCAAGCCCTGCGCAGCGAATTTTTCACACGCCGAAACCCCTGGTGAGAGCGCAAAACAACAGCAAACTTCCACAGCTGTTAAAAAAATTTCTTGACCTGAACGGGCAACCCTACTATCGTAGCAACTTGTGACTTTTTGCAGATTTACGGGTGTTCACAAAGGAGGAAATGCCTCGTGGCTCAAGGTCAAAATCCCACTCCCACCAGCCGCTACAGAACGCGCCGCAGCTTCGCCAAGATCCCGGACGTCATGGACGTCCCCAATCTGATCGCGATCCAGACCGACAGCTTCAAGTGGTTCACCACCGAGGGGCTCGACGATGCCTTCCAGAGCATCAGCCCCATCGAGAACTCCACCAAGGACATGTGCGTGGAGTTCGGCGACCATCGGTTCGGCGAGCCGAAGTACACGGTCGACGAATGCAAGGAAAAGGACGTCTCGTACCAGGCGCCGCTGTTCGTCCAGATCCGCTTCATCAACAAGGAGACGGGCGAAATCAAGGAGCAGGAGGTGTTCGTCGGCGATTTCCCGCTGATGACGCACCGCGGCACCTTCATCATCAACGGCACCGAGCGCGTCGTCGTGTCCCAGCTGGTCCGCTCCCCGGGCGTGTACTTCTCCGCTGAGCGCGACAAGACCTCCAACAAGCTGATCTACAACGCCAAGGTCATCCCCAGCCGGGGCGCCTGGCTCGAATTCGAAACCGACAAGCGCGACGTCCTGCACGTCCGCATCGACCGCAAGCGCAAGCAGCCGGCGACGCTGCTCGTGCGCGCGCTCGGCCTGGCCACCACCCGCGACGAGATCATCGACCTGTTCGGTTCGTCGGACATGATGCTGCGCACGCTCGACCGCGACCCCGCCACCACGCGCGAGGAAGCGCTCATCGAGCTGTACAAGCGCTTCCGTCCGGGCGAGCCGCCCACACTCGACTCCGCGCGCACGCTGCTCGACGGGCTGTTCTTCAACCCGCAGCGCTACGATTTGGCCAAGGTGGGCCGCTACAAGATCAACAAGAAGCTCAAGAACGACCCCGACGAGGATTCCTCCACCCTCACCGAGGAAGACATCATCAAGACGATCCGCTACATCATCGCCCTGCATGATGGCCAGGACGGCTTCTCCACCGACGATATCGACCATTTCGGCAACCGCCGCATCCGCACCGTGGGCGAGCTGATCCAGAACCAGTTCCGCATCGGCCTGTCGCGCATGGAGCGCGTCGTCCGCGAGCGCATGAGCGTGCAGGAGCCCGACGAGATCACCCCGCAGTCGCTCGTGAACATCCGCCCGATCGTCGCGTCGATCAAGGAGTTCTTCGGCTCCTCGCAGCTGTCCCAGTTCATGGACCAGTCCAACCCGGCCGCCGGCATCACGCACAAGCGCCGTCTGTCGGCTCTGGGCCCGGGCGGCCTGTCGCGCGAGCGCGCCGGCTTCGAGGTCCGCGACGTCCACACGTCCCACTACGGCCGCATGTGCCCCATCGAGACGCCTGAAGGCCCCAACATCGGCCTGATCGGCTCGTTGGCCACGTACGCCCGCGTCAACAAGTACGGCTTCATCGAGACGCCGTACCGCCGCATCGTCGACGGCAAGGTCACCGACCAGATCGACTATCTGACGGCCGACGAGGAGGAGAAGTACGTCATCGCCCAGGCAAATGAGACGTTCGACCTGGAGACGCGCGTGTTCGGCAAGAAGGACAAGGACGGCAACTTCGTCCCGTCCGAGCGTATTCTGTGCCGCACCATGGGCGCCGACGGTGCCTACGGCGAGCCTGACGAGATTCCGCCCGCGGACGTGCAGTACATGGACGTGTCGCCGCGCCAGATGACGTCGGTCGCCACCTCGCTCATCCCGTTCCTGGAGCACGACGACGCCAACCGCGCCCTCATGGGCTCCAACATGCAGCGCCAGGCCGTGCCGCTGCTCAAGCCGCATGCGCCGCTCGTCGGCACCGGCATCGAGCACCGCATCGCGGTCGACTCCGGCGAGATGCTCGTCGCGCAGAACCCCGGCGTGGTCGACTACGTCGACGGCCAGACCATCATCGTGCTCAACGATGACGGCGAGTACGACGAGTACCTCGTGCCCAAGTTCCAGCGCACCAACCAGTCCGGCTGCAACAACCACCGCCCGATCGTCCGCAAGGGCGACCGCGTGGAGTCCGGCGACGTCCTCGCCGACGGCCCCTCGTGCGATGGCGGCGAGCTGGCGCTCGGCCAGAACCTCATGGTCGCCTACATGCCGTGGGAAGGCTACAACTACGAGGACGCCATCATCGTCTCCGAGCGCGTGGTGTCCGAGGACCTGCTCACGTCCATCCACATCTCCGAGTACGAGCTTGACGCCCGCGACACCAAGCTCGGCCCCGAGGAGATCACCCGCGAGATTCCCAACGTCGCCGAGGAGATCGTGAGCGACCTCGACGCCGACGGCATCATCCGCATCGGCGCGGAGGTCGGCCCGGGCGACATCCTGGTCGGCAAGGTCACGCCCAAGGGCGAGACCGAGCTCACCGCCGAGGAGCGCCTGCTGCGCGCCATCTTCGGCGAGAAGGCCCGCGAGGTGCGCGACACCAGCCTGAAGGTGCCGCACGGCGCCGGCGGACGCGTCATCGGCATCAACCGCTTCTCGCGCGATGCCGGCGACGAGCTGCCCCCGGGAGTCAACGAGCTCGTACGCATCTTCGTCGCTCAGAAGCGCAAGGTGCAGCAGGGCGACAAGCTGTCCGGCCGCCATGGCAACAAGGGCGTCATCAGCCGCGTGCTGCCCATCGAGGACATGCCGTATCTGGCTGACGGCACCCCGATCGACGTCATCCTGAACCCCTTGGGCGTGCCGTCCCGTATGAACGTCGGCCAGCTGCTCGAGAACCACCTGGGCTGGGCCGCCAAATGGGGCTGGTCCGACAAGGAGGACACCGACGAGGTCGTGGAAGGCCCCATGTATGTGGCCACGCCGGTCTTCGACGGCGCGCACGAGGACGAGATCTCGGACGCCATCCTGAAGGCCGACCGCAACCTGATCAACCTGAACCACAAGAAGTACGGCGACCTGGCGCGCGACGAGTTCGTCCCGCAGCTCAATGCCCATGGCAAGACATGGCTGTACGACGGCCGCACCGGCGAGCGCTTCCGCGAGCCGATCACCGTCGGCCAGACCTACATCCTGAAGTTGGGCCACATGGTCGACGACAAGATCCACGCGCGCTCGACCGGCCCCTACAGCCTGATCACGCAGCAGCCGCTCGGCGGCAAGGCGCAGTTCGGCGGCCAGCGTTTCGGCGAGATGGAGGTGTGGGCACTGTACGCGTACGGCGCGTCCAACGTCCTGCAGGAGATCCTGACCGTCAAGTCCGACGACACGGCCGGCCGTGTGAAGTCCTACGACGCCATCGTCAAGGGCGAGAACATCCCGCCCGCGGAGGTGCCTGAGAGCTTCAAGGTGCTCATCAAGGAGATGCGCTCGCTGTGCCTGAACGTCGAGCTGGAGGGCCACGACCTCAAGCCGATCTCTCCGGCCGACGAGCCCGAGGAAGACGATTCCGACCAGACGCTGTATGACTCGCTGACGCCGGAAACCAAGAAGACCGAAGAGGAAGAGGCCGACGAGACGCTCGACAGCATCGCGGCCGAACTGGGAGATTTGATGAGCGATTTGGCAACCGATACCGCCGACGGCATCGTCGAGGAAGGGGAGGATCGATAAATGACCACCGAGTACGATGTCACGAACTTCGATGCCATCCGGATCTCCCTCGCGTCCGCCGAGGACATCCGCAGCTGGTCGCGCGGCGAGGTGAAGAAGCCCGAGACCATCAACTACCGCACGCTCAAGCCCGAGAAGGACGGCCTGTTCTGCGAGAAGATCTTCGGCCCGACCAAGGACTGGGAGTGCGCCTGCGGCAAGTACAAGCGCGTGCGCTTCAAGGGCATCGTCTGCGAGCGCTGCGGCGTCGAGGTCACGCGCTCGAAGGTGCGCCGCGAGCGCATGGGCCACATCGAGCTCGCCGCTCCGGTGAGCCACATCTGGTACTTCAAGGGCTCGCCGAGCCGCCTGGGCTACCTGCTCGACATCTCGCCGAAGGACCTGGAGAAGGTGCTGTACTTCGCCAGCTCCATCATCACCTCGGTCGACGCCGAGGCGCGCGAGGAGGACATGGACGACCTGCGCGATGAGCTGGCCGCCGACCTCGAAGAGCTCGACGCTGAGCGCGACCGCCTGATCGAGTCCACGCGCCGTCTGTCCACCGAGTACGTCCCCGAGGACGACGAGTTCGTCGACGAGGTGGACGACGGCGACCGCATGACCCCCGAAGAGGTCGAAGAGGAAGTCGCCGACATCATCGACGAGTTCAACGAGCGCAAGGCGCTGCGCCAGGACGCGTTCGACGCGTTCCAGAAGATCGAGCCCAAGCAGCTCGTTCCCGACGACGCGCTGTACCGCGAGATGCGCCTGAACTACTCCGACTACTTCACGGGCGGCATGGGCGCCGAGGCCGTGCGCGACCTGCTCGACGACATGGACCTCGAGGAGGTCTCCAAGGAGCTCAACGAGGTCATCGCCACGGGCAAGGGCCAGAAGCGCGCCAAGGCCATCAAGCGCCTGAAGGTGGTCGACGCGTTCCTGAAGTCCGACAACAAGCCGTCCGACATGATCTTGGACGTCGTGCCGGTTATCCCGCCCGACCTGCGCCCGATGGTGCAGCTCGACGGCGGCCGCTTCGCCACGTCCGACCTCAACGACCTGTACCGCCGCGTCATCAACCGTAACAACCGCCTCAAGCGCCTGCTCGACCTCGGTGCGCCCGAGATCATCGTCAACAACGAGAAGCGCATGCTGCAAGAGGCCGTCGACTCGCTGTTCGACAACGGCCGTCGCGGCCGTCCGGTCACGGGCCCGGGCAACCGTCCTCTCAAGTCGCTGTCAGACATGCTCAAGGGCAAGCAGGGCCGCTTCCGCCAGAACCTGCTCGGCAAGCGCGTCGACTACTCCGGCCGTTCGGTCATCGTCGTCGGCCCTGAGCTGAAGATGCACCAGTGCGGCCTGCCGTCGCAGATGGCGCTCGAGCTGTTCAAGCCGTTCGTCATGAAGCGCCTGGTCGAGCTTGAGCTTGCCGCCAACATCCGCGCTGCGAAGCGCGCCGTCGAGCGCGGCGCCAGCTACGTGTGGGACGTCCTCGAAGAGGTCATCACCGAGCACCCGGTGCTGCTCAACCGCGCACCTACGCTGCACCGTCTGGGCATCCAGGCGTTCGAGCCGGTGCTGGTCGAGGGCAAGGCCATCAAGCTGCACCCGCTCATGTGCACGCCGTTCAACGCCGACTTCGACGGCGACCAGATGGCCGTCCACGTGCCGCTGTCCTCCGCCGCCCAGGCCGAGGCCCGCATCCTCATGCTGTCGACCAACAACATCAAGTCGCCGGCCCACGGACACCCTCTCAACGTGCCTACCCAGGACATGATTCTGGGCATGTACTACCTGACCACGCCGCGCGACGGCTTCCCGGGCGAGGGACGCGCGTTCATCAACTTCGATGACGCCATCAACGCGCTCGACGCCGGCGCCGATGTGGATATCCAGGCCAAGATCTCCGTGCGCCTGGAGAAGGACACCCAGGTGGCGACGGCGTTCGGCCAGTTCGAGGAGTACAAGGCCGGCCAGCGTCTGGAAACGACCATCGGCCGCATCATCTTCAACCAGATCTTCCCGGATGACTATCCGTTCCTGAACTACGTCATGAACAAGTCCGAGGTCGGTCGCCTCGTGGCCGACATCGTCGACCGCTACAGCGGCTCGCAGGTGCCGCCCATCCTGGACGGCCTGAAGGCCACGGGCTACCACTACGCCACGCGTTCGGGCGTGACGGTGTCGGTCTACGACGCCTCGGTGCCGCCCACCAAGGGCAAGATCCTGGCCGACGCGGACGCGCGGGTTGCCGCCATCGACGAGGACTACGAGATGGGCCTGATGAGCCGCGAAGAGCGTCATCGTCAGGTCGTGGACATCTGGAACGAGGCCAACGAAGCGGTCGGAACGGCCATGGCCGACAACTTCGACCACTTCAACCCCATCTACATGATGGCGTTCTCCGGCGCCCGCGGCAACATCAAGCAGATTCGACAGCTCGCCGGCATGCGCGGTCTGATGTCCGACCCGAAGGGCGAGATCATCGACCGCCCGATCAAGGCGAACTTCCGCGAGGGCCTGTCCGTTCTGGAGTACTTCATCTCCACGCACGGCGCCCGCAAGGGCCTGGCCGACACGGCGCTGCGTACCGCCGACTCGGGCTACCTGACCCGTCGTCTGGTCGACGTCGCGCAGGACGTCATCGTCCGCGAAATCGACTGCGGCACCACCGACGGCGTGCCGTACGGCATTCTGGATGAGAAGGGCGATATCGACGACAACCTGGTTGGGCGCTGCCTGCTGGAGCCTGTCGTCGACGCCAACGGCGAGGTGCTCGCCGAGGCCGGCGACTACATCACCAACGAGGCCCAGCTGGTCCAGTTCCACAAGGCCGGCATCGAAAAGGTGATCATCCGCACGGTCATGACCTGCCACGCGCACGAGGGCGTCTGCCAGAAGTGCTACGGCTGGGATCTGGCCACGGCGCGGCCCGTCAACATCGGCACGGCGGTCGGCATCATCGCCGCCCAGTCGATCGGCGAGCCGGGCACGCAGCTGACGATGCGCACGTTCCACTCCGGCGGCGTCGCGGGCGAGGACATCACCCACGGCCTGCCGCGTGTCCAGGAGCTGTTCGAGGCCCGCAAGCCCAAGGGCATGGCGGTCCTCGCCGAAATCGCCGGTACGCTCCAGGTCACGGGCGACAAGAACCAGAAGGTGCTCACGGTCCACGACCAGCAGGGCAACTTCCGCGAGTACACGGTGTCGGCGCGGGCTCAGCTTGCCAACGGCGTCACCGACGGATGCGAGGTGCACGTCGGCCAGCAGCTGACGCGCGGCTCCATCAACCCGCACGACCTGCTGCGCCTCACCGACGCGGACACCACGCTGCGCTACATCGTCAGCCAGGTCCAGGACGTGTACGTGTCCCAGGGCGTGGAAATCAACGACAAGCACATCGAGGTCATCGCGCGCCAGATGCTGCGCAAGGTGACGGTCACCGACTCGGGCGACTCCGATTTCCTGGCGGGCAGCCAGGTGAACCGCTACGAGTTCCGCGACGTCGCCAACGAGCTCATCGCCGAGGGCAAGCAGCCCCCGGTGGGCCAGCCGCTGCTGCTCGGCATCACCAAGGCGTCGCTCGCGACGGACTCGTGGCTGTCGGCCGCCTCGTTCCAGGAGACCACGAAGGTGCTCACCGACGCCGCCATCGAGGGCAAGGTGGACTACCTGAAGGGCCTGAAGGAAAACGTCATCATCGGCAAGCCGATTCCTGCGGGCACGGGCCTCAAGCGCTACCACAACGTGAAGCTCACCTACAAGGGCAAGCCGATCGAGAAGACCGACGAGGAGGAGCAGCTGCCGGATTACGCGCCGACCGATCTGCGCGACGTGGAGGACCTCATGCCCCAGCCGCAGGATTGGTCGCTCGACAACGACGGCTACCTGGGCGGCGGCTCGTACGGCGGCTACTACGGCGGCGGACTGTCGCTGGGCCACCGCGGACCGCAGTTGTCCGAGGAGGACGCTCGCCTGTACATCTACGATGACCTGGGTGTCTCGCAGCGGTGGGCCAACAAGTTCTCCGAGGCCGGCATCGAGACCGTGGGCGACCTGGTCGGCCACACCGAGGAGGACCTGCTGCGCATCGAGGGCATCGGCGCGAAGGCCATCGAGGAGCTGAAGGCGGGCCTTGCGGCCCACAACCTGTCGAGCGTCATTGAGGACGACCTCAACGCGTCCAACGACGACATGAGCCAGTTGCTCGACATGGTGTTCTCGCCTGATGACGACATCCTCATCGGCGGCGACGAGCCGCCCACCTTCTCCACGGAAGGCGAGGAGATGCTCGGCGAGGCGCTGCCTCCGCGCAGCTACCAGCGCAACCTCGAGGAGCTCGACGCCCTGCTGGGTTCGATGGATTCGTACGGATTCAACTTCACCAGCAAGGAGCAGGAGGACTCCGATAACGAGTCCGACGGCTCGTCGGGCGATTCTGCGGACTCCGACGACGAGTAATGCAGGCGGACTGAGACACATCCGCTGACGGGGCGCCCTGAAAGCGGGGCGCCCCTTCCCGTTATTGCGGGCGGTTCGTGCGCTGCGGCGTGCGGGCCGCCCCTCATGGAGGAGTTTCCCAATGCAAGGCAAGACGTACGTTCCCGAAGGGGAGACGCCGGTCGCATCCCAAATAGGAGCGACGCTCGAGGCGCTCGCGCAGACCATCGCGAACCGGCGCGGCGCTGGCGAGGAAAGCTACACGTACCGGCTGCTCACCGGGTGCGAGGACGAGCCCCTGAAGAAGGTCGCCGAGGAAGCGGGCGAGGTGGCGCTCGCCGGCAAGGACGTCGAAGCGGCGCAGAAGTCGCTCGATGCGCACCGCGCTGCCGCGGGCGTTCCCCCCGAATATGTCGAGCGGTGCGCCAAGCGCCTCGACGACGAGACGGACCACCTGCGCTACGAGGCGGCCGACGTGGTGTACCACCTGCTCGTGGTTCTGGAACGCTACCACATCGGCATCGACGAGCTGGCGGCGGAGCTCAACGCGCGCATGACCCCCGAGGAGCGACCGCAGGGGGGCGCGCTCATCGTCGCCGATCACGTGAGAAGGAGAAGGTAAATGGCACGGCTTTTCGGAACCGACGGTGTGCGCGGCGTTGCGAACACCGAGCTCACCTGCGAGATGGCCTATCGGCTGGGCCAGGCTGCGGCCACGTTCATGGGCGGCACCATCATCGTGGGCAAAGACACCCGCCTGTCGGGCGACATGCTCGAGGCGGCCGCATCCGCCGGCATCATGAGCGCGGGCGGCACGGCCATGCTTGCCGGCGTCATCCCCACGCCCGCCGTGGCGTTTCTGGTCAACACGCTTCACGCCGACGGCGGCCTGGTCATCTCCGCATCTCACAACCCGCCCGAGTACAACGGCATCAAGCTGTTCGATGCTCACGGGTTCAAGCTGCCCGACGAGGTTGAGGACCGCATCGAGGAGTTCATCACGAGCGGCGGCCTGGAAGGGGCGGCCGCGCGCGGCGACGAGGACGCTGCGATGCTGCCGGGCGACAAGGTGGGCGTCACCGTGCCCATCGAGGACGCGACCGAGCTGTACATCGATCACGCGGTTCAGAGCGTGAAGGACGAGGGCATCGACTTTTCGGGGATGCACATCGCGCTCGACACCGGCCACGGCGCGTCATCGCTCACGAGCCCCGAGGCGTTTCGGCGCCTGGGCGCGAAGGTGACCGTCATCAACGACGACTACTCGGGCGTCGACATCAACGTGAACTGCGGCTCCACGCATCTTGAGCCGCTGTCCCAGCTCATGCGCGAAAGCGGGGCGGATGTGGGAATCGCGCACGACGGTGACGCTGACCGCGTGATCCTCATGACCCCGGAGGGCGACGTCATCGACGGCGACTTCGTGGAGGCGGTCTGCGCGCTCGACATGCGCGACCGCGGCATCCTGGCCAAAAACACCGTCGTGTCGACCATCATGTGCAACATGGGCCTGGTCAAGGCCATGGAGAAGGCCGGCATTAACGTCGTGCAGACCAAGGTGGGCGACCGCTACGTGCTCGAGGAGATGCGCGCGCACGGCTATGCGATCGGCGGCGAGCAGTCGGGCCACATGATCCTGCTGCAGTACAATTCAACCGGCGACGGCCTGATGACGGCCTGCCAGTTCCTGGCGGCGGTCGTCCGTTCGGGCAAGACGGTGTCGGAGGCGGCGAAGGTGATGACCCGCTATCCGCAAACGCTCATCAACGTGAAGGTCGCCGACAAGCATGCGCTCGAGGGCAACAAGGCGGTTGCCGACGAAGTGGCGGCCGTCGAAGCCGAGCTCGGCGACGAGGGACGTGTCGTCATCCGTCCGAGCGGCACCGAACCGCTCATCCGCGTGATGGTGGAGGCCTCCTCGGCAGACGTGGCCCAGTCGGCGTGCGAGCGCGTCGCGGCCGTCGTGGAACGCGAGCTGTAGCGCGGCAAACGCACCGCAACCGGAAACAACCTAGCCAATGTGAAAAGGGACCCTGCAGCGCATGCTGCAGGGTCCCTCGTTTTACGGCGTGCGGTCCTTCGTCCCAAATGGACAGCCCGTTCGGCGGCTTGCCGCTTATTTACGTCCGAAGAGGCGGGCGAAGAAGCCGCGCTTCTCAGGAGCGGGTGCCGGGGCGGGCTTGTCGGTTGAACCTGCAGCGGGCGCTGCCGCAGGTTTCGGCGCGGGAGCGGGCGCCGGGGCAGGTTCGGGCTTCGGCTCGGAAGCGAGTGCGGGCTTCGGCGCGGGCGCAGGTTCCGGCTCCGGTGTGGTCGCGGGAGCGGACGGCTTCGCCTCGGGCTCGCTTGCCTCAGGCGCAACCGCGGGAGCAGCTGCCGGCGCAGCGGTTTCGGTCGCTGCCGGGGATTCCGCCGCAGGAGCGCTGGCAGGCTC
>CAIFEB010000048.1 GCA_903789375.1 uncultured Eggerthellaceae bacterium | reverse complement strand
GGGGGGGGGTGGGGGGGGGGGGGGGGGGGGGGCGCCCCCCCTCTGTCGTCCCACCCCCTTCCCACCCCCCCCCCCCCGGGGGGGGCCGGGGGGGGGGGGGGGGGGGCCCCCACGCCCCGGCGAACGCCGCCAGGCGGGCATGCGCGAGCCGCTGCACGCGCTGGTCGCCTTCGGCGGAGGAGGCGCCGGAAGCGCCCGTCGTCGCACCGTGCGTGCCCGCGGAAGCGGACGCGAATCCACCTGCGGACGCCTGCGGTATTCCACCCGTCTGCCCAGCCGCGGCTCCACGCGCAGATGCCTGCGGCGCGCCGCCCGCAAGCGCAGCGGACGCGGCCCCTTCGTCCGTGCGCGTGGGGTCCGTGACCGCAGCGAACGCCTCACGCACCGACGTCCCACCTTCTATCAGGGGTTTCGCCTGGCGCAGCGCATCGCGCACGGCGAACGTCACACGCTCGCGCTCGAGCACGTCCGCACACTGCGCGCTCACGGCGTCCACCATCAGGTCGAGCAGCGCCAGCCGCTCGTCGAGCGCTGCCTTCCGCGCCCGGTCGCGCACCTCATCCGACGCCGTTCCGTCCAAGATCTGCGGCACCTGGTAGTCCGACCGGTACGTGGCGAACAGCTCGTAGTACGCCGTGAACCGCCCCGCGACCTCGTCATCCTGCAGAAACTGCCCGATGAGGTCGGCATCCACCGGGTCGCCCACGTCCTCGGCCACCGCGATGGTCTCGGACAGGTCGCTCCAACTGCGCGCCGTGACGAACCGCTTGCCGTCGGGCGTCGATTCCACATGATAGAAATCCTCGGGCCTGACCTCGAGATACGAGAGCACCGCCGGATGCGTTCCCGCCTCGCGCGCGAACGCCTCCCACGCCTTCAGGTCGGGCTCCACCCGAATCGTGCGCAGACGGTCGAGCGTCACCACGTCGAACTCGTGGACCGACCGGTTGTACGCGGGCGGGTTGCCGGCGCACACGATGGCCCACCCGTCGGGCACGCGATGGCGTCCGAACGTCTTGAACTGCAGGAACTGCAGCATCGACGGGTAGAGCGTCTCCGACACGCAGTTGATCTCGTCCAAAAACAGGATGCCGCGGTCGCAGCCGGTACGCTCCATGCAGTCGTAGACGCTCGCGATGATCTCCGACATCGTGTACTCGGTGGTCTCCACCGCGCGCCCCGCGTAGTCGCGCTCGACGATGAGCGGAAGCCCGAGCGCGCTCTGGCGCGTGTGGTGCGTCATCGAGTAGCTGACCAGGCCGCAGCCGAGCTCGCGCGCCACCTGCTCGACGATCGCCGTCTTGCCGATGCCGGGCGCGCCCAGAAGGAACAGCGGCCGTTGGCGGCCTTGCGGAATGCGGGGCATGCCCGCCTCGTCGCGCGCGAAGTATTCGCGCACCGCCCGTTTGACCTGCTGTTTCGCCTGCTCTATGTCCATCATGCGCCTCTCTTCGAATAATCCGGGTCCGTGCTTGCGTGCGCGACGTTCGCGCCGACACGAACATCCCGCAAACGCGTTTCGGCGCGAATGTCATACGCAACCGAACCATCACGCTCATCGCCCGCGCCGACGCGCCCGGCTTCTGCACTTGCGTGCGCAACCGCCCCGCGCCCCAGATCGCGGACCTGGTCTTCGTCCATCACCACGCGCATCGCCCAGGGCGGCACCCAGCGCGCCTCTCCGTCCTCCTCGACGAACACGAACGCCACGTCGTAGGCGGGCGGCCGGTCGGGAAACGTGCCCCAGCCGTCCGTGAAGTACACGAGCCCCTGCAGGTTCCGAAACGCACCCTGCGCGCGCAGCCGCTCGACGTACGCGAACACCGGGCGGAAGTCCGTGCCCCCGCCGCCGCGCACCGGCATCGTGCGGGCGAAACGGTCGAGCTCGTCCACACTGCGCACGACGGTGTCGCTCTGAATGCGCGCGTCCGCCTGGATGAGGTGGATGTTGACGACGTCGCCGAACTGCTCATGCGCGTGCAGGATCTCGTACGTGCGCGTGACGAACGCCCGCACGAGGTCGCCCTGCGTCGAGCCCGACGTGTCGATGGCGATGACGAACTCGCGCACGCGCCGGCGCTCCTGGTACTCGAGCGGCTCGATAAGCGGGAGATTCCCGTAATGGCGCAGGCCGTACGCGTAGTACACGTAGTCGAACTCGTCCGGGGACAGCCGCTGGTCCTCCGCCACCGTGGCGAAGCGCTTGAGGAAGTCGGCGTAGTCGGTGCGGGTGCGGCAAGCCAGCTCCAGGTTCTGCTCGAACGCGCCGCCGCAGTCGCCGTGCTGGCGCGTCTGGGCCGCGCGGCCCGCGGAGACCGTGCGCGCCACCTGCTCCCACGAGCGCTCGAGCGCCGCGGGGTCGACCTCCGACAGCGGACGCACGGACGGCGCCGGCGCGGCGTTCGCAGCCACCGCAGCCGGGGCGCCCACGGCATCAGATGCGGGCGACGAACCCGGCACGTGGCGGGCGTCTGTCGGTTGCGGTTCGTCTGACGGAGCGGACGTGCCCTCGCGGTCTGCCGTCGCGTCCGCGGCTGACGGATGGCTCGGCGCCGCGTCCGTGGACTCCGCAGACGAGCGGTCGGCGGCTTGCGCGCGGGTGCGGTCGCTCGTGGCAGTCGCGGGTGCGGACGGCGCGCCGGAAGCCGCAGCCTGAGGGTCGTTCGCAGCGGCATCGGCCGGCGCGGGATGCGCGGTCGACTGAAACTTCTGTTTTACCTGTTCAGATGCATCATGTCGGGAAGTCTGCGATGACGTGCTCTGACGAGCATCATGCCCGGCCTTGGGCGCGGATTCGCGCTCGGGCTCTCCTTCGCGCCCAGGCTCGCCTTCGGCTTTGCGGGAAGCCCCGCGTTCAGCCTTTCGCTGCGACTCCCGCGCGGACTCCGCAGCCGCGCGTGCACGCTGTGCCGCCTTCCTCGCCCCGCCGGCTGCGGATGCTTCCGTGCTCGCAGCAGCGTCCTCGCCCGTCGCTGCCTTCATGGCCACTGCCGCGCGCGCCGCGCCCCACAGCTCGTGGCTGTCGCGTGCGCAGAGGACGTGCGAACCGCCGGCGCCCGCTTCCGCCGCAGGCGCGCCGGCAGTCGCGACCACGCCTGCGAACAGCGCCGCCCAGGCAGGCCGCCCGTCTGCCGCACCATCGTGCGCGGCGAGGTCCGCGCCTGCGCGGTAGAGCTTCGCCGGCGTCAGAACGCCCAGGTCGTGGGCACATGCGTCGAGAAGCGGAGCGAGCACTTCATCTCCTTCGCACGGAAAGCGCCCCGCGCACAGGTCGAGCGCCATCGACTCCACCGCGATGTCGCACGCGCGCGCCCAGACGTCCGCCTGGGCGCGCTGCGGCGCGAACGGATGGCGCAGGATGCAGTGCAGCACGGCATGGAGGACGTCGCGCGCGACCTCGTCGGGGTTCGCGCGGAACCGCACGATGGTCCGCACGGCGTCCACGTACAGCCGCGCACCGTCCGTCGCAAGGGGCGCCGCGAGCCGCCGCGGCGCCGTCGGCATGCGCCAGAGCGCCGCATCGAGGTACCGAAACGCCATGCCAAGCGACACGCGCGCCTCGTCCACGATTGCGCAGGCCAGCTGGTCGGCCGCCTGTGCGACCTCGTGGGACGCGTCGGTGCGCGCTTCCGCCTGTGCACCCTCGCCGAAAACGCGAGCGCGCACTTCCGCCCGCGCGACCTCGCCGGACGAGCCCGCGCCTGTCACTGCATGCGCGACGCCGTCGGAAGCGTTCTCACGCGTGCCCATTTGACCCGCTGTTTCGGTTGTGTTCGTCTCGTTCGATGTCATGCGACCATCGTAGCATCACGCACCGCACCCGCTCTCAGCAGCCGCGCCCGCTACTTCTTCCTCTTGCGCGGCGCGCGCTCGCCGAAATGCACGACGATCTCGATTTCCTGCGAACCGAACGCCTTCTGCGCCGCAGCGTACTCACCGCGCACCTTGTCGTCGGCGTACGCGCTAATCAGACGGTCGGACTCGCGCGCCGTCTCCGCATCGGCCGTGCTGCGCAGTTCGTTTTCGCCCGTCGCCGTCACGTACGCCACGCCGCGCTTCTGGTCGCGCCGCGCCTCGAACGCGAGCAGCGTGAAGCCCAGGATGCCCGCGAGCGCCGACGCCGATAGAATGCCCGCCTTCGCGTCGGCGATGAGCGCCGCGTCGGTGAACGCCAGGTTGGCGACGAAGATGGCCATCGTGAAACCGACGCCGCCCAGGACTGCCGCGCCGAACATGTGCCGCCACGTGGTGTGCTCGGGCAGCGACGCCACCTTCAGCTTGATCACGATGAAGCTGAACAGCATGATGCCGATCGGCTTGCCCAGAAGCAGGCCGAAGAACACGCCGGTGAATGCAGGCGTGCTGACGAGCGTGGCCAGGTTCGTGCCCACGAGCGTCACGTCAGCGTTGGTCAGGGCGAACAGCGGAAGCACGCCGAAGTACACCCATGGGTACAGCGCGTGCTCGAGCCGCGTCGACGGCGGAACGACCTGGCGCGACACGCTGCTCAGGCCGCCGATCACCTTCAGATAGTCATCCTGGGCCGAGATGTGCACGCCCTCGTCGTAGGTGCTCTTCGCCCGCTCGACCGTCTTGCCGGACCAGTCGATGAAGCTGCGCAGATCGACGCTCGTGCCCGCCGGGATGGTCATGGCCAGAAGCACGCCGGCGATGGTGGAATGCACGCCGGAGCGGAACACGCAGTACCACAGCACGACGCCGATCAGCATGTACGGCGTGATGGCGTAGACGTGCGCGCGGTTGAGCGCGACGAGTGCGAGCAGCACGACGCCCGCGCACACAAGCCAGCCAACCGACGGCGTCTGCCCATAGAACACGGCGATGACGACGATGGCGATGATGTCGTCGGCCACGGCGAGCGTGCTCAAGAACACGCGCACGCCGTTGGGCACGCGGTTGCCCAGAAGCGAGATGATGCCGAGCGCGAACGCGATGTCGGTGGCCGTCGGAACGCCCCAGCCGCCGGCGCTTTCGGGATTGCCGCCGTTGATCAGGGTGAAAACGACGATGGGCGCCAGCACGCCGCCGAACGCCGCCACGATGGGCAGGATCGCCTGACGGATGTTGGTAAGCTCGCCCGCCGTCATCTCGTACTTGATTTCCAGGCCGACCAGCAAAAAGAAGACGGCCATGAAGATGTCGTTGATGATTTCGCCGAGCGCGAGCACCGCTTCGTGCTCGCCGAACACGAAGCCGAAGTCCGTTTCCCAGAACGCGCGGAACGGTTCGTGCAGCCCGGTGTTGGCCACGATGAGCGCCACGATGGCGGCCAGGAGCATGACGCCCGCCGCTTTGGTGGACGAATAGGTGACGCGCACGAGGCGCGCGTGGTTTTCACGATGCTTGCGAACTTCGGGGATGAACACCCCGTCAAGACCCGTCGACATAAACGCTCCTCACGAGTAGATCCGTTGGTGGTGCGAGCTTGCGTGCCGGCAGTAGCCGATCAATCGATGCAATCTCGCCACTATCCCACAGCCCGCATCCGGCTTGATGCGCTTCCCGCGCAACGGATGCGCAAAATCCGACGAACGGCGCGACAAGGTTGCCGAACGCGATGATGAGTGGGCGGTCCCGCGCCTCCAACGGGCCGCTTGCACGCCTGCTCCGGACACGTTCCGCCCTTCTGACGGCTGCGCGTCCATGATACCGCGGGAGCAAACGATCGGTCGTGCAGTCCAGCCATACGCATGCTCGCTGCATCCCGCTACTCGCGCGGCAGCGCAGCTACGCCCGCGCGCGCGACGAGCCTTCCTTGACCTGCGGAGCAGCATGCCCCGGGGCTCCGCCGTCTTCCGCCTGCCACGCCGGCAGCGGCCGTGCGCTCATCCACACGATGAGCGGCAGCCCGAAGAACAGGTACAGGTAGTAGCGAATGAGCACCGCCGGGCCGAACAGCACCGAAAACGCGATCACCGCAAGCGGCACGAGCACCGCGAGCGCGCACCGGTCGCGCCGGACGAGCGCCCGCACGAGCGCAAGCCCCAAAGCGAACAGGTACGGCCAGACGGACACGATCATGCCCGCCACGGGAACGCGCGCGAGAGCGTCGCTGTAGCCCATGGTCTGCAGCGCGTCGAGCAGCGCCGGGAACTTCGAATCGGGCGTGGCCGGCGGCTTCTGCGTCGCCTCGAAAATCGACGTCGTGCCTGGTTCGCCATCGTAGTTGCCCTCGTCGATGATGCTGAACGGCGACCAGGCGTCCTGCGTTTGATACAAAAACGCGTCGAAGTAGACGGCGGGATAGGCGCGGCCGAGGTGGCGGTACAGGGCAAGGAACGCGTCGATCTTCTCGGGCGCGTCCTCGCCCCACGCGGAGCGCGCGTGGTCGGACAGGCCGTCGCCGTACACCATGCCGGGCGCCACCTCGTCGATCACGGCCTTGTCCTCATCCGACACGGACGGGTCCACCGAGCAGCGCGCAATCTGCTGGATGGGCACGGACAGCGCGTTCCACTTTCCGATCGGGCTCTTCTCCACGTTGAGCGCCGAGGACACGGGCCCGAGCAGAACGCCCGCGAGCGCGACCGCCACCGCCATGGATGCGAGCAGCACCACCCGTCCGCGGGCGCGCAGGAGCACGAGCAGGATCGGCACGATGATGACGAAGGCGACGAGCGCGTTGGAGCGCAGCGCCCCGATGAGAAAGCCGAGCAGCGCAATCCCGATCGCCACCTGCACAAGGCGGCGCCGGTCGGCTTTCGCGCCGGACGCGGTCAGGCGGTACAGCTGTCCGAGCAGCGCGCACCACAGCACCACGCACGCCGAGAACATCACGTCTTTGGTCGTTGCGAAGGCGAAGCATGCGACGATCGGGTCGAGCGCCAGGTACGCGACCGACGCCCAGAAGCCCACGCGCCCCATCCCCACCGACAGAAGCCAGCGCAGCACAGCCGCGAGCGCCGCGGCGACGAGGAGCGCCTGTATGCCCACGGATACCACAACGCCCGCGTTGAACGACCCGAACAGGGCCTGGCCGGCGTTGATGGTCGCTCCCAAGAACAGCGTGTGCAGGATGGGGTGATGCGAGTTCAGATGGCCGCTTTCAATCTGGCCCCACTGCATGAGGTAGTCCACGCCCGCGTCGTAATCGAAAAAGCCCGGGAAGGCCGCCAGAAACACGGGAAACCACCCGACGAGGATGACCGCGAACGCGATCCACGCGTACCGGCGACGCTGCGCGCGGGTAAGCGGCTGGGCCGGGCGCAGCGGATGCTCGTCCAGAAAGCCGCCGAGCCAGCGCAGGCCGGCGCCGAGCAGCGCCCCGAGCACTACGAACGCCGCGAACGAGCGGATGCCGAAGACGCCCGTGCCGCCAGCGACTGAGATGCGGAAGCCTTCGATGATGGCGAACGACAGGGCGAACCCGGCGAGCACGTCGAGCACGAGCCGAATCCGCAAAGAGATGGGCGCGCCTTCGCCGACCTTCGCATTCCCCGCCTCGACCACCGCGCAGCCCTCCGTTTCCCTGCAGCAGAAACGGCCCGGAGCCAAGTCCGGGCCGTTCGAATTCTAAGTCCGCACGTCCCCGATTGTCTCATTCGATAATCGGGTGACGATGTTTCGTTCTGCGCAAGCAGCGCGCGTTCTCTCGCGAAAATCCACAGAGGGCGGCAGTGCCGCCGGCGAGTCGCTTGCGCCCTGCGCTACACGCGCGGGACGCCGCTCTTGCAGGCGAGCGCCGCAGGCCGGCATGCCGGAAGCGCACGCGCCCCGCCGCTGCAGCTCCGCCGGCGAGCCGCCGACCGTAGCCGGAAGCCCTAGCAACACCCGCCGCCGCAGCCGCAGCCGCCGTCCGAGCCGCCGACGGCCGGCGCGTTGCCGCAGCCCGAGAACGGGCCGAAGTGCTGGGAGCGGTCGCCGTAGATGTCGAAGTACTTGCCGAAGCGCGTGTCCTGCACGTACGAGCAGGAGTTTCCGCACACGTCCAGCCGCAAGTCCTTGAAGAAGCGATGATGGTCGTCCAGATCGAAGTAGTTCTCGCTGCCCACGATGCCGCCGCGATAGACCGCCGTCTGGCCGTACTGCTCGCAGATGTCCTCCTCGGTGTCGGGCAGCTTGAACGCGCGGATGGTGCGCGAGCTGAACTGGATGTTGCCGATCAAAGCCTGCACCTCGGGGTTGTCGATGGTCGCGGCGCTCGAGGACATGTAGCGGAAATCCTCCCAGCCGCAGCGGCGCATGAGCCGGCGGAAGTCCTCGATGTACAGCGCGCCGCCCAGGCACTCGCCCACGAGCAGCGGGTCGGAGTTGATCGCGTCGGGCACGCGGCGGTCGGCGAAGATATCGGAGAAGTACAGCTCGCCGCCCACCTTGAGCACGCGGTAGATTTCCTTGAACACGGCCTCCTTGTCCGGCGACAGGTTGATCACGCAGTTGGAGATGACGACGTCCACCGAGTCGTCCTCAATGCCGGCCTCGTCGAGCGCCTCGATGTAGCCCTGCCTGAACGTGACGTTGTCATAGCCCCACTTCTGCGCCATCTCGGCGTGATGCGCCTCGGCGAAGAACAGCTGATCGGGGTTCATGTCGATGCCGATGACGCGGCCGTTCGGCCCCACGAGCTTGGACGCCAGGAACACATCGCGCCCGCAGCCGCAGCCCAAATCGAGCACCGTGCAGCCCTCGAGCGCCGGCGGCAGCGGCGAGCCGCACCCGTAGAAACGGCTCGTGATCTCTTCGGGGATCTCCTTCAAGATCTCGCGGATGTAGGGCGGCATGGCGTCGGGGCCGCACGCGCACGTGTGCGTCGCCATCTCGCCCTGGTCCTTCACCGACACCTTGCTGTAGTACTCCTTGATCTTGTCGCGGGAAACGCCCATCTGACAAGCTCCTTTCATCGCAGTGATTCGCAGTGATTCGTTTGCACGGAGCGCGGCTTCGCCCCTACGGGGCTTATGCATCTTCGTACGTTCGCCCTCTCCGGCATGGTGCAGCCGGCGCCGTGGCAGGCGCTGCGCTTTGGCAGCACCGAGAGCCGAACGCCGCTGGGCACGCGCGTCACCAGCGGCGTCGTTCGCGCGCTATGCCGAAATGCCCTCGCGCTTCTCCTCTTCGGCCAGGTCGTCCCCGCAGTCGCATGACTCCTGCTCGCTCTTGGAGTGCTCGTGCATGGGCTGCAGCACCTTGGTGTACAGGAGCGCCGCCACGATGCCGCCGACGATCGGCCCGACGACGTACACGCAAATCGTCTCGAACGCGTTCGTACCGAAGGCGATGCTACCCCAGCCGACGCATGCCGCCCACACGCGCGGCATAATATCACGCGCGGGGTTCAGGCCGGCATCGGTCAGCGGGCCGATGACGTTGATGAGGATGGTGATCGTGAGGCCGATGGCGAACGGCGCGATGGAGCAGCACGGACGCCCGACGTTCTCGTCGCTGGTCATGGAGAAGATCACAAGCACCAGCACGAACACGCCGATGCCCTCGGCGAACGCCGCGACCGGCGCGGACACCACGCCCGCCGTCGTGTTGGGGAACACCTCGCACCAGATGGATGCCGCGGCGCCGGCGGTGTTGCTGGCCATGGACAGGCCCGTGCTCGCCAGGTTCTTTGCGACCGAACCGCTGAACAGGCCCCACAGCGCCCCTGCCGCAACGAACGCGCCGACGCACTGGCCGAGCAGATAGATGGGGAACTCGCGCCACTTCATGCGCCCGCTCACGCACATGGCGATGGTGACGGCGGGGTTGAAGTGCGCCGCCGACAGGTCGCGCGTCGCGTAGATGGCGATGGCGATGGCCAGGCCCCAGACCAGACCCACCTGTCCCGGTCCCGTCAGCGACCCGTACAGCGTCGCCGTGGCGACGGCGCCGATGCCTGTGAAGCACATGATGAACGTGCCCAAGCATTCTCCCGCGAATGCTCTTCCCTTGCTCACGAACTCCTCCTTCGGTTGGCCTGCGTTACGTTAATGCGCTATAGCAGAATAAATCTCATATTTGTTTAGGTCAATTAGTGGACGTTATCCATTATTCAGGAAAACGCCATTAAGGAATTCGATGAGGTCACGCACCAAGGACCGCACGCGTTCGACACGGCCATCGCGCCATAGGCCCGCGAGCGTTCGATGGAGCGTCGCGTCCAACGCGTGCACATTCCTTCCCCGTCAAACCGCCCCTTACGCACGAAGGCCCGACCGCGACATACGTCGCAGCCGGGCCTTCGCCTGCTCGAACTATAGGCTCACGCCGCCACGCGCATCTCACGCGCAGCGCCGCTGCTCGGCGACGCCCCTACCCCTGCTTCTCGTACTTTCCCGCGAGCTTCGCCATGGTGCTCGCGATGGGAAGCTGCTGCGGGCAGACCGCCTCGCACGAGCGGCACGCGATGCAGGCGCTCGGCCGGTGGTCTTCGGGCAGCGCGCCGATTCCCATGGCGGCGATATAGCTCGTGCCCCCGTTCTTGGACTGCCACTCGTTGTAGAGCGACAGCAGGTACGGGATGCTCAGATCGCGCGGGCAGTGGCTCGTGCAGTAGCGGCACGCCGTGCAGGGCAGGCTCGTGGCCTGGGCGATCTCGGCCCCGATGGCGATGAGCTCGTCGCGCTCCGCGTCCGTGAGCGGTTTGCGCGCGTCGAAGTAGCCGATGTTCTGCTCAAGCTGCTGCATGTTCGACATGCCGGACAGGACCATCGTCACGCCGGGCACGTCCTGCACGAACCGGAACGCCCACTCCACCGGGCTCACGCCGGGGCGCAGCGCGTCCATGCGCGCCTGCTGGTCGTCCGACAGCTTGGACAGCGCACCGCCGCGCTGCGGCTCCATCACCCAGATGGGAATCGAGCGCTCGTTGAGGTAGGCGACCTTCGCGCGGGCGTCCTGGAACGTCCAGTCCTCGTAGTTGAGCTCCAGCTGGCAGAACTCCATGTGCTCGCCGTACGCCTCCATAAAGCGCTCGAACGTCTCGAACTCGGAGTGCACCGACACGCCCAGGTGGCGGATGCGGCCCGCGCGCTTCTGCTCGAGCAGGTACGCCATCGTGCCGTAGCGCTCCTCGTCAAGGTACTGCTCGATGTTGAGCTCGCACAGGTTGTGGCACAGGTAGAAGTCGAAGTGGTCGACCCCGCAGCGCTCGAGCTGCTGCTCGAAGATATCCTGCACGTGGCCGAAGTTGTTCACATCGTAGCTGGGGAACTTCGACGCCAGCAGGAACGAATCGCGCGGATGGCGGCCGAGCACCGCGCCCATGACCGGCTCGGACTTGCCATTGTGGTAGCCCCACGCCGTGTCGAAGTACGTGATGCCGTTCTCGAGCGCGTAGTCGACCATCGCGTGGACGGCCTCCTCGTCGATCGGGCTGCCGTCGCCCCCGGTGCGCGGAAGGCGCATGCACCCCATGCCGAGCAGCGGAAGCGTCATCCCCTTGAATTCCGTGGTGATCATTGCCGTCCCCTTTCTCCCAGTAAGAAGACCATAGTACCCCGTGCGCGGCCCGCGGTCAGCGGTTAGCTGCGCGATTCCGCGCATACTGCGGGACCGCCGCCAGCGATTGCCGGCTGGAGGCGACGGCCGACAGCCCCTCGTGCTCGCATGCGGCTGCAGCCGAGCGCCGCAACGACGCGCACGCGGGCGGCGGGTTGTGCGATAGTGAAGGGGTGCGCACCCGCGCGCCATCGTCATCGGAAAGGACACCCGTGTTCGAATTCCTTGAGCAGCAGCACGTCTCCGCCGACCTCGTCGAAGGCCTGCGGCGGTTCCGCGCTGCGCACCCCACTCCCACCGACCAGGCCTATCGTGTTCCCGCGCCACACGTCCACTACCGCGGACGCGACATCTGGGAGCAGGCGGCAACGGCTCTGCTCTGCGGCGACAACCTGCTGCTCTCCGGCCCGAAGGCCACAGGCAAGAACGTGCTCGCCGACGATTTGGCGTTCGCGTTCGGCCGTCCGATGTGGAACGTGTCATTTCACATCGACGTCGACGCCGCGTACCTGATGGGGTCGGACACGTTCCGCGACGGCGCCGTGGAATTCCGCCCGGGACCCATCGCGTCGTGCGCCGAGCACGGCGGGTTCGGTGTGCTCGACGAGATCAACATGGCGCGCTCCGAGGCGCTCGCCGTGCTGCATTCCACCCTGGACTACCGCCGCATCATCGACGTGCCGGGCTACGACCTGGTGCGCCTCGACGACGCCTGCCGGTTCATCGGCACCATGAACGTGGGGTACGCGGGCACGCGCGAGCTGAACGAGGCGCTGACCTCGCGATTCGTCGTCATCTCCATGCCGACGCTCGACGACGACGGCACCGAGCGCCTGCTCGCCGACACGTTCCCTGCGCTCACCCGCACGGCGCGCCACCAGTTCGCGCTCCTGTTCGACGAGATCCGCACGAAGTGCGCGGCGGGCGAACTGTCGGACCGCGCGCTCGACCTGCGCGGGCTCATCGACGCCATCGAGCTGGCGCAAAACGGGCTGGACATCCGCCGCGCGCTCGAAATCTGCATCGTCAACAAGACGTTCGACCGGTACGAACGCGGGCTCGCCCAGGACGTGATCGACGCGCGGCTTCCGCGCTCGCTCGCGAAGAGCGCCCTCTTTGAGTGAGGGACGCGGACATACGGCGTCGCAGGGCGACGAGCAGGGCGCGGAGTTCGCACACCCCGCTTCGCAGCCGGCCGCGGACGCGCTGCGCAGAGGCTTTGCGCGCGGTTCGCATCCTGCTGCGACGCGCGAAGGCGACGAGAGCGCCCGGCGGCGGCGCGCGCAGAACGCCGTGTGGAACGCGGCAGGCGACTACGCCGTCGCAACGGACGACCTGGCCGAAACGGGCGACGCCGCCGTGGACCTGTACCGCAACACCGCGAGCGGGCTCATCGCGAAACACTACGGGCACGCCCTCTTCGACCTGCGGAAATCCTGGCACGAAGACTATCGGGCGGACGCATTCGACGCCATCGCGTGGCTCGCGTTCGAGGCGGCCGCGTTCGGGGCGGAAAGGGCCTCCCGCCCGGCGCTCGCCGAGCTGCGCGCGGGGTTCCTCGCATCGCTTGCGCCCAATGAGCGCGCGATCGTCCGCGCCGTCGCGCCGACGGCAGCAT
>CAIFEB010000047.1 GCA_903789375.1 uncultured Eggerthellaceae bacterium | reverse complement strand
GCGTTGCGCCGCCACCCTGCGACCCGCCGTGCGACGCATCCGCATCGGCGGCGGCATGCGCGTCCGCGTCCTCGCCGTCGTACGCATCCGCATCCCGTTCCCGCTCGTCGCGCAGCGCGGCGTCGCCTGCGCCCGCCGACGCGCGGAACAGCTCGGCGCCCTGTTCAACGCCCCAATCGGGCGTGATGACGTTGGCGCTCACATGCTGCGGCAGAACCGTCGCCAGGTCGATCTCGTCGGGCTCGGCGGAAATCTCGCCACTCTCGTCGATCTTGCCGATCCAGTCGAGCACGTGCTCCAGCTTGAAGCCCGCCACGGCCAGCGCCGCGCGCACCTCGCCGATGAGCGGCGCGAGCTCGGCAGGCGACGACATCTCGCCGACGATGTGCAGCGTCGCCGGCAGCTTGGCCGTGCGAGGATGCCCCGCCTCGCGCGCTTCGCGCCACGACCAGAAATACGGCTGGAGCCGGTCGAGCAGGGCCTTGAGCTGGGCCGGCGCTCCCCCGAAGTACGCGGGCGCCACGACGACCACCTCGTCGGCGTCGTCGAGCAGCTCGCGGATCTGCTCCATGTCGTCGTCCTGCACGCACTCGTGGTCCTCTGAGTTTCGGCAGTAGTCGCAGCCGGTGCACGGCGCGATGCTCAGCTCGGACACGGGCGCGAGCGCCAGCTCGTCCTCGGGAAACTCTTGGATGTTCTCTTCGAACAGGATTTCCGCAAGGTGGGCGCTGCGGCCGTTCGAACGCGGCGAACCTGCGATGATCAGGCGGTTCATGCGATCCCCTCTCTGCGATCACAGACGGTGCTCGGTTTGCTGCCTTGCTTGGCTGCGGGCGCCGAAAATCCAGCGCCCGCCATCGATTGTACGCTCAACCGCACGCTGACGGCGCGGCTTCGATTCCATCTTATCCCTGATGGGCGGCTTGATACGGCGTGCTCGGCCGATCGAGCAGCCCGCGGGCGTTCGCCTCGAGCACGGCCAGGAAACGCGCACGCGCAGAACCCGGCTCGATGCCCCGCGCCTCGGCGAGCCGCGCCGCCGTGAATACGACGTGGGCCGGCGTGTTGGCCACGCCCCGCATGGGTTCGGGCGTCATGTACGGCGCATCTGTTTCGGTGAGCAGGCGGTCTTCGGGAACGAGCGCCGCGGCTTCGCGCACCTCGCCGGCCTTCTTGAACGTGAGCGGACCGCCGTAGGCGATGTAGCAGCCGGCGTCCACCCAGGGCGCAAGCTCCTCACGCGAAAGAGCGCAGCAGTGCAAAAGCGTGCCCGCCGGCGGGAAGCCGACCTCGCGCAGGATGGCAAGCGCCTCGTCGTGCGCCTCGCGGATGTGCAGCGACACGGGAAGTCCCAGCTCACGGGCTATTTCCAGCTGACGTGCGAACACGCGTCGCTGGCTTTCGCGCGGGGAGAAGTCGTAATGGTAGTCCAGCCCGATTTCGCCGAGCGCCGCCACGCGCTGATCGGCGAGCAGGCGGTACAGCAGGCCTTCCATAGCGTCGTCGTACAGTCGCGCGTTGTGCGGATGCACGCCCACGGCAAGCCGCACGTGCGGCAGACGGTCGGCACTGACGTCGGGGGCGATGCCCGCCAGAGCCGCCGGCGCCTGCGCCTGCCATGCGGCAAGCCCGTCGAACACGGTTGCGGCGTCTTCGGCGGGATCGGTGACCACGCAGAGGAAATCCACGCCCACCGCTGCGCAACGGGCCAGCTCAAGCGCCTGGTCAGGCAGCATTTGGATGTGTGTGTGCGTGTCGGCGACCGGCCCTTCCAAACGGGGAGGCTCGACGGCGCGGTACTTGCCCTTCTTGCGCTTCTGGTAGAACCCCGCATCGCGATACGGCGGCACCCGCAGGCGGTCGGAACCGTCCGCGGGCGCGTTCTCATCGGCGGGAGCTGCCGCGCTGGGCGCGGCGGAAGCGGATGCGTCGACGCGTTCCATAGCTACAGTTCGAGGTCGTTCACGTCGAGGCGCGGGAACAGCGGGTCGCCCACCGAAACCGCATTGCCGGCCGGCAGCTGGCCCCACGTCGTTGCCGCCTCGATGTCGTCAACCGCCGTGATGTCGCCCAGGCTCAGGCGGTGCCACACCTCAGCCGAGGTTACCGGCATGAACGGCGCCATGTACAGCGCGATGATGCGGATGGCCTCGAGCGCGTTGTAGATGACGGAGGCCAGCTCATCAGCCTTCGCCGGGTCCTTCGCCAGATTCCACGGCGCCGACTCCTCCACGTACAGGTTCACGCGTCCGGCCAGCTTCTGTACCGCGTCGGCCGCGCCGGTGAAGTCGACCTCGCCCATGCACGCGTCGTAGACGGCGTACAGCTCGTCGGAGATGGCGCGCAGGGGGTTGTCAGCCGCGGCAGCGGGAGCGGCCGGCACCTTGGAGTCGAAGTACTTCTTCGTCATGTTGGTGACGCGGCTGACCAGGTTCCCCCAGGTGTTGGCCAGATCGGCGTTGTACACCTGCGTCATGCGCTCGATGGAGATGTTGCCGTCGTGTCCGAACTGCACGTCGCTCATGAAGTAGTAGCGGTACGCATCCACGCCGTAGATCTTCACCAGGTCGGCGGGCATGACGCCGTTGCCCTTGGACTTCGACATCTTCTCACCTTTGGTCAGAAGGAAGCCGTGGCCGAACACCGTCTGCGCCACCGGATAACCCGCAGCCATGAGCATAGCCGGCCAGATCACGCAGTGGAAGCGCGTAATGTCCTTGCCGACGAAGTGGTACTGCACCGGCCAACGATGCTCGAACTCGTCGCCACGTTCCTCCTGGCCAAAGCCCAGACCCGTGAAGTACGCCAGCAGCGCGTCGGCCCACACGTAGGCGACGTGGCCCTCGTCGAACGTGAGCGGAATGCCCCAGTCGAACGTCGAACGGGAGATGGACAGGTCCTGCAGGCCGCGCTCGACGAACGAGACGATTTCGTTCTTGCGCGTTTCGGGACGCACGAAGTCGGGATGGGTGCGATAGAACTCGAGCAGCGGCTCCTGGAACTCAGACAGCTTGAAGAACCAGTTCTCCTCGCCCGAGGACATGCGGCGCACGGGGCGCTTGCAGTCGGGGCACACGAACTCGCCGTCGTCGTTCTTCAGCAGGTCGGACTCGGCGTAGTAGGTTTCCTCATGGACGCAGTACCAGCCCTCGTACTGGCCCTTGTACAGGTAGCCTGCGTCGTAGAGCTTCTGCCAGAACTCCTGGACCGTCTTGTGCTGGCGCGGCTCGGTCGTGCGCACGAAGTCGGTGTAGGAGATGTTAAGCAAATCCCAGCATTCCTTGAACGCGGGAACCATCGAATCACACCACGCCTGCGGCGTCATGCCGTGCTTCTCCGCCGTTTCGGCCACCTTCTGGCCATGCTCGTCGGTGCCGGTGACGAACGCGACGTCGTAGCCGTTCATGCGCTGGTAGCGAGCGACCGTGTCGGCCGCGACGGTGGTGTACGCCGTGCCCAGATGCGGGGCGGCGTTGACGTAGTAGATGGGTGTCGTGATGGAATAGTATCCCTTTGACATGCGGTTTTGCTCCTTCGGTTCGGACGCGCCCGCGAATGGTGCCGGCGCTTCTTTTCGCGGGGGCTATTCTAGCATGCGACCTGGGCATCCCCGCACGCGTCCAGCAAAGCACGCCAAGTGCACGCAGGACGACGCGAGAGCTGTTCTATACTTGCCCCATTGGCCATATATTCGCTGTATGAACATGCCCACCGCGGAAAGGTCGGACCATGAACATCAAGCAGCTTCGGTACTTCGCGGCAATCGCCGAGGAAGGTCAGATCACCGCCGCAGCGCGCAAGCTGCACATATCCCAGCCGCCGCTGTCGTACGAGCTCGCCAAACTCGAAAACGAGCTCGGCGTGAAGCTGGTGGACCGCAACGCGCGCGGCGTCACGCTCACCGGTGCGGGCGAGGTGCTGTACGAGCGCGCGGTTTCGATCATCGACCAGGTGAGCGCGGCGGCGAGCGAGGCGCGCGAGTTCGGCCAGGGCAAACGCGGAACGCTCTCCATCGGCACGGTGTCGTCGTCGGGCAACCTCGTCCCCAGCCAGCAGATGGCGAAGCTCGCGGCCGACTTCCCCGCAGTGCGGTTCTCCGTGCACGAGGGCAACACGTTCGAGGTACTCGACATGCTGCGCGCGGGCGCGATCGACGTGGGCATCGTGCGCACGCCGTTCAAGACCGAGGGATTGCAGATGACGTACGCCGCGCCCGAGCCGATGGTCGCCGTCTCGTGGAACGAGCGTTGGCTCGCAGGCGAAGGCCCCGTGAGCGTGTTCGATTTGGACGGCGTGCCCGCGGTGATGTACCGCCGGTTCGAAGCGCTGATGAGACAAGCGTTTGACCAGGCTGGATGTTCGCTCGCCGTCATCTGCATGACCGATGACGCCCGCACGGCGCTGCTCTGGGCGCGCCAGCGCTTCGGCGTGGCGCTCGTGCCGCAGCGCATCGCGTCGATGGCGCCGTACGCGGGCGCGACGGTGCGGCCGATCGACTGCCCCGACCTGGTGACGCGCCAGGCGCTCGTGTGGATGGAGGGCAGGCGCCTGTCGCCGTTGGCCCAGCGTTTCATCGAGCTGTTCCCCCACGACGAGGCCGCGGCCGACGCGTAGGAGAACGGACCCGCAAGCGCAATCGGAAGTGCAAGCGCGGGCGCGCAAGCGAGCGCGATTCCGTATGCAAGCAAAGCGGGCTAACGGGCGCAGCTGGCGCACGAGCGAGAGGAAGCGGGCCCGCAGAACGGAAACGCCGCCGGCAACGCCTTCACACGCGAGGGGTGTGCAGAGGCGAGCCGGCGGCTCGAATGTCCTCGCACGAAGAGGGTGTGCGGGGATGCGGATGTTCAAGAAGAATGATGCGGACAGTTTGCCCGCATCCGCGAGAATGCAGAATACCTGCTCATCAGCGCAGATCGGCGCGCATTCGCGGCACGGACACGCACACCGTGCACGGCAGCACTCGCACGCGGCACTGACGCTGCATGCAAGCCCGCGCGTGCAGCGTCAGTGCGCAGCGCTCGCGGCATGTGCATGACCGGCCTTCGCAGCCGCCTTCTCGGCACGCTCGCGCTCCTGGTCGTGCTTCAAATGGAGCGCCGCCCGGTCCATGCGGCTGAGCGACGGATCCTCGTAGTCGGCAGGCTCGTCGTCGGCAACCGCTTCCGCCTTGACCGTCTGCGCCTTCGCCGCCGTCTTCGAAGCGGGCGCTCCGTCCGCCTCCGGATCGCTTTCCGACCCACTCTCCATGCCGGACCGCAGGTTGCTCATGGTCTTGCCGAGCGCCGTTCCGATCTTCGGCAGATTTTTCGGCCCGAACAGCAGCAACGCGACGATGAGGATGATGATCAGCTCGGGCATGCCCATCCCGAATATCTTCATGGCATTCTCCTTCGATAGCAGAGCGCGTTGCCAAGCGCGCAGCGTCCCCACGCCGCTTCACAACGCTTCGTTCGAGGAGGATGCTAGGCGTTCGCCAGATATATATAAAATACAAATTTTTTGACTAGTTAATATACTGTTTGTATATATGCAGGTCGCACGCGAAAGAAGAAAAAATGAGCAACGAGAAATCACATTATCCAAAGCTCTGAACTGGGCTTTGTCAATTTGCAAACCTCTCATGCGCCATGTTCTGTCAATTTGCAAGCCTGTTTGGGGTGCGATTTCGTCAATCCGCAAACCCGCACCCGCACTTCCGTCGCGCTTATTCGCACATGCCAAGATTCGTAGACGCTTTTTCGATTCCTCCTGGGGTTGGCGGACTCCAAAAGCCGGATCCGCGTTCGCAGAAGAAGACGCTGGGGGCCAGATTCCACGCCGCGTCGCGTGTGCGGCGGTCGAACAGGGCTGGGCCGCTCGAGCCGGTTCCCCGCTGGATTCGGCTGCATCCCTTGGCCGCGTAAAGTCCACGTTCGCCTGCCGCTCGCCGGCAGGAAGCATCCGCGCGCCGGGCTGCGGAGTCCGCGCGGGAGCACGCAGCAAACGGGCGCAACCTGCGGCCGTTCACGCATGGCGCGCAGCACGCCACCCGTTTGAACTGGCCTTACTTCCTCTTTACAAAACGCAGCGCCCAACCTTGCGCTATGCGCTTTCTATGGGAGGACGACGCACACGGGCTCGTTTTCGTATAATTGAGGCTCAAGCGAAGACCGTAGGGATATGACTATGAAACGAATTCAAGCACGGGCGACCAATCGACCGCCACTGCACCCCGCGCGAACCGCGATGAGCGTGGTTGTCTCCTGCTCGCTGGCTTTCAGCTGTGTGAGCTGGGGCGGAGCGCGTACGGCGTACGCCGAGGACATCGACACCAATCCGGTGCCCGACGAATTTCAGCAGCAGATCGAGCAGACGGCAGCAAACTACGACGCCGCGCTCGCCAAGGTCGATGAAGCCAACCAGCAGATTGAGGACAACCAGGCTCGCATCGACGAGCTCGAGGCGGAAATCCCCGCTCAGCAAGCGGCAGCCGACGACGCAGCGCGCGAGCTGTACAAGTTCCAGCAGCAGACGTACGGCATTGTCGACTTCATTCTTTCGTCGGAGAACATCGGCGACTTCATCAGCAAGCTCGATTACGCCAATCGCGTCGCGCGCTCCAACATGGACGAAATCAACCGCCTGAAGAGCATGCGCGACGAGCTCGAATCAACGCAGGCCAGCCTGAACCAGGCGAAGGCCGATGCCGACGCCGAGGCGCAGAACGCCGACGCCGCGCTCGAAGCCGCCAAGGCCGCACGTGTGGAAGCCCAGCGCAAGGCCCGCGAAGAGGCCGAGCGCCAGGCACAGGAAGAGGCGAACGCCCAGGCCGCAGCCGAAGCCGCCGCTCAGGCGCAAGCGGAAGCGACCCAGGCCGCCCAGGCGAACAGCGCCGACGATTCCACATCCGACAGCTCTGCCAGCGACTCGAGCGACACGGCCACGTTCACGGGCGGATCGTCGTCCAGCTCGTCGAGCAGCGATTCGAGCGCCTCGAGCGACGACGCCGACTGGACATCCGACGAGGATGCCTTCGTGAGCGAATGGGCGTCGCGCATCAACGCCTACCTGGCCGGATCGCCCATGGCGGGCCAGGGCGCCACGTTCGCCGAAGCCGCATGGACGTACGGCATGGATCCGCGCTGGTCGCCGGCCATCGCGTACACCGAAAGCTCGCTCGGCCTGTACTGCTTCAACCCGTACAACGCCTGGGGCTGGGGTTCCAGCAGCTGGAGCTCGTGGGAGGACGCCATCTGGTCGCACGTCGCCGGCCTCGCCCGCGGCTACGGCTACACGCTGAGCTACGAGGCCGCCGCGAAGTACTGCCCGCCCAACACGAGCTTCTGGTACAACACCACGCTCGCGCAGATGAACAAGATCTAGCGAACAAGATCAATCGCGAACGCAATCCAAGCGCCCATCCGGATCGGCCTCCCGGATGGGCGCTTTATTTTCTACGCCTTGCCGTCGAGCAGGGCTTTCGCGTGGCGCCAGGTGGGCAGGGCCGCATCGAGCAGCGCGTAGAAATCGCGCCCGTGGCCGTGCACCAGAAGATGGCACAGCTCGTGGACCACCACGTATTCCAGGCATTCGGGCGGATACAGCGCCAGACGCACGTTGATGCAGATACGGCCCGTCTGCGGCTGGCAGCTGCCCCAGCGGCTCTTCATGTTGCGATACGCCAGCTTGCCGGCGCGCACGCCCAAAATGGGCTCCCATTTGGCGACGAGCGCGGGCACGAACGCCTCGACCGTCTTGCGCCATGCGCGCACTTCGGAGTCCGACGCGCTTTCGGCGCGCGCCATCGGGGACGCGGCGATGCGCTCCTGCTGGGTTTCGATCCACGCGCGGTTCTTGCGAACGAGCGCCGTGACGTCCTCCATCGGCGTGCCGAACGGCGCTGAGACCTCGATGCGCGCTTCGGGCGATGTCACGTGCAGACGGATCGAGCGGATGTCCTTGAGCGTCACCCACACCTCGAACTCGTCGATGAACTCGAGCCGCGGCGGGTCGTCGGGGAAGCGCTTGCGCCGCCTACGCTGCGCCATCGGAGCCCTCCCCCGCAGCCTCCTCATGCAACGGCGCTGCCGCAGCCGCAGCCGCGGTCTCACCGCCGTGGTCGCCCGCCGTCTGCTCGCGCGCCTGTCGCACGGCCTCGAGCGCTCGCTCGTACGCTTCGTTGCGCGGGATGCCGAACTCGTCCGCCAGCTGCCGCGCGATCTGCTTGCCGCGCAGCCCCTGCCGGGCCAGCTCGCCCGCCCGCACGTCGGCGTCAGCCGCGCGCTCGCGCTCGTCGGCCGCGCGCTCCGCAGAGGTCACCCCATCGATGACCAACACGATCTCGCCGCGGATTCCGTCTGCGCGGTCGCGGCGCGCGAACTCGTCGGCAACCTCGGTGCTCACGCCGCGCACGACCTCCTCATGCAGCTTCGTCAGTTCGCGGCACACGGACAGTTGCCGGTCGGGAAACGCCTCGGCGATGGCGCGCAGGGCGCCCGCCACCCGACGCGGGCTCTCGTAGAAGATGAGGGCTGCGTCCAGGCCCGCGAGCGATGCGAGCACCTCGCGCCGCGCAGCGTCCTTGCGCGGGAAGAATCCACCGAAGTAGAAACGCGGATTGGTGCAGCCGCTCGCCACGTACGCCGTCGCCGCCGCGCTCGGGCCCGGCAGCACCTCCACGGCAGCGCCCGCCGCACGCGCGGCCGCCACCAGGCGCAATCCCGGGTCGGACACGCCCGGCATGCCCGCATCGGAGCAGTACGCGATGACCTCTCCCGCGAGCACCCGGCCGACGATGCCGTCCGCGCGCTCTCCGATCATGTTCTCGTCGAGCCGCTCGAGCCGCCGGCTTAAGCCCAAAGCCACCAGCAGCTTGCCCGTCACCCGGGTGTCCTCGGCGCACACGACATCGGCCGACGCCAGCGCGTCGATCGTGCGCTGGGTCATGTCGCCCAAGTTGCCGATCGGCGTCGGGCAGATGACCAGGCGTCCCGCCTGCCGTTCCGCAGCGGGGCGTTCCGCCGCTGCGCCTTCGCGCTCTCCCATGCTTCCTCCTTCGGGCGCGCCCACGCGCCTTACGCCGTCACGAGCTCCGTTTCGACATCGCGCTGGAAATCGCCCATGTCGTCTTCCTGCGCACGCCCGCGGCTGTCGTCCACGAAATCGTCGCGGTCCGCCCGCGCGCGCTCCTCGGCGTCCTCGAGGTTGGCCTTCGCCACCGAGATCATCAGCTTGATGCGGTTGAGCTGGTTGACCTCCGACGTGCCGGGGTCGTAGTCCACAGCCACGATGTTGCTCATGGGGTACCGGCGGCGGATCTCCTTGATGACGGCCTTGCCCACGACGTGGTTCGGCAGGCAGGCGAACGGCTGCGCGCACACGATGTTGGGCGTGTTGTGGCGCACGAGCTCCACCATCTCGGCCGTGAGCAGCCAACCCTCGCCCATCGAGTTGCACAGGCTCAGGATCTCCTCGGCGTACTGCCCCAGCGTGAAGATGTCCGTCGGACGCTCAAGGCGCGACGAGCGCTCCATGGCGTCGAGCACCGGCTTGCGCACGCGGTCGATGTACTTCAGGATCATGCGCGCACCCACGGCGCCCTTGGCAGAGCGGCCGAGCGGCTCCTTCTGGAAGATGCGGCCCGCGATGCCGAACAGGAAGAACTCGATGAGACCCGGCACCACCGCCTCGCAGCCCTCCTTCTCGATCACGTCCACGACCTGGTTGTTCGCCGTGGGGTGGAACTTCACCAAGATCTCGCCGACCACGCCCACGCGAGGCTTCTCGCCCTCGCCCTGAAGCGGCAGGGCGTCGAAGTCGTCGACTATCTCGTTGACGGTGCGGGCGAACTGCTTGCGGTTCTCGCCGTCGTACATCTGCGTCTTGCAGCGGTCCATCCAGTGGTCGAACAGGCGCTGGGCGCTGCCCGGCTCCACCTCGTAGGGGCGCGTGCGGTACAGCGCCGCCATCAGCAGGTCGCCGTACGACAGCGCGTAGATGGCCTGCTGCAGCATGGGCAGCGTGATCTTGAAGCCGGAGTTCGACTCGTCGAGGTTGCCCTGCAGCGCCAGCGAGATGACCGGGATGTAGCCGAGCCCCGCCGACTTGAGCGCCTTGCGGATGAGCGAGATGTAGTTGGTTGCGCGACAGCCGCCGCCCGTCTGGGTGATCAGCACGGCCAGCTTGTGCGTGTCGTACTTACCGCTGGTCACCGCTTCCATAATCTGGCCCGTGACCAGGATGGACGGGTAGCAGATGTCGTTATTCACGTACTTCAGGCCCGCGTCGACCGCCCCGTGGTCCACCGACGGCAGCACCTCCAGGTTGTAGCCGTTGGCGCGGAAGATCGGCTGCAACAGCGCGAAGTGGTACGGCGCCATCTGCGGCGCGATGATGGTCCAGCCTTCCTTCTTCATCTCCTCGGTGAACTCCACGCGCGGGAACTCCGTCGACTCGGCCTCGCGCGACACATCGCCCGCCACCTTCTGGGCGAGCTTGGCCACCTCCGAGCCGTCGTTCTCGATGCGCTTGTTCTCGAACGCGGCGAGCATCTCCTCGACGTTGCGGCTGTTCACCGGGCAACCGTTGGCCTCGAGCTCCTTTTCCGCCTCGCGCTCCTCCTGGTCGCGCAGGGCGGCGAGCAGGCTGCGCACGCGGATGCGCACGGCGCCCAGGTTGGACACCTGGTCGATCTTGAGCACGGTGTAGATCTTGCCCGACGCCTCCAGGATCTCCTGCACCTGGTCGGTCGTGAGGGCGTCCAGGCCGCAGCCGAAGCTGTTGAGCTGGATGAGGTCCAGGTCGCGGCGCTCGGTGCACACCTTGGCCGCCGCGTACAGGCGCGTATGGTACATCCACTGGTCCACCAGACGGATCGGCCGCTCGAGCGTGCCCAGGTGGGCGACGGAATCCTCGGTGAGCACGGCCAGGCCGAAGCTCGTCAGAAGCTCGGGAATGGCGTGGTTGATCTCGGGGTCGTTGTGATACGGACGGCCCGCCAGCACGATGCCGTGCGTGCCCGTCTTCTGCATCCAGTCGAGCGTTTCCTCGCCTTTCTTGCGGATGTCGGCCTTGAAGCGCGCGTCCTCTTCCCACGCCGCCTCGCAAGCGCGCTCGACTTCGGACTTGCTCGGCAGCGGCGCGTGCTTGCCGATGACGTCCGCGAAGTTCTCGCACAGTTCGACGTACAGACGTTTGCCCAGGTAATCGCGCTTATCATAGGGCAGCCAGGGATTGAGGAAGGGCATGTGCTCCTCACGCAGCGCGTCCACGTTGAGCCGCAGCGCCTCCGAGTAGCTGGCCACGATCGGGCAGTTGTAGTGGTTGCCGGCGCCTTCGTCCTCCTGGCGCTCCCACTTGCTGCAAGGCATCCAGATGAAGTCGGGGTGCTTGGCGATGAGGTTCATCACGTGGCCGTGCGAGAGCTTGGCCGGGTAGCACACCGATTCCGACGGCATGCTCTCGATGCCGGCCTCGTAGGTGTCCTTGGTCGACGGGTCCGACAGGATGACGCGGAAGCCCAGCTGGGTGAAGAACGTGAACCAGAACGGGTAGTTCTCGTACATGTTGAGCGCGCGCGGGATGCCCACGGTGCCGCGGGGCGCGTCCTCGGGCGCGAGCGGCTCGTAGCCGAACAGACGCTTGCTCTTGTACTCGAACAGGTTGGGCACGGTGTTCTTCTTGCCCTTGGCCAGTCCCGCGCCCTTCTCGCAGCGGTTGCCCGTGATGAAGCGGCGCGGCTTGCCCGTCTGCGGGTCCGACCCGAAGTCGTTGACCGTGAGCAGGCACGAATTGGCGCAGCCCTTGCAGCGCAGCGTGCGATGACGCGGCTCGAGGTGCTCGATCTGGTCGATGGTCAGAAGCTTGGACGTGACCCGCCGCGGTGCCTCGTGCGAGGTTTCCGCCTCGTAGGACGCGCGCTTGACGGCCGCCTGGTAACGGTCGCGCGCGAGCAGGGCCGCGCCGTAGGCGCCCATGTTGCCGGCGATGTCGGGGCGCACCGCGTCCACGCCTGCCAGCTGCTCGAACGCGCGCAGCACGGCGTCGTTTAGGAACGTGCCGCCCTGCACGATGACGTTTGTGCCCACGTCACGCGGGTCGCGGATCTTGATGACCTTGAACAGCGCGTTCTTGATGACCGAGATAGCCAGGCCCGCGGCGATGTCGCCCACCGTAGCGCCCTCCTTTTGCGCCTGCTTCACGCGGCTGTTCATGAACACGGTGCAGCGGCTGCCCAGATCGACGGGGTTCTTCGCCTTGATGGCGGTTTCGGCGAACTCGCGCACGTCCAACCCCAGGCCCGACGCGAAGCTCTCGATGAAGCTGCCGCAGCCCGACGAGCACGCCTCGTTGAGCATGATGTGGTCGATGACGCCGTCCTTCACGCGCAGGCATTTCATGTCCTGGCCGCCGATGTCCAGAATGAACTCGACGTCGGGCAGAAGCTCTTGCGCGCCGCGCAGGTGCGCAACCGTCTCGATTTCGCCGGAGTCCACCTGCAGTGCCTGCAGAAGCAGGCCCTCGCCGTAGCCGGTCACGGTGGAGTGGCCGATGGTCACGAGCGGACGGCCGGTGTCGGGGTCTTTGGGCAGCGCGTCATACAGCGAGGCCATGGCGGTCTTGGCGCAGCCGAGCACGTCGCCCTTGTTGCTGACGTAGTACGTCCACAGGATCTTGCCGTCCTGCGCGATGAGGGTCGCCTTGAACGTGGTAGAGCCGGCGTCGAGGCCCAGAAACGCCTCGCCCTCGTAGGAGGCCAAATCGGCGCGCTCCACCCGCTCGTTGTCGTGACGATGGCGGAACTCCTGGTAGTCGGCCTCGTCCTTGAACAGCGGCGGCAGGCGCACCACTTCGGAGCCCTGGATGTCGCCCAGGCTGTGCAGGCGCTCGATGACGTCGTTGAGCCTTTCGACCACCACATCGTCATCGCGCGCGCCCGCGACCGCGCAGCCGCTCGCCACGAACAGGTGGGCGTTCTCGGGCACCACGCGATGCTCCTCGTCCAGCTCGAGCGTGTCGTAGAAGCGTTCGCGCAGCTCGGAGAGGTACTGCAGCGGGCCGCCCAGGAAAGCGACGTAGCCGCGGATGGGGTGCCCACACGCCAGGCCCGAGATGGTCTGCGTGACGACGGCCTGGAAGATCGATGCGGCGATGTCCTCCTTGCGCGCGCCCTCGTTGAGCAGCGGCTGGACGTCGGTCTTGGCGAACACGCCGCAGCGGCTCGCGATGGGATAGATCGTCTTGTGGCGCTTGGCCAGCTCGTTCAAGCCCGTGGCGTCGGTGTCGAGAAGCGTGGCCATCTGGTCGATGAACGCGCCCGTGCCGCCGGCGCACGTGCCGTTCATGCGCTGCTCGATGGTCTGGCCGAAGTAGATGATCTTCGCGTCCTCGCCGCCCAGCTCGATGGCGACGTCGGTCT
>CAIFEB010000046.1 GCA_903789375.1 uncultured Eggerthellaceae bacterium | reverse complement strand
CCCGCGGGGTCCGACCACGCCGCCGCGCCCGCAGGCGCCGCCGACGCTGCCGCCGCGCTCGCGGACGAGCGTGAACACTTCGGGTCGCGCCTCGGCTTCATCCTGGTGGCCGCGGGCTGCGCCATCGGTCTGGGCAACGTCTGGCGCTTCCCCTACATCGCCGGCGAATACGGCGGCGCGGCGTTCATCATCGTCTACCTGGCGTTCCTTCTGTTTCTGGGCATGCCGGTCATGGTGATGGAGTTCTCCGTGGGCCGTGCGAGCCAGCGCAGCACGGCGCGGGCGTTCCACGTGCTGCCGTCCAAGCGCAGCTTCCGCTGGTTCAGCTGGTGGGGCTACGCGGGATCGATGATTCTGCTCATGTACTACACCACCATCTGCGGCTGGATGATCGCCTACATCCCGCGCATGGCGTCGGGCATGTTCACCGGCGCGGGCGACGCGGTGTCGACGCAGGCGTTTACCCAGCTCATCGGCAACCCAGGCGAGCTCATCCTGTGGATGGGCGTGTCGGTGGGCATCGGCGTGGCGTCGACGCTCGTCGGCCTGCAGAAGGGCGTCGAGCGCGTGTCGAAGGTGATGATGAGCGCGCTGTTCGTCATCATGATCGCGCTGTGCGTGCGCGCGGTCACGCTGCCGGGCGCCGAGGACGGCCTCGCGTTCTACCTGCTGCCCGACTTTGGACGGCTGTTCGCGGGCGCAACGCCGGCCGAGCAGCTGGGCACGTTCGGCGAGGCGCTCTACGCGGCCATGGGCCAGGCATTCTTCTCGCTGTCGGTGGGCATGGGCGGTATGGCGATCTTCGGGTCGCGCATCGGCCGCGACCGCAGCCTGACGGGCGAGGCGCTGTCCGCGACGGGGCTCGACACGCTCGTCGCCGTCATGGCGGGCCTCATCATCTTCCCGGCGTGCTTCGCGTACGGCATCAGCCCGGATTCGGGCCCGTCGCTCGTGTTCCAGACGCTGCCGGTCGTGTTCGGCGAGATGCCGCTCGGCAACGTGTGGGGCGCGCTGTTCTTCGTGTTCATGAGCTTCGCGGCGCTGTCGACCGTCGTCGCCGTGTTCGAGACGCTGGTCACGTGGGTGACCGACCGCTGGGGCATCTCGCGCAGGCGCTCGGTGGCCATCAACGGCATCGCGCTGTTCCTGCTGAGCATCCCGTGCGCCCTCGGGTTCAACGTGTGGGCCGGCTTCACGGTGCCGGGCATCGGCGACATCCAGTCGGTCGAGGACTTCATCGTGTCCAACAACATCCTGCCGCTCGGCGGGCTCGTGTTCACCATCTTCTGCACGTGGAAGATGGGCTGGGGCTGGGGAAACTTCATCGACGAGGCCGACGCGGGCAAGGGCTTGAAGTTCCCGCGCAGAGCGCGCTTGTGGTGCGCGTACGGCATCCCCGCGCTCATCGTGACCATCTTCATCATGGGATACGTGCCGAAAATCGCGTTCTGGATGGGGCTTGCGTAAGCCTGGCCGCGCGCGGCCGGCGAATGGGCCGGGCGCCGCGGCGGATGCAGGCGCAGAGTGCCTGGTCGGCACAGGTATGACGCACACGCTGGGTGCGTGCGGGTCGTGCCTGCTGGCGCGCGCACTGGGTGCCTGCTGGCCGCGCTCGCTGTCGTAGGAGCCGCCGGCTACTTCTGACGGGACGGGGCTCCTGCACGCTCGGCGGCAGCGTGCTTGCGTTCGGTGCCCTTCGCACGCGCGAGCTGGGCGGCGGCCTTCTCCTGCTCGCGACGCTCGCGCTCGGCCACGACGATCGGGTCGTCGTCGGCGCGCACGACCAGGTGCGACAGCAGCCCGTGGCGCGGCTCGTGCGTCGTTCCGTGCACGCGCAGGTAGCTGTAGCCGATGATGCTGAACAGCACGGCGCCCGCGAAGCCCACCATCAGGTCCTTCATCGTGTCCATGATGCCCACGTCCAGGTAGCCGCCGTCGATGGTGTAGGTGGCGCCGTCGGCCGTGGTGATGGTCGTCTGCACGATGTTGGTGATGCGCACGGGCGTCTGCGAGTTGGTGGGGTCGAGCGCCACCGACCCGATGGACGTGATGATGTAGTCCTTCTGCATGTCCACCATGAACAGCTGGTCGCCGATGAACTCGACGAACTCCCACAGCGTGCTGATGGTCATCGAGAAGCACAGCGCTGCGAACGCCAGGTAGAACGGCGACAGGTTGAGGTTCTTGCTGTGGCGGCTGACGATGTAGACCATCGAGAATCCGACGACCGCGCACAGGAAGCCGTTCATGGCGTGCAGCATCGTGTCCCAGCCGGGGATGAGCACGTAGTAGTGGTTGATTTCGCCGAGGATTTCAGCGGCGAAGATGAACAGGTAGATGATCGCCTCGAACAGCGGGGGAATCTCCACGCGGAACTGCTCTTCGACGAACGCCGGCATGAGGAACAGCACGAGCGACAGCACGCACAGGGCGGCGCTTTCGTAGTTGCCAAGCAGGATGCAGCGCACGAGCGTGATGATGACGATGATGCGCAGGACGGTGTACAGCGCGAACGAGCGCTTGTCGGCACGGATACGCTCGTGCAGGCGCGAGCGAAGTTGTCGCAGGTTGACCATGGGGACGTCTTTCGTGAGAACGGGTGGCGACGGGCGTCGCCGCATGCGCGATGCGCGCACGCTCCTGCGATTTTCCCATAACGTGAGGTCGCAGGAGGAATTTCTTTCGGATTCCCACGCGCCGGGCTGTCGGCGACTCGCCCGCGGGGCATCAGCGTGCTGTTCGCGAGGTGTCGGCGTTCCGTCCGCGAGGCGTTGGCGTGCAGACCCGCCGTTACCTTGTCAGCTCGCCAGCCCGCGGGCGAGGAAGGCCACGAGGAACCGGAAGAACGCCTGCGTTGCGGGCTTTGGATCGGCATGTGTCATGGCGATGACGATGTCGCGCGCGAAGCCGTGCTCGGCGAGCGGCGTCAGGTGAAGGCGAGCGCGGTCGGTCGCGCCCCACGAGTGCTCGGGCCAGAACCCCACGCCCAGCCCGAGCGCGATCATCTTCTGCACGACCTGGGGATTGTCGCTTTCGCAGCCGATGCGCGGCGCGAAACCCGCGCGCTGGCACGATGCGTCGCAGATGCGGCGGAAGGGGTTGCCGGGGGCGAGGCAGATGAACGCGTCGTCGGCAAACCGCGCGAGCGCGCACGGCTCGTCGGTGGCGGCGGGGTGGTCGGGCGAGGTGGCGACGAAGATGCGCTCGGACAGGACGGCGGAGCGCACGGCGTCATCGACGTCTGCGGGCGTGCGGCAGTCGGCGGTGATGGCGAGGGTGCACGAGCGGGGGACGGCTGCGCGCTGTGCGGTGGCTGCGCCCTGCGGCGTTGCGGAACGGGGCGACGGCTGAGCGGCCGCATGCTCGGGCGCGTCCGTCGTCACGGCGCGGCACGTCACGCGGATGTCGCAGAGCGGCGCGTCCTCGTACTGTCGCAGCTCGAAGCGCGTGTCCGGATGCTGCGTCCGATAGGCTGCCAACGCGTCCACGACCAGGCTCGATGCCGAGCGGATGTCCAAGCGGACGGTCTGCTCCTCCGTCCGGTCGAACGTGGCCAGCCCCACCGTCGCATCCTCGAGCCCCTGGAGCACCGGCGCGATGCGCTCGTCGAAGTAGCGCCCCTGCGGCGTCAGGCGGATGTTGCGGCCGGCGTGTTCGAATAGCGGGCAGCCGAGCTCGCGTTCGAGCCGGTGGATGGACTGGGTGAGCGCGGGCTGCGCAACGCCCAGCTGGCGGGCGCTTTTCGTCATGTGCTCGGTCGCAGCGACCGCATGGAAGTACCGGAGCTGCTGGATATCCATAGGCGGATTCCTTAGAAGCGATAACGAATAGATATGAATGCAGATTTAATAATAATCCATGCGTTATTAGAAACAAGCTCTGCGTCGGGACTACCGTAGCGTGCGGTACAAAGCATGCGCGGGCGCGCGGGAGCCAGCGGGAAACGCGGTCGCGTCCACCTGCAGGCGCAGAGAGGCGTCCCAGCTGGGGCGCGGGATGGAGGATTCGAACTTATGGCAGCGGTTCTGGAAGCGATTATGCTCGTCTGTTTCGGCCTGTCGTGGCCGATCAACGCCGTGAAGGCGTACAAGGCGCGGACGGCGGCGGGAACGTCGTGGCTGTTTCTGGGCCTGATCACGCTGGGGTACTTCGCGGGCATCGCCGCCAAGTTCGTCGGCGGCACCGTCAACTGGGTGCTCATCGTGTACTTCATCAACGTGGCCGCGCTCGCGGCGAACTGGCTCATCTTCTTCCGCAACAAGCGCCTCGACCACGCGCGCATGACGGGCGCCGCCGCGTAAGCGGGAGGACGCAGGGAACGCGCGCGGCGTCCGCGCGGCGCGCGAGTGGCAGCTGTGCGGCGGAGACGCCGCGCGGTAATGGCATTCGGGCGGCAACAGCGCGGCGTAGCAACGGTGGGCGAGTGGCGTTCATGCGGCACCGAAATGGCGACCATACGGCGGGAACGCGGCGCGCCTACGGCATTCTGGCGGCAACAGCGCGGCGTTTACGCCGTGACCGTGGAACGGGGGCGCGGCGTTCGAACGGCGCGCCTGTGGCGGGCGTGCGGGGGTGTTAAGCTCGCAGGTGCGCACTCATCGACAAGCGGCGCACGCGGCGCCGTCGATAGGAGGACATCGTGAAGGAATACAGCAACATTTTCGTGGCGCTCGACGGAACCGAGGCGCAGCGCGCGGTGCTCAGCCGGGCGGCGAGCATCGCGGCCGACAACCATGCGAAGCTGACCATGGGGCACGTGGTGGACTCGCTGCCGGCTGACGCGAACGGCGGCAACCCGGCGGCGCTGGCGCGCGAGGTGCGCGAGCGTCTGGAAGACGACCTTTCCGCCGAGCTGGCCGACATCCGCGCCAACAGCGACATCGCCGACGCCGAGCTGCGCGTGGCGGCCGGTCCCGTCATCGAGACGCTCACGCAGGAGCTTATCGCCAACTGCAAGCCCGACCTGGTCGTTTGTGGCGAACGCGGCCTGTCAAACGTCAAGTACGCGTTCGTGGGCAGCGTGAGCACGCACCTCATCCGCACGATGAGCTGCGACGTGCTCGTGGTGAAGCAGCGCTAGAGATTTCGCGCGGCAGGTGTTTGGACGCGGCGCGGCAGCGGATGCGACCAGCGCGGCTGCGAGTGATACGTCGCGTCTGCGGGTTCGCGGGGCTTCGCGTGCGGCGCCCCGGCGAGCTCGCACCCAGCAGCCCCGCATGCACGCGTAACACCGCCCGGACGCACTCCGTTATTCGGCATGCACTATAATCTGGCGTGGACGATTGCCCGCGTCGGCTGCGCGGGCGAAAGGAGAGCGATCTATGCGCGATCATTCCAAGCATATTCAGGTTACGCGCGAGGAGGCGATCGAGGCCATCCTGGGCGCGTGCGACTTCCATCCGGGCACGGAGACGGTTCCGGTGTACGACGCGATCGGCCGGGTGCTCGCTGCCGACGCGGTGGCTCAGCTGGACATGCCCAACAGCCTGACGTGCTGCATGGACTCGGTTGCCGTGCACTGGAGCGACTTCGAAAACGGCATGCCTGACACGTCCGCGTGGAAGCGTGGCGTGGACTGGCAGTTCGCGAACACCGGCGTTGGCATGCCCGAAGGGTTCGACACGGCCATCGTGGTGGAGCATGCGCAGATCAGCGCCGACGACGAGCACGTGGCGTTCGACGCCGCGCCGTCGAAGCAGTTCGCGGGAACCATTCCGACCGGCAGCCGCATGCACGCCGGCGAGGTGCTGGTCAGCGCCGGCACCCTGATCACGCCGCTTCTGGCCGCGCACATCGCGAGCGGCGGCAACGCGCTCGTCGACGTGGTGGTGAAGCCGCGCGTGGCGTTTCTGCCGACGGGCAACGAGCTGGTGCCGGTGGGCGCACCCGTTCCCGCGGGAAAGAACATCGACAGCAACTCGGTCCTGATGAAGGGCAAGATCGAGGAGTGGGGCGGCGAGCCCGTGCTGTTCCCGATCACACCCGACGACCCGGAGCAGATCGAGGCCGCGCTGCGACGCGCCGTTGCCATCGCCGACATCGTCGTGCTCAACGCCGGTTCGTCGAAGGGCTCGGACGACTACAGCCTTGAGATTCTGGAGCGCATCGGACGCGTGCTGTACCACCAGACCAACCACGGCCCCGGGCATCACAGCTCGTGCTCCGTTCTGGAGAACACGCCGGTCATCGGCATCTCGGGCCCTCCGGGCGGCGCGGCGTTCACGACCGATTTCTACCTGCGTCCCGCCATGCAGAAGTTCCTGGGACAGTCGACCGACCCGGTGCGCATCAACGTACGGCTGGCCGCGCCGCTGCCGCAGGGCAGTCCCGGCGGACCGCAGGGCAAGAAGGGCGCGCATCCGCATGCGCCGGCGGGCGAGCAGCGCCCGCGCGAAGGCGGCTCGTTCTTCGGAGTCAAGCAGGTTGCGCTCAAGCTGGGCGCCGACGGCGTGCTCGAGGCGTTCCCGACGAAATCCGGACGTCCCGGCCCAGTCGAAGCCGAGGGCGCGGACGCGTACTACCTGGCCGAGAACGGTCCCGGCATCAAGCCCGCCGAAGTGGGGGACACGATCGAGGTGACGCTGCGCCCGTAAAGGCGAAATCGCACTCGCGCAGAGGCGCCCGCGTGCCGCTTTCCGGGGCGGTACGCGGGCGCTTTCGTCACCGCATCGCGGCAAGCGTCTTTTCGAGCAGGCGTTTGAGCGCCGCGGCGTCCTCCCGCGGCAAATCGATGCAGGACGCCATAGCATGCGGGACGGACAGCGCACGTTGCTCCAGCTGGCGGCCCTGATCGGTCAGGGCGACGTCGACCACGCGCTCGTCGGCAGTATCGCGCCGGCGCGTCACGTAGCCCTTGTCGGCGAGCTTGCGCACGACCGGCGTGAGCGTCCCTGAATCAAGATAGAGACGTTTCCCCAGGTGGGCGATGGATGATTCGCCTTCTTCCCACAGCACCATCATGCAGATGTACTGCGTGTACGTAAGCCCCAGCGGACCCAGCAGCGGCTTGTACCGCCGCACGATCTCCTTCGAGCACGCGTACAACGGAAAGCACAGCTGGTTGTCGAGCCGCAGCGCCGCCGCGTCGTTGAATGGCACGCTGCCGGCCGCCGCCGCTGCCGTCGCCGAACCCGTGTCTGTGCCAGCGGTTTCGCCAGCCGGAGCACTCGCTCCGGCTCCGCGGCGGGGTGCCATTAGAGCGCCGCCTCGATGGCGCGCTCGACGTCGGCCATGTCGGCGGTCGGCTCAAAGCGAGCGATCAGATTGCCCTCGCGGTCGACCAGGAACTTCGTGAAGTTCCACATGCAGTACGCCTTGTCGCCGAACTTCTTGTTGTTCTGCTGGGCGAACTTCTCGAGCGCCTTGGCCTTGACGCCCTTGCCGAACCCCTGGAACGGCTTCTCGGTGGCGAGGGCCGCGAACAGCGGGTCGGCTGTGTCGCCGTTGACGTCGATTTTCTTGAACCGCGGGAACTCCGTGTTGTACTTCAGCGTGCAGAAGGTGTTGATTTCGCCATCGGACTCGGGCGCCTGGCCGGCGAACTGGTTGCACGGGAAGTCGAGCACCTCGAACCCCTGGTCATGATGGGTTTTGTAGATGCGCTAGAGGTCTTCGTACTGCGGAGTGAAGCCGCAGCCGGTGGCGGTGTTGACGATCAGCACGACGTTGCCCTTGTACACGGACAGCGGGGTGGGGGTGCCATCCTGTGCGGTGACGGTGTAATCGAAGTAGTTCATGAGAGGTCCTTTCCTGGGGCTTTCCCGTTGGGGATGTTTGCTAAGGATTACTCTAGCATGAAAAATAGTTGTGCGCAATTGAAATGTGCGCAATGTGAATGGAAGGAGGACGGGGAGGAGAAGCTGGGGAATGGGGAAGCGAAAGAGGGAAGGGACGTCCGCAAGCGAAGTGGAGAGAGCAGCAGGATGAGGCAAATAAGGCGTGCTCAAGGCGCAATCGTGCGGGCGCCATGGGGAGGAAGAGATGACCATCGTGCGCGGTCGCTAACGCATGGGAATCTCGCGCGCACGCTCATGGTTGGGAATATATGCGATCCCCGCTCGTCCGCATATGTGCGGTCGCGGTAGGGAAGATACGGAAGTGACCGTGCGGGTGATTGCGGTTGTGCAGATGCTCTTCTGCGGGATTTGCGCTGCTCCGGTACGCGTGCGGACTGGTACGATACCTACAAAACAAGACCGGCACCGGCGATTTTGCGGCGCCTGCCGCGATTCAACGAAGGAGGCCGCCCGCCGATGGCGCAGCGCAAGCGCAAGTACCGCGATGGGATGAACGCGCAGGAGTTCCGGGAGAAAATTCTGGACGCGGCGGCTGAGCAGTTCGCCGCGCGCACGTACGCGCAGACGACGATGTCGTCGATCGCGCACGCCGTGGGCATCGACCAGTCGTCGTTGTACCACTGGTTCTCGTCGAAGGCCGAGGTCGCATCGTCCCTGCTCCAGCGCGTGAACGACCCGCTCGCATTCCTCGGGGGCACGACGCTCGAGCAGGCGACGGCATCCGTCGGCGCGCGGGCCGTGCTCATCGCCGCGGTCTTTCACGACGCGCGCAACCTGTGCCTGTCGCGGCTCGACTACTACGAGCTTGAGGGCGCCGTCGCGCAGGCGCGGGGTACGGCGAGCGACGACGAGCCGTACCGGCAGCTCGCCGCAACGCTGACCGGGCTCGTTGCGATTGGCGAGGCCACGGGCGAACTGCACCCGGTCGGCGATGCGCGCTCGACGGCGTTCGCGATCCTCACGATGGACGAGGGCTTGCAGCACCGTTTCCGCCAGGGGCAGAATGGGGATGCCGCAGCTGGTGGGGAAGGTGCCGAAAGCGCGGTCGACGGCGATGCCATTGATGCTTCCGCCGCAACTGACGATGCGGACGCCAACCCTGTCATGGCCGACGCTGATTCATGCGCGCGTTTCGCGGCGCGCTGCGCTCTGCGTCTTGTGGGTGCAAGCGACGACGACATCGATTGCGCCTGGTCAGACGCCCGCACAGCCGGCTGGGTAGGGTAGCGCCCCGTCCGCGTCCGCGCCAGTCTCGCCCGTACTCCCGCGCGAGCTTGCCCGCGAGCAAGCGCATCATCCCTGTTCAGCGTGCGCACCCGCGCCCGCGCGAACGGGCCAACGCATGAGTGCCAGCCCTGCCCGCATCAGCCCCGCCCGCGCCAGTCCCTCCCGCGTCCAGTCGCAAGCGCCCCGTCCACGCACGCCCCTTCCCGAAACCATCCGGAAACGCGGCTTTAAACGTCCCGAAACGTCCGGGCAATCGTTCCGCAATACCAGCTCCTTAAAGTCAATACCGTATTGAAACGGCGAACGAAACGCCGGGCTTTGACGAAAAGGAAGTGGTGATAGCGTGAACGGCATGCTGATATTGGGCGTCGGGCTGACCGTGGCCCTCGTCCTGTTCGTCGGCATCTGGGTCGGCCGCAAAGTGGAAGGCGATTCGCAGAACTTCCTCGTTGCCGGCCGCATGATGCCCCTCTATCTGGTGGCGCCCGCCCTGATGGTGGCCGCCGTCGACTCCAACGCGACGCTCGGCAACGTCGACCTCACGGCGCAGTCGGGCTTCTGGGCTGGCTCGCTTCTGGCCATTGGCTTGGCTATCGCGCTCGTACTGTCGGGCATCTTCGTCGCCAAGCCCATGAACGAGATGGGGCTGTTCTCGCTCGGCGACTTCTTCCGCGTCAAATTCGGCGCGCGTTTCGAGAAGCTGGCATCGGGCATTATGGTGCTCGCCTACATCATCCTGCTCGCCGGCAACATGGTCGCGTGCGGCTACCTGTTCAACCACTTCCTGGGGCTGCCGTACGTGGCGGGTCTGTTCATCGCGGCGGGCCTCGTGCTTCTGTACACGATGTTCGGCGGCCTGTACTCAGACGCCTACACCGCCACCATCCAGACGGCCATCACGCTGTGCGCGGCCGTGGTGCTGGCGCTCTACATCGCGTTCACCTGCGGATACACCGTGCCCGAGGGCATGGGCCCCTTCGATTGGGAGCAGCTGTACGATCCGGCGGCGGGGTCTGCCATCAACTGGGCGACCATCCTGTCGCTCGGCATCGGCGACATCGTGGCCATCGATTTTCAGCAGCGCATATACTCGGCGAAGAACCCCAAGGTGGCGCGCAACGCCTGCTTCGTCGGCGCCGCGCTGACGGCGATCATCGGTACGATCTACGCGATGGTGTCGCTCGCGGCCGTGGGCTCGCTCGGCATGGAATACGACGGCTCGCCGCTTCTGTACGAGATGATGTCCGATTACATCCCGCCCGTCATCGACGTGCTGGTGCTCGCCGGCATCGTGGCGGCGTCGTTCTCCACGGCATCGGGCGCGATTCTGGGCATGTCCGACATGATCGTCCGCAACATCGGCGGCATGCGCCGCTCGTCAGACCTGTCCAAACGCGATCCGCAGCTGCGCTACGTGCGGATGTGCATGGTGCCGCTGGCGCTCGCCGGCGTGCTTGTGGCGGCCCGCCTGCAGTCGACCGGCATCCTGCTGACGCTCGCGTTCGACCTGATGCTGTGCTGCCTGATCCCGGCGCTGTTCGGCGGGCTGTTCTGGAAGCGCACGTCGCGGGCGTCCGTGATGGCGTCGGCGATCACGGGTCTGGTGCTGCGGCTGTTCTTCTTCGTCACGGTGCCCACCGTCTACGGCGTGGAGAACACGCTGCTGTACATCCCGAACGACCTGTTCACAGCCGATATGGACGGATGGGTGACGTTCATCTCGTTCGGCGTGTCCCTGGGCGTGTTCTTCGTGGTGGCGGCGCTGTGCCCGCGCACCGCGGCGGAAAACGCCGAGGAGCAGGCGGAGCTTGCGGCGCTCGCTCGCGAGCGCACCATCACCTCCCAGCAGCTCTACGAGCGCGCGGTTATGGAGAAGCGGGCCGATGACCTGGACTTCTACGAGCACGCGAAGCGCGCGGGCTTCCCGGTGGAAACCGAGCTCGCCCAGGCGCAGGCGGCCATGACGGCGCCGATCGCCGACTAGCAGGTGCTTTTCCGCGGACGTCCGCAGGGCATCCGCGTCAACGGCAACGCGCCGCCCTCACGGCGGCACACACAGAAAGGATGATCAGAGATGAAGAAGGTTTGGAGCAAGGTTTTTCGTCCGGGCGAGAAGTGGTCGGGCTGCATCGGACGCAGCAAGTACGTTCGGTTCAAGGCGCTCGGCGAAGACGCCAACATGGCGCTTCTGCTGTACAACATGCGGGACACCTCCGAGCGCTACAACATGCCCGACACGCTGAAAGGCCAGTGCACCGCCCATCTGACCACGGGAAACGTACTTATGAGCGACAACGGGCGCGTGCTCGCCTCCATCGTCGAGGACAGCCTGGGCTGGCACGACACCATCACCGGCCTCACCACCCGCGCCGCCACCGACGCCAAGTACGGCGAGAGCACCTACCAGCGCGACCGCAACGACTGGCTGCGCTCGGGCATGGAAAACGTCGCCATGGAACTCGAGCGCAACGACATGAGCCTGCGCGACCTGGTGCCCTGCGTCAACCTGTTCTCCAAGGTGTACGTCAACGAGGACGGTTCGATGCACTACGAGCCCGGCTGGTGCAAGGAAGGCTCGACCGTCACGCTGCGCACCGAGATGGACTGCATCGTCATCCTGTCCAACACGCCCAACCCGCTCAACCCCGCGACCACGTACCCGGCCGTGCCGGTGGAGGTGCAGGTGTTCGACGCGCCGGCGACCGACCTGTGCGACCCGTGCGTGACGCATCGCCCCGAGAACTACCGCGCGTTTGAGAACACCCGGGAATACTACGAACTTTTGGGCCTGTAACCTGCGGTTTTCTAAAGGAAGGACACTCTCATGTACGGTTTTGTCGAAAAGAAGAGCGAACGCGCCGAAGCGTACGCGGTCTACAACGAAGTGGTGCCCGCGGGCAAGCCCTGGAGCTTCGAACTGGCGGCCGGGCAGGTGCTGCGCATCGTCGACATCGAGGGCAACCAGGCCGTCGACACCACGTTTTACAGCCTGGAACATCCCGAGGACCACTACAGCGCCATCGCCACCATCGTCGCGCAGGAGAACATCTACCTGACCACGGGGTCGGTCCTGCGCGCGGAGTCGGGCGCGCCGCTGCTCGAAATCGTGGCCGACACCACTGGCCGCCACGACACGCTGGGCGGCTGCTGCTCGTCGCAGAGCAACACCGTGCGCTACGCCCGCGAGAAGATCTACATGCACAACTGCCGCGACAGCTTCATGTTGGAGATGGCGACGAAGCGCGCAGACCTTATCGGCAAGCGCGACCTTGCCCCCAACATCAACTTCTTCATGAACGTGCCGGTGACGCCCGAAGGCGACCTGTGGTTCGACGACGGCGTTTCCGCAGGTGGGCGCTACGTCGAGATGAAGGCGCTCGCGCCGGTGCTCGTGCTGGTGAGCAACTGCCCACAGCTGAACAACCCGTGCAACGCGTACAACCCCACGCCCGTGCGCATGCTCGTCTGGGACGACTAGGGTAGGGCGGCCTTTCAGCTGAAGGCGAAAGGGCGGGTTGCGGCACGGCTGGCGGCGGGAGCTTTGCAGATTTCCGCAGGAGCTTCGACACGATGCTGGCGGCCGCAGCCGCGGCGCTTTCATCTGCAGGCATGCGATAGGTACGTTTTCGGTACAGCTGGAATCCGTGATGCCCTCGGGCGTCAGCGGCTGGAACGCACGCGCGGACCACAAGGGCGGGCGCGCTCGCGACCGGAGGAATCGAAGGTAGGGACTATGTTCAAGAAAGTGCTGATCGCCAACCGCGGGGCCATCGCCACGCGCATCGAACGGACGCTTGCGCGCATGGGCGTGGCGAGCGTGGCCGTGTACTCCGAAGCCGATCGCGACAGCCTGCATGTCGAGCGGGCGGACGAGGCGGTGTGCCTGGGCGCGGGCTCGGCTGCGGAAACGTACCTGGATCCGGACAAGGTCATCGCGGCTGCCAAGGCCACCGGCGCCGAGGCGGTGCATCCCGGCTACGGCTTTCTGTCCGAGAGCGTCGACTTCGCCCGGGCATGCGCGCGCGAGGGCATCGTGTTCATCGGTCCGAGCCCCGACCAGATTGAGCGGTTCGGCCTGAAGCACGTGGCCCGCAGCCTGGCCGAGAAGGCGGGCGTTCCGCTGCTTTCGGGAACGAACCTGATTCGCGACGAAGCGGAGGCAGCGGCGGCGGCCGAACGCATCGGGTATCCGGTGATGCTCAAGAGCACGGCGGGCGGCGGCGGCATCGGCATGCGCGTGTGCCGCACGCCCGACGACCTGGCCAGCGCTTTCGATGCCGTGCGCCACCTGGCGCAGGCGAACTTCGGCGACGCGGGCGTGTTTTTGGAGAAGTACATCGAACGGGCGCGCCATGTGGAGGTGCAGATCTTCGGGACGGCCGACGACGTCGTGGCCGTGGCCGAGCGCGATTGCTCGGTTCAGCGGCGCAACCAGAAGGTGGTCGAGGAGACGCCGGCGCCGCATCTGCCAGCGGCCGTGCGCACGCGCATCCTACGCGCCGCCGAGGAGATGGCGCGGTCGGTGGGCTACCGCAGCGCCGGGACCGTCGAGTTCCTGTACGACGAGTCGACCGAGGAGTTCTACTTCCTTGAGGTGAACACGCGCCTGCAGGTGGAGCACGGCATCACCGAGGAATGCTCGGGCATCGACCTGGTCGAATGGATGGTGCGCGAGGCGGCGGGCGAGCTGGCCGACGTGCGGTCGCTCGTGTGCGAGCCCCAGGGCTGCGCCATCGAGGTGCGCGTGTACGCCGAAGACCCCTACCGCGGCTATCTGCCGGCGACGGGCAAGATCGACGAGGTCGTGTTCCCGTCCGACGCGCGCGTGGAGACATGGGTGCGCAAGGGCGTGGAGATCACGTCGCTGTACGACCCGATGATTGCGAAGGTCATCGTGCACGCGGACACGCGCGAGCAGGCGCAGGCGAAGATGCGCAGCGTGCTGGCACGCACCCGGGTGTACGGCGTGACGACGAACCTGCAGTTTCTGCAGGCGCTGTTCGAACGCGAGGACTACCGGCAGGGGCGGTTGGCCACGCGCATGCTCGACGGGTTTGCCCCTGATGAGGCGGCCGTCGAGGTGATGGACGGCGGCATCCAGTCGTCGGTGCAGGACTTCCCGGGTTTCACCGGGTACTGGGCCGTGGGCGTGCCGCCGTGCGGGCCGATGGACACGCTGTCGTTTCGGCTGGGCAACGCGCTTCTGGGCAATGCCCCGAGCGCGCCGGGCATCGAGCTGACGATGAAGGGCGGCGCGTACCGGTTCCGGTGCGACACGGCGTTTGTGCTGGTAGGAGCCCCGATGCCGGCCGATTTGGACGGAGAGCCGGTGAGCGTAGGATGCGTGACGCAGGCGCGGGCGGGCCAGGTGCTCACCGTGGGCGTGTGCGATACGGGCATGCGCGCGTATCTGTGCGTGGCGGGCGGTCTGGATG
>CAIFEB010000045.1:3011-14736 GCA_903789375.1 uncultured Eggerthellaceae bacterium | reverse complement strand
GGCTCGGGCACCTGCTCCGCTGCGGGTTCGGCAGAAGCCGTGGGTGCGGCAGCCTCTTGCTGCCGGTACGCGCCCATCGCAGGCGCGCTCGCGTGCTTGGCGCGCGTCGCGGCTTCGGCGGCCTCCTCGGCCGCACGGATTTCGTCGTTGCGCGCGGCTACGCGGCTCTCGCGCTCGGCTTCCTCGATCAGGTACTCGTGCGCCTCGAACGGCAGCGGGTTGCCGTCGTCGTCGAGCTCGACCATGGCGCCCACGGGCGTGTACGTGCCGTCGGCGCGCATGCAGCGCAGCTTGGCCGTGTCGCGCAGGCACACGTTGATGAAGTCGAACACCTTGTCGCGCACGTCGTGGTCGTACAGCGGCCAGCAGATCTCGATGCGCTTGTCCATGTTGCGCGTCATCAAATCGGCGCTCGACAGGTACAGCGCGCGGTCCTCACCGGCGCCGAAGCAGTAGATGCGGCTGTGCTCGAGCAGCCGGCCCACGATGGACACGACGCGCACGTTGTCGGTATAGCCCGACACCTCGGGCAGCAGGCAGCAGATGCCGCGCACGAGCATGGTGACGCGCACGCCGGCCTGCGACGCCTCGGCGATCTTCTCGATGATCTCCTTGTCGGTCACCGAGTTGGTCTTCATGAAGATGCCGCACGGCTCGTGCCTGCGCGCCTTGGCGATCTCCTCGTCGATCTTGCCCATGATGAGCGGCTTGATCTGCAGCGGCGCCACGGCCATGGTGCGGTACTCGTTGGAGACGTTCTCCAGCTGCATGTTGCGGAAGAACAGCGCCGCGTCGCGGCCGAACGACTCGTCGGTCGTGATGAACGAGAAGTCGGTGTAGAGTCGCGCGGTCTTCTCGTTGTAGTTGCCGGTGCCAAGTTGCGTGATGCGCTCGACGCCGTGCGGGGTCTGGCGCGTGATGCAGCAAATCTTCGAATGCACCTTGTAGTCGTGGAAGCCGTAGATGACGTGGCAGCCGGCTTCCTCGAAGCGCTGCGACCACTCGATGTTGTTGCTCTCGTCGAACCGCGCGCGCAGCTCGAACAGAGCGACGACCTCCTTGCCGTTCTCGGCGGCGGCGATGAGCGCCTCGGCCAGGTGCGACTCGCGCGCTAGGCGGTACAGCGTGATCTTGATGGACAGCACGCTCGGGTCGGTGGATGCCTCGCGCAGAAGCTGCACGAACGGATCCATGCTCTCGTAGGGGTACGACACCAGCGTGTCGTGCTCGCTCACCTGGTCGATGATGCGGCGGTTGCGGTCGAAGCACGCCGGCCACTGCGGCGTGTGCTTCTCGTTGGACAGCTGCGCGCGCTTCTTGGGCGACAGATACCCGCTCAGGCTGTACGTGAAGCTCATGTCGAGCGGCACGGACGTGATGTACACCTGGCTCGGCGTCAGGTTCAGGCGGCTGAGCAGGAGCTCGCTCATGACCGGCGACAGCTCGCGCTCGCATTCGAGACGCACCGGCGCCAGGCGGCTGCGGCGCTTGAGCACGCGGATCATATGCTCGCGGTAGTCCTCGTCCTCTTCGTCGGCGCCCTGGCTGGCATCGATGTCGGCGTTGCGCGTGACGCAGATGACGTTGGTGTGCTTGGTGCGGTACATGTTGAATACCTGCGGCGCGGCCATCTCGATGACGTGCTCGATCAAGATGAACTGGAAGCCGCGTCCCGGCAGCTTCACCACGCGGTCGCACTGATGGGGGATGGGGATCAGGCCCAGCATCGATCCGCCGTCGGGCGCTTCGGCGGCCTGGGGCTTGTCCTTGTCCTTGCCCTTTGCCTTCTTCTTGTCCTTCTTCTTGGCGCCGGCCTCCCCGAGGCGCGCCACCACGTAGAGCGCCCCGTTGTCCAGGTGCGGGAACGGATGCATCGAGTTGATGACGAGCGGCGACAGGAACGGCAGCACGTTGCGCTCGACGTAGCCGGACAGGTACGCGCGCTGCTCGTCGGACAGGTCGGCCGGGCGCAGATGGCGGATGCCCTGCTTGGCGAGCGATCCGCGCACGCGCTCGTATGTGCTCTCCTCGATGGGGTACAGCTCATGGCAGCGCTCGTTGATGGCGTCGATCTGCTCGGAGGGCGTCATCTCGGTCTTGGAGTCGTGGATGGGCGGCGTGACGTAGGTGAGGTCGGTAAGGCTGCCGACGCGCACCATGAAGAACTCCTGCAGGTTGCTCCAGAAGATGGAGATGAAGTTGAGCCGTTCGAGCAGCGGGACGGATTCGTCCGCTCCCTGGTCGAGCACGCGCTCGTCGAAGGTCAGCCACGACAGCTCGCGGTTCTGCATGTACGGTGCGTGGGCGTGCGCCTGGGGCACCGCCTGCGCCTGCGCTTGAATCTTCTCAGCTTCGTCCGCAAAGTCGCCCAAAGCGAACCCCTGCTGCTTGTCGTCTGACGATGATGAGAGGACGTCCATGTGAGCTCCTTCTTTGCTCTGAAGAATCGGTCTGCGATGCATGTTGTCGACGGCCGTGTCGCGGTGCAGCGGCGCATCGGTCCCCGCGTGGGATCCGAGGGGCGTTTCCAATAGAGCGTCGCGCGCTAGCGGAGCATGCGCTCGACCAGATAGCCTTCGCGCAGGCCGCACTTGCACAGCTCGATGCGCTCTGCCCCCAGTCTCCTCATCGCTGTGTCCAATATAGCGCAGCCGGGGGCCAGCGTGTGCACGCGATCAGCCGTTGCGGCGAGCGTCTTGTGGGCGAACGTCGCCGGGTCGTCGGTGCAGAGGGCCAGCAGGTCGTCGATATCCGAGCGGGTCAGCTCGCGCGGGCGGGGGGCGATTCCCTCCACCTTGGCCTTCAGCTTGGAGGCCGCGCGGGTGCTGCCGCCGATGCCGTAGCAGACCGGCGTGGCGAACTCCTCGAACCGCTCGACATCTGAGAGCTTGCGGTCGAACGTGCGCTCGATGATGCGCAGCTCTGCGGCCGTGGGCAGGACCACCTTCACCATGGAGGCGTACGACGACAGCGATCCCTGCGGGATGCTCACCGACCGCACGTCCTTGCCGCGCAGCACGCGCGTGATCTCGGTCGAGCCGCCGCCGATGTCGATGAGCGTGCCCTCGTCGATGGAACGCTCGAGCGAGGCGCCGACGAACCCGAGGTGCGCCTCGTCGGTTCCGGACAGAAGCACGATGGGGTGCTCGATGGCGTCCTCGATGGCGGCGATGGCCTCGGCGGAGTTGGCGGCGTTGCGCAGCACGGCCGTGGCGAAGATGTCGCAGCGCTTGCACTTGAACACGGCCGCGTGCGCCAGGTGGCTTTTGAGCGTGCCGACGGCTTTGTCGATGCCGGCGGCGGTGAAGCACCCGGTCTCGGGGTCGAGGTAGGCTGCCAGGCCCGCCATCACTTTGTCGTCCGCCACCGATTGGAAATCGCGTTTAGAATAGGATTTCCGGCGGTCGTTCGGCACCCGGTACACCACGAGGCGTATCGAGTTCGATCCCAGGTCGATGACGGCGTAGTTCGGCATGTGCTCTCGCTTTCGTGTTGGTCAATCATGCGACCCGCATACGCGGGCCGCGCGCTCGCATCCGGTGAAGGTGCGGCGATGCGCGTCCCCAAGGGCTGCTCCGTGCCGTATTGTAGAAGAGCCGTATGAAGGGTGCGGAAGCGCTCGCACGACCGGTATCGATATTTTACGGTCGCTTTACATTTGATTGCGACCCGGCGTTGGGCCGACGGACGGCCGCGATGATGGATGCAGTGCCGGCCTTGAGGTCGCAGCCGCTGCGCACGGCGGTCAAGAAGGAGAGGAAGGGTCATGCTCGACACCATCGACTTCGATAAACCAAAGCTTCCGAAAGAGGAGTACAAGCCGCTCCATGACGAGCTGATCGAGAAGCTCGTCGTGCTGCAGCAGCAGGCCCGCGCGAAGGGCATCGGCGTGGTGGTCCTGTTCGAGGGCTGGGCCGGCGCCGGCAAGGGCAGCCGCATCTCGGACCTCATGTACGAGCTGGACGCGCGCGCGACCAACGTCTACGTCACCGAGGACTGCGACCCCAAAGAGGAGCTGGCGTTTCCCGGGCGCCCATGGGGCGTGCGCGGGTACTATCCCATGATGCAGCAGTTCTGGAAGGCGCTCGGGCCGCGCGGTAACATCACCTTCTACGACCGTGGCTGGTACACCGCCATCATCGAGCAGGCGCTCGCGGAGCGGTTCGGCAAGTTCAAGCATGCGGGCGTGCTGAAGGAGGCCAAGAAGGCGGCATCCGAGAACCCCGACACAGCGCCGATGCGCGTGCGCCGCGTGCTCGAGGGCGACGTGCTCGGCAACTTCCAGAAGCGCGCGTACAACTTCGAGAAGATGCTGTCCGACGATGGCTACCTGGTCATCAAGATCTTCGTGCACGTCAGCAAGAAGGCCCAGTCCAAGCGCCTGAAGCATCTGCGCGAGAACCCCGACACCGCCTGGCGCGTGAGCGACGCGAAGCTCGCGCAGGCCAAAGAGTACGACACGGCCTACCCGCTCTACGACACCATGCTCGAGATGAGCAACTTCGCGTTCGCGCCGTGGACCATCATCAACGGCGAGGACAAGCGCCAGGCCAACATCGACATCGCCCGCACGCTCGTGGACGCGCTCGAGGGCGCGCTTGCGCGTCAGCCGAGTGAAGCCGACGTCGCCGCCGCCAAGAAGGCGCTGTCCAACTCGCAGGCGGCGCTTTCCGGGGATGCGGGGGCAGCCGCCGACAAGGTGGAGGCGGCCGACGTTCGCGCCGCCGCCGAGGCCGAGGCCGCCCGCCAGCACGCGTGCGCGCCGGCGTCGTCGCGGTTCGTCATCATGGCGGGCTATCCGCACATCGACCATACGAAGCCCGGCCCCGTCCTGGAGAACGACGACGACTACGGCGAGCTGCTCGATGCTGAGCAGCGCCGCTTCTACAACCTCGAGCTGGAGATGTACCAGAAGCGCGTGCCGCTCATGCTCATGTACGAGGGCTGGGACGCCGCGGGCAAGGGCGGCAACATCAAGCGCGTCGCCCAGGCGCTCGACGCGCGCTCCTACACCATCTTCCCCAGTCCCGCGCCCACCAAGCCCGAGCTCATGCACCCACATCTGTGGCGCTACTGGACCCGCCTGCCCAAGGCCGGCCACGTGGGCATCTACGACCGCAGCTGGTACGGGCGCGTGCTCGTCGAACGCGTGGAGGGCTTCGCGTCGACGGCGGAATGGGCGCGCGCCTACGACGAGATCAACGAGTTCGAGTACGAGCTGGTGCAGTGGGGCGCCATCCTGCTGAAGTTCTGGGTGGACGTGACGCCCGACGAGCAGCTGAGGCGGTTCAAGGCGCGCGAGCAGGACGAGTCGAAGCGCTGGAAGATCACCGACGAGGACTGGCGCAATCGCGACAAGTACCCGCAGTACAAGGCGGCCGTCGACGACATGTTCCGGCTGACCTCCACGCCGTACGCGCCGTGGATCCTGCTGCAGTCGGACAACAAGCACTACGCGCGCATCAAGGCGCTGCGTCTGATCAACGACGCGCTCGAGGCGCGGCTGCACGGGTAGGGCAGCCGTCCCGCCGCCGCGCCCGCGCTGAGGATGTGGTGAAACCGCGCGGGCGGTCTGCGCGGACGCGGCAACCGCTACACTGGAAGGCGAACGATACAGCGGGTCCGCGCTGTCGGATGCGGACCCAGCGGGCCCGCGCGGCGGGCTCCTTCAAACGGAACGGATGCGCATGGCGAGACGCAGAGGCGACACGGCACCACGGCACGGCGCGCACGCGCAGGCGGGCGCTCACGCGGCGGCCCCCACGCGCCCGAAGCGCGGCTGGACGGTCGTGTTTGTCATCGCCGTCATCGTGCTGGTGGCGGCGCTCGCCGTGCTCGCGGCGCTCGGCATCAGCTACCTGCAGGGACGGCAGGAGTACGCCTCCGTCGCCGAATCGGTCGACGCCAACGACGTGCTCGCGGCGCTCGATCAGGACGCCGCCGCAGCCGACGGCTCCGGCGCATCGGACGACGGGGCGCTTGCGGCCGCCACGCTCGACTGGAACACGCTGCGCGCCGTCAACCCCGACGCCGTCGGGTGGATCTACATCCCCGGCACCACGGTCAACTATCCCATCGTCCAACGCGACAACAGCTACTACCTGCGCCACGACTTCCGCGGCTCGACGGGCTGGCTCGCGCAGTACGGCGCCATCTTCCTGGACGAGCACAACGCGTCGGACTTCTCCGACGAGGGCGTGTTCATCTACGGCCACCACATGAACGACGGCAGCATGTTCGCGCCGGTCGACGCGATGTCGAGCCAGTCCGAGTTCGACGCGCACCGCACCGTCTACGTTCTGTCCCCCGAGAAGAACTACCGGCTGCGCTCGTTTGCCATCGTGCACTGCGCGGGCAACGCGCGCATCGTGCAGACCGCGTTCTCGTCTGATGCCGAGCGCGCGGCGTATCTGGGCGATATGGTGCAGCAGGCTACGGCTTCGAGCCCCGACGCTGCGCAGGCGGCGGGCGCAGATCGGTTCTTTGCCCTTGTCACCTGCGACAACGCGTACACCGAAGGCGGGCGCTACGTGCTGTACTGCACGGTCGACGCCGAGGAGGACGCAGGCGGCGCGGACGGTGGGCTCGCCGTCGCCGACGACGTGGTGGCAGCGGGCGACGCGGCGTCCATCGACGATGCCGCGGCTGATGAGGTAGGATAGCGGCGCACCCGCGCGGCGGCGTTTGGGCCGACCGCGCAGGCGCGTGCATTGGGGTTTCAACGGGGATAGCATCCCTGATGGCGATTGTGCAGTCAAACGGCCGAAGGAGCAGCTGACATGGCGGAAACGACAGGGACGGAACGCGGCATCACCTACGCCGACGCGGGCGTTGACATCGAGGAGGGCGCGCGGGCGGTCGACGCCATCAAGGACACCGTCCACAGCACGTACCGGCCCGAGGTCGTCGGCGACATCGGCGGTTTCGGCGGGCTGTTCGACATCTCGGCGGCCAAGGGGATGGAGGACCCGCTCCTCGTCTCGGGCACCGACGGCGTGGGCACCAAGCTGAAGGTTGCCCAGCTCGCCGGCAAGCACGACACCGTCGGCATCGACCTGGTGGCCATGTGCGCCAACGACATCCTCGCCACGGGCGCCGAGCCTTTGTTCTTTTTGGACTACATCGCCGTGGGCAAGCTCGAGGCCGACGCCGTGGCCGAGGTCGTTGCGGGCATCGGCGAGGGCTGCCGCCAGGCGGGCTGCGCGCTCGTCGGCGGCGAGATGGCCGAGCACCCCGGCGTCATGGACCCCAAGGACTACGACCTGTCCGGCTTCTGCGTGGGCCTGGTCGACCGGCCCCGCATGCTCGACCCCGAGAGCGTGCGCGAAGGCGACGTGCTCATCGGCCTCGCGTCGAGCGGCATCCACTCCAACGGCTACTCGCTCGCCCGCAAGGTGTGCGTCGAAGGCGTCGACGAAGCCGAGCTCAAGGCGCCGCTCGCGGCCCTCGGCGGACGTTCGGTCCTCGACGCGCTGCTCGAGCCGACGCGCATCTACGTGAAGCCGGTGCGGCGCGTGCTCGCGTCGTGCCCCGGCGCCGTGCGGTCGCTCGCGCACATCACGGGCGGCGGCATCACCGAGAACCTCAACCGCGCGCTCAACGGCCGCGTCGACGCACTCGTGAGCGTCGGCGGCTGGGAGATTCCGCCGATCGTGTCGTACGTGTGCGGACGGGCCCACCTGTCCGAGGACGAAGCGCTCAAGACGTTCAACATGGGCGTCGGCATGGTGCTCGTGTGCGACCCGGAGCGCGCCGACGACGTGCGCGCGGAGCTCGAGGCTGCCGGCGAGCAGGCGTTCAAAGTCGGGCGCATCGTGGCGGGCTCGGGCGTCGTGCGCTACGAGAACGCCGAGCGGCTGTACGACTAGGCGCGCGTGCGGGCGCCGCTCGAACGGCTGCTCCCGAGCGGGGCGCCGTCTGAGCCGGGGCTGCCGGATGAGAAGCGCGGCTGCCGACGGCGGCGCGCAGGAGAGCGCGCGAACGCGCAGGTGACGAGGGCGGCGGTAGGCCGTCCGCGATGGGAAAGGAGCGGGGCGGTGGCTCAAACGCAGAGCGCGGCGAAACTGAAGGTGGGGGTGCTCGTGTCGGGAAGCGGCACCAACCTCCAGGCCATCCTCGACGAGGCCGCGGCGGGTCTTCCGGTGGAGGTCGTGCTCGTGGTGTCGTCGCGGCCCGACGCGTACGGCATCGAGCGCGCGAACCGCGCCGGCGTGCCGACGCTCGTCATGAACCGGGCAGCCTACGCCGACCCGGCTGCGGCCGACGCGCGCATCGCGAGCGCGCTTGCGGACGCGGGCGCCGAGTACGTCGTCATGGCCGGCTACATGCGCCGGGTCACGTCGGTGCTGCTCGACGCGTTCCCCGATCGCGTCATCAACCTGCATCCCGCGCTGCTGCCGTCGTTCAAGGGCGCGCACGCTATCCAGGACGCGTGGGACGCGGGCGTCAAGGTGACCGGCGTCACCGTGCATTTCGCGAACGAGGACTACGACCGCGGGCCGATCATCGCGCAGGAGCCGGTGGCGGTGCGCGAGGACGACACGCCCGAAACGCTCGAGGCGCGCATTCACGACGTCGAGCACCGGCTCTATCCGCACGTGCTCGGGCTGATCGCGCGCGGGGCGGTTTCGATCGACGAGCACAGAAAGGTGCATATCCATGAATAAAGAGAAGCTTGAGCAGGTCATCGCCGACCTCAAGGCCCATCGCACGCCGCAGCTTTCGCCTGCCGACGTGCCGGCGTTCTCGGAGGAGGCGACGGCGGGCAACGCTCACATGTCGCCCGAATCGCTTCAGGTCATCGCCCGCAGCCTCACCGAGGCGGACGTGCCCACGTTCGAACGCGCGCTGCGTGCCATGGACGAGGGCGACCTGGCGTGGCTCGGCTTCAAGGTGGTCTACGATCCCGAGGCCGCCCAGCGAAACGTCGACAACGAGGTGACGAAGAAGTACGGCGACGTCGGGTCGGCCGACGGCGAGCCGCTCGTGTTCTTCTGCAACGACGCGAAGGAGATCGTCTGCTCGCGTCCGTACTCGCCCCGCGACACGTTCCAGATGAAGGACGTCACACGCGGCCCGTCGATGCACAACGAGCAGTTCGAGGGCCTCACCTGGGCTTCCGTCGCGCTGTTCGAGCCGGTGCGCGTGTGGCTGCTCGGTGCGTCCGACGTGGCGAGCGAGCTTTCCGCGCTGGCCGCCCACGTCGGGTTCGCGGTCACGGCCGTCGACTACGATCCGGCGTACCTGTCGGAAGCGCGCTTTTCCGACGCGGAGCGCATCCTGCTTCCGGGCGACGACTTCGCAGGCCTCGCCGACCTGAAGGCCGCCCCTTCGGACTTCGCGTGCGTGCTCACGCGCGGGCACATGTTCGACCCGCAGAGCTGTCTGTGGGCGGTGTCCCAAAACGTCGCCTACGTGGGCATGATGGGCTGCAAGGGCAAGAACGACACGGTGCACGACCTGGTCATCAAGGGCGGCATGACCGAGGGGCAGTGGGAGAGCGTGAAGCGCCCCATCGGTCTCAAATTCGGCGCCAAGACGCCGGCGGAGCTCGCCATCGCCATCGTGGCGGAGCTCATCGACGTGCGCTACCGCAGCCGCTACAGCGAAGCCGCGCGCGCGAAGCACGAAGCCGACCTCGGCCGCGACTAGGAAACGAAGCTCTGCCGGCCGGCCGCTTGGTCGGCCGGTTTGCGTTGGGTGATGGCGACGCTTGCGGCGGCAGCCCGAATGCGCGACCGTCGGCCGCGTGAGCCGGGTGCGGCCTGAGGGCGGCCCCAGGGCGTCCGCCGACCGGTAGCGCCGATGGGTTCGGCCGTGGGCGCCCCGTCGGGCGCCAGATTGTACAGTGAACGGGGACGTACGCGAGGGGCCGTGCGCCTCATCGGGAGAAAGGCGGGTATTGTGAGCAGCAATCCTCAGATCAAACGGGTGCTCATGTCGGTCACCGACAAGACCGGCATCGTCGACTTCGCGCGGGCGCTGGTCGACGAGTTCGGCGTGCAGATCATCTCCACGGGCGGCACGGCGCGCACCATCGCGCAGGCGGGCGTTCCCGTGACGCCGATCGAAGAGGTGACGCAGTTCCCCGAGATGATGGACGGCCGCGTGAAAACGCTCCATCCGAAGGTCCACGGCGCGCTTCTGGCCAAGCGCGACAACCCGCAGCACATGGCTGAGGCGGCCGAGCACGGCATCGATATGATCGACATGGTCGTCGTCAACCTCTACGCCTTCGAGAAGACGGTCGCGTCGGGCGCCGACTTCGCGACGTGCATCGAGAACATCGACATCGGCGGCCCGTCGATGCTGCGCAGCGCGGCGAAAAACTTCGCGAGCGTCACCGTGGTCACCAAGCCCGCATCCTATGACGCCATCCTCGCCGAGATGCGCGAAAACGACGGCGCCACCACCTACGAGACGCGCCGCAAGCTCGCGCTCGACGTGTTCCGCACCACCAACGCCTACGACGGCGCCATCGCCGCCTGGATGGAGTCCACGCTTGCGGCCGACGGGGTGGAGACCGACGCTGCCGACGAGGTCGTCGTGGCCGTGCGCAAGCAGCAGGACCTGCGCTACGGCGAGAACCCCCACCAGAACGCGGCGTTCTACCGCTTCGCCGACGCCTCGCCGCATTCGCTGGCCAACGCCGAGCAGCTCAACGGCAAGCCGCTGTCGTACAACAACCTGCTCGACACCGACGCGTGCTGGGCGCTCGTGCGCGAGTTCGACGACCCGGCGGTCATCATCCTGAAGCATCAGAACCCGTGCGGTTCCGCCACGGCCGAAAACGTCGTCGAGGCCTACGACCGCGCGTACGCGTGCGATCCCAAGAGCGCGTACGGCGGCATCATCGCGGCCAACCGCGAGATTCCGGCGTCGTTCGTGGACCACATCAACGAGAACAAACAGTTCGTCGAGGTCATCATCGCGCCGGGCTTCACCGACGAGGCGCTCGAGCTTCTGCGCAAGAAGAAGAACCTGCGCGTGCTGCGCACGGGCGGCGCGGACAGCCCCACGGGCAAGGAGTACCGCTCCATCGACGGCGGCCTGCTCATCCAGGACGTCGACCGCGCCGACGAGGACCCGGCGGAGTTCACCGTGCCCACCAAGCGCAAGCCCACGCCCAAGGAGATGGACGACCTGCTGTTCGCGTGGAAGGTCGTGAAGGGCGTCAAGTCCAACGCCATCCTCGTGGCCAAGGACCGCGCCGGCATCGGCATGGGGCCGGGCCAGCCCAACCGCGTCGACTCGGCGGTGCTCGCGTGCGACCGCGCCCACGAGGTGTGCGACCGCCTCGGCATCGCGCCGACGGAGCTCGTGGCGGCGTCCGACGCGTTTCTGCCGTTCCGCGACAACATCGACATGATGCACGAACGCGGCATCGTTGCGGTCATCCAGCCGGGCGGCTCCATCCGCGACCAGGAGTGCATCGACGCCTGCGACGAGCTGGGCATGGCCATGGTGTTCACCGGCCATCGCCACTTCCGCCACTAGGCGCTGCCGCAGTTTCAGCGGTTCCGCGCTGCGCGCCCGATGCGCACCGCGTGCGCCGGTCGCGCGGCAGACCGTTCGCTGGAGCGGCGATGCCAGGCGGCTCAGGACGCGCGGTGCGGCGTTCGGAGCGATTGCGGCGGGTACGCGCATCTCGCGCGACGTGCGCGCGGCCCGGGGTGACATAGGGGGTGGCCCCCCCCCCGGGTTTTTTTTTTTTTTAGGGTTTTTA
>CAIFEB010000045.1:0-3001 GCA_903789375.1 uncultured Eggerthellaceae bacterium | reverse complement strand
CGGCTTCCCTTCGGGGTGGCCGCGCCGCGCGTTTTTTTGTTTTCTTACGGGTTTGAACGCGAGCCTACGGCCATGCGTCGCCGGCTGCTCGTTCGAATGGCTATACTGGTCGGATGATATGAACGTCCGGCCATGCGCTGGGCGAATGATATGCGTCTGCGCCGGCGGGAATGCGGAGTGCCGGCGCCGACCATCGGATGGAGCGGGCGTTTGAAGTCCAACCTCAATGTGCGCAAGCTTTTGATCGGCATCGTCGCCATCATCGTGCTCGCATTCATATTCATGCGCGGTGACCAGCTGGTCGAGCTCGCCGACACCGTCCGGCAAGGCTCGGCGCTGCCGCTCGTCGTCGCCATCGGCACCCAGCTGGGCAAATACGCGCTGCAGGGCGTCGCCTACCAGTACGCGTTCCGGTCGGTGGGGGAGCGCTACCAGTTCCGCCACACGCTGCCGCTCGTCTTCGGTACCTTCTTCATGAACACCATCGCGCCGTCTGCCAACCTCGCGGGCATCACGCTCGTCGTCGACGATGCGCGCCGCCGCGGCATCGAGGGCGGCAAGGCCATGTCGGCTGCTTTGTTCATGCAGATCACCATCGATTCCGGCTTCGCCGTCATCATCGTCGTGGGGTTCTCGGCGCTCGCGCTCACGGTGGGGCTGCCCATCGGCTGGTTCGTGTTCGGGCTCATCGACATCGCGGCCGTCGCGGCCATGTCGAGCGTCATCGTTCTGGGCGGACGCCGCCCCGACCTGCTCAAGCGCTTCTTCCGCTGGGTCGAGCGCACGTTTGACAAGCTGCGCGCGCGGTTCAAGCGCGGACCGCTCAACCCGTGGGCTGATTCGCTCACGGAGTCGTTCTCGAGCGCGTCGCGCCTGCTCGTGGCAAATCCAGGGCAGGTGACGCGCACGTTTCTGTGCTCGGTGGGCGCCAGCTGCTGCGAGCTTCTGTGCTTCGTCATGGTGGGCATCGCGTTCGGCGTGTCCAACCCCGAGGCGCTCGTGTGCGGCTACGTCGTGGCCACGCTGTTCGCCATGTTCTCGTTCACGCCCCAGGGCGTCGGCTTCGTCGAGGCGGCCGTGCTCGTCGCCATGACGATGTTCGGCGAGTCGAGCGCGGCGGGCATGGCGCTCGGCATCGTGTACCGCGGCATCGTGTTCTGGATTCCGTTCCTCACGGGCGCCGTGCTCATCCAGACCACTTCCACGTTCAAGGGCGAGGGGCGAAAGAAGAACCAGAGCGCCCAGGAGGCGGTCGCTGCGGCCGAGGAGGCGCTTATCGCGAAAGGAAGCGAAGCCGAATCGTCTGCAGTGCAAAAGCCCGCCGCGCCAGCGTCGAATGCCTCTGACGCTGCCGCGCGCGTCGAGCGCTGACGGTTTCGCCGATCTGCGCTGCGCTTCTGCCCGCAGCAGCTCAGTTCGATCATGCCGCATCTCGCCCGTATGGTTCTCGTCCGTATGGCGAAGTTGTCGAGACGTGCGCAATCTGAAAAAACCTTTTGACGCAGCAGGGGATTGTGCTATTATCTTTCCCGCTGCAAAACAGCACCGGGTTGTGGCTCAGTTTGGTAGAGCGCTGCGTTCGGGACGCAGAGGTCGCTGGTTCAAATCCAGTCAACCCGACCATCGGCAGTAAAAGGGATGCTTCTTCGGGCATCCCTTTTTTATCATCACGGGCGATTCGGCGCTGCGTCGGATCGAGTGTGGCAGAAAGGTTTGGCATGAAGATCTTCGGAATGGGTTTACCCGAACTGATCATCATCCTCGTCGTCGTGCTCATCATCTTCGGGCCCAAGACGCTCCCCAAGCTCGGCTCCGCCATGGGCAAGACCGTGCGCAATCTGCGCGAGGGCATGGGCCGCAGCAAGAAGGGCGACAAGGCCGACGACGCCGGCGTGTCGGAGGAGGCTTCCGACGAGGAGGCGTCCGATGAGGACGAAGCCGAGGCTGAAGACGAGAAGCCGGCCGAGAAGAAGCCCGCGAAGAAGGCTTCGAAGAAGCCCTCCAAGAGCGAGTAGGGCGCTTTCGAAAATTCCGCTTGTCACAGGCGGCACGCGCAGGGACCGAAAGCGCGCGCCGCTTTCTCGTAACACGACCCGATGCGCACGCGCATCAGAACCGACGAACAGGGGTGCGATCATGGCTAACGAAAACTACGTGCTGACCGAGGAAGGCCGCCAGAAGCTCGAAGAGGAGCTCCACTATCTGGAAACCGAGAAGCGTGCCGAGGTGGGCGAGCGCATCAAGGTCGCGCGCGAGTTCGGCGACATCTCCGAGAACTCCGAGTACGACGACGCCAAGAACGAGCAGGGCCTGGTGGAGGCGCGCATCGCCGAGATCACGCGCATCCTGTCCGAGGCCACGGTTGTCAGCGGCCCGAAGCGCTCCAACAAGATCAGCATCGGCTCCAAGGTGACGCTCGACATGGGCGGCCGCGAGCGCGTGTTCACCATCGTAGGCGGCGCCGAGGCCAACGTCGCGCAGGGCAAAATCTCCAACGAATCCGCCGTGGGCGCGGCCCTCATCGGCCACAAGAAGGGCGACGAGATTACCACGACCGGCCCGACCGGCCGCGAGATCTCGATGAAGGTCCTCAAGATCGAGCGATAGTTTCTGGTGATGCCGTGCGATGCGCTCGCACGGCGCACGCTGGACAGGTTCAAACCGCGTCGGGGCACTATAATCGCCCTACGCGGTTTTTCTTGTATATGACGAAGGATGAGCATGACGAACACAACCAACGCAGTCGAACCAACCGAAATTGAGGACGATCCGATCGAGGTGCGCAAGGCCAAGCGTCAGGCGCTCCTCGACGCGGGCGAGCACCCCTACGGTGGTCGCTACGATTACGACCAGCACGTCGACGAGCTGAAGCGCCGCTACGCCGACCTTGAGAACGGCGCGTCCACCTCAGACCGCGCCAATGTCGCCGGCCGCATCATGGCCGTGCGCAACCAGGGCAAGATCATGTTCATGGTCCTGCGCGAGCGCATGGGCGACATCC
>CAIFEB010000044.1 GCA_903789375.1 uncultured Eggerthellaceae bacterium | reverse complement strand
GTCCGGGCACGCCCGCACCGTCTCCGCTACCCGCACGTGGGAGCAGGCGGGTGCGCTGGGCGCCTCAGCCTCCGCCGCGCCAGCCCCCGGGGCGACGACGCAGATGGCAGCCGCCCCTTCCGCCGAAGAGCCCAAGAAGAGGAGCGAGGGCATCATGGGCGGCCTGTCGATCGCGCAGGTAACCGCCGGCGCGCTCGCTGCCGTCACGTCGATGCTGCTTTCAAGCCAGATCGGCATCGCCGGCTCGGTCATCGGCGTGGCCATCGGCTCCGTCGTCTCAACCGTCGCATCCCAGCTGTACAAGCAGTTTCTCTCGCGCACGGGCGAAGCCATCAAGGAACGCGTGAACGGCGGCTCCTCGTCCGACGACGAGAAGGGCGCAAGCGCCGGAACGACAACCGTCATAAGCGCCGCCGACGCCACGACCGTGCTCGGCGCGCAGGGGTTCGCGGACACGGAAGACGCAGGAGCAACGTCGGACGAGAGCCTCGCCGGCGCCAGCCGCGCCGAAGCGCTCGCCGCCGCCCGCAAGCGCCGCTCGACGAAGCACGCGCAGATCGGCGTCATCGTCGTCGCCATCGTGTCGGCCCTCATCGCCGTCGGCATCAGCGCGTTCATCATCAACACCGTCACAGCGGGCGAAGGCGTCGGCACGAAAACCGAGCCCATCGTGCTCACCCAGTCAAACGATTCCGAATCGGGTTCGACCGGCCGTTCGCTGTTCGGCACGCGCGCGTCGTCGAGCTCGGCTGAGAGCGCGAGCGACGGCAAAAACGCAGCCTCCGACGCTTCGCAGCAGCAGAGCGCGTCCAACAACGCGCAGAGCGGCTCCGCCCAGAGCACGAGCACGGCGCAGAGCGGCTCCAATCAGCAAGGCTCGTCCACCACGACCGATTCCACCGGATCGACCGGATCGTCGACGACGGGCTCGACCGGTTCTGACACCACGTCGAACGGCTCCAGCACCTCGACGGGATCGACCGGCTCTGCCGGCTCCAGCACCACCGGCTCCACCGGGTCGACCGGCTCTACGGGGTCGGGCACGTCAACGGGCTCGACCGGGACGACCGGCTCAGCGAATTCGACGGGATCGACCGGATCGGCCGGTACCACGGGTTCTGCGAACTCTCGGACGCTGTCAGGGGTGACGCAATGAGGTTCATGCATCTCGCGGACCTTCACATCGGCAAGGTGCTGAACGGGTTCTCGCTCATCGAAGACCAGCGCTTCGCCCTGGCGCAGCTCGTGGACTACGCCGCCGCGCAGAAGCTCGACGCCATCGTGCTCGCGGGCGACCTGTACGACAAGGCCGCCCCGTCGGCCGAGGCCGTGGCGCTTTTGGACGAGCTGTTTACGCGCATCGCCGCGACGGGCATTCCGTGCCTGGCCATCCCGGGCAACCACGACTCCGCCGACCGCGTGGGCTATGTGTCGGGGCTGCTCGCGCATGAGGGCATCCACGTGCCGGCGCGCTACGACGGCACCGTTGCACACGTGGAGCTTGCCGACGAATACGGTCCCGTCGTGTTCTGGCTGCTGCCGTTTCTGAAGCCCGCGCAGGTCAGGCCTTATTTTCCCGATGACGACATCGGAAGCGACTACACGGCCGCGCTTGCGAGCGCGCTGTCCGCATGCGACGTGGACCCCGCCGAGCGCAACGTCCTCGTCGCCCATCAGAACGTGTCGTACGCCGGGCGCGGACCCATCCGCAGCGATTCGGAGTTTTCGGTCGGCGGGCTCGACAACGTCGACGCCACGGCCTTCGACGCCTTCGACTACGTCGCGCTCGGGCACATCCACCGGCCCCAGCGCATCGGCCGCGACACCGTGCGCTACGCTGGGTCGCTGCTCAAGTACTCGCTCTCGGAGATCCGCTACCCCAAGTCGGCGTGCATCGTGACGCTCGGCCCCAAGGGGCAGTGCTCGGTCGACCTGCACCCCATCACGCCGCTGCACGACCTGCGCGAGATATCCGGGCCGCTCGACAAGCTGTGCGGTGACGACGTCGTCGCAGGCCAGGACGCTGACGACTACCTGTCGGTCGTGCTCACCGACGAAGAGCCGCGCATCGACGCGCTCGGGCGCCTGCGCGCGCACTATCCCAACGTCATGACCGTGTCCTACGCGTTCGAGCGCGAGCACGCCGCGGAAGCGCCCGTCGCGTCCGAGGACGGCGCATCGGACGACCTCGCGCTCGACCCCCTGGCGCTGTTCGAGCGGTTCTTCGAGCAGCAGACGGGCGCCGCGCTGAGCGCAGACCAGCGCGCCATCGCGAAAACGGAGCTCGAACGCGCCTGCGAGCAGGACTTCACCGATGAAGGGAGGCGCGCATGAGACCGCTGCGCCTGACGCTTTCCGCCTTCGGCCCGTACGCGGGCACGGTCGACGTGGACTTCTCCGCCTTCGGCGAAAGCGGGCTGTACCTCATCTGCGGCGACACGGGCGCCGGCAAGACCACCCTGTTCGACGCCATCTCGTACGCCCTGTTCGGAGCCGCATCAGGCGAAGACCGCGACGCGAAGTCGCTCCGCAGCGACTTCGCCGACCCCGCGACTGAGACCTACGTCGAACTCGTCTTCTCCTACCGCGGCGAGCGCTACCGCGTGCGCCGCAACCCCGAGTACGTGCGCAAGGCCAAGCGCGGCTCGGGCACCGCGCGCCAGGTTGCCGGCGTGGAGTTCGAGCAGCCGGGAAAGCCGACCATCACGTCACGCCGCCAAGCCGACCAGGCGATCGTCGAGCTGCTCGGCGTGACGCGCGACCAGTTCGCACAGATCTGCATGATCGCGCAGGGCGAGTTCCGCAAGCTGCTGTCTGAGAAGACCGCCGTGCGCGCCGAGGTGTTCCGCAAGCTGTTCGCCACCGAGAGCTTCGAGCGGTTCCAGCGCAGCCTGTCCGACCGCAAGCGCGCCGCCTACGCCGACTACCGCGACCTGGCCGCCCGCATCGACGGCTTCGGCGCCCAGGCGGACTTCCCCGCCGATACCCCGCGCGCAGCGGAACGGGACCGCCTCGTCGCCGACGACGCCCTCACGAGCGCCTGGCTCTCTGACGCTCTCAACAGCCAGAACGCCGAAGACGAGCAGGCGCGCGCCCAGGCCGATGACGCCGTCACCGCCCAGCGCGCGCTCATCGCCACCGCCCGCGACAAGGCCACGCGCGCGGCGGAACGCGACCGACTTGCCGGCGAACGCATGAAAACGCAGCAGGAGCTCGACGGTCAGACCGCCCGGCACGAGCAGCTCGCCGCAGCGGCGACCGCGGCGCATGCCAACGACGCCGTCGCAGCGTCCGAGCGTGCGCGCGCCCTCGAGATCGAGCGGGCGCTTTCCCGCTACGACGAGCTCGACCGCGCCGCTGCGGAGGCGAAGCGCGCCCGAACGGAAGCCGCCCAGGCGCACGCCGCCGTCGACGCCATCACCGACAAGCGGGCCGCCGAGACACGGCGTCAGCAGGAGCTGGAGCTCGCGGCCGCACAGGCAGAGGATGCCAAGGTCGCCCGGACCGCGGCCGAGGGCAAGGCGGCGCTTCTCGACCGGAAGGTCGACGAAGCGAAGCGCGCCGTCGCCGCGCTCGACGCGCTCGACGCAGCCGCTCGCGCGGAAGCGACGGCCCGGCAGGTGCTCGATGCCGCCTCCCGCGATCTGGCGGAAACGGAAACGCAGCTCGCCGACGCGCAGGAACACGCGCACGCACTCGCGGGCTCAGCAGACGAGCTGGCTCGCGCCCAGGAAGCATTGGCCCAGGCAGAGCGCACCCGCGATGACGCCGAAACCAAACGCGCCGCCGCATACGATGCGCAGATCGAGCACGATCGCTCGATAGAAGCGGTCGCCGCCGCAGCGCAAGCGTTCGAGGCAGCGCGTGCCGTCTACGAGGAGAAGCGCAGCCGCGAACAGGCCGCCGCCGACGCCCATCGCCACGCGCTCGACCGCTATCTCGACGGCCAGGCGGGCGTTTTGGCCGCCACCTTGCGCGACGGCCATCCCTGTCCCGTCTGCGGATCGACGGAGCATCCCGCACCCGCCGGCGCGCTCACCGGCACCCCGAGCAAGGAAGACGTCGAGGCGCTCGCCCGGACCGCGCACGCCGCCCAGAACGAGCGCGCGGCCGCGTCCGAGAAGGCAGCCGCGGCACGCGCGACCCTCGAAAGCCGCAAGGAGGCCGAGGCTACGCGAGCCGCACGCGAGGGCGACGCCGCAGCCATCGACGCGCGCATCGACGCGACGACGGCCGCGCTCGCTGAGCGCATCAACGTGTGCGCTACCTGCGCAAACGCCGTTTCGGCCGCGCGGGCGAAAGTCAACGAGCATACAGCTGCCGACAAGCGCGCCCAAGCGCTTGCGACCACGCGCGACGCGCGCATGAAGGCGCGGTTCCAGGCGAAAAGCGCTGCCGATGTCGCTGCAGCGGAAACGCACCGTTTGCGCTCCGAGCTTCCCTGCGAGAAGCGCGCGGAAGCGGAAAGCCAGCTCGCCGCGGCGCAGGCCGCGTGCGACGCGAACGCGCGCGAACTCGCGCAGGCGAAGAAGCGCCTGGCCTCGGCGCTCGAGGCGCGCCGCCAGCTCGAAGCGTCGAAGCGCGCATCCGAGCAGCTCGCTGCCGACGCCCTCGCTGCCGACAAGCGTTCGCGCGACGCCGACGCCGCCGCTCACGAACGGAGCGCACGCCTCGACGCCCTGCGCGCGAGCCTGCCCTTCGCCACCCGGGCGGAGGCGGAGACGACCATGAACGCAGCACGTGCCCGCGCCACGAAGCTTGAGCAGGCCTCAACGCAGGCAGACCGCGCCGTTTCCGCCTGCGAGCAGGAGATCGCCCGCCTGCGCGAGCGCGCGGCGTCGCTTTCGAAGCGCATCGCCGTGCTCGCCGACGTAGACGCCGCCGACAGCGCGCCCGACGCAGGACCGCTTTCCGCCCTCGAGTCCCAGCTTGAAGAGCTCACCGCCCGCCGGGACGCCGTCATGGCGCGGCTTGCCGCCAACACGCGCATCGCGCAGGCGCTCGCCGACGCGATGGAGCAGGGCGAAGCCGCCGAGAAGCGCTTCGGCGCCATCGCGCAGCTCGCCGACGCGGCCGAGGGCCGGCTCAAGGGAACGCAGCACCTCGCGTTCGAAACCTACGTGCAGGGGCTGTACTTCGACGAGGTGATCGCCGCCGCCAACCGCCGGCTCGAAGTGGTGTCCGACCACCGCTACCGGCTCACCCGGTGCGTCGGCGGGCACGACCTCGTGTCGCAATCGGGCCTTGACCTGGACGTATTCGACAACTACACCGGCAAGGAGCGCAGCGCCTCGTCGCTCTCGGGCGGCGAGTCGTTCGAGGCATCGCTGTGCCTGGCGCTCGGGCTGTCCGACGTGGTACAGCAGCGCGCCGGCGGCGTGCAGCTCGACACGATGTTCATCGACGAGGGCTTCGGATCGCTCGACGAAGAGGCGCTCGCCGCGTCCGTCCGCATGCTCACGACGCTGTCGGGCGGCGACAAGCTCATCGGCATCATCAGCCACGTCGACGAGCTGCGCGTCGCCATCGACCGCAAGATCGTCGTTCGCCGCGGGCGTGCCGGGTCGTCGGTCTCGATCGAGGCGTAGGCACATACGAGCCCGCAGGGCGTAGGTGCGAGCTTTGCCTTGAAGAGCAGGTGGCGTATGAGGAACTTGGGGCTGGGCCACTCGCACGCGCACGGCCGTCCGACTCGAGCCCGCTGCGACCAGCGACATCCCGCAGACGCCTGCAGCAGCCGCATGCGCGCGCAGCTGCCCGGCCCAGGCCGTGGCGACCAGCATCGCATCCTGCAGACGCCAGCAGCAGCCGCGCCCTTTCCCTTCCGCACGTGCATCTTGGGGATTTTGGATACCTTGCCGCGCGCGCTGCGTTTGCTGCCGTAGCATCGCGGATGTTACAAACTGACAGACTGATCGTCGGAAAATCCAATGAAGGAGCAACTATGGAAAACGAGCTGACCCAGCGCGTCATCGACGCCGTGAGCGCCAACCCCGACCTCTTCGAAGCGCTGCATGAAGACCCCACCGGGGTCGTTCTGTCCATCACCGGTACGAGCGTGACGAAGGAAGTCGCGGACCAGATCGCAAAGGACGTCACGTTCTCCATTGCCGGCGACGTGCTGAACGATGCGCTCAGCGTGCTTGATCAGACGAACCAGCACTAGAACCGCCAGCGTTTGAGCAGCTGGCATGCGGTAGGTGCATTGCCTGCGAACTCGCTCGCTTCTACCTGCGGGTCTCCCGAGGCGTTCGGCACGCGGTTTCCGGGGACGGGCCTCGCACCCGCTCGCGCCTCCAGGGCGCATTGCCCGCGAACTCGCTCGCTTGCGCTCGCTCAGACACGCGGGCAAGTGCATGCGCCCCTCCGGCGCGAGCTGCTCGGGACGCCCCGGAAACCGCGTGCCGAACGCCGGAGCTTGATTTTCGCTTGATCAAGCATTCGGAAAGCATGCAGACTCCGACGCGAACCACTCCGCATATCTCGGAAGCCGCGTGCCAGCTGCTGGGTTCTGCGTTTCCGTTTAGGGTGGCTCTGTCTGCTTGCGCGGTATTTACTCATTGCGACCCGCTTGGGGTCGATTACTTGTCGGGCGCGCCCCATGCGGCCGCGGGATTCGAACCCGCACGAGATCGCTCCAACGCGCTCCTGGGTCGCGCGCGTCTGCCTGTTCTGCCAGGCCGCGATATGGTTATCATCATTATGAGGAGATTTGACCCGCTGACCTTTTTACAGGGGGCCTGCAATCTCCTCTTTTTATTGGAAATAGTTTTTCATTTTCCCGTTTCCGAGACATATCGTAGCGCGGTCGTAGCACCACTTTTCACCTTTATGCCCACGGCCTTTAACCGAATAGCCCCTCCAAAGACGGCGACTCATCTCTTCATCGGTTCGCTCATCCGTCCAATAACCGCCAAGTTGCCTAGCATCAATCATTAACCATGCTGACTGACCAGCAGCCTCTTCGAACTGATGGCAAATCGTCTGTTTCCCATTACCTGACGGCTGCTTGAATTCGACTGCGACCCTGTTTGCGTCTTTCCCATCGGAACCACCGCTAACAAAGAACACGCCCGACGTTCTCTTCCCTTGCTTTTCTCTTGTTGGCCTGAACTCGCTTTCCCACCCGAATATCGACAGCTCGTTTGCGAAATCCTTTTTCTTTCTTGACGGAATGGCGCTATCGAGAACCGAGTACTACGGCAATTTCCCGTCGTAGAGCTACCACCTGTCGCGCGTCTCAACCTCCGCGTTCACCTGCGCGTTGCGCCAGCGCGTCCACTTCTCGGAGCGGTTGCGGCCCTTGATCGCCGCCAGCTCGTCCTTGGTGAGCGCGTCGAACCCCGCCCTGAGCTCCTTCTCGCCGCCCAAGGCGTCCATGCACGACCGCCAGCGCATCCGCATGCCCTTGGGATTGTACCCCGCTATCCTCGTCACGCCGTCTTTCCCCGGAACGATGACGCAGTCGCAGTGCGGGTGCGACGCGGCCGCGGCAGACTTCTCGCTTCTGTAGTCGAAGTCGCGCGACGCGAGCATGAAGCACCACGAGCACGTCTCGCGGCCCGTCGGGACGCGGGCGTATTTCACGTCGTTGAGACGGCAGTTGCGTTCCATGTTCTCGAGCGCCGAGCGGTGAACGTAGTAGGCGGCCAGGTCGGCGTTCGAGCCGACGTAGCCGTCCAAGTCGCCGTCGACGAGCTTGCCGGCGAACCAGTGCACCTTCGAAGCGAGTCTCGAGCGGTCGATGATGTCGTCGAACATGGCGCCCGGGTCGGCGTCGATGCCCTCGGCGGCGCAGATCTCGTCGAAGAAGCTGGCGCATGCACTCGATGCGCGGCTGCGGACATAAAAGGAGCCGCCCCGAAGGACGGCTCCAAATTCATTCGATCTTCGTATGCCTATTCGCTTCCGCTCGGGCGCGGCCTTCTCCTACGGGCGCCAGGTTTGGCGGATTCCGAATCCCTTCTCCTTGAAACCCGAGTTCAGAAGCGTTATCTCGGTGGGAACGATTTTGATGAGCCACATCGGCTCGGGCATGTCGCGCAGCGTTTGCAGCGGGATGCGGCGCGCCTGCGCCTCGGCTTCGTACTCGCTCGATGACGGGTCGACGATCTGCGCCGTTCCTTGGATTTGCGCGCTCCTCAGCTTGCCGAACGAGCCGTTCGCATCGAACACCGCGACGGACACGCGGCCGCTTTCCCGCAGCCCGCGGAATTTCAGCCCGCCCTCCGAGAAAATCCAGAGCGCCCCGTCGCGCCAATCGTATTCGAGCGGCGTGCAGCGGATGGAATCGCCGCCGCCAGTCGCGAGCGCGCAGATCTTGCGCTGAGAAAGGAACTCGTCCACCTGAGAACGAACGTCGTCGGAGTCCATCTGGCGCTCGTCCGCATCCTCGCGAACCCAAAACGTCGCAGCCCGCTCGAGCTGCGCATCATCCACGGTCATATGCATCCTCCCTGATCATCGAAGCCCTGAGGCACGCGCCCTCCCGGTGCGTTGCGCGAAAAGCTACCCCGATTTTAGCGAAACGCTCCACGCGTTGCAGCCAGCGCCCGGTACCGCGCCCTGCTCGCTTTCGACGCTATTTTTCATACATTTTAATTGCGTATTAATATATTCCGATGGGTTTTCATTTACATGTATGATATTCGCAATCGAAACTGCTTCCGAAAATTCGAACCGAGGCCAAATTCGGCATTCACACCGAACCCGGCATCGGATGCGGAAACCTCGGAGCCCGTTCTTGGCGACCCGCCCGCCATGCGCCTTCGCTCCCGCCAGACACTCCTGGCGTCAGTCCCCGAGGCCAAGCTCCCCTTCCAATCCTTTCAAGCGACACCGTCTCGAGCTTGCCGGCCCGGAAGTCCTCGACGTCCTTGAGGATGCCGAACTCGCGTTCGAGCCGGTCGATCGAGTCATTCAGAGTCTCCGTCAACAAAAAGGTCCTCGATCTCCTGCTTCAGCTTCTCGCGCGCGTCGGCGCTCTTCGCGGCCTCGTCCACCTTGGCGGACAGCTCCGCGATCTTGGCGTCGCACTCGGCGATGTCACGCTTGTACTTCTCGCGGTTGATACCCGGCTGGCCGTGCCCGTCGGACGGCTCATCGTCGGAGCCGTTCCCGGAGCCAGCGTCCTGCGCGTTCTCGGCGTCCGCCCCGTCGGGCTCGGCACCGGTCTCCGCGCTCTGCTCCTTGGCGTCCTCGGCCTTGCCCTGCGCGCCATCGGCGTTCTCGTTCGGCATTTCCCGTCCTCTCGTCATGGGTTTGTTCGCGCGCTTCCCTGCGCGGTTCATGAGGGGTTTTCTCGCTTCCCCGAGCGTCTGGGCACATCTTCGCGCAGGTGTCGCCCGGGGCTTGGCCGTTGGCTTGTAGCAAAAGAAAAGCCCCGCCGAGCGGGGCCTTTGAATCGATGCACGTTCTCCCGACGTTATCTCACGCTGCCTTCTCCATCTACGAACTCGACGTCCTTTCCTGTAAAGTCTTTCCCGCTTCTGATGGCGATCACGTCGAAGCCCGCGTCCATGACGATGCACGGATCGTACTCGTCACCGTCGATTCTAAGCTTAGTCCATCGTGTTGCCGGCATATCATTCTCAAGTTTCAACACCGCGACGCCGTTAGTTTGAGAGCTACTTAGGATCTTCACCTTCTAGCACCCTCTTTAACTTTCTCATGTAACCATCAAGCGCGTCTCTCGTCTGTTCAGATTCGCTCTCTGGTATGTTGTACTGATTTGCGACGCTCAGCAGGTATCTCTGCGCGTCTATTTCCCTTCGAAGCTTTATGATAACAATATTCCCATCTTCTGAATAATCACCGCGCATGTCTTGCTTGAAATGGTACACCTCCTCTAGGACTTCCGACGTTGTCGGGTTCTCGTGGAAGTAAATCGGCCCGCCACCTGTTATGTAGACAGCATCTGCTTCCATCTTCGCAAGGTGCTCCTCGGCCTCTTTTCCGCCACGCATTACGACGCACCCATGCCGCTCAGCGTAGTTCTTCAGCGAGTTGTACAGCGCCTCGTTCACTGGCTTCATGCCGGCGCGCCGTTCCTCAAGCTTGGTCGGCTTCCTCCTCGTTAGCGCATCGGACACGATAGCGTTCTGCTCGCTTCGGCTCAGCAGACGGAATTCATGGGTAGTGACGCCCTTGGCCGCCAGGCTCGAGCGCACGGCGTCGCGGTGCGCCCTCTTGGTGACGCCGGCCTTCTCGCGCGCCGCGGCAGCGCCTTTCGCTGCCAGCGTGCGCCCGCTCGCCTCGGACTTGCCCGCGCCCTCGTAGCCCGCCACCCACTCGCGGTCGGGATGGCGCAGGAGAGCCGTGCCCTTCGCGCGCCTGGCGTTGGCGTCGAACACCAGCTTTCGGACGCGCGCCTGGCGGTCGGCCACCTTGCGGCACGCCTTCTCCACCGCCACCTGGTTCGCGACGCTCGGGTCGCTCTCGTACAGCCTGCGCGCCGGAGTCAATTTCTGGCATGAACACCTCGCGCCCATTCTCGCATTCGATGTTACCGAGCCATCTATTGCCACCGCGGGCATTATGCCAATCAGTTCCCTCACGTTGTTGGTTGCTCTGCCGTTAGTGTTCTGGCGCATGCTTGATCCTCTCGTAATAGTCGGCTCTCATGCCCGCCTGCGCAGTTCATAAGGGGCTTCGAGTTTGCCGAATGTTTACGAGTGCATGCTTTCATAGGTGTCGCTTCTGACTGCATGTAGAAGCAATCGACCAGTTCAAACAGGGTTTCGATTGCGAATCAAGCTCGTACGAGCCCAACCGATATAATCGAAGGCGCCGTTGATACGACGAGACAATGGCTGACGGGGTCCTGCAGAGCGGAGCCCTGCGAGGCATAGCAACGACCGCCCACAAACATCCACGCTTAATAGCCGCGCGGCTATCTAAATATGAGGTCGTTGCTTGCGATAGATCAGGTGATCCGATAAACGAGCGAGTCGAGCGACGTGCTTAGAAGAAACTCATCAGAATGGCCCTCAAACAGGCGCATGCTGACAAGTTTTCGCGATGACCCACTCATACAAAGAAGCCGCGTCACGATAGACCGCGGCTCCGAATAGGAATTGACAAGAATGTTTACAACCGTGCGCGATGATCAGCTTTAGTGCTATGAGATGCCGATGCCTGGCATCATGCTCAGGGTCTCAAGCTTCGCAGCAATAAACCTCCGTTCTCGTTGGCGAAAGCTCATGTCGTTCCGAACGGCTTCCATCTGGCGGGCAGATGCTCTTGTCAGCATGGCATAGCAAGCATAACCGCAGCTCCAGCGGCCGGCATGCGGTTTTCGGGGCATGCTGAGCAGCTCATGCCGGAAGGGCACATGCCCTTGCCCGCGTGTCTGAGCGAGCGCGAGCGAGCGAGTTCGCGGGCAATGTGCCCTGAAGGCATGAGCGGGTGCGAAGCCAGCCCCGAAAACCGCATGCCGGACGCCCCGGGGGACTCGCATGTCGTCACGCGATCGAGTTCGCGGGCAATGCGCCCTGCAGGCGCGAGCGGGTGCAGCCGGCCCCGGAAACCGCATGCCGGGCGCTCAAGGGGGCTGGCGGTTCCGCCTCTATACCAGTTTCTCGAACGCGATGCGCTCCGGCGTCCCCTCGGACGAATGCGAGATCATGATGATGCCGCACTCCTTGAACCCGAGCTTTCCCATGAGCCCGCGCATGCGCACGTTGCCCGGATGCGTGTCGATGCGCACGCTGGCGCAGCCGAGGTCGCGGGCACGCTGCTCCGCGTAGCTGATGAGCCGCGATGCGTACCCGCGACGGGTGCGCGCAGTCGAGGTCGCGATGCGGTGCACCACTAGGTACGTCGGATTGCTCGAATCGCAGTCGGTGAGCCAGGCGCCGTCGATGCGGTCGTAGTCGGCATCGCCGCCGGCACCGATCATGGCCACGCCGCCGATTGCGCCGTCGTCCTCGATCACGAAGGTCTCGCCGCGTGCGACGTCAGCCTCTACGGTGGCGCGGTCGGGGTAACCGCCTTGCCACTGGTCGATGCCGAGCGCCGCCAAAGCGCTGCGGCCCTGGGCGTACAGATCCATAAGCGTGTCGATATCGTTCGCCTGAGCTGGCCGTATGTTCATCATCGTGCGCTCACCTTTCCGGAGTATGCCGCTTGCGGTCCCTCTTCGAGCAGCTTCTTCAGAAACTGCCCGGTATAGCTCTCGTTCACCTGCGCCACCTGCTCGGGCGTGCCCGTGGCCACGACGGTTCCGCCGCCGTCGCCGCCTTCGGGCCCGAGGTCGATGATGCGGTCAGCGGACTTGATGACATCGAGGTTGTGCTCGATGACGAGCACGGTGTTGCCGGCGTCCACCAGGCGGTTGAGCACGTCGAGCAGCTGGCGCACGTCCTCGAAGTGCAAACCCGTCGTCGGCTCGTCCAGGATGTAGAACGTCCGGCCGGTCTGGCGCTTCTGCAGCTCGCTCGACAGCTTGACGCGCTGTGCCTCGCCGCCCGACAGCGTGGTGGCGGGCTGCCCGAGGCGGATGTAGCCGAGCCCCACGTCGTGCAGCGTCTGCAGCTTGCGCTTGATGCCCGGGATGTTCTCGAAGAACCCGAGCGCCTCGTCGACGGTCATGTCGAGCACCTCGGCGATGTTCTTGCCGCGGTACGTCACCTCGAGCGTCTCGCGGTTGTAGCGCTTGCCGCCGCAGACCTCGCAGGGCACGTAGATGTCGGGCAGAAAGTGCATCTCGATCTTGATCTGGCCGTCGCCCGAACACGCCTCGCAGCGGCCGCCCTTGACGTTGAACGAGAACCGCCCCGGCGAGTAACCGCGCGCCTTGGACTCCTGCGTGGAGGCGAACAGCGCGCGGATGTCGTCCCACAGCCCCACGTACGTCGCCGGGTTGGACCGCGGCGTGCGCCCGATCGGGCTCTGGTCGATGTTGATGGCCTTGTCGATCTGGTCGAGCCCCTCGATCTTGCGGTAGGCGCCGCAGCGTTGGTGCGCGTGGTTGACGTTGTTCGCCAGAAGCGGCGCGAGGGTGTCGGTGATGAGCGAGCTCTTGCCCGAGCCGGACACGCCGGTGACGACGGTGAGCGTGCCGAGCTCGATCTTGATTGTGACGTTCTTCAGGTTGTTCTCGCGCGCGCCCGACAGCTTGATCGAGCCGCGCTTGGGATTGCGGCGCTTCTCCGGAATGGGAATCGAGCGCCGTCCCGCTAGGTAGTCGCCGGTCACCGAGCCCTTCGTCGCCATGATGTCTGCGGGCGTGCCGGCCGCCACGACGTAGCCACCGTGCTCGCCCGCGCCCGGGCCCATGTCCACCACGAAGTCAGCCGTGCGGATGGTCTCCTCGTCGTGCTCGACCACGACGACCGTGTTGCCCATATCGCGCAGGCGCTTGAGCGTGGCGATGAGGCGCTCGTTGTCGCGCTGGTGCAGGCCGATCGACGGCTCGTCCAGAATGTAGAGCACGCCCATGAGGCCGGCGCCCACCTGGGTTGCCAGGCGGATGCGCTGCGCCTCGCCGCCCGAAAGCGTCGCCGTGGCGCGCTCGAGCGTGAGGTAGTCGAGTCCCACGTCCACCAAAAACCGCAGACGCGCCCGCACCTCCTTGACGATGGGATCGCCGATGGTCTTTTTGGCGCCTTCGAACGAAAGCCCCTCGAAGAACGCAAGCGCGTCGCGCGCGGACATGGCGCACACCTGATCGATTGACTTGCCGCCTACGGTGACGGCCAGAATCTCGGGCTTCAGGCGCTTGCCGTGGCACGTCTTGCACGGGATGGTGTCGAAGTACTGCTCCATGCGCTCGCGCTGGCGGTCGCTCGACGCCTCTGCCAGCTTCTCCTCGACGGCGCGGATGGCGCCGTGCCAGTCGATGTACCAGTAGGTCTTGCGGCCGTCGACGGTGACGTAGTCGACACGCACCTTGCCCTTCACGCCGTTGAGCAGGGCGTTCCGGGTCTTCTTCGGCAGGTCCTCCCACGGCGTGTCCACGTCGGACCCCATGTGGCGCGTGACGGCGGCGAGCACCTGCGGATAGTAGTTGCCGGTCTTGAACGGCGCTATGGCGCCTTCGGCCACGCTGAGCGTCTTGTCGGGAACAACGAGGTCGGGGTCCACTTCCTCCTTGCTGCCGATGCCCGAGCAGTCCGGGCAGGCGCCGTACGGCGCGTTGAACGAGAAGTCGCGCGGCTGCAGCTCGTCCATCGAGTGACCGTGTTCGGGGCACGCGAGGGCGAGCGAGTAAAGGTGCTCGTTGGGCGCGAGGCCGCCCGTGGCGCCCGACGACGTGGCGACCGAGCGCGTCTCCTGGGCGCCCTTCTCCACCACCTGCACGAGCACGCGCCCCTCGGCGAGCGTGGTGGCCAGCTCCACGGCCTCGGCGATGCGCGCCGTGGCCGATTCCTTGAGCACGACGCGGTCGACGACGACGTCGATGAAGTGCTTGATCTTCTTGTCCAGGGTGATGGGGTCGCCCGACAGGCGCACGATCTCGCCGTCGATGCGCACGCGCGCGAAGCCCTCTTTGGTCAGGTCGGCGAAGAGCTTGGTGAACTCGCCCTTGCGGCCCGACACCACGGGCGCCATGATGACCGCGCGCGTGGAGTCGCCCGTCCCGAGCTTCAGAATCTCGTCGGTGACCTGGTCGGTCGTCTGCTTCTGGATGACGCGGCCGCATTCCGGGCAGTGAGGGATGCCCACGCGCGCGAACAGCAGGCGCAGGTAGTCGTAGATTTCGGTGGTGGTGCCGACCGTGGAGCGGGGGTTGCGGCTCGTCGTCTTCTGGTCGATGGAGACCGCCGGCGACAGGCCGTCGATGCTGTCAAGGTCGGGCTTGCTCATCTGGCCTAGGAACATGCGCGCGTAGCTGGACAGGCTCTCGACGTAGCGGCGCTGCCCTTCGGCGTACATGGTGTCGAAGGCGAGGCTGGATTTGCCCGATCCCGACAGGCCCGTGATGACGACGAGCTTGTCGCGCGGAATCGTGAGGTCGATGTTTTTCAGGTTATGCTGGCGCGCGCCCTTGATGATGATGGCATTCTGCCCCATTGCTGGCCTTTCTCGCTGTGTGTCGGAGCCATTGTACGCGCGCGCGGGCGACCGGCCGCGGTTTCGGCGCGTTTTAGAAACAGATGTTCGCTGAAAAAGCACAGGGGGCGAAGAGCGGTGCCCCTCACCCGCGCGGCAGGGCCTGATGGTGCACCTGCTTCAAACGTTCGGGCGTGAGGTGCGTGTAGATC
>CAIFEB010000043.1 GCA_903789375.1 uncultured Eggerthellaceae bacterium | reverse complement strand
CGCCAGGGGTCTGCGCGCACGGCGCGCTCGGCGGCGGGGAGCGGCTCGGCGGCGGCGTCGAGGACGGCGAACTCGGCCGCGGTGAGGGTTCGGACGGACGGGTCTGCGCTGTGCGGGCTGGCGGCGTGCGCGGTGCTGGCTGAGGGTTCGGTTGGTTCTTGGCTCATCGACGGTTCCCGGTGAATGTTCAACTTTGACAATAAATTAGCAATGATTGTACATTCGCCATGGTAGCCATGTCGGCAATCGAGCACAAGCCGGCACGAGATGGGACCGCCCCCCATGCGAGCACAAGCCGAAACGGGATGGGGTCGCCGCATACGAGAAGGGACCCCGCCACGTCCGTGGCGGGGTCCCTTGGGAATCGCTCGTTCTGTTCTCGTCGAATGCGCCGGCGACGCCGCGTTCGCGCTAGGCGACCGACTGCTTCAGCAGGCCGTACCCGCCGCCGTTGCGACGGTACAGGATGCACGTGGCGTTGGTGTCGCGGTCGGTGTAGGCGAAGAAGTCGTGGCCCAGCAGGTCGATCTGGATGAGCGCCTCTTCCTCGGTCATCGGCTCGAACTCGATCTCCTTCACGCGTACGACCTCTTCGTCCTCTTCGGAGAGCTCCTCCATCAGTGCGTCGAGGTCGGTCGGCGCATCCGGCGCGCCCTTGGCGGCCAGCGACTCGCCGCGCTGCCCCTTGTGCACCTTGCGGTCGATGACGCGGGTCTTGTACTTGCGCAGCTGGCGCACGACCTTGGCGGCTGCGACGTCGATGGCGGCGTACATGTCCTCTTCGTGCTCTTCAACGCGGATGACGTTGCCCTTCGTGCGGATGGTCACCTCGCAGCAGCAGGGGGCGGAAATCGCCGGGTTCTTTTCGACGTGAAGGACGACTGCGGCGTCGAGCGGGTTGATGTCCATGACCTTCATGGAGTTGCCAATCTTCTCTTCGGCGTAACGGCGCAGAGGCTCGGAGACCGTCATTTTGCGTCCGGTAACGGTGATACTCATAGCTTTTCACCTCTCACATCGGGATATCAACTGGTCGGCTGCGGGGTTTCGCCTGCGGTGCCCTTCGGCGCCGTCGCACGCTGCACGGGTGCCTGCGCCGGGGCCCGAACGGGGGAATTGCCTGCGGCCGATCCGATGTATCAAGAATACCTCAAATCCCCGATACGATAGGTTGATTTTGCGGCTGTAGCCCAACCGATACGTTGCGATATAAAAGAACACGTCGTTGAACAGGCACGATGCGGCAATTCTCCCAGACGGCGCCACAGCGTCGATGGATGCGCGCGGTCGCGTGGTACGGGACGGTCGCCGCATGCAGCCTCCGCGCGCGGCGCCTCTTCGGAACTCTTCCACGCCGATGAACTATAATCTGCTCGCTTCGATGGGCTGCGCTTCGCCCGCAGGCGCCCGGCGGGGCCGCGGACTCCGCGGACCTCAGGTGGAGACGAAGCGGACCGCTCGCGTGGGGAATGCGCCCGCGTGCGGGCTGCAAGGTGCACGCGGCCGCCGGGTCGCGCGCCGCATGCGCGCAGGGCAGCGCCGAAACCAAGACGAAGGACGATTATGCAAACTGCTGCGATAGTGATGGCCGCGGGCGCCGGGACCCGCATGAAGTCGAAAAAGCCGAAGGTCGCCCACGAGGTGCTCGGCAAGCCGATGGTCCAGTGGGTGCTCGACGCCGCAAGCGACGCGGGGGCCGAGCGCCTGGTCGCCGTCGTGGGACACGAGCGCGAGCAGGTCATCCCGCTCGTCGAGGATCGCGCGGAAATCGTGGTGCAGCCCGAGCGCCTGGGCACGGCCAATGCCGTCGACGTGTGCCGCGACGTGCTCGCCGACTTCGACGGCTCGGTGCTCGTGCTGTCGGGCGACTGCCCGCTCATCACGCCGGACACGCTGCGCCGGCTCGTCTCGGAGCGCGAGCGCACGGGCGCGGCGGCCGTCGTGCTCACCATGAAGCTGCCCGACCCCACGGGCTACGGCCGCATCGTGCGCGACGCGGACGGCGCGCTTGAGCGCATCGTCGAGCAGAAGGACGGCACGCCCGAAGAGCTCGCCATCGACGAGTGCAACTCCGGCTTCTACTGCTTCGACGCGAAGCGCCTGTTCTGGGCGCTGCAGAACGTCGGCTGCGACAACGCGCAGGGCGAGTTCTACCTGACCGACGTCATCGAGCTGTGCGCGAAGAAGGGCTTCGGCGCCATCGGCGTGGCCACCAACGACCCCGACGAGTGCCGCGGCGCCAACTCGCGCGCGCAGCTGGCCGAGGCGACCAAGATCGCCCAGCGCCGCATCAACGCGCAGCACATGGCCAACGGCGTGTCGATGATGGACCCCGACCAGGTGTGGATCGAACCCGGCGTCGAAATCGCGCGCGACGTCGTGTTGTATCCGCAGGTGTTCCTGTCGGGCGCGACGAAGATCGGCGAGGACTCCGTCATCGGCCCCAACACCCGCCTTGCGGACACGGTCGTGGGCGAGCGCTCGCGCGTCGACGAGACGGTGGCCATCGAAGCCGTCATCGACAACGACGTCGACTGCGGTCCGCGCGCATATCTGCGTCCCGGCGCGCACCTGTGCGACGGATCCAAGGCCGGCACGCACGTTGAGATCAAGAAGTCCACGGTGGGAAAGGGCTCGAAGGTGCCGCACCTGTCCTACATCGGCGACACCACCATCGGCGAGGGCGTCAACATCGGCGCCGGCTCCATCACCTGCAACTACGACGGCAAGCACAAGCACCCGACGACCATCGGCGACCGCGCGTTCATCGGCAGCGACACGATGATGGTCGCGCCTGTCTCCATCGGCGCCGGGTCGATCATCGGCGCGGCGTCGTGCATCACCCGCGACGTCGAGCCCGACGCGCTCGCGCTCACACGTCCCGAGCAGGTGCAGATCGCGGGCTGGGCGAAGAAGAAGCGCGAAGAGCTCGGCATCGACTAGTCGGGCGCAGGCGCACGGCGGCGGGGTAGTTGTAAGCGAAGGGCAGGCGCCTTGGGCTGGCCGCAGCGGTCGGCCCAAGGCGTCTTTTTGTTCGCGAGGACAGGCGCCGGCGCCTCGCCCTCATCCTGCCCCGGCGCCCGCGCCTGTGCGTCTTGCGGAAACTTTTCGGACGCGCTCCTGAGCGGCTACAATGAACTCACATGCGTTGAGTCGATTCGACCTTAGGAGCTTTCATGGCAGCATTCACCACGAACACCCAGAAGAGCATGGCGCTGTTCTCGGGGTCGGCGAACCCCAAACTCGCGGACGCCATCGCCAACGAGCTGGGAATCTCGCTGGGCAACGTCAAGTTGGAGAAGTTCTCCAACGGCGAGATCTACGCGCGCTATCTGGAGAGCGTGCGCGGCGTGGACGTGTTCATCGTGCAGTCCGTCGCGGGACCGCAGGTCAACGATGCGCTGATGGAGCTCCTCATCATGATCGACGCCGCCAAGCGTGCGTCCGCGCACACCATCACGGCAGTGCTTCCGCACTACGGCTACGCGCGCCAGGACCGCAAGGCTGCCGCGCGCGAGCCCATCACGGCCAAGCTCGTCGCCGACCTGCTGCAGACGGCCGGCGTCGACCGCGTCATGACCATCGACCTGCACCAGGGCCAGATTCAGGGCTTTTTCGACATCCCGGTGGACCACCTGACAGCGCTGCCGATCTTCGCCGACTACTACAAGTCCAAGAACTTCGAGGGTGAGCAGCTCTGCGTCGTCAGCCCCGACGTGGGACGCGCCAAGGCCGCCAAGAAGCTCTCCGACATGCTCGGCGCCGACCTGGCCATCATGCACAAGGGCCGTCCTGAGCACAACAAGGCCGATATCACGGCCCTCATCGGCGACGTCGACGGCAAGATCTGCATCGTCAACGACGACATGATCGACACGGGCGGCTCGATGGTGGGCGCGGTCGACACGCTGCACACCAAGGGCGCCAAGGAAATCTACGTCTGCACGACGCACCCGGTGTTCTCGGGCCCGGGCCTCGAGCGCATGGCCAACCTCAACGTCAAGGAAGTCCTCGTCTGCGACACCATCCCCGTTCCGATGGAGTACCAGACGGGCAAGATCAAGGTCGTCTCCGTCGCCCCGCTGTTCGCGCGCGCCATCCGCAACGTGTACAACAACGGCAGCGTGTCCGAGCTGTTCGACCCCGACTTCGCACTGTAGGGCATGACCGATTTCATCATCGTCGGCCTGGGCAATCCGGGCGACGAGTACGCCCGCACGCGCCACAACGCGGGCTTTCTCGCCGTCGACCGCATCGCCGAGGCCGCGCGTGCCCACTACTGGAAATCAGAATGCGGATCGCTTACGGCGAAGGTGGAGTGGAGGGGCTCCCAGCTCGTGCTGGCCAAGCCCCAAAGCTTCATGAACGTCGTGGGCGGTCCGGTGAAACAGCTGCTCAAAACGTACGGCGTGCAGCCCGACCACCTCGTCGTCATCCACGACGACCTGGAGCTTCCCGCAGGCGAGGTGCGCGTGAAGAACGGCGGCGGCCACGGCGGCCACAACGGTCTGCGCTCCATCGGCGACAAGCTGTGCACGCGCGACTGGCTGCGGGTGCGCTGCGGCATCGGGCGCCCGCCGGGGCGCATGAAGGTGGCCGATTACGTGCTGTCCGAGCCGCGCCGCGATGCGGCGGACGCGTTCGAGCAGGCGGTCGATGCGGGCGCCCAGGCGGCGCTTTCGCTCGTCGAGGTCGGCTTCGACCGCACGCAGCGGCGCTTCGGATAGCGTGCCGCCATGGCCGACTCTCTGACTGAGCGCCGACGGCGCGCGGGGTTTTCCAGCAAGCGGGCGCTGTATGTGGCGTTCGCCCTGGCCACCGTCGCATCTGCGCTCGGCAACCTGTCGCAGACGGCCGTCAACGCCATGATCTCGTCGATGATGCCCGAGCTGGGCGTCGCGGTCGATCTGGGCCAATGGCTCACGACCGGCTACATGCTCACGCTCGGCATCACCGTTCCCGCAGCCACGTTCCTCATGCGCCGCATCACCGTGCGCACGCATATGCTCGTGGGCATCGCGCTGTTCGCGGCGGGGTCGCTCATCGACCTTGTGGCTGCAAGCTTCGGCATGGCGCTTGCGGGCCGCATCCTGCAGGCGGTGTCCGTGGGCCTGCTCATGCCGCTCATGCAGACCATGGCCATCACGTACTTCCCGCCGGGGCGCCAGGCCACGGCCATGGGCGTGGCCGGCATCGCCATGGGGTTCGCACCCAACATCGGGCCGACCGTGGGCGGCGCGCTCGACGTGGCGTACGGCTGGCGCAGCTTCTTCGTGCTTCTGCTCGCAACGTCGGCGGCGTTGGGGGTCCTCACGCTCGTTCTGGTGAAGAAGGGTCAGGTGAGCGACCCATTGGCGACGTTCGATGTGCCGTCGTTCATCCTGTCGGCGCTCGGCGCGGGCGGCATCCTCCTGGGGCTGTCGTTCGCCAGCTCGCACGGGATCGCAAGCCCGACCTGCACGGTTCCGATCGCCTGCGGCATCGTGTTCTGCGTGCTGTTCGTGCGCCGGCAACGCCGCATCGACCAGCCGCTCATCCATCTGGACATCTTCTCGTCGCGCCGCTACGTGATCGGCGCCGTCGCGGGCATTCTGCTGTTCGCCTCGTACATGGGGCCGACCTTGGTGATCCCGCTGTACGTCGTGGGGCTCAAAGGCGGTACCTCGCTCGACGCGGGGATGGTCATGTTCCCCGCCACGTTCACGGCGCTCGCCGTCAACCCGCTCGCGGGCATCGCGACCGATCGCTGGGGCGCGCGGCCGGTTGTCGTGGCCATGGCGGCGACGATGGCGGTGGGCGCCGTCGGGTGCGCGCTCGTGGGCGCTGACACGTCGCTTGCGGTCCTCACGGTGTTCCAAACCATTCGCAGCATCGGCGTGTCGGGGCTCATCGGCCCGATTCAAGCGTGGAGCCTGCAGGGGCTCGCGCCCCGCCTCGTGGGCGACGGCAGCTCCACGGCCGTGCTGTTGCGCCAGGTGGCGGCCTCGTTCGGAACGGCCATCATGGTGCTTGTCGTCACGACCGCGCATGCGGCGGGCCTTGCTGCGGCGGCTCCCTACCAGCTGGCGTTCGGCTTCTCGGCCGTGCTCGCTGTGGCGCTGCTGGTGTTTTCGCTCGTCCTCGTGCGTCCGACGGTGCGGGAGTAGGGCAAGCCGGGCACCCCGGTTCCGGGCGCTGCAGGGCGTCGTGGTATGCTTTTCGCCATGAATGGAGGCGCCATGTACGAAGCCGATACCAACCAACGCGGTGTGTACCGCATCTCATCGCTCGCAACGTACTTCTCCGCGGTCAAGCGCGTGCTCACCGACGCGGTCCCCGATCCGGGGGAGGCGTTTTGGGAGGAGTACGGCCGTTTGGATGCGGAATACCGCCACGCGCAGGTTCGTCGCAACGAGGATGCGCACCGCGGCCCGTTCCCGTTCGGTCAAATGGGAGTGGAAGGCTTCGTGGACGACGCGATCGAATACGCGACGATTGCGCTCGATGGCGCCGAACACGCGCGGGAAACATCAGCGGACACGCACGAGCAGGAGACGCCGGAGGGCGTGCGCGAGCGCGGGGCAGTGGAAAACGCGGACGGGCGCGGGGCGTCGGCGGAAGATGCCGCATCGACGGACGCGCCTGCGGACGATGCGCTGCCCGGCTCGAACGCGGGTGATGCGCCTGCGGGCGATGCGCCGTCCGGCTTATCGCAGGGGGACGGCGCTGCACCGTCTGATTCGCACGCGGGAAGCGGCGAACCCCCTGTCGCATCGGCGGTGCCCGACGAATCGTCGGAGCAGAAGTCGGAGCCGTCGGCGCCAACGGGGCCGAGCGACGCCGAGGCGCCCGAAGCGTCATCTGCGGAGCCTCCTTCGTTCGAAGGGCTGGGCGGCTACCGGCTGTGGCGCACGCTGCCGTCAGATGATTCGTCTGAGCAGGACAAACGTGCCCGCGCGCTCGCTGGCTCGTACGGATGGCTCGGCGGCGTGTTCCCCGCTCCGGACGAGGACGGCCGCTATCTGGTCGAGTTCATCGACCGCTCCCATGTGCGCATCCTGGGGTACTTCGACCGCGCCGGCCGCGCGTGGCTGACCGACGAGCCGCTTGAGCAGACGCCCGACCGCTCGCCGCAGGTCGATTTCGCGCGGTTCTCCGACTGCACCGAACCCGACGCCGAGCTCGGTTGCGTGGAAGTGCGCGAGCCGGACGGCACCGTGCGCCAGGTGGCGCGCTATCGCCGCCCGAGCACCGGACGCATCGCGCTGTACGCCACGTGGTTCGATTTCGGCGCGTATGCGGATGGTCTCACCTACGACGATGCCGTCGCGCGCTGCTTCTTCGCGTTCTGCTACCGACCGGGCGTGATCGGCGTGCCCGTGCCGACGCGCGGGCTGGTCCCCGCTGCTCTCGTGCGCATCGTGTCGCTCGCGCGGGCGCTCAAGATCGTCGTCGCCACGGCGCGGCTTGCCGAACGCGACGAGGCGCTCGTTGTTCCGGGCGCGTACGGCATGCTCGCCGACGAGCTGTCAGACGCCGGCGCGCTCACCGTGCCCGACGACGCTGCGCTCGCCCTCGTGCGCGAGGTGCATTCCGGCGCGCTCGAGATCGTCGTCATGTCGAACGACGAGGATGCCATCGCGCCCGCGAAGGCCATGGCGCTCGAGCATGCGATCAACCGGTATCGGTTGGTATGTGATGAACTGGGAGAACACGCGGACGAAGCCGACCGCGCCGCCGTTGAGGAGGCGGCTGCCACGATTCTCGACCGGCTCGTGCCCGCCCATCCCAAGGTCTTCGCCGCAGACCGCCTCGCGATCGACAATGCGCCCGCACGGGCGGCGGATGGGGCGGCGCAGGCGGCTCGTACGGCTGGCACTGCGGCCTGCGAACCGGCGTCCGACCTGTCGTTTCTCGGCGAGTGGAACATGCGCAGCGACTTTGCGAGCGCGCTCGAATCTCTGCGCACGCCGTATCGTGGGGCGGTCCTGTTCAAGAGCAGCCTGGCGGACGGCTGCGCGGTGCTCGCGGCCGTCGTTCCGCCCGGGTCGGCGATGCCCGCGTATCGATGGGACGCGGCGGCGGGTGCGCGGGTGCGCCTTGCGGATGCCGAGCGCACCGACGAGGCGCTCCGGTACGCGCTGCGCTTCGCCGTGGTCGTCATCTCCAAGGCGTTCTCGAGCGCGCCGCAGATCGCGCGCGTCCGCTTCGAGTCGGGCTACTACCGCGCTGACGCCGATCATCCGAAGGGCGAGGAGGGCAGCCCGCGCGCCGTGGCGGTAGACGTCGAACGCACGCGCTTCATGAACGCGCCCGACCCGGGGACGGACCTTGCCGCGCTGCGCGAGCTCTGGCGCGGTCTCGGCGGCACGGCATCGCGCTCGTTCGATGGCGAACGCGGCTTCGAAGACGACGAAAACGCCGGTCAGGATGCGCACGAGCAGGTGGTGGACGCGGTGCGCGGCGATGGGGACGCGGGCGCTCCGACGACGGCGGCGGCTGGCGATCCCGCTGCCGGCGCGGCTGACGACCCCGCTGCCGGCATCGCCGACGCCCACGCTTTTGGCCCCGCTCCGCGGCGGTTCGACACCGCCCAGGTGTTCGCGCCGTTTCTCGAGCGTCCAGACATCGCCGCGCTGCTCGACCGCCCCGAGGCGGCGAGCGGTTCCATCCCGCCCGTGCTGTGCAGCAGGCTCGGCGCCGACCGTATCGAGGACCTGCGCATCACGGCGTCGTCCGCGCGCCGGCGCGATGCCGAGCGGCTGGCGGACGCCCTCGTGGGCTCCGAGTCCGACACCGACGCCGTGCGCCGCGTGCGGGCGTTCCAGGAGCAGGCGAACGACCCGTACGCGCTGCGCGCCTGCGCGCGCGTCATGACGGCGCTGCTCGAGGGCAACCTCGACCTGGGCGACCAGAACGCCGTCGTCAACCGCTACCTGGGCTCGGACGTCTGCATGCGGGCGCTTTCGGTGTCGCGCAACCTGCGCCGCGACGACCCGCGCGCGGCGGCCGAGGTGCTCACGCAGGCCATCGCGGCGGCCGAGTCGCAGCGCGCGTTCTCCGACACGCCCGAGGTCGCCTGCCGCGTGTTCGACGGGTACGCCTCGCGCCTGCTGTACAACCTCGACCGCGCCGGCGCGCTCCCGCTCGGCCCCGACGGCGCGTTCATCGCCGCCGCGGACCGCGGCCGCACCGTCGAGCTGGTGCCCGACGCGCTGTATCTGTGCGCGCTGGAGGCAGAACGCCTGATGGAGGGCTCGTTCGCCGATACCGAGGAAGCCATCGGGTACGGCAAGCGCGCCGTACAGCTGGCGCCCACGGCGGCGATGGGCTACCGCCAGCTCGCTCGCAGCTACATGCTCGTGGGCGATGCGGAAAGCTCCATCGCGGAGCTCGACCGCGCGTTGCGCGTGGCCACGCAGGTGGCCGACGTCGCCGTGTCGTACTACCAGCTGGCGTACGTGTTGGGCCAGGAGCGGCACCTGCAGGCGGCCGTCGCATGCTACGCCAAGGCCATCGGCATGGCGCCGTTCATCCGCCGGCAGGCGGTGCTCGAGCTGCACGAGCTGCTCGCGCGCGAAGGCGCGGAGATGGTGCCGCCCGACGAGGTCGACCACGTGCTCCGAGCCGAGGGCATCGTCATCGCGCCCACCGACGCCGTGCTCGACGCGCTGCTCGAAGGATCCAAGGCGGCCACTGACGCGGGCCTGTTCTCGTGCGCGTACAGCCTGCTCGGCACGTACCTGCGCCATCGTCCCGATGCGGCGCTTGTCGATGTCCTGCGTTCGCTCTCGCTGGAGGAGGACTAGCGCGCACCGTGCGCTACAATGACGTGCGACGATAACGACGAGGGCGCGCAGGGGCGTGCCGAAGAGAGGTGCGCGCATGTCAATCCAGCTTCCCACCGGGACAAAGGACCTGCTGCCCGACGAGGCGGCGTTCTGGGACCACTTCACCGACACGGCCAAGCGGGTGTTCGGGTGCTACGGCTACCAGCCCGTCGTCACGCCGCTGATCGAGCAGACGAACCTGTTCGTGCGCGGCATCGGCACGGCGACCGACGTCGTGTCCAAGGAGATGTTCACGGCCGTTTCGGGTGAGAACCTGAAGAAGCTCGTCGCCGGCGAGGGCATCGACGAGAAGGACCGCCTGTCGCTGCGCCCCGAGGGAACGGCCGGCGTCGTGCGCGCCGTCGTGCAGCACAACCTGGTGCAGCAGGGGTCGGCGCCGGTCAAGCTCATGTACGCCGGTCCGATGTTCCGCGCCGAGCGCCCGCAGAAGGGCCGTCTGCGCCAGTTCAACCAGGTGGGCATCGAGTGCCTGGGCGCCGAGGAGCCCTCCATCGACGCCGAGGGCATCATCATGCTCATGCGCTTCTACGAGGAGATCGGCATCCCGCGCGAGAGCATGGTGCTCCTTCTGAACTCCATGGGCTGCGAGAACTGCCGCCCCGCCTATCGCGACGCCGTCCACGCCTACCTTGAGCAGCACGTCGACGAGCTGTGCGACGACTGCCGCCGCCGCATGGACATCAATCCGCTGCGCGCCTTCGACTGCAAGAAGGAGGGCTGCATCCGCGTGATGGAGAGCGCTCCGCGCATCACCGACTACCTTTGCGACGACTGCAAGGCGCACCATCAGGCCGTGAAGGGCTATCTGGACGCGGCGGGCATCGCGTACGTCGAGGACTACAAGCTGGTGCGCGGCCTGGACTACTACACGCGCACGGTGTTCGAGGTGCAGGCGACCGACAGCGCGTCGGCTCAGAGCGCCATCGGCGGCGGCGGGCGCTACGACAAGCTGGCCGAAGAGGTGGGCGGCAAACCCACGCCCGGGTTTGGGTTCGCCCTCGGGTTCGAGCGGTGCGTCATCGCGCTCGAGGCCGCCGGCGCCACATTCACCCCGCCGCGGGCGTGCGAGGTGTTCGTCGCCTGCGTGTCCGACGACGAGCGTCCGACGGCGTTCTCGCTCGTGCAGAGCCTGCGCGCGCATGGCGTGAAGACGGACATGTCGCATCAGAAGCGCAGCCTAAAGAGCCAGTTCAAGCTGGCGAACAAGCTGAACGCGCGCTACGTGGTGACGCTCGGCCCCGACGAGGTGGCGGCGTCGGCGGCGACGCTGCGCAACATGGACACCCACGAGGAGGAGTCCGTGGCGTTTGCGGACATGCCCGCCCGCGCGGCCGAGCTCGTCGCGGCGGGGGAGTAGGCCCGTCCGAGCGCGTGTTGGGGAGATTTCCCGTGCGGGAGCTTGGTCGCATGCGCGCGGGTTACAATGAAGCAGTTTGAGCAATGCTTGGAACAAGGAGCTTTGAGGAAGAGCTATGACGGACTATCTGAACGAATACTGCACGCACACCGCCACATGCGGCGAGCTGCGCCTGTCCGATGTGGGCCGTGAGGTCACGCTCGACGGCTGGGCCTGGCACAACCGCGACCACGGCGGGCTGATCTTCGTCGACCTGCGCGACCGCGAGGGCTACACCCAGGTCGTCGTCGACCCCGACTGCGTCACGCCCGAGGAGTTCTCGGAGGCGGAGCACTTCGCCCGCGAGGACGTGCTCGAGATAACGGGCACGGTCCGCGCGCGCGGCGAGGGCATGGTCAACCCCAACATGGCCACGGGCGAAATCGAGGTTCTGGCCACGGGGCTGCGCATCCTCAACAAGTCCGTCACGCCTCCCTTCGCCATCGAAGACGGCATCGAGACCGACGAGACCACGCGCATGAAGTGGCGCTACCTCGACTTGCGCCGTCCGGAGATGTACGCCAACATCCTGCTGCGCCACAAGGTGGCCCAGGCCATGCGCGGCGCGCTGAACAAGCGCGGCTTCATCGAGGTCGAAACCCCGATCCTCGCCAACTCCACGCCCGAGGGCGCGCGCGACTTCCTGGTGCCGTCGCGTCCCAACCCGGGCAAGTTCTACGCCCTGCCGCAGAGCCCGCAGCAGTTCAAACAGATGCTCATGGTCGGCGGCATCGAGCGCTACTACCAGATCGCCCGCTGCTTCCGCGACGAGGACCTGCGCGCCGACCGTCAGCCCGAGTTCACCCAGGTGGACGTCGAGATGTCGTTCGTCGAGGGCGACGAGGTCATCGACATGATGGAAGACGTCATGAAGGAGGTCCTCGAGGCGGTCGGCGTCGAGCATCCGTTCCCGCTTAAGCGCATGCAGTGGAAAGAGGCCATGGACCGCTTCGGCTGCGACCGCCCGGACGTGCGCTTCGGCATGGAGCTCGTCGACATCACCGACATCGTCAAGGACTGCGGCTTCAAGGTGTTCACGGGCGCGGTCAAGAACGGCGGCGTCGTGAAGTGCATCAACGCCAAGGGCGCGGGCAACTGGAGCCGCGGTGACATCGAGAAGCTCGCCGAGGTGGCAGCCGCCAACGGCGCCAAGGGCATGGCATGGATCGCCTACACCTCAGACGGCAAGGAGAAGAGCCCGATCATCAAGTTCTTGGGCGACGACGTCCACGCGGCCATCAAGAAGGCCGCCGGCGTGGAGCCGGGCGACCTGCTGCTGTTCGCCGCCGACACGTACGCCACGGCAAGCGCCGTGCTGTCCGCGCTGCGTCTGCACATGGCCGACCTTCTGGGCATCGAGCGCAAGGGCCATGCGCTTCTGTGGGTCGTCAACTTCCCCATGTTCAAGTACGACGAGGAAGAGAAGAAGTACGCAGCCGAGCACCATCCGTTCACGATGCCGCGCCGCGAGGACCTCGACAAGATCGAAACCGACCCGCTGTCCATCGGCAGCTACTCGTACGACCTGGTCATGGACGGATTCGAAGCCGGCGGCGGCACCATCCGTATCCACGATGCCGAGCTGCAGCGCCGCGTGCTGCGCCGTCTGGGCCTCTCTGACGAGGAAATCGACGAGAAGTTCGGACACCTCATCCACGCGCTCCAGCTGGGCGCGCCGCCCCACGGTGGCATCGCGCTCGGCCTCGATCGTCTGGTCATGCTGCTCGCGGGCAAGGACTCCATCCGCGACGTCATCGCGTTCCCGAAGACGTCGAGCGCTTCCGACCCGATGACGGGCGCGCCGTCCGAGGTCACGGGACGCCAGCTGAAGGAAGTCAGTCTGCGCATCCTGTAGCGGGACAGGTTCGAATTGCTGCTGCGGCTCGCGCTCTTTCGAGTGCGAGCCGCATTTTTATGCCGGTGCCTCGCTGCTCTCGGACGGCGCCGGCTTATCGCTCTTGTCGGAGGCGCCCGCTTCCGTGCGCGGCGGCAGAATCAAGGCGATGATGAGCACGGCGAGCCCCGAGAACAGGATGCCTACCGTGATGAACACCCATTCCCGCGGGTAGTCCTTGCGGTGGACGATGTACGCGGCGATGCAGGGCAGCACCAGCCGCGCGATTATGACGAACAAGGCGACGGTCACTTCGTTGCCGCTTACTCCGATCAGCATAGCGGGCCTCGCTTTCCACGGGGGCTCTCGAATGCGCGGAAGCGCCGGACGTTCGCGCCATATTTCCGCTCTGCGCCCATAGTACGCTGCGGGGGGGATGGTTCAACAAGAGCCTTCGATCTGCTGGGTAGTGAACTAAGCGGGTTGGTTGAGAAGCCTGCCGTAACGCGGAGCGGCTGAGCGCAACAGTTGCGTTTAACCTTTCTGCGGGGGCGGGCGCATCAGTTGCGGTGGGACTTGCGTCGGCATTCGGCGCGCGGGTCGACCGTTCCTCCACATTCCCGTGGAGTTTTGCCGCAGCGGGCATGGCGCTGCACACCTGCAGCGCGGCAGCTCCTATACTGCTTGCAGTCGCAATGACCGAGTATCTCGAATGGGCTGGGGCGGCGCCAAGTTCCGAACCTGGTCAGGTCCGGGAGGAAGCAGCCATAAGGGACCGCTGACGAGCGCCCCCGCCTATTCGGGATACTTTTGTATTACGCGTCGTGCTCGCCGGCGCATCGCATCCTCCCCGCTGCCGGCATCGTTTCCGATGCCTCCCCACCGACGGCATCGCCCCTTCCAAGAAAGGCGTTCGATGGGTTTCGTCAACTTCATCATCGGTTTGCTGCAGGACCCCCGCACCGCCATCGCCGGATGGATCGTGTCGCTCGGCGCGGTGTGGGTGTACGCCCCGATGTTCGCCATCGTGTTCATCGAGACGGGCGTTGTGTTCTTCCCGTTTCTGCCGGGCGACTCGCTGCTGTTCGCGGCGGGCGTGTTCTCAGCCGACGGCGGCGGTCTCAACGTTGTGACGACGCTCGTCGTGTTCTACGCGGCGGCCATTCTGGGCAACACGTCCAACTACTGGATTTCGCGCTTCTTCGGCAAGCGCATCATCGACTCGGGCAAGGTGAAGTCGTTCACGCCCGAGCGCATGGCTAAGCTCGACAACTTCTTCGCGAAGTACGGCGGGCTCACCATCGTCATCACCCGCTTCATGCCGTTCTTCCGTACGTTCGCCCCGTTCATCGCCGGTATGGGCCACATGAACTTCGGCAAGTTCACGCTGTTCAACGCCATCGGCGGCATCTCGTGGGTCAGCCTGTTCGTGCTGGTGGGGTACTTCTTCGGCGGCATTCCGTTCGTGCAGACCCACTTCGAGTTCATCGTGCTGGGCATCGTGGGCGTGTCGGTGCTGCCCGCGATCATCGGCGCCGTCAAGGGCGCGCTGTCCGCACGCAAGAAGAAGCCCGAGGGCGCGCCGGCGGAATAGCGCTGTCCACGTTGGACTCCCACGGCGGGTAGGCACCGTCGACGTCCACGGCGCGCCGGCGGAATAGCGCGAAGCGGCGAACGGGCGCGGATCCTTTGCGTGCACGTCGCCGCACGGAAACGCTGACGCCTTGGCAAATGCACGCCCCCCGAGGGGCGGAATGCTCGCTTTTGTCTTCGCTGCGGGCGCTGTGCGCCAGCGCCCACGTTGATGCTTTTCCTCTGACGCGGCCCGTGCCGCTGGGCGCGTCTGCCGCGCGTCGCGGTATGCTTGAATGCCGAAACATCCGCCGCTTGCTGCGGCTCACACTGCGACTCGAGGGATGGCATCATGGCTGAGGCACTGTATCGGAAGTACCGTCCGCAGATCTTCGAAGACGTCGTGGGCCAAGAGCCCATCGAGCGCACGATCAAGAACGCGGTCTCGCGCGACAAGGTGAGCCACGCGTACCTGTTCTGCGGCCCACGCGGCACGGGCAAGACCACAACGGCCCGCCTTCTGGCCAAGGCTCTTCTGTGCGAGCAGGGCCCCACGCCCGACCCCGACGGCACCTGCGAGGACTGCCGGCTCATCGCCGAGGGCGCGCACCCCGACGTCTACGAGCTGGATGCCGCCAGTCGCACAGGCGTCGAGAACGTCCGCGAGGAGATCATCAGCCGCGTGCAGTTCGCGCCGACGCGCGGGCGCTACAAGGTCTACATCATCGACGAAGTTCACATGCTGTCGACGGCCGCGTTCAACGCGCTGCTCAAGACGCTCGAGGAACCGCCGGCGCACGTCGTGTTCGTGCTGTGCACGACCGACCCGCAGAAGGTCCCCGAGACCATCCAGTCGCGCTGCCAGCGATTCGACTTCCGCCGCATCGCGCCGGAATCCATCGTGTCGCGGCTCGGCGCTATCTGCGTGTCCGAGGACGTGGAATTCGAAGGCGAGGCGCTCGATCTGATCGCGCACCGTGCCGAAGGCGGCATGCGCAACGCGCTCACGTCGCTCGAGCAGATCATCGCGTTCGGCAACGGGACGGTCACGCTGAAGAACGCCGAGCGCATCCTGGGCGCCGTCGATTCCAACGACATGGCGCGCATCATCTCCTACGTGGGCAAACGCGACGTGGCGAGCTGCTTTCGATGGACGGCGGACTACATGGAGACGGGCGCCGACTTGGCGCAGTTCACGCGCGATATGGCCGAGCACGTGCGCAACATGTACGTGCTCTCAGTCGCGGGCGCCGATGTCGAGCTGGACGTGACCGAAACCGAGCGGCGCGAGCTGGTCGAGGAGCTGCGCTGGTTCGGGCCGGATCGGCTGGCGCGGCTGCTCAGCGTTCTAGGCGACCTGATGATGGATTTGAAGACGTCGTCCGACCAGCGGCTTTCGTTCGAAATCGCGCTCACGCGCATGGTGCGGCCCGATTCGGATCTGACGCTTGAATCGCTCGCCGAGCGCGTCGAGGCGCTCGAGGCGAATCGCTCGGCGGTGGCGCACGTCGTGTCCGATGCGCCCGCGCAGGCGCCTGCGGTGGGGCAGGGTGCGGGCGCTGCCGCCGGTTTCGGCGGCGCATCGGATGGGCGCGGCGCGATGCCGCAGCCGATGAACCAGGCGGGCGCGCAGCAGCCCCAGGTGCAGCCACAGCG
>CAIFEB010000042.1 GCA_903789375.1 uncultured Eggerthellaceae bacterium | reverse complement strand
TTGCGGGCCATGTCGCCAGAGGAATCGGTTGACAAAACCATAGGAACACCCCCCGGCGATTTCTCATCTAGAGACAAGTCGCCCTTGAACTCGACCCCCGTCCCCTCCTCAGGTAGCTGCTGACCCTTGTTCGTGTTCCCCATGCTTTCGCTCCTCGCTCGGAATCCTCTTTCCCATATGGCGAAAATACGCCATATATATCCATACATATTCTAATGCATCGCCATATTCGGACTACTCATGCAGCACAAACAGACTCGGCAAGGCCCGCCGATCGTTATGAAGAACATTGCCGTCTTAGAAAGCTGCCACGAAAGCAGAGAGAACTGTCACCGCCCAGAATGCGAAATCCTTTAAGGAAACTGTCAATAGTTATACATTTTTGTTAAACTTTTGACATGGCACACTTCGACGACATATACGAAATTGCAGCAGACAACTACGGTCTCGTCACCTATGCAGAGGCGAAAGAAGCCGGCATCACGGGAGGCGAACTCGACCGTTGGACGTCCAGCGGCAGGCTCGTACGCAAAGGCCGCGGGGTCTACCAACTTGCCAGACGCGAACCCACCCCTTACGACCTCTACGCCGAAGCAACCGCTCTTGTGGGGCCGGACTCTGTCATCTGGGGCGATTCCGTCCTCGCAATGCTGGAGCTCGCATACGAAAATCCACCGGTCGTCTACGTCAGCTCTCCAAGACGCGTACGCAAGACGTTGCCGTCGTGGGTAAAATTGACGTACGGAACCGTTGCAAATCGGCAAATCTACGAGGGCATTCACTGCCAAGCGCTTCCCGAAGCAATTCGGGTTTGCAAGGGCCACGTTCTTCCCGAAAGGCTCCTCTCTGCCATCCACGAGGCAGCAGTTCGAGGGCTGATCACTAACGCAGAAGCAAAAATGCTGAAAGAGGATGTTCATGAACGCAGTCAAGAGACCCAACAGTAGGAGAAACCTTGACATAGCTATCGAGCGAATGTCCAAAGAACACGCCGACCCCCTCAGGATAAGAGCCGCTCTTGCTGCTGCGGTCGTCGCCCAGATGATCCCCGGTGGCGTCGTAAAAGGGGGAAGTGCCTTAAAACTGCGCTTCGGAAGCTCGCAGACGCGCTTCACGCGTGATTTGGACGCAGCAAGGACAGGCGACCTCGATATTTTCGTTGAAGACCTTGATGCAGCACTTCGTGAAGGATGGGAAGGCTTCACCGGACGCCTCGTCGAGAGAAGCCCCGCACACCCTGAAGGTGTGGAGGAGCGATACGTAATGCGTCCCTACGATGCAAAGCTCTCATACAACGGCAAATCGTGGATGACCGTTCCCATCGAAATCGGACACAACGAAATCGGTGATGCAGACGAAGCCGATATGAGCATCGCTCCAGATATTTGCACGATGTTCGAACAGCTTGGCTTCCCGGCTCCCAAGCCGGCACCTCTCATGCCACTTCGCCATCAAATCGCCCAGAAATTGCATGCTGCGAGCACTCCCGGAAGCAGACGCGCCCACGACCTCATTGACTTACAGCTCATCGCACGCAATACCGGAGATCTCAACTACGAGCTTCTGCGCAAAACCTGCGTGCGGCTCTTCGCGTATCGCAAACAACAGGGCTGGCCACCGGTTGTCGCTGAGGGGGAAACATGGAGCGAAACGTATCGGATCGCAAGTGAAGGCCTCGACGTACTACCAACCGTGGAAGAAGCGGTCGCTTGGACAAATGCCTTCATCCGGAAAATCGATGCAGCAAAGCAATAGGCGACCAATCCACGTTCGTCGCTTTCAACCCTTCGCGTCTGCTAGTACAGCGGCAGATTGCCGGTGATGGGGTCGATGTCCTCGGGCGCGAGCGGCTCGAACGCGAGGCAGGTGTACGTCGCCTCGCCGTGGAACTCGGTTCGCCCGGCGTCCTTGATGAGCGCCACGACGAACCCGCGGGCGCGCCCCTGCTTGGCGATGTCGAGCAGCTCCTGCTCGCTGTTGACGTACACGCACACCTTGGCCACGCCCTCGTCGAACCAGTCGGTGAGGGCGCTGCAGTCGTCATCGGTATGCTCGATGCCCACCCAGCATGGATGCCCGTCGCTGTCGTACACGCCGCGAATCTCCTCGAGGCGATGCTCCTTGGTGATGGCGAGCAGCGTCGCCTCGACGCAGGCGTGACCAGCCTGCGCGGCGATTTTGCCCTTGCGCATGTTCAGGTCCTTGCGCATGACGATCATTTGCTTAGAGCGGTACGACACGGGCGGGCCTTTCTTTCCCGGAAATAATTAGACAACGTCCGCTAGTGTACCTGAACCATCTTCCGCACGTGATTCGATTTCGGCATCGTTGCTGACAAAATTCCCCTATCCGTCAACATCGGTCAGCGACCGCGCCTTCACTCAAGCGCTTGGCGAAGTGGGCGCAAACGCAGCCGAAACGCCGAGCAAGGCCGCAAGTCTCCAGCCCGCCTACTCCGTCGCCGTCGTCAGCTCGCCCGCCAGGGGCTTGCCGATCCACGCCGCAAGCTCCGCCCCGCGCAGCCCCTGCGACAGCAGGAACACGATCTTCGCGTAAGCCGCCTCGAACGTCATGTCCACCGCGCCCACGGCGCCCGCCTTGGCGATGGCGTCGCCCACTTCGTAGCGCCCCACCAGCGTATACGCCTGCTCGCACTGCGACACGACGACCACCGGCACGCCCTGCGCGATAACGTCGGCGAACACGTCGGTCAGCCCCGGCTCGTCCGACGGCACGTCGCCCACGCCGTACGCGCGCAGGATGACGGCCTCGGGCAGCGGCGTGAGCGCGGCTTTCACGCGGGCCGCCGTGATGCCCGGTACCATGTCGACCACTGCGATGTCGTGGCGCGCGTAGGGCTTTGGGTCGTCCCACCCGCAGCCCTCGTGCCGCACCGGCGACCAGTACCACGGCGCGCCCGTCCGCGCCGCCGGCTCCACAGCCGGGGAATCGAACGCCTCAAACGCCCAGGTGGACGACTTGGTCACACGGCTCCCCCAGAACAGATGATGCCCGAAGAACAGCGTGACGCCGCGCGCCTTGCCCGACAGCGCCGCGTTGAGCGCGCCCGTCACGTTGGCCGTGGCGTCGGACTGGATCAGCCCGAGCGGCAGCTGCGACCCCGTCAGAATCACCGGCTTGCCGAACCCCGTGAGCGCATAGCTGAGCGCCGCCGCCGAAAAGCTCATCGTGTCCGTGCCGTGCAGGATGACGAACGCGTCGGCCTCGTCGCGATGCGCGCGCAGGTCGTCGATCATCTGCTGCCAGTTCTCGGGCGTGGCGTTGGACGAGTCGATGAGCGGCGCCAGCTCCGTGAACGAAATCTGGTCGCTGGTCAGCTGCGTTCCCGCGATGACGTGGTCGAGAAATCCGCGCATGTCGGCGCCGGGCGCCAGGCCCTGCGGTGTGTCGACCATGCCGATGGTGCCGCCCGCGTACGTGACGTGAATCCTCATGACTTCGCTCCTTGTCCATGCCTTCGTTCCCATGCCTGCGCACCGTCCGCCAACGGCGCGCGTTCCGCCGCTCACGCCTTCCATCGGGAGAAACGCCGCAGCGCATGCCTTCCGAGCCGACGGTCGACCCGGCACCACGCCCCGCCGTGCTCCCCGCGTCTGCGCGCTAGTTCTCCTCGAGCGCCTCGTCGGTGCTGTCGTCCAGGATCTCGTCCATCAGATCGCCCCGAATATGGCCGCGCACGCGGTACCAGCCGATGACGAGCGCAACGACCACCACACCGAACAGCGCGAGCGTCCAGCGGCCCGCCGGGTCGGCCAGCCCGCTCAGCACGACGATGGCGAAGAACGCGATGGCGACCCAGTTGGTCACGGGCGCGCCGGGCATGCGGAACGCCGGACGCTCCTCTTCGCCCGCCTTCACCTTCTTCAGAAACGCCAGATGGGTGACGAGCACCATGATCCACGTGCCGGCGATGCCGATACCCGCCAGATTCATGACGATGTCGAACGCATCGGACGGCAGCACCGCGTTGAGCACGACGCCGAACAGCCCGAGCACCGACGTGATGATGATACCGCCGTACGGCACGTGGTTCTTGTTCATGCGCTTGGCGAACGAGGGCGCCGTTCCCGCCACGGCCATCGAGCGCAGCGTGCGGCTCGTGGCGTACAGGCCGGCGTTGAGCGACGACAGCGCGGCCGTCAGAACGACCACTTGGATGATCGAGTCGGCATAGGGCACGCCGAGCGCCGCGAAGAACGTCACGAACGGCGACTGGTCCTTGGAGTACACGGTGTAGGGCAGAACGAGCGCCATCAGGATGACCGAGCCGACGTAGAACACGAAGATGCGGATGATCATGGAGTTGATGGCGTGCGGCAGGCGCTTGACCGCCTCATCCTGCGCCTCACCTGCGGCTACGCCCACCATCTCGGTACCGCCGAACGCGTAGACCACGCCGAGCGTCAGCGCCAGAACCGGCGCCAGGCCCATCGGCAGAAGCCCGCCGTGCTCGGTGATGTTGCCGATGCCGGCCGTGTAGTCGCCCACCGGCGCGCCCGTGACGATGCACACGATGGCCACCACCATGAACGCGACGATTGTCGCCACCTTGATCAGAGCGAACCAGAACTCCGCTTCTCCGTACATCTTCACGCTCATCATGTTCAGCGCGAACACGAGAGCCAGCGCCACGAGCGCGATGATCCACTGCGGAACGGGTTGGAACAGCGTCCAGTAATGCATGTACAGGGCGACGGCGGTGATGTCGGCCATCACGGTCGTCGACCAGTCGAGGAAGAACATCCAGCCCGTGATGTAGGCGCCTCGCTCGCCCAGAAACTCGCGCGCGTACGACACGAACGCGCCCGACGACGGACGGCGCACCGACAGCTCGCCGAGCGCGCGCACCATGAGGAACGCGAACACGCCGCAGATGGCGTACGCGAACATGAGGCCGGCGCCGCCCTGCGCGATGCGCCCGCCCGCGCCCAAAAACAGCCCCGTTCCGATGGAGCCGCCGATGGCGATCATCTCGATGTGGCGGGGCTTGAGTTCCTTGGCGTAGCCCTGGTCGCCCTTGTCCTGCTTCGCGGGCGTCGAATTCGCCTGCGTGACCTGCGTTTTCTCGGACATTGTCCGTCCTCCTTCATAGCCCCGTCGATGCAGTGGCTGCACGCGGCGGGGCTTTGAGCCGCCGCTGCCGCGTGCAACGACAGCGCATCGCTTCCCCGCGCACGTCCCCGACGGCTGCGTTTGACCATTGGTTCTTGGTTATACGCCGTTGTCAAGGGCGCAGCATTAACTGTGTGTTAAATCACGGACCCGCGACGGATGTCCAGGAAACGCGGCAGCCACGCCATTAACACCGACAAGACCCATGTCAGCGAATTGTCACCGAAACGTGAACCTTTCCTGAATACCCCGCCGACCCCCTCTACAAACGCGGGTGGGCGCGTTTCAATTGCGGCTGCCCACAGCGGATGAGATGCGCTCGGCGCGCGCGCAGGGCAGACCACACATCACAACGAGAACGAGGGGGAACGACATGGCCGTGTTGGCTCGGACGAATGCGAAACAGGCGAATCGAATGTCGTGGCGGCAGACGGTTCCCCTGGCGTGTCTGGCCTGCGCCGTGTTCGTGTTCAACAGCTCGGAGTTCATGCCGATGGCGCTGCTCTCCGACATCGCCGCATCGTTCAACGTGACCGAGAGCACCGCCGGGATGATCATCTCGCTGTACGCGTGGGCCGTGATGATCCTGTCACTGCCGCTCATGATGATCGGCACGCGCCTGAGCTTCCGCAACCTGCTGCTCGTGGTGATGGGCGTGTTTCTGGCCGGACAGGTGGCATCGGTGCTCGCGCCCACGTTTATGACGCTCACGGTCGCGCGCCTGGTGGTCGCCGCTGCGCACGCCGTGTTCTGGTCCATCGTCACGCCCGTGGCCGCGCGCATCGTCGACGAGGAGCACGCGCCGATGGCGATGAGCATCATCGTCGGCAGCTCGTCGGTCGCCACGATCGTGGGCCTGCCGCTCGGCCGCAGCATCGGGCTGCTCCTGGGCTGGCGCGCGACGTTTCTGTGCATCGCCGGCGCGACCGCCCTCATCCTGGTGGCGCTCACGGCGTTTCTGCCGTGGATGGAAAAGGACGCGCCCTTCACGTTGCGCATGCTGCCGTCGCTCGCGCGCAACCGGCACCTGATTGTGACGTACGGCGTGACCATTCTCGTGGCCACCGGCTACTATCTGGGCTACAGCTACATCGAGCCGTTCCTCCAGCAGATCGGCGGCATGTCCGACAGCTCCATCACGCTGGCGCTGTCGGTGTTCGGCTGCGCAGGCGTCGTGGGCAGCGTGCTGTTCTCGCGCCCGGCGCGCCTGAGCAGCGAGATGCGCGTCGGCGTGCCCGTCTTCGCCATCTGCTGCGCGTTGCTGCTGATGGCGTTCGCGTCGCACACGCTGATCACGTTCTTCGCCATCTGCGTGATGTGGGGAACCGGCTCGTCGTTCTTCAACGCCGCGCTGCAGAGCATCATCCTGAAGCGCACGTCGCCCGAAAGCACCGCCACGGCGATGTCCATCTTCTCAGGCCTGTTCAACTTGGGAATCGGTCTGGGCGCGTGGCTCGGCGGCCTGGTCATCAACACCGCCGGCATCGCCTGGATCGGCGTGGCGGGCAGCGCCGTGGTGCTCGCCGGCCTGGGGTCGGTCATGCTGGGCGCCCAGGTCTGCTTCGGCCAGCTGCGCCTGCTCGCGGTCAAATAACGAGTTCGGCAGGCGATGCGCCAACGAGCGTGGCTGGACAAGGGTGGGCGCACGGCGTTCAGCAGCTGCTAGCGATATGCCAGCTCCATGCTGAACGCTCGCTTGCTGCCAACGGGGCCCGCGGCCAGCTCTCCACGACAATGCGCTCGCCGTAGCGCGGCCATCGGTTCACCCGCAGGCTGCGCCCGACGACCGCCCAGAGAATGCAGCGATCAAGCGTGCGCTCGCGCCCGAGCAGTTCCGTGTAGGCGATCGCCGCCTCCTGGAACGTCTCGATCAGACGCGCGGGCCGCAAGATGAATAGGCGAGCAGCTTAGCACCGCAACCGAACGACTCTGAAAATACGGCGCGACCCCCACCAGGAAGAGGTATGGGGGTCGCGCCTTAAAGGGGAGAATGGGAATCGTCGAAATGTGATGCCGCGAACGCACGCCTATGCGGGCCAACGTCGCGGGCGTTCGGGCGCCTCCCCTGCGCATACGCACGAGGGGCGCCCGGTCATTGCGCGGCGCAGGGAGTGCACGAGAGCGCATGGGAGCGGCACGAGAGACGCCTGACCGCTCCACGGTACGGGGGCGCACGAGTCCACCAACGTGCCGCTCCGCAGGAGGAAATCAGCTGACCTTACGCCAGCTGCTCCTTCTCCTGGGCCTGCGAGTATGTCAGCCAGCCCTGGGGAATGGGCGCATCCGTGTGGCACTTGCTGCACGTGTTGACGGACTGCTCGTGTCCCTTGTGGCAATCGCCGCACTTGGTGGCGCCATGCGGTTGCGCATGGGGATTGCGCTCGTCAGCCAGGTTGGCCGTCGCCTTCACCAGATCGTCGCGCGTCATCGGCGTGCCGTCGGCGTTGGCGTGGCAGGTGGAGTTCAGGCAGAACTGGTCACCCGAGTCCAAACCGCGCGCAGCCACCAGCTGGTCATACGTGCGCGTCTCCAGGATGGAATCGCCCTGCTTGTTGACGCCGGCGATCTCGTAGTCGCCGGCAACCCACGCGGCACCTTCGCTCATCTGCTCACCGAGCGTCGGCACGTGACACGACAGGCAGTTCGCCGCTCCGGACTTGCCGTGCGAGTAGGCCATCATGCCCACCGCCTCGTCGGATGTGAGCTCGTTGCCGTATTTGTCCACGTTGCCGTCGATGAACGTCTTGGTGTAGGCATCCATGGGCGTGTGGCAGATGGCGCTGCAGAAACCCGGCGTCGAATGCCAGGCGTTGAATCCGAAGCCCAGCGCCGCAACGGCCACGACGACGATGCCGAGCACCATCCATTTCTTGTTCTTGTTCTTCTTGCGCGGCTGCTTGGGAGCGTCTTCCGACGCCGCGCCCGCATCTTCGGCGGACAACGGGGCAGCCTCGTCCCGTTCGGTATCTGACATGGGATTTCTCCTTATAAGCATGCGCCCGGCACATGGTTTTTAGCGCTTGGGGTTTGGGGCTTGGGGCTTGTCGTTTGGGCGCTTGTCACGCGGCGCCTGGCGTACCGTCTAGTCGCGCGAAGGTGCGCCGCCGTCGCTTCTGGCAGGACTGCCAGCAGAACCTTTGCCGGAGCCCTTCGCGGAGCCGGAGCCGTTGGCAGCGCCCTTCGCGGAGCCGCCGGCAACGCCCGTGGCAGAAGCCGCGACTTCGGGCTCGTCCGCCTCCGGTTCATCCAGAAGCTCGGCGAGCTTGCGGTGCGACAGCAGTGCAACAGCGGAATTCACCAGACCCTTCCCCGCGTTGAACGCAACGAGAACCGGAAGAAGGTCCAGCATGGACTCGTAGGTCATCGACGCGTAGAGCGGCGTGATGGCGAAGTTGAGCAGCACGAGAAGCGCGGTAGTCGCAGCCGTCGCGACGGCCACAGCGCCAACGCCGCGCGTCACTGTGCGGGGCGCGCGGTACACCCCGTGCACCACCAGCAGCAGCACAACGGTCGAAGCGATGTTCAGCGCAGAGCCCACCGGGTTGGTGATCAGATGGGGAATCCACGAAGCGACGGACACCACTACGCCCACGACCGGGCCGTACAGCAGCGTCGCGAGCACGGACACCACGCCCGATGGATCGTACTGGAGCCAGTGGACCGAGGGGAACGGTGGGAATTCGATATAGCTGAGGACCATGGCCATCAGCGCGAGAATCACGATCGCGGCGTACTGCCGCGGTTCGAACCTCTGCTTCAAGCCGATGCGCCCCCCTCTCGCCCTCGCGATTATATCGAAGCCGTTCCCACTCGCGCCGCCGCGTGCGCAGCGTCAACATGCCGCAAGCCGCCAGCCCCATGAGCCGCCGGTCGCAAACCACCAGATGCGCAGCGGGCGCGAGCTTCACACCCGCGCCCGCTGTGTGCGCCCTGCGTTCCTACTTCGCCGCCTGAGCAGCCTCGTTCGCAGCGGCGACGTACTTCGAGGTGTCGACCAGCGTCGCGCCGGACACCGCATCGAGTCCGTCAGCCTTCACGTCGGAGACGTTCTTGCCCGCGCAGAACTTCTCGATGGCTTGGATGGACTGAAGCCACGTCTGCGTCGCGCCGTTCTTGGACTTCATGCCCTCGCTGTACACGTCGCTGTTCTGGGCCTTCGAGCACAGTTCCACGCCGTCAGCGTAGTTCGCGCCGAAGTCGGCGTCGGAATTGGGAACGGGCTTCAGACCACTCGTGGTCGTCGCGATCGCCTGGAATTCGTCGATGCTCGTGGCGACGAGCGTCGAGCCCTGCACCAGGCTGACGGCGGACGCGAACGCCTTCGTGCCATGCGCCGCCGACAGCGCCTGCCCGATCTTCAGATCGGACGCGTTGCCCGAGAACGACCCGTCGGAAACGAGGTCCGTGCTCTGGGCGACCGTGGCGGCCAGGGCGACGTACTTCGGCGTGTCGACCAGCGTGGCCCCCGACACGGCGTCGAGCGAAACGCTTGCCAGGTCGGACGGCTTCTTGCCCACCAGGTACTTCTGAATGGCCTCCATGGACTGCAGCCACGTCTGGGTTGCGCCCTTGCTCTGCTTCATCTCGGCGGAGTACTTGTCGGAGTTCTGCTTCTTGGAGAACAGCACGACGTCGGGCTGCCAACTCTGCGCCAGATCGGCATCAGAGTTCGGAACGCCCTGCCAGCCTTCGGTGATGTCGCCGAACTGGTAGTCGTCGATGTCGGCGGCGACGATGGTGCCGTCCTCGGCGGTCGCGATGACCGCCTGCGTGAAGCACTTCGTGCCATGCGCAGCGCCGTATCCGCGATGCAGCGTGACCTTGCCGCTCCCTGCCGCAGCGCTTGCGGATGCCGCCGAGCTGCTCGCAGCCGATGCCGCACTCGAAGCGCTCGACGCACTCTGTGCGCTCCGCGGAGCACACGACGTCAGTGCGAACATGCCGGCAGTGCCAACACCCAGGGCAATGCTGCCACGCAGAAACGAGCGGCGGCTCATCTTTGCTTCGTTCATGGTTTACGTCCTCTCGTCCGTTCTTCAGAGACGTGAAGACTCTAGGGCGCACGCCGCGCGCATTCTATCGTCTAAGCGGGGTAACTTGGGGTGAAAAGTCCCGAAAGCCGTATAGACGAAATGGGGTAGATGGCGCTATTTCACCTGTTCATCGCCATAAATCATGCTCAACAAGTCGCTTCGGGACGAAATGCCCAACTTGCGGTAGATGTTCTTGCGATGCGTGCGCACGGTGGACTCCGACAGCACCAATTCCTGAGCGATGTAGGCCGATGTATAGCCGCGCCCGAGCGGCACGAGAATTTCGGACTCGCGCGCCGTAAGACCATGCGCGCTTGCGATGTCCGCGCAGCGACGCGCGTACTGCTCCGCTTCGGACGGAGCCTTCTCCTGTGCCGCATCGCGCGCCTGGTCGATACCGCCCATGATGCTGCGCCAAATGCGGGTTGCGGGAATCATCATCAGCAGCACCGCCGAAGCCGCCAGGAGCACCGAGAGAATCTGGATACGCGCCTGTCCTGACAGCATGCCGTGGTCGGGCGCGTGCACCGCCATCGCAACGACGCACACGGTCACGACCGCCATCGCCGCGAAGGGAAGCGCGAGCGCTCGCAGACTCGTCGTGGCGCGCACCGCGAGCGCAATAGCCGCCAACCCGAACACCGTGCAGAAGCCGATGCTTGCCAGCGAGATGATGGTGGACTGCCACGCGCTGCCGAAGAACACGCCCGCCGCGAAGATGGCGAACGCAAACGCCGGCATAAACATGCTGCAGATGAATCCGAACAGCAAACGATCCTCGGTGATGCGCAGCAGCGGAAGTGCGATGACCACCCCGATGAGCGTACCGAGCGTCAAGCTGAGGTCCTCGAACGGATACGGCAGAACGATGACCTGTGCCGTCACCAGCAACATGAGCATAACCAGCGGAACGACCACGAAGAACAGCGCCCGCCATGACGCACGGCTGCCCATCACCTGCGCCTCATCGTCCTCAACGAACGTCGACTCTGGCGCCGCGAACGCATCCCACCAGTTGACACGCATGCCAAGGGATTCCTGTTCGACGGCATGCTCGGTGCGCAGGTACAGACGCATGCCGCCGACGGCCGCGACCAGAGAGAGCGTGCCCAGAATCGAGGGAGCGAGCAGCGACAGCTCGCCCCGCAGATGAGCGATGGCGATGACGGCGAGCGATGACCCCGCCGCCGCAAGCGCCAGCAGCCAGCATTCGGCAAGCGCGCACCGATACCCCTGCGCGCGCATGCGCGTGAAGAACACGAGGAACATAACCGCAGCCCCAAAGCCCAGAGCCGCGCCGGCAAACGACTGGAACGCAACGGACGGCGTCCCCATCTGGTACCACGCGATGAGCAGCGCCGGACCGGCGACCTCCGCCGCGCAGCCGAGCGCCACCAAGCGTTTCCCCAGATGGACGAATGTCGGCTTGAGCAGGCAGATGAACAGAAATGCGAGCGCCGTCACCATGGCGACGATAGCCATCATGCGCATGAGCGGAGCCACGGTGGTGAACATCAGGTCGACCGAACGGCCCCGGTTGACGAAAACCGTCCGCCACGCATCGAGAACGGGAAGCAGCACCGGAGACGAGGCGGCGTAGGCGAACAACGCGACGATGTCGAACGGCCGAAGCCCCTCGAACAGCTTCGTATTCTTTGGTTGAGCTCCTGATTGAGCCATGGTTCCCCTTGCCGTCGACGGACTTCCCGTCGACCTGACCGTACTAAGCGCCCCTCGAGTCCCGACGTGCAGCTGCCCGCATCGCGTTGAAAACGCAACGGCGAAAGCCGAACCAGCGTGCCGTCCGCTTCTCTACCGACCCCAGTCTGCGTAAAGGTGGCGACGCGAACGCTTCCGCTCGTACCCGAGCTTGCAACCTCTGCTTGCAGCCCGAGCCTGCTCCCGGTCCTGCAGCACCATACCCGCACACCCCTATCGGATTTGTATAATAGCGCACGAATCATCACCGAATGTTGCGAACGGAGACGACGCGCATGATGGCCAAACGGGACTTCTTCCTCTTCAACACCGTGAACAGCGTGAGCGCCGACGCCGACGACGCCGCGCTCGACCGCGTCGTCGCGCTGTGCGAACGCTTCGAGAAGACGTTCAGCCGGTTCAACCCTGAAAGCGAGCTGTATCGGCTGAACCACGCGGGCGGTGCGCCCACCACCGTGTCCGACGAGCTCGCGGCCATCATCTCGGCCGCGCTCGGATACTGCGAGCGCACGGGCGGGCTGTTCGACATCACCATGGGCAGCGTCACGCGCCTGTGGGACTTCCATGCGGGCACCATCCCCGCACGCGCCGACATCGACCGCGCGCTTGAGCATGTGAACTGGCAAAACGTGACCGTCGACGGCTCGGTCGTCACCATCGCCGACTCTGCGGCGTGGATCGACCTCGGCGGCATCGCGAAAGGCTACATCGCCGACCGGATCATCGAGCAGCTACAGGCGGACGGAGCGCGGCACATCCTGGTGAACCTGGGCGGCAACGTCGCGGTGGCTGGCGGAAAGCCCGACGGCACGCCGTGGAAGGTGGGGTTGCGCCGGCCGGCATCGTCGGAAGCGACGATGGGCGTCGCGCAGTCGTTTGCCGTGGTGCAGCTGGAAAACGGGTCGGCCGTGACGAGCGGCACGTACGAGCGCGCGTTCGAGCGCGACGGGCGGCTGTACCACCACATCCTTGATCCGAAGACGGGCGAGCCCGCGCAAACGGACCTGCTCAGCGTCACCGTGGTGTCGAAGCGCTCCCTCGACGGCGACGGCTACACCACGGCGCTCATCGCCATGGGCGCCGACCGCGCGCTCGCCTTCTGCGAAGGTCTGCCCGACGTGGAATGCGTCGCCGTCATGACCGACGGCGACGTGCTGGCGACGTCGGGCATCGGCGACGCGATTCCGTTCGAGCTGCTGGGATAGAAACGCCGGGCGGCCACGCTGAGGATCCGTCAGAGCGCGCTCCTGCCGCGTCGGAGCTCATTCGCGAACGCGCGCCCCCTCAGCCCAACCCGCCCAGGAACGCTCTGGGTTCGATTTCCGCTGATGACACGCTCATTAATTCCCCCGTAGGCGTTCACCATATCCACGCATGTTCCTATAATGAACGAAGGTTCATCATCGAAAGGAATTCGTATGGGCACCACGGGGACACACGACGGCGTGCGCGCAATCGCGCTCGCAGCCGCGCTTTCGGCGCTGATCGCATGCGCGATCGCCTTCTGCACGCCCGCTTCCGCCTTCGCTGACGGAGGCTCGGTCACCGTCACGGGCAGCGACCAAACCTTCGCCTCCCTCGACGAGGCGTCCGCCGCCGTCGCAGCCAACGGCACCACCGGCGACATCACCTACACCGTCACCGGGTCGGTCGATTTCAACGCCGGCCACGGCGGGGCGTACAACACGCTCGCGCCCGCAGGCGTCACGAGCGTCACCATCGTCGGCGCCTCGAATGCCGAGGTCACGCTGACCGGCAGCTACGAGACGATGTTCTACACCACGCCGAACGGCCGCGCGGACGGCACCCTGGGCGTGCCGCTGACCATGAAAGACCTCACCGTGAACGACGGCCGTACCGTCGCATACGAGGGAACTGCGTGGGAGATGACCTACCTCGGGTCCAACGCGCCCGACGTGAACTTCACCAACGTCACGTTCACCGAAGGCTACATGGTGGGCTCCGCCACCATGCAAGCCGGCCAGGTTCAGACCGGCACCTTCGAGGGCTGCACCTTCGGCATCGGCGATCCGCTGAGCGACAAGGACGACCCCATCGCCAACAAGCTGGAGCACTACGAGCTGTGGCTGAGCGGCCAGGCGTCCGCCACCGTTGACAACTGCACGTTCACCCCGAACGCGTACGGCGCCATCAAAGGCACGTACGACAACACGTATCCGATGTACTACAAATCTGCGAACGTCAAGCTGAGCGTCACCAACAGCACGTTCAACGGCATCGGGCACCATCGCGTCGTGCACCTGGACGGCTGCGATGGCCTGACGTTTTCCGGCAACACGATCACGAACTGCTACAACAGCGACGCGCATGACAAGACGTTCATCGACGCGAAGGAAGACAAGTCCGGCGACGTCGCCGCCATCAACAACGACTATTTCGGCGGCAACGCGTACAACAACACCGTGCAGTACTCGTTCGTGCTGATGAAGGACGGCACGCAGGTCACCGCGCCGGCGTATTACCAGTACAACCAGACCATGGATTCCTACTCCGTCGACGGCTACACCTACAGCCTGGCCAACGGCGCCACCTTCGCCGACACGTTGAGCATGCTGCCTGCGAACTCGCTGCCCGGCATGTACACGAGCACGGTGAACCCCGGCTTCTCGGTGTTCACGGCCGCAGCGCTGACCGACACGGACGATGCAAAGGACGCCACGTCGCTGCCCGTTTCCAGCGCCGCCCCGCGCCAGTACGACCTGGTGAAGGGCACGCCGATCACATACTCGATCGCGTTTGACAAGAACGCCGACGACGCCACCGGGACGATGACCTCGCTCGACGCCACGTACGACCAGGACGTCGCGCTGACGGCCAACGCGTTTGCGCGCGAGGGCTACACGTTCGCCGGCTGGAACACGAGCGCCGACGGCACGGGCACCGCGTACGCCGACAAGGCCAGCGTGAAGAACCTCACGACCGAGGCGAAGGCCACCGTCACGCTGTACGCGCAGTGGAAGCAGATCGCGCACACGGTGACGTTCACCGACCCTGATGGCGGCACCACCACCGACCCGCAGACGATCGCCGACGGCGCGCTGGCAACCGAGCCCGCTACGCCTACGCGCGACGGCTACACGTTCGACGGCTGGTATCTGAACGACCAGAAGTACTACTTCTCCACGCCGGTCACGGGCGATGTGACGCTTGTGGCCAAGTGGACGGCGAACGCGCCGGCATCCGCTGCTGACAGCACGTCTGCGGCAAAGGACACGACTCCACAGACGGCTGATATGCTGGCTGCCATCGCGCCGATCGCGGTTGTTGTCGCGCTGATTGCGTGCGGCGTCGTTCTCGTGACGCTGCGGAAGCGCCGCATGAACTAAGCTGAACGGGCACCAACAAGTACGAGCGCCTTTGAACCGCCGCGGCCGCTACGACGTGCCGCGGCGGTTTTGCGTTTGGGGAGGGGCGCGAACGCGGCAACGCAGCGGTTTACGTTTGCGCGCCGGTTGTTACGCGAGCGCGCCAGACGGCTTCGCGCCGCGCATCGGCCGCTCAGCTCGCGCGCCCGACGGCTTGCACCCGTCGTCCTTGCAACACGCGGACCCGCGTCGCGCCCCGGCTGTTATGCGAGCCATCCGGCTTCGCGCTGCGCGCCGGTTGTTGCGCGCGTCCATCCGACCCCGCAAAAGCCCCGGGCACGGGCAAAGGACGCCCAACCCGATTCAATCACGATTCCGCGATTCACATTCGCACTGAGACCAGGAGCTGTTATGACATCCCGCCCCCACTCGACTGGCAGACAGTGGAAGAGCGCCGTTTTGGTGCTCGCATGCGGATGGGTGGTCATCTGGGTTGCGCGCATGATGTTCACGCCGTTGTATCCCCAGCTCAGCGATTTTTTCGGCGGCGCAAGCAGCGCCCAGCTCGGCGCGATTTCTAGCTGGTACTTCCTCGGCTACGCGCTCATGCAGATTCCGTCGGGGCTTCTGGTCGACCGCATCGGGATGCGGCGGGTCGTCATCCCGGGCTTTCTGCTGTTCGCCTTCGGAACGGTCGTCATGGTGGCTGCGCGCAGCCTTCCCGTGCTCTACCTGGGCAATGCGCTTGCGGGCGTGGGCAGCGGCACTTTCTACGGCATCGCCTACACCATCACGAACACGCGCGTCCCCGCGCAGAGCAAGAGCCTCGCGACCGCCATCGTCAACAGCGGCACGGCTGTGGGAAGCGGGCCGGGCATCGCGTCGGCGAGCTCGCTCGTCGCGACGGGGCTCATGCCGTGGCAGACGCTCGCGGGCATCACCGGTGCGCTCGCGCTGGTGATGGTGGCTGTGTTCGCGCGATGGCTGCCGCAGGAGCGCGTGGCAGGGACGGCGAGAGCGCAGGGCGCAAGCGGCTCCGAGCCCAAGCCCACTGGCGCGGGCAGCGCGCTTGGCGAACGCACGGATGCGGACGACGCGAGAAGCTCCGAACCTAAGCCCAAGCCGTTCGACTTTCACCTCGTTGCCGCGTGCATGCTGTACTTCGCCACGCTCTACCTGTATTACCTGATCAGCACATGGTTGCCCGATTTCCTGCACGTCGAGCGGACGTTCGACGGTTCGTACGCCGGCAGCGTCAGCACCGTCGTCTTCCTCGCCGGAATTCCCGGCGCGCTTGCGTTCGGCCGTCTTGCCGACCGGCATCCGCACCGTCAGATCGCGCTGATCGTCGCGCTCGAGATCGCCGCCGCACTGGCGCTTGTGCCGCTCGTTTTCGGACGAAGCGCATTCGTCGTTGCCTTGGGCGCCGCCGCATACGGCTTCGTCGGCAAGCTCGCCGTCGAGCCGCTCATCATATCGTGGCTGGGGTCGCACACGCCACCTGAGCGCATGACCACCACATTCGGCATTTTCAACTTCTGCGGGATGAGCGCGTCCGTCTTTGCGCCCCTGGTCACCGGCGTGCTGGCCGATGCGCTCGGTTCCGACGTCCCCGGATTTCTCGTTGCGATCGCCGTGCTGGCTCTGGGGACTGCGGCGTTTCTGGCCATTCTTGCGACATGCGCTAGGCATGCGGGCGTGGGCGGAGCGAGTAGGGAATTGAGCGAGTAGAGACGGGCCGAGTAAGGGTGGCCCGGACGGGGAGTAGGGCAACCGCCGGTGAACGCGTAGCACGAACACGACACCCAACGGGTACGGCGCTCGGGTGCGCACCTACGCGCGCCGATGCGCGTCAACCGCATGGCAATGCTCGCTGTAGCCTAGTGCAGCTCGGCAGTGATGCGTTCGGCACGCAGATAAGTGACACCACAGAGAATTGAAACCCCAAATTACAGGAATAATCCTCCCTTGCAGAATGTGTACGCTAACCCCGTCCTGACCTCTTGCTTACCC
>CAIFEB010000041.1 GCA_903789375.1 uncultured Eggerthellaceae bacterium | reverse complement strand
GCACGCGCCCGCCGCCCCGCTCGCGCTCACCCGCCGCACGTGCGGCATCTGCGGTCATTCGCGTGCGCCGGCAGCCGCGCCCGCGCGCTTTGCTACACTGGCGGCGAACAGACCGCGGCGGCGCTACGAACGACGCGCCGCTTTCCATGGAAGGACCCCGATGGAACTCGACCAATTCTCACGCACCCGCCTCGTCATCGGCGACGAGGCCTTCGACCGGCTGTCCCACGCGCGCGTCTGCGTGTTCGGCATGGGCGGCGTCGGCGGCGCCGTCGTGGAGGGGCTCGCGCGCTGCGGCGTGGGCGCGCTCGATTTGGTCGACAACGACACCGTCTCCATCACCAACGTGAATCGCCAGATCATCGCCTTGTTGAGCACCGTGGGACGCGACAAGGTCGACTGCGCCGCCGAGCGCGTGGCCGACATCAACCCCGCGTGCGTCGTGCGCCGTCATAAGATGTTCTACCTGCCCGAGACGAAGGACGCCTTCGATTTCGCCGCTTACGACTACATCGTTGACGCCGTCGACACGGTGGCCGCCAAGCTGTCGATCATCGAGGAGGCACACCGCACGGGCACGCCCGTCATCAGCGCCATGGGCGCCGGCAACAAGATGGACCCGGCGGCGTTTCGCGTCGCGGACATCTCCAAGACCTCGGTCGACCCGCTGGCGAAGGTCATCCGCAAGGAGCTGCGCCGCCGCGGTATCCGCCATCTGAAGGTGGTGTACTCGCCTGAGCCGCCGGCCGCCATCGACGCCGCGCGCGCCGAGAAGAAGGCGAGCGGCCGGCCCGCCCCCGGGTCCATCTCGTTCGTGCCGCCCGTCGTGGGCATGATCATGGCATCCGAAGTGGTGCGCGACCTGATCGCAGCGCCCGCGGACGCCTCCGCCGCAACCGCAGGCGACGCTGCCGCGGAATAGCCCCCGCAGCGGCAGCCGTGCACGCGAGCTATCGCGCACACGGTGGGGCAAGTTCGCATGCAGCCCCTGCCGACCACGGATGCGAACGACACGCTGCCGTCCGCCCTCAGCCCAGGCGCGCTTCCTGCACGCTCGACGCCAGCCGGCGGTGTTTTGCCAGGTCGTTTTCCGTGATGCCGGGCATGATCTCGTAGTCGAGCGCCGCGCTCATCGCCAGCGCCGCATGCCGCAGCACCGCGTAGCCGTCGCTCGTCAGCTCGATGATGGCCGCGCGCCGGTCCAGGTTGTCGCGATGGCGCATGACCAGGCCGCGCCGCTGCAGCTCAGACTGCGCCGCCGCCACGCCGTTGCGCCGCAGGCCCAGACGTCGCGCGATCTCGTTGGGACGCGCACCCTCGGTGCGCGGCAGCAGCTCGAGCAGGATGCGGTACTCCGTGAGCGACAGGCCCTCGTCGTGCGCGACACGGTTCGCGAGCGCCGACGTGAGCAGAATTTCGTCGCACAGGGCGCTCTCCACATCGCTGAACCGCGTCAAATCGTCTCCGAACAGGGCGTTCGACCGCGCCACTTTGAGCGTGCAGGCGGCGATGTAGCTGCGCAGGTCAACGGGCGCCTCGGCGTATATGCCGGCGAGCACCGGCCGCAGCGCCGCGAAGACGCGCTCTTCCAGGACGTTTCCATACGGCGAGATGATCGCATGCACCCCGCGCTTGTCCGCGGTGTCGTCCACCCGCGTGACCGCGCCCGCCGCGTCGAGCTGCGCAAGCGCCCCGCACACCGCCGACGCCCCCAGGTCGAGCGCATCGGCGAGCGCGCCCACCCGCATGGCGCCGTGATGGGTGGTCAGGCGGTACAGGATGCGGAACTGAGTCGCCGTGAGCCCCGCCCCGAGCACCGTCTGCTCGATTTCGCGCGCGTTGCGAATCATCATCGACAGATAGTCGGCGTGCGCGAACGGCTCGTCGCCCCCCGCCACAACCTCGAACTCCCAGCGCTCCTCGCGCGCTGCGCACGCACGTCCCCCGCTCGCCAGCGACCGCTGCATAGACCTCTCCCCCTTGAGACCGGCCGCCGCGCACATCCCCTCGCGCCGCAACCGGACTTCGCCGCGCCTCTCTTCTCATACTCTCTTCGTCCATTGTAGCCGCGCCCGCACCGACGCATGCGCCTGCACGTCGACGCGAAACGGTTTGCCACGTAACGTTTCGTTCATTCACTGAATGACTCGTTCGGCGGCGGACGCAACGGTTCATTGTTCGCGTCACGCGGCCCTCGTAAGCTGATGAGAGGGGAAATTCCGATTATCCGAAGGGAGAGGCCATGGAAGGCGAGAGCTTTGTCTACACCTGTTGTCCCGGCTGGGGCGACCACGAGTTCTGCGCGATCAAGACCATCGTGAAGGACGGCAAGATCGTCCGCACGGAGAAGGCCGACTACACCGGCGCCGAGGCCAACGAGGGCTACATCTGCCAGAAGGGCATCATGAGCTGCCGGCAGCCGTACAACGAGAAGCGCCTGCTGTACCCGCTCAAGCGCGCGGGCGAACGCGGCGAGGGCAAGTGGGAGCGCATCAGCTGGGACCAGGCGCTCGACGAAATCGCCGCGAAGCTGCTCGAGCTGCGCGACCAGTACGGCCCCGAGTCTTTCGCCGTTTGGGACGTCGTCGCCAGCGTGCCGCCGTCGCAGGGCCTGGGCGCACTTCTGTCGTCGCGGTTCATCGGCCTGTGGGGCGCCACCGACCCCATCCAAGGATACGGCCTGGACAACGGCCCGTTCTACGCCGCGTACTACGACATGGGCGACTTCTACCGCTACATGACCACCGACCCGGCCAACTTCGACACGACCGACTACCTGATCGTGTGGGGCGCGAACCCCATCGAGAACCAGCAGCGTCTAGCGCGCCACATCGTCGAGGCCAAAAGCCGCGGCGCCAAAATCGTCGATATCGGCCTGCTCTACGACGCGACCGCCGGCTACGCCGACCAGTTCATCCCGGTCAAGCCCGGCAGCGATCCGGCGCTCGCGCTGTACATGGCCAACTGGATCATCGCGCATGACAAGCACAAGCCGGAATTCCTGATGGAGCACACCGTGGCCCCCTACCTCGTGCGCGACGACACCGGCATGTTCGCCCGCGACGACGCAGGCAACTACCTAGTGTGGGACGAGGACGCGAACGCCGCCGTGCCCGTCGCGCCGGGACAGAAGGTCCTGCCGTGCGAGCACGCCGCGCTCGAGGGCGTCTACACCGCCCAGGGCGCGCCCTGCAAGACGGCCTTCACGCGCCTGCGCGAGCATCTGGCACCCTACACCGCCGCCTACCAGGAGTCCATCACGGGCGTGCCTGCGCACATCGCCGAGACGCTCGCGGCCGAGTACGCTGCAGCTCCAAGCGCCTACATCGTCGGCGCGTTGGGCCTGCGCTACCAAAACCAGGGCGAAAGCTACCGCGCGTTCTACCTGCTCGGCATGCTCACCGGAAACCTCGGCCGCCCCGGCGCCGGCGTGACGAGCGAGATGCTGCCCGCGGGATTCCCGCTTATTTTCAACGACGCCGCCATCACCATGCCGCTCGGTCGCGAGGGCTACAAGGGCATCTGGCAGCGCCAGTGCGACTTCTACGACGACATCGAGAGCGGGAAATCCCCGGTCAAGGCCATGCTCATCACGGCCGGCAACCCCGTGCACAACTGCCCCAACCGCGGGCGCTGGGTCGACCGCGTCATCCCCAAGCTCGAACTGCTCGTTGACGTCGACATCTGGATGACCGACACCGGCGAGCAGGCTGACTACGTGCTGCCCGACTGCATGCCGTTCGAGCGCTACGAGCTGGTCGCGTCGGCCGCGTACAACCACATCGTGTTGCAGGAGCCGGCCATCGAGCCGCGCGGCGAGGCCAAAGACGCCACGTACCTGTACTCCGAGCTGGCCAAACGCGTCGGATTGGGCGAGTACTTCGACAAGACCGCCGAAGAGTGGATCGCCGTGCGCCTGCAGTCGTCGTGGCCGATGATCGCCGGCATCCAGCCGCCGCTCACCTACGAGCGCCTGAAGAAGGAGAAGATGGTCCGCGCGGCCACGCCGCCGATGAACTGGGATCCGTTCATGGGCATGCAGTTCGGCACGCCCTCGGGACGCCTCGAGTTCTACAGCGAGCGCCTTGTGCGCGTCGACGCCGCCATCGCGTCGTACCGCGAGCCGATGGAGGCGCCCACGCCGATGTCGCTCAAGCGCGGCGACAGCGACGCGTACCCCTACCAGTTCTTCAGCGGACGTCAGCGCTTCTTCATGCAGTCGATGTTCACCGACGACCCCGTCATGGCGAAGCTGTCGGGCGGCAAGCCCACGTCGCGCATCAACCCCATAGACGCCGAACGCGAGGGCATCGTCGACGGCGACCGCGTGGAAATCTACAACCAGCGCGGGCACGTCACGTGCACGATGCGCCTTGACCAGGCCATTCCTCCGGGAACGCTGCAGGTGTGGTTCGGCTGGCGCCACGAGGCGTTCGAGGACGGCATGTACTCGGAGCTCATTGTGCCGCTGGGCGGGTCGGAGACCATCGACGACCGCGCGAACGTCTGGTGGGAGGACGTGCTGGCGCAGGACGGCATCCAGCCGGGCTTCGGCACGGGAGGCATCGGCGGCATGGCCGGCGCCTGGGACACCATTTGGGACTGCGCCTGCAACCTGCGCAAGGTTGCCGACGGAAAGGAGGCTTAAGCCATGGCGAACACGAAGATCGTCTGCAATCTGCAGCGCTGCACCGGATGCTGGACCTGCTCTCTGGCCTGCAAGGTGGGCAACAACCTGCCCGACGACGCGTTCCGTCTGACCGTGCGCACGCTCGGCAGCGGCGAGGGCATCGACCGCCCCGCGGGCACGTGGCCCGACCTGCATGAATCATGGAAGCCGGAGTGGTCGACCTCCTGCACGAAATGCCCCGAGCGCGTGAGCGCCGGCGAGGAGCCGTACTGCGTGCACTCCTGCCCCAACGGCGCGCTCTCGTTCGGCGACGCGGCCGACGCCGCGCTTGAGGACCTGCGCGCCCGCGGCTTCCGCATCTGGGAGACGCCCGCGTGGGAAGGCGGCAAGAGCGGCATCGTGTACGCGAGCAAGTAGCGAGCGAGCCGTCTAGCCGGGGCGGGGCCGTGCGCACACGTCGCAGCCGCCCCGCCCGAGCCCGAGCCATGCGCAAGCAGCGACCGATTCCTCTGGCCGAGCCGAATCCGCGCACAATCGGGTAGCGGCTTCCCACCGACCGAGTCGGCTCAACCATGCACGCGAACAGCGGCCCCGCCAATCGAGGCGAATCCGCACGAAAGCCCGGGTATGCAACATAGTGCGTTGCATACCCGGGCTAACTTATCCTCTGCCGTGGTAGAATTTCTGCAGCATACGTCCGCGGAAAAAGGATGCCGCCGTGCTTCTCTCCCTTGCCACCCTGCTCGTCATCTTCATCCTGATCACCGTCGTCTGGCGGCTCATCGAACGCTTCTGGTCGTGGCTCGGACGCGGCAGGCTCATCCATCGCATCACCCTCGACGACCACGTCGACCCCGAACTGCAGCACGCCGTCAACGAGCTCGACCGCTGGCGCGCCGAGAAAGCGCTCTACGAACGCGGCGGCTGGCGCCATTCGCGCCCGCCCCGGCTCACGCGCGCCCAGCGCGCCGACGTCGCACGCGCCGAACGCTATGAGCGCGAGCGGTTCTTGGACAACCTGCACCTGGGTTGGTACCAGTTCGTGCTCATCTTCTTCATCGGCAGTATCTTGGGCCTGGCCATCGAGGAAATCTGGATGTTCATTACGGCCGGCCTCACCCAGAGCCGCGTCGGTTTGGTGTGGGGGCCGTTCTCGCCGCTGTACGGCACCGGCGCCGTCATCCTCACCATCGTGGGCTTCTACCTGCGCCGCGCCCACGCCACATGGTGGCAGATCTTCCTGCTGTCGGTCATCATCGGCGGACTGCTCGAGCAGATCACCGGCTACTCCATGAAAACGCTGTTCCACGCCACGTCGTGGTCGTACCTGCACCTGCCCGACCACATCACGCAGTGGGTGGCGTGGCGGTTCCTCGTGTTCTGGGGCATCCTCGGCCTGGTGTGGACGAAGGCCATCATGCCCGATTTGCTCTACCGCATCGGCGAGCAGAACACCGTGCGGCAGTGGGTGTTCATCACGCTTCTGTCGGCGTACCTCATCGCGGACATCTTCATGACGATGGCGTGCTTCACACGCGAAACCGAGCGCGCGCAGGGCATCCCGCCCGAGAACGGGTTCGAGCAATGGGTCGACGAGCACTACACCGACGAGTTCATCGCCAACCGGTTCCAGAACCTCGTCATCGACCACGAGACGAACTAGCGGGGCAAACGGGGAGCCGTCGCGCTGCCCCCCGACGCTGGCCGTGCCAACCACGCCGACGCGGCGTCCCGGCAACGCCCGCCCGCTTTCCCTCGGCACGCGCTTCGGCGCTCGCGCCGTGACGTCGCAACCGCCAAAACCCGCCACCGCCGGCTGCAACGTCCTACCCCCGGCTCAGCGCTCTGGCAATGATTGCCAAATTGGGTACAATGCCTGCAAACGAGACGTTTCAGCGAGCGCTTAACGCTTCTGTGCGTTACAACGGTAACCAGCATATTTCGCCAGTGAGACACGTGAAGGAGGTCGAGCATGCCATCGGAGAGACCGCGTGACAACGGCGCGCGCAAAGCCCCATCCGCCGATGATGCGCGGGAGCGCAGGCGGCGCGAGGCCCAACGCCGCGTGAACGAACGCTATGCCGACCTCGACCTCGCCGCACGCGCAGCAGGTAACGCCGATTTCGCCCGCACCCACGACTACCGCTCGCCCGACGAGCGCGCCCGCGCCGAGCGCCCGCTATACGCCGACACGCCCGCCCCGGCGGACGCCGCGCCAGCCGACGGTCAGGAGCAACGCACCAGCGACGGACGCCTTTCCAACCCGTCACTTCACCGCGTGCATGTGGACGGCGTGCAGTTCGGTTCCGAAAACGCCTATTCGACCTCGGAAATCGATGCGAAGAAGGCGGGCACGAGCCCGCTTGGCCCGCTCGTGCAGTCGCCGCAGCAGCAGCGCCGACGCCGGACCCGTCCCGGCGAGGGATGGTCGTCGCGCACGAGCTCCAGCTGGACGGCGCAGGGACCCAACACCGGCCACCGCTGGGGCGAGCAGTCGCGTCAGCGGCACGTCCTCGCACTCGCGATCGTCATCATCGTGGTCGCGGTCGTCGCCATCCTGGCGCTCGTCCACGGCTGCTCCGCGTAAGCGCGTCCGCCGGCGAACTCCGGCAATCGAGCAGCGCATGACGCCGTCGCGCACGCAGCAACACCGCGCAGCCCGCACGCCGCGCGCGAAACCCGTACCTCTCCGCGTCATCCGGATGCGCCCGCGGATTCTCGCACAGCCCGCGCAGCTGACGCAGCCGCGCAGCGCCTTCCCTATTCCATCGCCAGGTTCATCTGCAGCACGTAGACATCCTCGCGCAGCTGGTGTGCCACGTTCTCGTCGATCTTGCCGCGCTCGAGCAGCTGTCTGATCTGGTCGAGCTCGATCGACAGTGCGCCCTCCTCCACCTCGTCGGCGTACTGGCGCGCGCTGCGGTACTGCTGGGTGAACTGCGTCCCGCGCTCCGCGTACGACATGCCCGTCTGCAGCTGCAGAGCGCTCGCCCGCGCGGAATCCGCTTCACCGTCTGTCACACCCGAGGTCAGATGCGCGTCCAAGCCTCTCGCCCGCGCGCTTCCCGCCGCCACGCGCACGACATCGTTCTCCTGCATCGTACGTCCGTCGGGCGTCTTGATGCGGCCGCGCAGCGAGTCACGAACGGCGCGGTGCTCGTCGGCCAGGACCGCCGCCGAATGTCGGCGCGCGATGCCGTTGTCGGAGCTGTTGGCCTGGTCGTTCAGATACTCGATGGCCGCATCCTCCAGGATGATGGCCACCTTGATGGCCTTGTAGTAGATGCGCGCCGTGTCCTCGTCGTAGCCGCCGCGTTTGCGGAAGCGCCGCCACCGCACGAACAGCCCGGCGCCCAGCCCGTGAAAGCCCGATCCCATCTTGCGGTCGCTGCCGATGTAGCCCACCGAGCCGCGAATGCTGCTCAGCACGGTCTGGTACGTGGCCATCTCGTCGGCCGTGCACACACCCTGCTCGAGCAGTTCCTGCGAACAGCGTTCCTGCGCGTCGATCGAGCCCTGCATCAGCTCCTCGATGGTCTCGCGGTTCTGCGCCGACGACAGCCGCTCGCGCGCGAGGCGCGCCCGGTACTGGCCGATGGTCAGGCGAGTCGCCGGCGCGTACTCGGGCCGCGTGCTCTTGGCCATCTGCTGCTCAAGCTCGCCGATGACGCCTTCGTACACCTTGATGCGGGCGGCCGCCACCTTCGCCTCGATGTCCTCCTCCTGTTGGGGCGCCAGACGCGGCAGCAGGATGTCGGCCAGAAGCAGCGTGCACAGGATGGTGCCCGCCGTGATGAAGATGATGAGCTCGCGGTTGGGAAACGCCGCGCCCGACTCGACGTACACCGGGATGGTCATGATGATGGACAGCGTGACGGCGCCTTTGGGGCCGGCGACGGTCGTCACGAGCGCGCGCTTGGCGGCGGCGCGCCGGTTCTCGCAGCCGCGCTCGCCCGTCTGCGAGCTGCGATGGCGCAGCTCCATGACGAACACCCACGCGAAGCGGGTCGCCACGACGCACGCCGTCACCACGAGGATGCAGATGAGCAGAAACATCGGCGGGAACCCGACCTCGATCGTGGGGCGCAGCGCCCACGGCAGCTGCATGCCCAGCAGCACGAACAGCACGCCGTTGATAAGAAGCACGATGACGTCCCACACCGCGTCGGACACCATGCGGTGCCGTGCCGAAGCCGCCGACAGCAGGCGCTTGGAGCGGCTGCCCATGACCAGGCCGCAGGCGACGACGGCCAGAATGCCGCTCACGCCCAGCTTCTCCGCCACCAGAAACACGATGAACGGCGTGAAGATCTGGTACACCACGTGCACCGCCGTGCTCTCGAAACCGAGCCGGCGCACGAAGCTCATGAGCTCGCGTGCGATGAACCCGAAGACCACGCCCGCGGCGATGCCGCCGAAGAACAGAAGCGCGAACGATGCCGTGGCATCGACCAGGGAAAACGCACCCGTGACAGCCGCGGCGATGGCGAACTGGAACGACACGACGCCCGATGCGTCGTTGATGAGGGCCTCGCCCGAAAGCAGCGTCTCCTGACGCCGCTGCAGGTTGACCGTCGATCCGAGCGCCGACACGGCCGCCGCGTCGGTGGGGCCGAGCGCCGCGCCGCACGCGAACGCCGCAGCGAGCGGGATGGACGGAACGAGCAGGTTCAATGCGAAGCCCACGACCAGCACCGTTGCGATGACCAGGCCGATGGCAAGCGACACGATGGAACCCTTGTTGTCCCACAGCGCCATTGGCGACGATTTGCGCGCCTCGTCGTACAGCAACGGGGCGATGAACAGCACCAAGAAGAGCTCGGAATCCACGCGGATGTCGGCCGCCGCCGGCACGAGCAGGGCGACGACGAAGCCGATGGCGATCTGGATCAGCGGCAGCGACACACGCGACACCGCCTGATCGATGACGGCGGACACGATGACGCAGGCCATCAGCACGAGGATGAGCTCGAAAACCTCCATGGGCCCCCTTGGGACGAATCGCGGTTTCTGGACGGAAGCAGGCGCCTGAATCATCCGCGGGAGCGGTGCGCGCCGCGTTCATTATACGGCGCGCCACCTGCCGATTCGTCAAGCAACCCTGCGCATGGAGGAAATCTGCATGCGCCCCTACCGCGCGGAACCCTCCTGCGCGCTCTGCTGCATCCAGTCGAGCTCGACGTCCACGTACACCTTCGCCGCCGTGCTTGCGGCCGCCGCCAGGGCGACGCGCTTGGGCCCGGTTCCCCCATCGTCGGCGGTGGCCGTCAGCACGCGCTCAGCCGGCGCCCGGTCGCCCGCGGCGCGCTCGAACAGCATGCGCAGACCCGTCTCGAACGATTCGCAGAAGAAGTCGTACGTGCGGTCGAGCGGCGCCGAGCAGGTCTGCAGCTCCACGCGCCGCTCGATATCGGCAAGGGAATAGGCGCGCTTGAGAATGCAGATGGCCAGCAGGTATGCCACATGCGCGCGGTTGTAGCGCTTGTTCTGCGGACGCGGCATGACGCCCTGCTTGACGTAGTTGTTCACCATCGACGCCGTGAGCGGCTTGTCGACGCTCGTCTCGAGCAGCGCCGTCGCCCCGGACACGTAGGTGATCAGCTGGTCCATGTACAGTTCGAGGTCGGGAAGCTCGCTGTAGCGCGGCAGCCGGTATGCACCGATGCGCTGCGCGTACTGCTCGGGCGGAATCTTGACGCCCTGGAACATTTCATCGGACATGGTGCATCTTCTTTCTTTTCGTGGTAGGCGTAACGCATTTTAAACGTATCCTTGTCTATTTCGAGTATTCTACTATATTCTCTTATATAGTTTTAATTACTAGATTATTTCAACGCATCGAGAGGAGCACCTCTCATGAGCCACCTCGCCGACCGACTCCGCGCCGCCCGCGAAGCCAACCACATCCCCACATCATCGCTCGCGCGGCGCGTAGCCCATTCCATCGAGGAGATTCGCGCCAACCGCCAGCGTACAGGACGGCCGCTCGGCCGCATCGAAGGGCTGTCCGTCGGCAGCCACAGCGGCGGTTTCAACGCGGGCCGCCCGTCCGGCAGTGCGGAAGACGGCACCGCCAGCACCTCCGACGAACGCATCGCCTTCGTCGTCGATTCCTGCTGCGACGTGCCCGAATCCTACCGGGAGCTGTTTCCGTTCTTCGTCGCGCCGATGACCGTCACCTACGACGACGGCTCCACCTACCTCGACGGCATCAACATCACGGCCGACGAGATGTACGCGCGCTTCCCCGACGACATCCCGCACACCTCGGCCCCCACGCCCGCATCGGTGCACGACGCGTTCGCCCAGGCCGCACAGGAGGGCTACACCCACATCGTAGGCGTCACCATCTCGTCGGGCCTGTCGGCCTCGTGTATGGTGTTCGAACAGGTCGCCTGCGAGTTCCCGCAGCTCAAGGTCGAGGTTGTCGATTCGCTCAACATCGGCGCCGGCGCCGGCATGATAGCGATGCTCGCCGCCGAGATGCTCGAAGCCGGCTGCTCGTTCGACGAAATCGTGCGCGAGGCGCGTGCCGTGGTGCCGCGCACGCACGTGTTCTTCGTCGTCGATTCGCTCGAGTACCTCTACCGCGGTGGACGCGTGGGCGCTGCGGTGTACCGCCTGGGGTCCACCCTCAACATCCGCCCCATCATCACCTGCGACGAGACGGGCCGCTACGTCGTCTGCGGCAAGGTGCGCGGCCGCAAGAAGTCGCTCGCGAAGGCCGTGTCGCTTGCGCGTGCGTCGGAGGTTCCCGGAAGCGATGTGCGCGTGCTCATCGTCGACGCCCAGGCCGAAGACGAGAAGCACGAGATGCTGGCGAAGGCCGCCACGCTGTTCCCCAACGGCGAGACCGTCTCCGACGGCGGGCACATCTCGCCCGCGCTCACCGTGCACACCGGCCCCGGGCTCATCGGCGTTCTCGTGCAGAGCGTCTGACGGAGCGCGCCTCCAAGCGGCGCCCGTTCGCCCACGGCCCTATCAGCAAAAACGCCTGCAGATACGCAGCCTGCAGACGTTTTCCATCTCATGTCGGCTCAGCGGTCAGCTCTTTGCTACTGGACTGCTCTATCCGTTCTTGCGCACGTGGAAGAGCACCATGCGAAACTCCACGTCCTCGTCCGACCGCGCGACCTGCGCCCGGTGCGCGGCGTCCACGGCAACCGAAGGGTCGACCACGTCGAACGGCGTCTCCTCGAGCGTCTCGGGGTCGAATCCGGCCGCCGTGAGCCAACGGTGGAACGTTTCGGAATCCGGTGCAGCCTGGATGGCGTTTCCCAGCCGGCGCGCCCGCGCGACGACGCGGTCGTCGCGTTTGGCCGAAGCCAGCACACCGTCGATGACGAGCAGCCCACCCGGCTTCATCACGCGCCGCATCTGCGCAAGCGACGCGAGCGGGTCCAGAAACAGGTACAGCACGCTGTTCACATAAATCATGTCGTAGCTATTCTTCTCCACCCCCGCGCCCACGAGGTCCTCCGGATACGCCACGACGAAGTCCATGTTGCTCTCGACGAGCCCGTTGCGCTGCGCGGCCTTCGGCTCGTCGGCGCGCGCTCGCTCGATAAGTGCGCTGCGCCAGTCGACGCCCGTCGCATGGCCGGTCATTCCCACGCGTTCGGACAGCTTGAACACGCCCTTGCCGCGGCGGCAGGCCATGTCGAGCGCGCGTTTGCCCGCGAGCATCTCGGCCGGCGGCATGATCGTCTTGCACATGCTGTCGAATCCGTCGCTTTCGGGCAAGGCGGCGTAGTAGGAGCTCAGCTCCTCCGTCGTGAATTCCATGCAGTCCCCTTTCTGCGGCAGCGCGCCGTTCACGCCACCCCCGTGCGCCCACCTTGGCACTTGCAGCTCTCCGCTGCATCATCGTCGCCCTCGCTCGCGGCGCCCTTCCCACGCGCCCCGCAACGCATATGTCGAACGGCTCCGCCCGCCCCTGCTGTGGCGAAGCCTGAGCACCGGCGTTCGCGCCGTCCTATCCGCGTGCCGTGTTCTCCAGAAGAGGCGTGAGCGGGCCGCGCGCCATGACCCACACCTTGTGCGTCGCGCGCGAGATGGCCGTGTACAGCCGGTGCCGCGCAACAAGATTGTCGCCGAAAACCGACGCTTGCGCGTCGGGAATGATGACGTCGTTGAACTCCAGGCCCTTCGCCAGCTTGATATCGAGCAGCACCACGCCGTTTTCGGGCAGCTGCTCGTCGTCGGTGATGATGTGAACGCTATCGCCCACCAACTGCGCGAGCTTCTTCACACGACGCGTGTCGTTGGCGATGATGGCCGCCAGTCCGCCCGACGCGCAGTCCGCGCGCGCCTCGTCGACAGCTTCCGCGAGCGCCTGCGCGTAAGCCTCGTCAGAATCGAACGACGCGATGCGCGGGCGAGTACCGTCGCGCTGCACCGACGTGGCCGAAATGCGCTCGTCTTCGGGCATGAGGCTGCTGAACAGCTCCGTGATCTCAGGGGTCGAACGGTAGCTCGTCTCCAAACGGCACGTGTCGACCGACCCCAGATACCGCGTGAACACCTCTTCAATCTGGGAAAACGTCGCCGTCCCCGGCTTGATGGCCTGGTTCTCGTCGCCGAGAAGCAGAAAGTGCGCGCGCGGGAAGTACTTCGCCAGAACCGCCAGCTGCGAGGCCGTGTAGTCCTGCACCTCGTCGACGAACACGTAGCGCGCCGAGCGGTTGGCCACGCCCGTCAGCGCCACCTTGAGGTACAGCCATTCGGTCGACGACAGCGTCTCCTTGCCCAGAAGCCGCATGCCGATGCGGTCGATGCGCAGCCATTCGCCGTTCTCGATGGCTTGCGCCACTGGGGCATAGCGATCGCGCAGGTACGCGAGCGCGCACTGCCGCACTTCGTTTTCGTCCTGCGGATTGTAGGGCCCGCCGAAGATGCGCACCTGGTCCTCGTCGGACAGGTCCGCCAGCGCGCCCACGACGTCGTCGTCGCCCGCGCGGCCGGTCGTGCGGGCCTCCAGCTTGTCGGCCAGGTCCTCGGCCACAAGCGTGCTCCGGTGCGTTCCCGTGGGAAACTTCGCGTACTTCTTGTACAGGCTGTACACCGACGATGCCGAGACCACGCGCTCGTCTCCCACGCGCAGGTCGCAGAAATCCGACGGCTGCAGCTCGAAGCCCGCCAGCTTCTCGTCGATGGCGTGCAGGTCGTCGATCGAGTCGCGCTTTCCCGCGCCGCGGCTGCCCGACCCCAGCCGCTCCATCAGCTCGCCCCAGGTCACGGCGATGGGGTTCGACTCGCCCATCTCGGGCAGCACGTCGGCGATGTAGCGCGTGAACACGGGGTTGGGCGTGATCAGGTACACGTCGCGCGGCTCGAGCGTCTCGCGCTCGCGGTAGAACAGGTAGGCGATGCGCTGCAGCAGAACCGACGTCTTGCCCGACCCCGCGATGCCCGCGACCAGAAGCGCCGGCACATCCTCATGGCGGATGACCTGGTCCTGCTCGCGTTGGATCGTCGTGGTGATGGCCTGCAGCTTGTCGGAGCGGCGCTTGGACAGAGACGACAGCAAAAGCGGGTCGGAGATGGCGACCGTCGTGTCGAAGTACGAGTTGAGCGTATCGCGGTCGATGTCGAACTGACGGCGCAGCTTCAGGTCCACCTCGATGGTGCGTCCGTCGTCGGTCTTGTACGAGGTATGGCCGTTCTCCTGGTTGTAGTACACCTCGGCGACGGGCGCGCGCCAGTCCACGACGAAGTGGCGGCTCGAGTCGTCGGTCATGCCGGCGGCGCCGATGTAGATGTCGCGCGCCGGAGCGCCGGGCCGAAACTGCAGCGACAGCTTGGCGAAGTACGGCTGCCGCAGGAGCAGGCGCGCGTTGCGCAGGCGCTCGGCGTCGATGTCGTGCGCGCGGTTGTAGGTGTCCACGATGTTGTTCACGAAGTTGTACTCGGCGAGCGTCTCCACCTGCTCGTCGCGCGCGGTGTTGAGCGACAGGTCGCCCAGCATGTTCTCGCGGTCCTTGACCGCCTCGGCGTGCGCGGCGCGGATCTTCTCCTCCACCGCGTGCTCGATGCCCTCGAGCTTGCCGTAGGTTTCGGTCAGATGCTCCTGTTCGGCGACGAAGACCGGGTCGCTCGTTCGCTCTGTTTCGTTCTGCTCGTCCATGACGGTTCCTTCGCGTGAAAGCGTGTGCAACGATATGGTGAACGGGCGACCCGCGGACGGTTTCGGCATGTCAGCCGCCCGCCGCAGGGCGCCCGTTTATATACGGTGAGATACTATCAGGAAACCGGAACACGTGGCCACCAAGCCGCACGATTTCATACGACACCGGAAGGCGAAAATCGCACCTGCTCGAGACCTGTTCAAAGTACGAGCTCCTTCGTGCGCGGCCGACGACCGCCTTCGGACGAAAGGACGAGAAATGACGTACACCATCGCATTGGCTCAGGTCAAGCATCCGCTTGACCACGACCCGCTCCGCCAGGTCGACGAGTACGCTGCGCGGGCGGCCAGCCTTGGCGCCGACATCCTCGTGTTTCCCGAATCGCTCATGACACCCTACACGGAAGAGCGCCATGCGTTCCTCAAAGCGGCTGAGCCTGCTGACGGCCCGTTCGCGAGCGGCGTGCGCGACGCGGCGGCGCGTACGGGCCTCTGGATCGCCTTCACGATGAACGAGATCAATCCCGCCGACCCAGAGCTCCCCTTCAACACGGCGGCGCTCGTCGATGGCGATGGCGCGCTGCGCGGCACATACCGCAAGACGCATCTATTCGACGTGGACTTCACACGCGAATCCGACCGTATGACGCCCGGCGATGCGTTGTTTTCCCCGGTCGAAGCGCCGTTTGCGACCATAGGTTTGGCAACCTGCTACGACTTGCGCTTCCCGGAGGTGGCCCGCACGATGGCGCTCGCCGGCGCGACGCTTCTGCTGTACCCGGCATCATGGGTTGCCGGCCCGGGCAAAATCGAGCAGTGGAGAACGCTCCTCGCGGCCCGCGCCATCGAAAACGAGCTGTTCGTCGCCGGCGTGAGCCGTGCGGACGACACCCGCATCGGCCACAGCTGCATCATCGGACCGCGCGGGCAGCTGCTTGCCGAAGGCGGACCCGGCGAAGAGCTCGTCATCTCCTCGGTCGACCCTGCAGCCATCGAGACGACCCGCGCCGCGATGCCCGTCTTCCAACATCGCCGCCCCGAGCTCTACCACCTCGACTAAAAGCCCTGTCGATAGTCGACGGTCTGCCTAACCGGCACTCCGTCGACCAGCTGAGCCCTACCGCCACGGCCGAGAAGCGAAGCGGCAGCAGCGTGCCGCCTTCTCAGCTGGGCGGTACCGCCGACGTGCTGTGTACACCCCGCGCGTCAGAACACAGATGCCGCCCGCATAGCCGAACGCTTGCGCCGCCCCACCTTGATCAGCCATCGCGGGAAAGGCAGGGCACCCTCGAGCGGTCTTCTGCGCTCTTGCCCCTACCGGCGGGCGCGCAGCTTTCCCAGCAGGTCCGTCTGCGGTTCTTCACCACGCACCGCGCGCTGCGCCGGTCCGCCGTGCGCGTACGCCATCAGCGCCAGCAGCACGAGCGCGAGCACGAACGGCTCCGGACCGTGACCGAACGCGACGACGCAGAATGCCACGGCGATGGCAAGCGCGCCCCAGCTCAGCTGTTTGCCGACGAGAACGACGGCGAGCCCGACCAGGCACGTGATGATGCCGCCGATCGGGTCGAACAGAATGATGGCGGAGCACGTCGTAGTCACGCCCTTGCCGCCCGAAAATCCCGTCCAAAACGGGAAGTTGTGGCCGAGGGTGCAGCCGACGCCCGCCCACAACCAGCCGATTCGCCCCAGTTCGGGAAACAGATGCGCCGCGAAGAACACCGCGACGATCACCTTCACGATGTCGCCGGTCAAAACGACGGCGGCGGCGCGTTCGCCCAGCACGTGCCCGATGTTGGCCATGCCCGGGTTGCGTGAGCCAATTTCCCGCGCCCACTGACCGGTTTTCGCCTTCGCCACGAAGTCAGCGGTCAGGAAGCAGCCGCACAGGTATCCGATCGCCAAGCACCCGATGCGCATCAGCATTGGCTGCCCCCTTTCCGCACCACGTTCCCCTTCGAAGTCTGCGCCAAGTACGCAAACCGCACTCAGCGCTCAGCCTCAGAACGTCACTTCAAAACGCTCCGGCCATGTTCAACCTCAATATGCCGCCCGATCGTGATAGCGCAATGTGCGATACCCCAACGCACAGCTCAGACATGCTGCTCCGACATGCTGCTTCGCCTGGCAGTTCCCGTGCAGCAATTCAGTTAGCTTCTTCGCCAATCAGCAGCGCCGCGCTGTTCCCGAGCGACTCTCCGTTCGACAGTTTCGTTGCGCCGCTACTTCCCACTTCTTCTGCGCTTTTTCCGCCACGCTGGTCCAGCGAACTATTCCGCCTTCTTGTCGGCATCGAGCGCCGCCAGGATGTCCTTCACGCGCCACTCGACCTCGGAAGCGGCCTTCTCAACATCGATTGTCTTGAAGTCCCCATCCTGGTACAGCACCTTGCCATCGCACATCGTCAGAACGACGTCCGCGCCGTTCGCGCTGTAGATGAGGTTCACCGCAAAGTCGTACACCGGCTTCATCCACGGCGTGTCGATGTCGAACACGACGAGGTCGGCCTTCTTGCCCTCCGCGAGCACGCCGCAATCCGGACGGCCCTGCGCCTTCGCGCCGTTGACCGTGAGCATGCGCAGCAGGTCGATCGGTGCGATGACCGTCGGGTCGAGCGCGTTTCCCTTCTGGCTGCATGCCAGCAGGTACGCGCTCTGCAGAATGTTGTGCGTGTTGTTCGACGCCATGCCGTCGGTGCCGATCGTGCAGTTCACGCCGCCATCGATCATCTTCTGAACCGGCGCGAATCCGCTGGCCAGCTTCATGTTCGATGCGGGGTTCAGGCTCACCGACACGCCATGCTTCGCCAAAATCGCGATGTCGTCATCATCGACCCACACGCAGTGCGCCGCCGTCGTCGGGTTGTCGAACACACCGCAGTGCTCGAACCACGCCGCCGGTGTCATGCCGTTGTGGCGCTGCTTGCATTCCTCGTGCTCAGACTTCGTTTCGGAAAGATGCAGGTGAACGTTCGCATGATGCTTCTGCGCCTCTTCTGCCACGCGCCGCACCATACCCTCGGGCGTCGTGTACTCGCCATGGATGCACATGTCGATCTTCACGCGCCCGTCTCCGGCACCGTCGTATTCCTCGAACAGCTGGCGGTTCACCGCCGCCACGGGAAGCGTGTCGTAATCCTTCTCGACGAAGCACATCGTGCCGCCGTCGGTGTGGTTCGCCTTCATGCCCGCGTCGAGCGTCGCCTTGCAACGATCGATCGTTCCGAAGTACATGTCGGTGTAGCTGATAATGCCGTAGCGGATCATCTCGGTCTCAGCGAGCAGACATCCCCAATAATGGTCGCGTCGGTCTGCGTCGATTTTCGCCTCGAACGGCCAAACCGTATCGTTGAGCCATTGCTGCAGTGGCTGGTTCTCCGCGTACCCACGAAGAAGCGTCATCGGCGTGTGCGCATGCGTGTTGTAGAACGCCGACATAAGCAGCTTGCCCGTGCCGTCATATACGTCGCCAAAACGTTTCGCCAGTTCAGGGTTGGTTATACGCGGGTCATCCGTGCCGACGTACGCAATGGTGTCGCCCTCGGTTCCGACGAACATGCCCGTCTTGTGCTCGAGGTTCTCATCCAGGATATCGATGTTGCAGAAGAGCATCGCGCAATCATCCTTTCTTCTTCTGTGGCCAACGATGTGACGGTGGTCCGAAGCACGTTCAAGTGTACCCCAGCAACGCAGTCATACCGATGTCGTCTCGAACGAGTTAAAGAAAGTGCGCGAAGCAGCCCAGCGCGGAAGGTGAGCCACGAACCGACCGTACATGCCGATCATCCGGCGAGCGCTAGCCTTTGTCGCAGACGTCCGAACGGTCCCACATGCGGTAAGCGTACCCGTATACAGAAAAGGGGCCCCGGCCGAACGGCCGGGGCCCTCCCGCGCGGGGCATGCGCCCTGCGCGAGCGCGGCAACCTACCCTCCCGCACCCTCGGG
>CAIFEB010000040.1 GCA_903789375.1 uncultured Eggerthellaceae bacterium | reverse complement strand
GCCCAGAGATGCGCGTCCGCTCCGTGCGCGGCGCCGGTCCCCTCGCACGCCGCAGCGAGCCGACCGGCCTCTTCGCACGCGGCAGCCGCCAGTTCGCCATCGGCCGCGCGCGCGACCACGTACAGCGAAAGCGCTCGCACGTGCAGCGCCTGGGCGGCATCGAACGCCAGCCGCTTCGCCTGCGGCAGGGCTCCCGGACCATCTCCCAGAAGAGACCGGCAGAGCGCATCCTGTGCGGCGCACCATGCGCGCGCGGGGGTCCGCGCCTCGCGCGAGCGGACGAGCAGGCGATGCAGCGGCAGCACGTCGCCCCGCAGCAGAATCGACATCCCCTGGTCGGCAGCCCATTGCGCGCAGCTCTTCTGCGTGCAGAAGCAGCTCATGGTCGCGCAGGCGCGCCCACCCCGCCCGTCGTTCACCAGCCGCCGTGCCCACGAGGACACGAGCTCGTCGCGCGACGCGCTCGCCGAGCACAGGACGAGCGCATCGAGGCGGCGCCCGAGGGCGCTTCTGATGTCTGAGAGTTCGAACCGGTACGCGTCGTAGGTCTCGCGCTCCTCGTCGATGCCCAGAAACGGATAGTCCTCGGCCAGCGCGCGCAGCTCGTCGGACGAAAGCGTCAGCCCCGCGTCGATTCCCGCGATCGTCCCCTCGAGCGTGACGAGCATGGCGACCGCCGCCAGCAGACAGTCGGCGGGCGGCTCGTCCGCGATGACGTCGGCGAGGAACCGCCGCTCGACCTCTTCGCCCACGCCCCAGGCCAGCCCGCAGATGCGCGACGCCGCGGCCTGCGGCGACACCGCGGGCTCGGAGGCCGTGCGCTTGAGCTCCTCGTCGGTCAGAAGCAGGTCCGACGTGCCGATGCGCACGCGGTCGCGATGCAGCTGCCCGTACGCGTCGGCCGTGGGCGTGCAGGTGACGATGACCTCGACACCCTGCTCGAGCAGCACGTCGATGGTGTGCGAGAGCGCGGCGGCGCGACTGGTCTCGAACACCGGCAGGTCGTCGAACACGACGAGTTCGGCGTCCGCATCGTATCCGAGGCAGTCCACCGCGATGGTGCCGGCATCCAGATCGCGCAGGAAGCAGGGGCTTTTGCCGTTGATCCAGAACACGTGGCGAAACGAGAACACCGTATCGGCGTATTCCAAGGCCAGCTCTGATTTTCCGAAACCGCCGGGCGCGACGATGAAGCGCGCGACGTGGCGTTCGCGCAGAAGACGCGCACACAGATCGGGTCGCATGATGTGGCGGTGCGGGGACCCATTGCCCGGATTGCGCCCGTGACATGCGGATTTCATAATGAAGCCAGCCATTGTAACCCCTTGGTGTCCGCGGTTCATCGTGGCTGGCGACGTGCGTTCGATTCTACCAAACGCACACATGCGGCACAAGATGATGCCCCTCCGACGCTGCGGCCGTGTGCCGCGCGCCGAAGGGGCGTTTTTGCGACGAGATGTTCCGGCCCCGTCTGCCGGGCTGCGTGCTGTTCGCGCGAGGCTCCGCCTACTCGGCTTCGTCCTTGGAGTCGGCGGCATTTCCTGCGTGCTTCAGCTTGCCGTCGAGCATCTTGGCGATGCGGTCGGAGTACTCCACGTCGTCGAGCCCCGCCTCCTTCGCCAGGTCGATGACCGGCGCGTCGTTCCACAGCGCCTCGAGCCGGTAGAACTCGCGCGTCTCGGGCTGGAACACATGCACGACGAAGGTGCCGTAGTCGAGCAGCTCCCACGAGCCGTCCTTGGAGTCCTCGCGATGGCTCGGCTTGATGCCGGCTTCCAGGCGCAGCTGCTCCTCGATCTCGTCGATGATGGCGTCAACCTGGCGGTTGTTGGCCGCCGTCACGATGACGAAGTACTCGGTGACGTCCGAGATCTTGCCCACTTCCTGGACGATGATGTCGGTGGCCTTCTTCTTGTCGGCCGCGCGCGCCGCGATGAGCGCGCACGCCCGCGGGTCGGCCGCCACGACTTCCTTGTCCTTCACCTGGTCAGTCGTCTCGTTGTTCTGGTCGGTCACTTGTTTCCCTTCTTTCGGTTCTTCTTGTCCTTGCCGCGGGCGCGAGCGCGCGCCGCGTAGTAGTTCCATACTTTCTCGGTGCCCGGATGGACGAGCCTTCTGCCGTCGAGCAGCCCCATGAACGTTCCGCGGAACACGGCGAAGAACAGCTCCTCCAAGCTGACCTTGCCGACGAGCTTGCGCAGGTCGTCCACCGTGGGGAAATCGCGCGAGGGCTCGATGGCGTCGGCGACGTACACGATCATGTCCAGATCTGACATGTCCTCGGCGCCCGAGGTGTGCCGCTCGATCGACGATATCACATCTGCCGGAATGGTCGGAAACGCCCGCGCGAGGCCCGCCGCGGCCGTGGGGCCGTGCATGACGCCGGGCATGTTCTCGTACACGTACGGGTCGATGAGCAGGTCGAGGTCGCGCGCACGGGCGCGTATCCCCTCGTCGTCGTAGCCCTTGTCCCAGTCGTGCAGGATGCCCGCGAGCCGTGCCTTGCGCTCGTCGGCGCCGTAGATGCGCGCGAGCTCCACCGCCGTCTGCGAGACGCCCTCGCAATGGCGGAACCGACGGGGCTTCACGCGGTCGGCAAGCTCGCGTCTGCGCGCCTCGAAGAACGCGTCGGACAGCGGATCGTCGTCGTCGGTTGCGGCCGTCGGCGCGGGAGCCTCGCGATAGAGCCCGTTCACGGCGATGTAGCGGCGCACGGAGTCGGCCACCAGATAGCGCGGCAGAACGCCCGAGCCCGCCATCGTGCGCAGCTCGCTCGACGACACGTCGAGGGTCGGGCACGTGACGATGAGCGGGTCGGCGAACCCTTTGGCCACCAGGTTGGCGCGGTCCGTCGCCGACAGCTCGTAGCCGGGCCGCGCGGCGACGACCGTCCGGGCGAGCCGGGCGACCTCGGACGCCTCGCGCCACTTCCACAGCGACTCGGCAGCATCCGTCCCCACGATCAGGTAGAGCGCAACGTTGTCCGGATACCGCTCGCGCAGCGTTCGCAGCGTGTCGACGGTGTAGGTGTCGCCACCGCGCGCGATTTCCAGATCGCTCACGTCGAACGAGGGGTTGTCCTCGATGGCAAGACGGCACATCTCCAAGCGGTCGGCCGCCGCCGCGACCACCGTGTCGCGCTTGTATACCGGCGAGCCCGCCGGCACGAACAGCACCGCGTCCAGCCCGCACGCGCGCCGCACGCCCTCGGCCGCCGCCAGATGCCCCAGGTGGATGGGGTCGAAGGTGCCGCCGAGGATACCGAGCTTGGCCGGCGCGCCGTCCGATCCCAGATCGCAGAACCGCTTGCCTATCTCGGCCATCACGCGCGCACCTGCCCCGTGCCGCGCACGATGTACTTGTACGAGGTCAGCCCGTCGAGCGCGAACGGCCCGCGCACGTGCAGCTTCTGGGTGGAGATGCCGATTTCGGCGCCCATCCCGAACTGCCCGCCGTCGGTGAACGCCGTGGACGCGTTGGTGTAGACGACCGCCGCATCGACGCGCTTGGCGAACCGCTCGCAGGCGCCCTCGTCGGCAGCCATGATCGACTCCGAGTGCTTCGTGCCGTAGCGGTTGATATGGTCGATGGCCGCATCGACGCCGTCGACCGTGCGCACGGCGATTTCGGGAGCCAGGTACTCGGTAGCCCAGTCGTGCTCGGTCGCCGGCTCGCATGCGATGCCGGCGGCATCCGCGATGGCGCGCGTGCGGGAGTCGGCGTGGATGGTCACCCCGTGCGCGACGAGCGCGGCGAGCACGCGCGGCAGGAACGCCTCGGCGATCGGCTCGTCCACGAGCAGCGTCTCGCACGCGTTGCACACGCCGTAGCGGCGGCATTTCGCGTTGACGACCACGTTCTGCGCTGCATCAAGGTCGGCTGAGCGGTCGACGTACACATGGCAGTTGCCCGTGCCCGTCTCGATGACCGGCACCGTCGCATGCTCGACGCAGTGCTGGATGAGCCCTGCGCCGCCCCGCGGAATCAGAACGTCCACGAGTCCGCGCGCGACCATGAGCTCGTCGGTGGCGGCGCGGTCGGTCGATGAGACCGCCTCGATGCAGCCCTCCGGCAGCCCCTCGCTCGTCGCCGCGTCGGAGAGCACGCGCGCGATGACGGCGTTCGACTCCGCCGCCATGCTGCCGCCGCGCAGAACGACCGCGTTGCCGGCCTTCAGGCAGATGCCCGCCGCGTCGGCCGTGACGTTGGGGCGCGCCTCGTACACGACGGCGACGACGCCGAGTGGCACGCTCACGCGCGTGAGGTCGAGCCCGTTGTACAGCGTCCGGCGCTCCAGCTCGCGCCCGATGGGATCGGGCAGGTCGCAAAGGTTCTCCAGCGCGACGGCCATGCTCTCGATACGCTCGGCCGAAAGCGCCAACCGGTCTACGAGCGACTCCTTGACGGCACCCGCGCGGGCGCGCTCGACGTCGCGGGCGTTGGCCTGCTCGATCTCGGCGGCGTGGGCGCGCAGGGCGCACGCCATGGCCGACAGCGCCGCATTGCGCTCGTCACAGGTGGTAAGGCCCATCTCAAGCGCCGCGCCGTGAGCCCGCGTGGCCGCGGCGCGCGCGTCCGCCCGCGCCTGCTGAGCCTTGGCGCTGGGCACCTGTGTTTGCAATCCCATGTATCAGCTCCTATTCGAACACGATCAGCTCGTCACGATGCACGAGCGCCTTGTCTGCCAGATGTGCGAGGATGCGGTTGCGCGCGAGCTCATCGTGGTTCTTGCCCACGGCCAGCTCAACCTCGTCCGCCGGCGCCGCCACCCGCCCGCGCGCGAACACGTCGCCCGCCGTGTCGCGGATGTCGACGATGTCGCCTTCGAGGAACCCCCCTTCGACCTTCGTCACGCCCACGACGAGCAGCGAACTGCCCTTGCGGACGAGCGCCGTCTTGGCGCCGTCGTCGACGACGAGCGTGCCCCGCGCCGAATCGCCGAGCGCGATCCACAGCTTGTACGGCGTGATCTCGTGAGGATGAGCCGATGGATCGAAGATCGTGCCCACGTTGTCGCCGTGGGCGACGTCGACGATGACGTCGTCACGCCTGCCCATGCAGACGACGAGCGGGATGCCCGCAGCACCGAGGACGCGTGCCGCCTTGAGCTTTGTCACCATGCCGCCCGAGCCCACGGTCGTCGACGATCCGCCGGCGGCCGCCATCACGTCGTGGTCGACGAACGCGATGCGCTCGATGAGCTTGGCCGTCGGGTGCACGGAGGGGTTCTTGTCGTAGAAGCCGTCGACGTCGGACAGGATGACGGTGAGGTCGGCTTTGATCAGGCACGACACGAGCGCCGCCAGGGTGTCGTTGTCGCCGAAGCGGATCTGCTCGACCGACACCGTGTCGTTCTCGTTGACGATGGGCACGACGCCGAGCTCCATGAGCCGACCGAGCGTGTCGCGCGCGTGCAGGTACGCCGTGCGGTCGGCGGTGTCGCGGCGCGTCAGCAGCACGAGCGACGAGGTGAGGCCGTGCGCGCCGAACGCCTCGTCGTAGGCGGCCGCAAGCGCGCATTCGCCCACCGACGCCGCCGCCTGGAGGCTCGGCATGTCGGTGGGACGCTGGTCGATGCCCAGCCGTTCCAGCCCGCAGGCGATGGCGCCCGACGACACGACGATGGGGGCCCACCCTTCGCCCACCAGACGCGCCAGCTGGTCGACCACGTCGTTCAGAAACGCGCGATCTACCGTGCCGTTGCGGTCGACGAGCGTTGACGATCCGATTTTGACTACCAGCTTGCGCTTCTGCGTTGCCATGGTCTCCCCTGCCATCGTGTCTTCGGTTGCCTCTTCGTCCTAGATATCCAGTTCGTTGTAGATGTCGTCGGAAGCGTTGGCCGACTCGTACGTGAACGCGCGCCCGACGATGCGAATCTCGTCTCCGTCGCGCGCGCCAGCTTTGACGAGCGCCGCCTCGACGCCGAGCCGCTTGAACCGGTGCTGCAGAAACGCGATAGCCTCGGGGTTGTCCCAGTCGGTCTGCACCACCATGCGCTCGACCTGCGGCCCCTTGATGCTCAGCACGTGGTTGGACTCGCGCACCACCTCGAACCGGCGGTCGCGCGCCTCGCGCTTGTGCTCCCACACCTGGTCGTACTCGGGCGTCGCCGCCTGCTTCTCGCGCGCCGCCTCGCGCAGCGCGTGCACCTTCTGGGCGATGGCCGCCACCAGGCCGTCGACGCCTTCGCCCGTGAGCGCGCTGATGCGGTAGAGCTTCGGGTCAATGGGGCTGTCGGCGAACTCGTCACCCCCGGCCGCGGCGATGGAATCCGCCCGCACCTGCGCGGCCAAGCGCTCGCAGGCTTCTTCGGTGCCCGGCACGTCGATCTTGTTGGCCACGACGATGCGCGGACGACGCCCCAGCTCCTCGTTGTAGCGTTCGAGCTCCTGGTTGATGATGCGGTAGTCGTCGAGCGGGTCGCGCCCTTCCCAGCCGCCGGTCAGATCGACGACGTGCACGATGAGGGCCGTGCGCTCGATATGGCGCAGGAACTCATGGCCCAAGCCCTTGCCCTCGCTCGCGCCCTCGATGAGCCCGGGGACGTCGGCCACGACGAAGCTGTAGTCGCCCGACCGCACGACGCCCAGGTTGGGCACGAGGGTGGTGAAGGGATAGTCCGCCACCTTCGGGCGCGCGGCAGAGATCTTGGATATGAGCGACGACTTGCCCGCCGACGGCATGCCCACGAGCGCGGCGTCGGCCATGAGCTTCATCTCCAGTTCGATCCAACCCTCTTGAGCCGGTTCGCCCAGCTCGGCGAACGCAGGCGCGCGACGGGTCGAGGTGACGAAGTGGATGTTGCCGCGCCCGCCCGCGCCGCCGCGCATGACGCACACGCGCTCGCCGTCGTGAGTCAGATCGGCGATCGTCTCGCCCGCCTGCTTCTTCTCGTCGTCCCATTCACGCACGATGGTGCCCACCGGCACCTTCAGCACCAGGTCGGCACCGCGGGCGCCGTGCATGCGGCTGCCCTTGCCGTGCGTTCCGCGCTCGGCCTTGAAATGGTGCTTGAAGCGGTAGTCTATGAGCGACGACAGACTGCCGTCGGCCTGCACGATGACGTCACCGCCGTGGCCGCCGTCGCCGCCGTCCGGCCCGCCCTTGGGCACGTGCGCCTCGCGGCGGAACGACATGCAGCCTGCGCCGCCGTCGCCGCCCTTGACGTTGATATGAACCTTGTCTACGAACATCGCGCACCTCGTTTTGGGGTTGATCGGTGAATGCGCGAGCGCAGCACGCGCCCGGCGCTTTCAATGAGAAGGGGGCGTTCCCCCCATCGCATAGGGTGTTCCGGCATCGATTGTATAATGAAACGTGCCCTCCGGTTTCCCAGAGGGCACGCGAATGGTCAAGCTATAGAAGAAGCAGACGAAGCGGCTTTACGCTTCCGTCTTCTCCTCGATCGGACGGACGTGGATGCGGCGCTTGTCGCCCGTGCGGGTGAACTCAAGCGTGCCGTCGCACTTGGCGAACAGCGTGTCGTCCTTGCCGCGGCCGACGTTCTCGCCCGGGTGGAAATGCGTGCCACGCTGACGGACGATGATATTGCCCGCCTTCACGTACTCGCCGGCGAACTTCTTCACGCCGAGACGCTGCGCGTGGGAATCGCGGCCGTTACGGCTGGAGCCGAGACCCTTCTTGTGTGCCATGGTTAAATTCCCTCCTTGCTGTTATTCAGCGTCTTCAGTTACAGGCTTTTCGGCCTTCTTCGGCGTGTACACGTCGTCGCCGACCGACATGATGCGGACGCGCGTCAGATACTGACGATGACCGCGCATCTTCTTGTAGTTCTTGCGCTTCTTGAACTTGAAGACCAGCTTCTTCTTGTCGCGGTACTGGTCCAGAATCTTCGCCTTCACGGAAACGGCGGACGCCTTCTCCGGATCGGCCTCAATCGTGTCGCCGTCGACGAAGCAGATGACCGGCAGCTCGACCTGGTCCCCAACCTCGGCGTTGAGCTTCTCGATGCTCAGCACGTCGCCCGGAGCAACTTTGTACTGCTTGCCGCCCGTCTTTACAATTGCATACATGACTTGTCTCCTCGAATGTGACAAAACGCGAAGCGTTACTTTATCAGCGACGATACGCGAAGTCAACAGCTGCGTGTGTAGTTTGTTCGATGATTCGCCATCGTTGTTTGCGGCGCACACGCTGAACCTCGAGCGAGGGGGTTACCGCTCTGATTCGCTTCGATGGGCAATAGGGTACGAAGCACGAGTGGAGGCCGTCCGAAATACTTTACACCGAATCGGCTCCAGGGAGGCGAAATTGCGCGCCTCCATCACGGTTTCTGCGCAGTTGCAGGCCGCGTTCGGGTTCCGGGCGGCCGCCGGACGGCTGCAAGCCGCATCCACGCGACGGCCGCCGAACACGCCCGCCTGGCAGCCGCCCGCCCTCCCTAGTGCGCCTGCGCCCAGTTGTCGCCGCACTGCACGTCGGCGATGAGCGGAACCGACAGGTCCACGACGTGCTCCATCGTGTCCTTCACCATGGCGCCGAGGCGCTCCACCTCGTCTTCGGGCACCGAGAAGTCCAGTTCGTCGTGCACCTGCACGAGCAGGCGCGCCTCGAAGCCCTCGGCGGTGAGGCGCCGCTGCACCTTCGTCATGGCCAGCTTGATAATGTCGGCAGCCGTGCCCTGCATCGGATGGTTCATCGCCGTGCGCTCGCCGAACCCGCGCTGCACCGCGTTCTTGCTGGCCAGCTCGGGAATGTGACGCTTGCGGCCGAACATCGTCGTGGCGAAGCCCCGCTCGCGCGCCTCGTCGACGACGTTGTCGAGGTACGTCCGCACGCCCGGGTACACCTCGAAGTAGCGGTCGATCATCTCGCGCGCCTCCGCCATGGGGATGCCGAGGCTCTGCGACAGCCCGAACGCCTGCTGGCCGTACACGATGCCGAAGTTGACCGCCTTGGCCCGCGAGCGCATGGCCGGCGTCACCTCGTCGATCGGCACGCCGAAGACGCGGCTCGCCGTGGACGCGTGGAAGTCCGCGCCCGAGTTGAACGCCGCCACCAGGTGCTCGTCGGCCGACAGGTGCGCGAGCAGGCGCAGCTCGATCTGCGAGTAGTCGGCGGACAGGAACCGGTCGCCCGGGTTCAGCGGCACGAAGCACTCGCGGATGCTGCGCCCGAACTCGGTGCGCACGGGGATGTTCTGCAGGTTGGGGTCGGACGACGACAGCCGGCCGGTAGTCGTTACGGTCTCGTTGAAGTGGCCGTGGACGCGTCCGTCACCGAAGTCGCGCGCCAGGCGCGGCAGCGCGTCAATATAGGTCGACTTGATCTTGGCATGCTCGCGGTAGTCGAGCACGAGGCGCGGCAGCTCGTGGTCTTCGGCCAGGCGCTTGAGCACCTTGGCGTCGGTCGAGTAGCCCCGGCGCGTCTTCTTGCCGTGTTTGAGCCCGAGCACGTCGAACAGGATGTGCGACAGCTGCTGCGGCGAGTCGACGTTGAACTCCTCGCCCGCCAGCTCGTAGATGCGCGCGCGGAGGTCGTCGATCTTCACCTGCGTCTCGGCGCCGAGCTTCTCCAAGCGGTCGGTGTCGAGCGGCGCGCCGTTGCGCTCCATGATGGCGAGCACGCCGATGAGCGGCCGGTCGATGTCGGCGTAGACGGCGGCCGTCCCGTCGGCGTCGAGCTGGGTCTGCTCGGTTTCCACGAGCTTGAGCAGCGCACACGCCTCGGCCGCCGCGCGCGCGGCGCGGTCGTCGGTGTCGGGCAGCTTCGCAGCCAGGTACTCCTCCACCAGTCCCTCGAGCGGGTACTTACCCGCCGACGAGTTCAAAACGTAGGCCGCAAGCGCGCAATCGAACGCGTCCATGTCCAGGACTTCGGCTTCCGACACCGCCGCCGGCTCCGCCGAGTCCATCGGGAACACCCGGTGCACAAGCGCCTTCGCGTCGTGCGCCGCGAACTTCCCCTCGCGCACGACGCGCGCGAGCAGCGCCGCCCCCGCGTCGCCTTCGAGCGCGCCCGTTCCCTCGGACGTCGCGAACGCGTACGCCGTCGGTTCGCTGAACAGCGACGCCTGCTTGGAGTCCTCGTCCACGGCGGCGATGCCGATGCGCTCGCCCGCCGCCAGCGCGCGGTCGACGAGGCGGACGGTCTCGTCGCCTGCGGCCACCTCTCCCGGATCGACCTCGGCGGCGACCACGGTTGTCCCCTGGCCGGTGAGCGCCAGCAGCCGGTCGAGGTGCGCCTGGAACCGGATAGCGCCGAACGCCGCCTCCACCGCCTCCACGTCGAACGCGGGGAACTTCACCGCGTCCACATCCAGGTCGAAGTCGAGGTCGCGCACGATCGTCGCGATCTTGCGGCTGAGGAACGCCTGCTCGCGGTTCTCGCTGATGCGCTCGCGCTGCTTGCCCTTCAGCTCGTCGAGGTGCTCGTAGACGCCCTCCATCGACCCGTACGCCTGCAGAAGCTTGGTAGCCGTCTTGGGCCCGATGCCGGGCACGCCGGGGATGTTGTCGGAGGTGTCGCCCATGAAGCCCAGGTAGTCGGGGAACTGCGCCGGCTCGATGCCGTAACGCTCCTTCACCATCGCCGGGTCGTAGATTACGACGTCGGTGATGCCCTTCTTCGTGGTCATCACGTGCGTGAGGTCGGTGACCAGCTGGTTGACGTCCTTGTCGCCCGACACGAGGATCGTGCGCATGCCGCGCGCCTCGTCGCGAGCTGCTACCGTTCCCAAGATGTCGTCGCCCTCCCAGCCGGGCACTTTGACGATGGGGATGTTCATGGCCGCAAGCAGGCTCTCCACCACGGGGAACTGCTCGTGCAGCTCCTCGTCCATCGGCGGGCGCTGGGCCTTGTACTGCTCCATGGCCTCGATGCGGAACTTCGGCTTGCCCTGGTCGAACGCGCATACGATGCCGTCGGGATGCGCCGTCTCGTAGAACTTGAGAAGCATCGACATGAAGCCGAACACCGCGTTGGTCGGCGTGCCGTCGGGTGCCGTCATGGGGGTCTGGATCGCGTGGTACGCGCGATGCATGAGCGAGTTGCCGTCGATGACGGCGATGGTTCTTGGCATGGGACACCCGTCTTTTCTCGCGGGCGCCCGCATGCGTTGCCGCTGCGCGCCCGCGTGGTCGATGATTCATCAACCCGAGTATAGCCGCAGCGGCGGGCGTCGCCGGCGCGTGCGCTAGGCGTTCCAGAGATAGCCCACGCCGCGCACGGTCTCCAGGTGCTGCGCCAGGTCCGGGCCGAGCTTGGCGCGGATGCGTCTGACATGGACGTCGACGGTGCGCGACCCGCCGTAGTAGTCGAAGCCCCACACGCGCGACAGCAGCGCGTCGCGCGAGAACGTGCGGCCCGGGTGCTTGGCCAGAAACGACAGCAGCGCGTACTCCAGGTAGGTGAAGTCGACCGGTTGGCCTGCGACCGTCACCTGGTAGGTAGCCAGATTGATGGTCATCGAGTCCACGATGATGACGTCCGACGTGCCCGTCGACTCGTCCTCCATGCGCAGAAGCCGGCGCATACGCACCGTGCACTCGTCATCGCTCGCACCCTGGACGACGAAGTCGCTCGGGACTGAATCCGGCAGCGCCAGCCGCCCGACGTCCTGCTCGTCCACGATCACGAGCACGGCGGAGATGCGCTCGTCGCCGAGCGTGAGCGCCTCGTCGAGCCGGGAGAACGCCGCACCGCGCGCTTCGAATATCAGCAGGTCGCACGGCGCTTTGTCGGTCAGGTTCTTGCGCATCTGCACCGTCGAGCTCGCCGCGACCTCCGCGTCGAGCCCCGAGAGGATGCGCTGGAACCGGTACGCGTTGTCCAGGCTGTCGGCTATGAACACCACGCGTTTCATTGCTATCGGCCCCCTTCGTCCACACCCATGGTTACAGCACCGCCAGGTACCGGTCGTACTCCCACTGGGAGACGGTCTGCAGGTACTCGTGCCACTCGGCGGTCTTCTCCCTGACCAAGAACGAGTGGATGTGGTCGCCCAGGGTGCGCTTCATGAGCTCCGAGGATGCGAACCGCTCGATCGCCTCGCCGAGCGTGAGCGGGAGCTTCGCCAGCCCCGGCACCTTCACGCCGCGCTGCGCGTCCTCGAACAGGTTGCGATCCTCCACCGGCCCCGGAAGCTCCAGCTCCTCCTCGATGCCGGCGAGTCCCGCCGCGAACATGACGGCGAAGGCCAGGTAGGGGTTCGCCGCCGGGTCGGGGCTGCGCAGCTCCACGCGGCACGCCTCGGGACGGCGAGGCCGATAGCCGGGCACGCGCACGAACGTGGAGCGGTTGTTGCGCGCCCACGACAGGTACACCGGCGCCTCGTCGGCGGCGGCCAGGCGCTTGTACGAGTTGACGTACTGGTTGGTGACCAGGCAGAACTCGGGCGCATACTTCAGAAGGCCGGCGATGTAGTGCTTCGCCAGGTCGGACAGGTTGAATCCGAGCGGATCGTTCTCGTCGAAGAACAGGTTGTTGCCACCGAAGTCGAACAGACTCTGGTGCACGTGCATGCCGCTGCCTGGCTGGCCGGGGATGGGCTTCGGCATGAACGACGCGTACACGCCCTGCGCCGAGGCTATTTCCTTCACGACCAGCTTGTAGGTCATCACGGCGTCCGCCATCGACAGCGCGTCGGTGTAGCGCAGGTCGATCTCGTGCTGGGACGGGCCGTTCTCGTGGTGGGAGTACTCGATGGGGATGCCCATGTTCTCGAGCGTGAGCACCGTGTCGCGGCGCAGGTCGCTCGCGTTGTCGAGGCTGGTCAGGTCGAAGTAGCCGCCGCGGTCGAGCACCTCGGTGCCGGTGTCGTCCTTGAAGTAGTAGTACTCGAGCTCCGGCCCCACGTTCAGGACGAAGCCGCGGTCGGCCGCCTCGTCGACCATGCGCGCGAGCACCTGGCGCGGGTCGCCGGAGAACGCGCCGCCCTCGGGCGTCTTGATGTCGCAGAACATGCGCGCCACCGCGTTGGACGACGGGCGCCAGGGCAGCACCTGGAACGTCGACGGATCGGGAAACGCCAGCATGTCGGATTCCTCGGTGGGACTGAAGCCGGCAATGCAGCTGCCGTCGAAGCCCATGCCGTCGGTGAAGGCGTTCTCGACCTCGCTCGGGCTGACGGCGAACGACTTCATGTTGCCGAGCACGTCGGTGAACCAGAAGCGCACGAAGTGCACGTCGCGGCTTTTGATGGTCTTCATCACGAAATCCTGGTCGGGATTCATCTGTCCACGCTCCTCCTACGCAGGGGGCACGGCGCGGGCGCGGCCGTCGTAAACCCCCGAAGTCCCATGCAGCAGTCCCTGCAAGCCCTTGGGTGCATTATCGCCGAACGGAAAACCGCGCAGCGCCTTGAAACACGATTTAACCTAGGGGAAACGCCGATGACGCACGTTCTCCGCAAACGGGGTGCACACTGGCCTGCTGAAGACACGCGCCCAAGGCGTCCGCCGCTTCTCCCCAACCTCGCCCCGCACGTGGAATCGCTTTGATGTTTGGCCAGGCCCGTCCACCTGCGCCGACGCGCGGGCCATAATGAGTTGCTTCAACTACGAATGAAGGGAGAGCTCTTCACCATGGCACGTAAGATTCCGTTCTCACCGCCCGATATCACCCAAGCCGAAATCGACGAGGTCGCCGACACGCTCCGCAGCGGCTGGATCACCACCGGCCCCAAGACGAAGCGCTTCGAGAAGGAGCTGTCCGCGTTCATGGGCACCCCCTGCACGGCCGCCCTCAACTCCGCGACGGCAGCGCTCGAATGCGCCCTGCGCGTCCTGGGCATCGGACCGGGCGACGAGGTCATCACGAGCGCCTACACCTACACGTCGTCCGCCTCGTGCATCCTGCATGTCGGCGCGACGCCGGTGATGTGCGACGTGAAGCCCGGCACCTACGAGATGGACTACGACCGCCTGCCCGAGCTCATCACGGACAAGACGCGCGCCATCATCCCGGTCGACTTGGCCGGCCGCATGATCGACTACGACCGCCTGTTCGAGGTGCTCGACTCCGTGTCCGCATCCTGGAAGCCCCAAACCGACATCCAGAGCGCGTACACGCGCATTCCCGTGCTCGCCGACGGCGCGCACTCGTTCGGCGCGTCGTACCACTGCGTCACCTCGGGCAACGTCGCCGACTTCACGGCGTTCTCGTTCCACGCCGTGAAGAACCTGACCACGGCCGAAGGCGGCGCGCTCACGTGGCGCGAGGCCGGCTTCGATTCCGACGCGGTCTACAAGGATCTCATGCTCATGTCGCTGCACGGCCAGAACAAGGACGCCCTCGCCAAGACGCATGCCGGCGCATGGGAATACGACATCAAGTTCCCCGGCTGGAAATGTAACATGACCGACATCATGGCGTCGCTCGGCCTGGTCCAGCTCAAGCGCTATCCGGGCATGCTCGCGCGGCGTCGCGCCCTCGTGTCGCGCTACGAGGCCAACCTCGCCGACACGGGCGTCGACATCATCACGCACTACAGCGAAGACGGCGCAAACCATCACGAGACCGCGCCGCTCACCGACGAGCAGGCCGCTGCGAAACGCGCCGCCGAGGCCGCGTCGCAGACGGGCTTCGCTTCGAGCGGTCACCTCATGCTCGTGCGCCTGACCGGCCACGACAGCGATTTCCGCAACGCTGTCATCACCGAGCTCGCGGAGAACGGCGTCGCCGCCAACGTGCACTACAAGCCGCTGCCCATGATGACGGCCTACCGCAACCTCGGGTTCGACATTGCGAACTACCCCAACGCCTACGAGCAGTTCAAAAACGAGATCACGCTGCCGCTGCACACGCTGCTCTCCGACGACGACGTCGACTACGTGTGCGACCAGTTCAAACGCGCCATCGCAATAGTCGAAGCGAACGGAGCGGCAAAATGAGCCCCAACCAGGACTTCTACCAGGCTTATGGCAAGCGCGCCTGCGACGTCGCGATAAGCCTGGCGGCCCTGCCGTTCGTGGGGGCGGTCATCGGTACGTGCGGCGCGCTGATCAAGCTCGAGGACAACGGCCCGATCTTCTACAACGCTCCGCGCGTGGGCAAGGACGGCCGCGAGTTCACCATGTACAAGCTGCGTTCGATGAAGGTGAACGCGCCCGACCTGGTCATGTCCGACGGCTCCACCTACAACGGCAACGACGACCCGCGCATGACCCGGATCGGCTCGTTCATGCGCAAGACGAGCCTGGATGAGTTTCCCCAGTTCATCAACGTCCTCAAAGGCGATATGAGCGTCATCGGACCGCGCCCCGACCTCAAGCGCGAGACCGAGCTGTACCAGGGCGACGAGCGCCGCAAGCTCGAGGTTAAGCCCGGCATCACGGGCTACGCCGCCGTGAGCGGGCGCAACGCCATCCCCTGGCACGAACGCCTGGCACTCGACGTGTACTACGTCGACCATGTGAGCTTCGGCCTGGACGCGAAGATCTTCTTCCGCACGATTGCCACGGTGTTCGCGCAGGAGGGCATCTACGTGAAGGACGGGGACGACCAGAAGACCGGCGCAGCTGCGACGGAAGTTCCTGCGAACGGTGTGGCGGCTGTTTCCGCCGATGCCGGCGATTCCGTTGCCACAATGGCAGCCACGGCTGCCGTCGATGCGGGCACGGACTCCAGCGCCGCTGTCAAAGCCCCTGCCAACGCGGCTGTCCCGGCCCCCGGCACCGCTGACGCCAAACCCGCACGACGCGCCTTCGAGCCGGCGAAGCTCGCCTCGTTCGCCAAGCCCGCCGGCGCCGCGATCGACGAGCTGCGCGAGCGTCTGGCCCGCAACCGCGCCCGAAAGCTCGAAAGCGGCTACATCACCATCACCACGCCGCAAGCGGACTAACCGCAGCGCACGACGCGGGCCCGAGCGACTCACCAGAATCGCTCGGGCCCGTTTTTCATATCATGCGTCACGTCGAGAGTGCCGCGAAGATCTCACCCGCCTGGCGACTCGCTCAGCTTCAGACTCTTCGCCTGCCGTACGTCGTCCTTCAGGGGAACAGCACGTACGAGCACGCCATCCGCCTCAGCTGCAATCGCTTCCACGGCAGCCCCGTCCCATCAAATGGTGGCATTCTAACCACGTAGGACCAGCTTCGCGTACCGCTTCGGCATCGCGTTCTCATTGCACCGGCTTCTCAACGCACCTGGCGTAGCCGCCGTGCGTTTTGCGAAACTTCAAGCGCCCCTTCTACTTGGCGTCGTCTTTAAGCGCAACAGCACGTGCGAACACGTGGTCCGCCACCTTCTGCGCCGCGATGATCGCCTTGTCCATGTCGTAGTAGCGGTATTCGCCCAGACGTCCCGCGAACACGACCTTCCCCTGCTCGTTCGCCCGTGCGAGGTACTTCTCGTACAGGGCTCGATTGCGGTCGTCGGTCACCGCGTAGTATGGCTCGTCGCCCGGATGCCAGTCCGCCGGATACTCGCGCGTGACCACCGTGCGCTCCTGCGTGCCGAACTCGAAGTGCTTGTGCTCGATGATGCGCGTCCACGGCGTCTCGCGGTCGGTGTAGTTGACCACTGCGACGCCCTGGTAGTTCGGCGTGTCGAGCACCTCGGTCTCGAATCGCAGCGACCGATACTCAAGCTGTCCCAGGTCATAGCCGTAGAATTCGTCGATCGGCCCGCAATAGACCACCTGCGCCGCTGTGTCCGGATGCTCCGCCTCGAAATCCCGGTACGTCGTGTCGAGCAGCACCTCGGTGCCGGCGAGCATCCGCTGCACGAGCTTGGTGTAGCCCCCGACGGGGATGCCTTGGAACCGGTCGTTGAAGTAGTTGTTGTCATATATGAACCGGCACGGAAGCCGCTTGATGATCGACGCCGGCAGCTCGGTGCAGTCGCGTCCCCACTGCTTCTCGGTGTAGCCCTTGATCAGCTTCTCGAAGATGTCCCGGCCGACCAGCTTGAGCGCTTGCTCCTCCAGATTCTGAGGTTCGTCGATGTTCGCCGCAGCGCGCTGCTCCTCGATCTTCGCACGCGCCTCGTCGGGGGTGGCGACGCCCCACATCTTCGAGAACGTGTTCATGTTGAACGGCAGGTTGTAGATTTCGCCATGGTAGTTGGCGATGGGGCTGTTCACGTACCCGTTAAACTCGGCAAACCGGTTCACGAACTCCCATGTCGGCCGGTCCGAGGTGTGGAAGATATGGGCGCCGTACCGATGGACGTTGATGCCTTCGACCTCTTCGGTGTACACGTTGCCGGCGATGTGCGGTCGCTTGTCGATGACGAGCGCTCGCAGCCCCGCCTCGCGCGCCCGATACGCGATAACCGCTCCCGTAAGACCCGCGCCAACGATGAGAACGTCGTACCGTGACGATTCCATACGCACCCTTTCAGTCAGAATTATGCCCATAACCATACTACACGGGGAATTGCGCTCCTGCGAACACGCAGGCCATCAAGCAGCACGTTCTCACATGAGCTCGGTCCCACATGAGCTCGGCTCGCCGGCGCATCGCATGCCTTGTCAGCGCAACGCATGGCTTACCGGCGCATCGCATGCCTTGCCGACGCATCTTTCGAGCAAGGGGTTCGCAGACAAAGGTCCCACAAACCCCGTCCCGGCCTCACACCCTCGACTCGATTATCGGTCCTTTCGCCGAGACACGAGGCTCTTCACTCGCACAAATGTGTGCGCGTCGAGCCATGCCCACGCAACTTCGATTCCCTCGCGGAAATAGCAGTTCACAAAGCCGCCAAGCAGAAGAATGTAGAAGAAGCAGTACATCCAGAACAGCGAGATGGCGAATTCGCCGAGCGTACCGTAGAACGTCGTGAACTTGTTGAACCCGTTCACGTACAGCGAGAAGACCTCCGACAGCCCGAACCAGAGCACCGCCGTCATGATCGCGCCCGGCAGCTGGTCGCGCAGCCGGCGCCTCCCGTTGGGCATAACCCAATACGTGAGCGAGATGAACAGCAGCGACGCGCCCAAGCATACGAGCACATTCAGCGCCGAGAAGTTCAGCCAGCTCGCCTGGTACATCGGGAAGTACTCAGCCAAAAACATCCTGATCTTCTTGCTGAACACGAGCAGCATCAGCACCACGAAGACGACCATCATGAGCGTCGTCCATACGAACGAGATGACGAGTCTCAACCAGTACGGTCGCGTTTCCTTGACGTCGTACGCGCCGTTCATTCCGCGCAGCAGCGCCATGTTGCCCTGCAGGCAGGTCCACAGCAAAAGCAGTACCGAGATGGGAATGAGCGCTGCCGTGTGTTGGAACGATTCGGTGATGACCATGTCGGCGAACGAGTCGACCACGTCAGGCATGAGCGCATCAACAGCGCTGATCATCTCGCTTTCGCCGATGTCCGTGAACGGCAACAACGCCGATATGAATATGATGATGGGGATGATGGCAAGAAAGTAGAAGTACGTGGTGCTCGAGGCGTGCATATTGAATTGCCGCAGGTTGAATGCGGCGACGAAATCCGAAACCCACACCCGCGCGTCGAATCCAGCGGCTTTCTCCTGAGCAGACGCTGCCGATGCGGGTTGCGTAGCTTCATCGTATTGAGACGACTGCATGGCATCATCTGCGTACGCTGTCTCGACTCCTTCGCCTCGCTTCGCCATATCGGTCTTCCCCATGCGAACCCCTTATGACCTGACGCTATTCAGGACATGGACAATGTCCGCATCGTACGACTCGCGAATACGCAAGGCAGGCGATGCTTGCCGCACTGTCTTGATGCTATCGCAAACGCGTCCGTTCCGTATCCGGCATACCGGCTCATACCGTCCATGTCCGGCACATCTCCTCGCTGCTCCATGGTTACAGAGTATCATTACCCATCCCGTGATGGCTGCACCCGTCTCTATCCTGATGAGGTAGTACGACCATGCATACAGGTAATTTGATGACTATGCAGCAGATAACGAGAGCAGAAAATATAAGAGATCCCTCGCATACGTAAAGAGAGAGGTAGGAGCCCCGATAGCGCATGCACGCGCGCGTGCGGGAGGCAGTTCGCCCGGGTCGGGGCCCGGCGATCCGGGCGGAGGGCGCGAAGCAGCCCTGAATGCGCGAAGGGGCCCGCGAACCCCCGACGCAGGCGTC
>CAIFEB010000039.1 GCA_903789375.1 uncultured Eggerthellaceae bacterium | reverse complement strand
ACGTCGCGGCCGGGGGCGTGGGGCGCGGGCCGGGGGCGGTCACCGGCGTGCGCAGCGCGCTCGCCACGGCGAAGGGCGTCGCGTCGGCGCTCGGCGGCGCGCTCGTCGGCGTGTCCACGCTCGACGCGGTCGCGTGGAACGCGCAGGCCCACGGCGTGCGCGGACGGCTCGCCGTCGTGGCGGACGCCATGCGCCACGAGGTCTATCCCGTGCGGTTCGATCTGACCGATGACGGCGTGCGTCGTCTCGACGTGGACACGGTGGCCAAGGCGCAGGCGGCGGCCGACCGTCTGGCAGCGGAGCCCGACCTGGTCATCGCCGGCGACGGCCTGGCGAAGTACCGCGATTTGTTCGCAGCGGCGGGTACGGTTCTTCCCGAGGAGCTGTGGTGCCCCACGGGACGCGGCCTGCTCGCCTGCGTGACGGCCGCATGGCGCGCGGATGAGGCCGACCCGTTCGACGCGCGTCGCCACGACCCGGCGTTCGTGCTGCCCGTGTACACGCGCCTGTCGGACGCCGAGGAGAACGAGCGCATCCGCCTGGCCGATACGGCGGCCCGCAACCTTCAGACCGGCGTGGGTGCCGTTGCCCCTGACGGTGGGAAAGGACGGGCCACCATGCACACGGCGGCCGTGCTCGCGGCTGTGTCGGAGGCGGACGGCATCGCGTACCGCCCGCTCGACGCGGCGCATGCGGTCGACGTCGCCGCGCTCGAACATGCGGTCATGGGGTCGGATGCTTGGAACGAGCGGATGGTGGCCGATGAGCTGCCGCGCCGCGACCGCACCTGGTGGGCGGCGTTCGTCCCCAACGAGACGCCGGCGACAGGCGATGTGCCGGCGACGGTCGCTCCGGGCGAAGGACGGCTCGTGGGCTATGCGGGCGGCCTTGTGGTCGACGGCGAGCTGCAGATTCTCAAAGTAGGCGTCGACCCGGCGTGGCGCCGGAGCGGCATCGCGAAGACGCTGATCGCGCGCGTGGCGGAAGACGCTCGCTCGCTCGGCGCGGCTTCGTGCTCGCTCGAGGTGCGCGCGGGCAACGCCGGCGCGCAGGCGTTCTACGAGGCGCTCGGACTGGCGTCGATCGGCGTGCGCCCGCGCTACTACTCCGACCGCGAGGACGCTGTCATCATGCGCGGGCCCCTGCCCGTGCAGGCGCACGACGTCGCGGGCATGGAGCTGCAGGATCACACGGACATGACCATCGACGCCGCACCCACGCGCCCGCTCATCCTCGCCATCGAATCGTCGTGCGACGAGACGGCCGTGGCCATCGTCGACGGCGGCGGGGAGCTGCTGTCCGACGTCATCGCCTCGCAGATTGACTTTCACTCGCGCTTCGGCGGCGTCGTCCCTGAAATCGCTAGCCGCAAGCATATCGAGGCCATCTGCGGCGTATGCGACGAGTGCTTCGACGTGGCCAGCAAAAACGAGGGGCGGCGCGTCGCATGGGCCGACCTCGACGCCGTAGCCGTCACGTACGCGCCGGGGCTCGTCGGCGCGCTCGTCGTGGGCGTGGCGTTCGCGAAGGGCGCGGCCTGGGCGCTCGACGTGCCCTTCATCGGCGTCAACCACCTGGAGGGACACCTCTACGCCAACAAGATCGGCGACGCGGACTTTCGCCCGCCGGCCGTGGTCTCGCTCGTATCGGGCGGCAACACCATGCTCGTGCACATGCGCGACTGGGGCGACTACGAAACGCTCGGCGCGACCATCGACGACGCGGTGGGCGAGGCGTTCGACAAGGTGGCGAAGGCGCTTGGGCTGGGATATCCCGGCGGCCCCGTCATCTCGCAGTACGCCGAGCGCGGCAACCCCCGTGCCATCGCGTTCCCGCGGGCGATGATGCACTCGCATGACCTGCGGTTCTCGCTTTCGGGGCTGAAGACCGCCGTCGTCAACTACATCAACGGCGAGCGCCAGGCGGACCGTCCGCTCAACATCCCTGACATCGCCGCCAGCTTCCAGCAGGCGGTCGTGGACGTGCAGGTGGCCAAGGCGAAGATGGCGCTCGAGCAGACGGGCGCGCCCACGTTCTGCCTGGGCGGCGGCGTGTCGGCGAACCCGTGCCTGCGCGCGGCGTACGAGAAGCTGTGCCGGAAGATGGGCGTGAAGCTGGTCATGCCGCCGTTGCGTTCGTGCGGCGACAACGCGGGCATGATCGCGCTCGTGGCGCTCGACCGCTATCGCCAGGGGAAGTTCTTCGGGCTGGACGCCGATGCCCACGCCCATGCCGACCTGGACAAACCGTACTAGGCGGCGGTGCGTAAGGCTGCGGTGCGCGTTCGACCATGGTGCGCGCTCGGCCGCGGCGAGCGTTCGGCGCCCGCTCCCCGGCGGATTCGTCATACCTTGCCAGAGATCATACCTTGCCAGAGAAAAACTGCACCTCCTGAACGGGGGCTTGATTTTCAAGTCCAAATTCAGGGGTGCAGTTCACCGTGGCCGTTGGGCCGTCTCGTTCTTTGGCGCGCGTCCGCCCCTGTGCGGGGCGCCTACTCCTCCGGCGTTTGCCTGCCCGTTGGGGGCGCCTAGTCCTTTTGGGCGAGGCCCGCGGCGGGCTTGTGCGCCACGTGGATGCAGGCGATGCCGCCGGTCTGGTTCTTCCAGGTCACGTTCTCAAACCCGACTTCCTCGAACAGGTGCGCCAGGGATTTCTGGTCGGGGAACGCCTTGATCGACTTCGACAGGTACACGAAGCCGTCGCGGTTGCCGGTGATGGCGCCGCCCCAGAACGGGATCATGTGGTTGAGGTACACGTGGTACAGGGCGTTCCACGCGGGCAGCGGCGGGGTGGAGAAGTCGAGGCAGGCGAGCGTGCCGCCCGGCTTGAGCACGCGGTACATCTCCGCGATAGCGCGTTTGCGCTCCGGCATGTTGCGGATACCGTACGCGCAGGTCACCGCGTCGAAGCTGTTGTCGGGAAACGGCATGTTCTGAGCGTCGACCACCTGGAAGTCCACCGGCACGCCGCAGCTCGCGCCCGCGGCGTAGTGCTCGCGCGCCACGTCGAGCATCTCGTCGACGAGGTCGGTGCACTGGATGTGGCGCGGGTGCTTGGCGCGGGCGAGCGCGAAGGTGACGTCGCCGGTGCCGCCGGCCACGTCGAGCACGTCGGAGGTGCCGTCGACCGGCACGGCGCGCACGAGGTTCTCGCGCCAAATCTTGTAGGCGCCGAAGCTCGAGACGGCGTTGAAGCGCTCGTATTTGGTGGCGATGTCGGAGAAGATGCCCTTCACGCGCTCCGACGAGACCTCGGCGGGCGCCGCCTTGCCGGTGGCCGTGTCGACGCTCTCGAAGTTGCCGGTTGCGGCAGCTGCGCCCGCTGCGTGCGGCGCGGGGGCTTCAGCCGGCCCGTCGGATGAGGGGGCGGGCGTCTTCGGCGTGGCGTCGGTGATGATTTCGATGTAGTCGGAAGCGCTCTGTGCGGTCATGGGGCCTCGTCTCGTAATCGGGTTCTGTCGACCGACCATGATACACCCGGCACGCGCGCTCCACGCGGCATGCACGCGCGCTGCGGCGCGGGGCGCCGCGCTCGCATGTTCCCACCGGTGGCGTGCGGTAGGCGAACGGTCGCAGACCCTCGGCGGTGTTACGAAAATCGATGAAATCATAACCCCAGGTCTTTACAGGGATTCCACCCTGTCGTATAACCTATGATGTTACGTAAATCCTGTTGGTAACACCGCAGCTGACAATGCAGGCGGCAAGCGATCTCCGTCGCAGGCAGCTCGCCTGCGGCAGGCTGCGGAGCCGTGCCTGCGGCTGGCAGTGCGGCGTGCGCCGCGATTTCGGTGCGCAGCGGCCACCGCCGGCAGCGCTGCGCATGCAGCGAAGGAAAACCGTCCGCGTCTCGCGGACAGAAACGGATGCCCCATGGAACTGTGCCTGGATGCCGAACAAGCGATCCGCTCCGCTTCCGAATCGGCCCTGATGGAGGAAATCGAAGCCTACTGGAACGACCGGGCGGCCTCGTTTTTCGCCGACGTCGCGGGCGAGTTCGCCGACGGCTCGTGGAAGCGCTGGGCCGCAGAGCTCATGCGCCTCGTTCCCGGGTTCGGCACGCGCCAGCTGCGGGTGCTCGACGTAGGCTGCGGGCCCGCGTTCTTCTCGATCCTCGCGGCGCACGGCGTGTCCGACTGGGTGAGCCTCACCCGCGGCAACGCGTGCGACCTGCCGTACGGCGACGGGTCGTTCGACCTGGTCGTTACCAGGAATCTCACGTGGACCCTCGAGGACCCCGCGCGCGCATACGCCGAATGGCTGCGCGTCCTCGCCCCGCAGGGCCGGCTCGTCAACTTCGACGCCAACTGGTACCGCTACCTGGTGGACGGCGACGCCGCCCGCGTCCGGCCGGAGGAGGAGGCGGGCTACACCTCCGCGCCCAACTGCCATGCGAGCGAGTCGCAGTGCGCCCGGTGCGAGCAGATCGCGCTCGAGCTGCCGATGACGCGCGCCGAACGCCCCGCATGGGACGTGGCCGCCATGAGCGCGGCGGGATTTCGCAACGTGGTCGCCGACGCGGATTGCTGGCGGCGGGTGCTCCCCGATGCGGAGCTGGACTACTACGGCGGCACAGCACCGACGTTTTCCCTGGTGGGAGAAAAGTAGCGCGCATGGGACGCTATGTCATCCGACGGCTGCTCCAGCTGGTCCCCGTTCTGATCGGCATCAGCCTCATCAGCTTCACGCTCATGTACGTGGCTCCCGGCGATCCGGCGCTCATGATGCTCACCTCCACCGGGCAGGCGCCCACCCCCGAGCTGCTCGAGGCGACGCGCGAGTCCATGGGGCTCGACCGGCCGTTCCTCGCGCGGTACGCATCGTGGGTCGGCGGCGTCCTGACGGGCGATCTGGGCTACTCGTTTCTGTACAACGCGCCGGTAGCGCAGGTCATCGCCCAGCGGCTGCCTGTCACGCTCGTGCTGTCGGTCGCGTCGCTCGTCGTGGTCGTCGCCGTGTCGGTGCCGCTCGGCATCGCCGCCGCGCTCCACCGCGGCCGCGCCGTTGACTACGTCGTGCAGGTGCTGTCGTACTTCAGCCTGGCCATGCCGACGTTCTGGCTCGGGCTCATCCTCATCTACGTGTTCGCGCTCGAGCTGCGCTGGCTGCCCGCGATCTCCAACTCGGCGATGGCCGTGGGCTACGTGCTGCCGGTCATCGCGCTGTCGGCGTCCTACGTTGGCAGACTCACCGGGCAAGTGCGCTCGGATGTCGTCTCCGAACTGGGCAAACCCTATATCACCGGACTGGTGAGCCGCGGCGTGCCCGCCCGGCGCATCATCTGGCGCCATGCGGTCCGCAACGCGCTTCTGCCGTCGCTTACCGTGACGGGCCTCGCGTTCGGCGCCATGCTGTCGGGGTCCATCACGACCGAGATGGTGTTCAGCATGCAGGGCCTGGGCGCGCTGTCCGTGCAGGCCGTGCTCGCGCGCGATTACGCGCTCGTGCAGGCGTACGTGCTGATCACGGCCGTGGCGTTCGTCGTGGTCAACCTGGTTTGCGACCTGTCGTACCACGCGCTCAACCCGCAGGTGCGCTTGGGAGGCGAGGCGCTGTGAGGAACGGACGGGCACGGCACGCGGGTGACGGCGCGCAGGGGCGCACCCGCGCGAGGACACGCACGGAAGCGGGATCGCGCACGGTCGTCGGCGCCGAAAGGACGCGGCGGGAGCGCTCGGCTGCGGTGCCGTTAGAAGACGTGGGCACATCGCCCGTGGGAACATCGCCCGTCCCGGTGCCGGCGGTCGGGCGCGCATCGCGTGCCGCAGCGCCGACGGCCGCCCGCGCGTCGAGGCGGCTCGCCGTGTTCGGCGCCCTGTCGCTGCTCGTCCTGGTGGTCGCCCTCATCGGCCCGCTGGTCAGCCCCTACGACCCCTTCGCCACCGACTACGCCGCCGCGTTCGCGCCGCCGTCGGCTGCGCACTGGTTCGGGTGCGACGAGATGGGGCGCGACACGTTCTCGCGCGTGCTCGCCGGCGCGCGGGTGTCGGTTCTGCTATCGCTTGCGGCGGTGGCGCTGCCGCTGGCGATTGGAGTGGTCGTGGGGTCGGTGTCCGCACAGCTGGGTGGCGCCGTCGACGCCGTGCTCATGCGCGTCGCCGACATGTTCCAAGCGTTTCCCGAAATCGTGCTCGCCGTCGCCATCGTGGGCGTCGCCGGGCCGGGCCTGTGGAACGTGGTGCTCGCAATCGTCGTGGTGACCTGGGCGAAGTACGCGCGCCTTGCGCGTTCGCTCGTGCTTGGGCTGAAGGAGTCCGGCTTCGTGGATACCGCCCGCATGAGCGGCGCGTCCACGGCGCAGATCGTCTTCCGTCACGAGCTGCCGCACATGGTGCCGCAGCTTCTGGTCATGGCCGTGCTCGACCTGGGGTACGTGATTCTCGCCATCGCGAGCATGTCGTTTCTCGGGCTGGGCATCCAGCAGCCGACGGCCGAATGGGGCGCGATGCTCAACGCCGCCCGGTCGTACTTCGGCACGGACCCGGCGCTCATGGTGTTTCCGGGACTCGCGATCTTCCTGACGGTGCTCGTGGTCAATCTGTTCGGCTCGGCGCTCGCCGAGCGGCTGGGACAGACGCGCGCGGATGTGGCCCGTCTGCGCGCGAGCAGCGAGGGCGATGCGGCTCTGGATGCGCGGGAGCGCGGGCATGCGCTGTGAGGACGGGTGCGCGATGGGGCGACGGGAAGAGGCCCGAGGACGGCCGGGCGGTCGAGGCGGCTGACGCTGGCCGGATGCCCGAGACGTTCGGGGCGGCCGGGCAGTCGGGATGGCTGACGCTGGCCGGGAGCCCGAAGGCGGACAGGTCGGCGTGCGCACGCGCGCATCGCTCGGGAGAGGGGCGGATGCGCGATGAATGATAAGAAGAACGGACGGAAGGGAGCCGGGCATGGAACCGAAGGGAATCGGAGAGGGCGTGAGGGGACGTCGCGTTCGCGCTGCGCGCGCGGTGGGAAGGGGCTCGGATGGAGCGCTTCCCGCTGCCGGCACTGCGTCCGGCGGGGCGTTTCCGGTGTCGCGCCGTTCGTTTCTCTGCGCGCTGTCGGGCGCGGCGTTCGCGGCGGCGCTTCCGCAGCTGACCGGCTGCGGTGCGAAATCCGATTCGGGCGGGTCGTATCCCGATTCGCTCACGATCGCGTTCGCCGATGCGCCCACGAGCTTCGACCCCGCCGTCGACTGGACCGGCTGGTACACGGGGACGCGCGGTCTGACCGAGACGCTTTTCCAGTTCGACGACGGCATGGCGGCAAGTCCGATGCTCGCCACGGCATGGGAGAACGTTGACAATCTGATCTGGTCGATCACGCTTCGCCCGAACGTCTCGTTCCAGACGGGGCGGGCCATGACGCCCGAGGCTGTCAAGGCGTCGCTCGAGCGGTCCGTCGCGCTGTCCAAACGCGCCGCGCTCAAGCTCAAGCTCGACTCCATCGAGGTCCAGGGCTCAGACACGCTCGTCATCCGCACGACCGAGCCGGTGCCGACGCTTCCGGGCGAGCTGTGCGAGCCGGTCTTCTCGATCGTGGACGTCGACGAGGTCGACCAGAACCCCAACCACGCCGGCACGGGCCCCTACGGCAGCTCCGAGCGGATCAGCACGTACGACTCGTACACGCTCGACGCGTTCGCCGATTACTGGGGCGGTGCGCCGCAGGTCGCGCACCTGGTCATGAAGACGGTCACCGATGCGAACGCCCGCGCGATGGGCGTGCGGTCCGGCGACTGCGACGTGGCGTACAGCATCCAGGCGGCCGACCTCGCCGCGCTGCGGGGAGCCGCCGACTGCACGGTCGTCGAGGCGGAGACGGTGCGCACCGACAGCGTCATCATCAACTTCCGCAACGGCCAGCTCGCCGACAAGGCCGTTCGACAGGCGCTCTCGTACGCGACCGATCGGGAGACGCTGTGCTCCAACCTGCTGCAGGGCTCGCTCGTGGCGCACGGCACCCCGTTCCCGTCGTCGGCGGCGTGCACGGCGGCCGCGGGCGCGGCGGCGCAGACGTTCGACCGCGATTGGGCGGTCCAGCTGCTCGAGGAGGCTGGGTATACGGATGCCGACGGCGACGGCATCCGCGAGAAGGACGGCGCCAAGCTGAGCTTCCGGTTGGCGTACTACGCGTCGCGGCCCGAGCTGCCGACGCTCGCGGTCGCCCTGCAGGACGCCTACAAGCAGGTCGGCATCGAGGTCGTCCCGCAGCAGTACGAGAACATATCGACGGTGTACTACGCCGGCGACTTCGACCTGATGCTGTACAACGCGACGACGCTCGGAAACGGCGACCCGACGTACTACCTGGACCTTTATTTCAGAAGCGACGGGTCGGAGAACGCCGGGGCGTACGCGAACGCCCAGCTCGACGCCGTCATCGACGAGATGGACGGCGAGTTCGACGAAAACGCGCGCGCCGAGCTCGCGGTGCGCGCGCAGAGCCTCATCCTCGACGACTGCCCGTACGTGTTCATCGGCTCGCCGGTGATGAACCTGGTCGAGGGCGCTCGCGCGACCGGCTTCGTCATGCGGCCGGTCGAGTGGTACGGCGTGACGAACGAGATCCGATGACGGACGCGGGAAACCGGATGACGAGCGCGGGAAAGAAAGCGGCGGCATCCCGGCAGAGGACGGCGGCGCCGGCGCAGCGGGAGGCGTGCGAGCGGCCCGTTCTGGAGGTTTCCGACCTTTGCGTCTCGTACGGGGCGGCGCCGGTCGTGGAGGGGGCGTCGCTTTCCGTGGCGCGGGGGGCGTCGTTGGGCGTCGTCGGCGAGTCGGGGGCGGGCAAGTCGACGCTCCTGCACGCGATAGCCCGTCTTCTGCCGGGCAATGCGCAGGTCACCGGTTCGATTCGCGTCGGCGGGCGCGACCTTGCGACCTGCGGGGAAGACCGGCTCGCCTCCATGCGGGGGCGAGCGATCGGGTTCGTGTTTCAAAACCCGGGACGCATGCTCGACTCGTCGATGCGATGCGGCGACCAGGTGGCCGAACTCGTGCGGATGCGCGATCGCTGCAGCCGTCGCCAGGCGCGCGAACAGGCCCGCGATCTGCTCGGACGCATGCGCTTCGACGACGTCGAACACGTCGCCCGCGCATACCCGTTCGAGCTGTCGGGCGGCATGCAGCAGCGCGTGTCGATCGCGCTCGCGCTGGCGTTCGACCCGCCGCTTCTGCTCTGCGACGAGCCGACGAGCGCGCTCGACGCGGTGGCGCAGCTGGACGTGGCGCGGGAGCTCGCGCGGGCGCAGCGAGAACGCGGTTGCGCGATGGTCCTGGTCACGCACGATATCGCGCTCGCGTACCATCTGTGCGACCGCATCGCCGTGATGGACGGCGGACGCATCGTCGAGGAGGGCGCGGCGGAGGACGTCGTGCGCGCCCCGAAAAGCTCGCGGGCGGCTGCGCTCGTTTCCGCCGCGAGGGAGCTGGGGCGATGAGCATGGATGCGAAGCTGAGGTCCGCCGAATGCACTGCGGCGGCCGTACAGGCGGCGTGCGACCAGAACCCGCCCTTGCTTGCGCTCGACCGCCTGCGCAAGGTGTACCGCGCGCAGGGTCGCGCGGTCATGGCCGTCGAGGATTTCTCGCTTGAGCTGCGCGCGGGCGAGAGCGTGTCCGTTGTGGGCGCGTCAGGCGCGGGCAAGAGCAGCGTCGCCGCGATGGCCGTGCTGCTCGAACGGCCGACGGAGGGCGCCGTGCGATATCGCGGCGTCGACGTCACAGCGGTGCGCGGGCGGCAGCTCAAGCGGTTCCGCCAGCACGTGCAGCTGGTGGGCCAAGATCCCGCATGCGCCTTCGACCCGCGTTGGACCTGCGGAAAATCCCTTGCGGAACCGCTGCGCAACTTCGGTGTATGCACGCGGGAAGACGAACCGGAGCGCATCGCGGCGCTGCTGCGCTCCGTGGGGCTTCCGCCCGCGTTCGCGGACCGTCTGCCCGGCGAGCTTTCGGGCGGGCAGCTGCAGCGCGTGGCCATCGCCCGCGCGCTCGCCGCCGACCCGGAGGTGCTCGTGCTCGACGAGGCCACGAGCGCGCTCGACGTCACGGTGCAGGAAGAGGTGCTCGCCCTGCTCGGGCGCCTGCGTGCTGAGCGCGGTCTCGCGTACCTGGCCATCAACCACAACCTCGCCGTGGCGCGGCGCATGAGCGAGCGGATCGTCGTCATGCGGCAGGGGCGCGCAGTCGATGAGCTGGCGTCGGCGGACATCGCAAGGGGAACCGACGACGCGGGAGCGGCCTTCCGTGACGCTCGCCCGGCGGATGAGCGCTGTGCCTACACCGATGAGCTGCTCGGGTCGGTGCTCACGCTCGACGAGCCGCGCGGAAAGCGCCTCGGACGGTAAGGCGCGCTGCATGGCGGGGCGTGTCCCCCGCATGTCGGCCCCGAACGCTTTTGGGGCGAACGCCAGAGGATCTGGCCTGCGTACGGCGATTGTGCGGACGGAGCGGCGCACCCCGCACCCCGCACCCCGCACCCCGCACGCCACGCCCCATGGCCTCTCTTCTAGCCCCATCGCGGCGGTTCGTCCAAGAGCGTGCGTCCGCACGTCCGCTTTTGCGGAACGCGATGTATCGATTACAAAAACAATCGGGAAACAACGGCATCGTTTGACTACAATCGATGTGTTTCGTCCCTGTCCGTGCGGTGCGCAGAGGGGTGCGTTCGCGATACGGCGGGACACGGGCACTGTGCGGGGCAATGGGAACTTGCATGCGACAAGAGGCTTGAAGCGAGAAGAGGCCCGAATGAGAAAATCGATTGTATGCACGATGGCGCTCACGGCCGCGGTGGCGCTGCCGGCGACGGCGTCTGCCGCTGAGGAGCCGGCTGGCGTCCCGCAGGCCGACACGCCGGAGGACGGGGTTGCAGGCGTCGAGGGACAGCCGGCCGTCTTCGGACTACATGTGAAGGACGCTGCGGAACCCGCTGACGACGCAGCGGCGACGGCTGCTGGCACGGCACCGGTTTCGGCGGCAGATGGGGAAACGGCTGCTGCGACTGCTATGCCCGCCGGCACGAACGCTCCCGCCGATGCCGCAGGTGGTCGGAGCGACGCTTCCGGCAGCGCTGCGAGCGCGGCTTCGCCAACTGATGCCGCATCGACGGGTGCGGACGCTGCAGCTTCCGGTGCATCCGAGGCCGGCACCGCCACCACGACGACCCCGGCCGCCGGCGCAAGCGCGTCGGACGCCGCAGCCGCGGCTGCCGAGCCCGCTGCCCCGCAAAACTCGTTCGCATCCGACGGCGTCTACACCCTGGTTTCGGCCGACGACGCGTCGAAGGTCGTAGACATCGATTCCGCCAGCACCGACGCGGGCGGCCGCGCGCAGGTCTACGACGCGAACTCCACGCCCGCGCAGCGCTTCGCCATCGAGGCGTCCGCCGACGGCACCTACTGCACCATCCGCAACGTCAACTCGGGTCTCGTCCTCGACGTGAGCAACGGTTACGCTGTCGACGGCAACCCCGTGTGGCAGTACACGCCCAACGGCACGGCGGCCCAGCGCTGGATCGCGGTCGCCAACGCCGACGGTTCCTGGACGTTCTACTCGGCGCTGCGCACGGCCGACGGCGGGCTGCTCGTTTTGGGCATGGACGCCGACACCGCCCGCACGGGCGCGACGCTCGTCGTGTCGACCCCCGATGGGAAGGCGACGCAGCGGTGGTTCGCGCAGACCACGCGCACGCTCGAAGACGGCTACTACGAGCTGGAATCGGGCGTGTCCGCGTCCAGCGTGCTCGATATCGAGGCCGCATCGCGCGACAACGAGGCCAACGCCCAGCTCTACGAGCGCAACGGCACCAACGCCCAGCGCTTCGCCGTCGCCTACGACGCGCAGACCGGCTACTACACCATCGAGAACGTCAACTCGGGCATGGTGCTCGACGTCGATTCCGCGGCGTACTGGTCCGAAGCCAACGTGCGCCAGTACAGGCCCAACGGCACCTTCGCGCAGGCGTGGTCCATCGAGCAGGCGGCTGGCGCGTCGTGGCGGCATGCTCGGGTCTGGCACTCGACGTTTGCGGCGCCTCGTCCGACAACGGCACGAACATCTGGCAGTACGCGCCCAACGGCACGGACGCCCAGGTGTGGCGCTTCAACCGGGTGGCCGCCTGCGAAGACGGCCGCTACGAGATCGTGGCGGCGGGCGACGACGCGTTCGCGCTCGACGTCGAAAGCGGCTCGTGCGACGAGTACGCCAACGTGCAGCTCTACGAGCGCAACGGCACCAACGCCCAGCGTTTCGAGGTGCGGCTCGCTCTCGACGGCAGCCACTACACCATCCGCAGCATCAAGAGCGGCAAGTACCTGACGGTGGCGGGCGAAGGCGCCGAGGCGAACGTCATGCTGGCGTCGGCTGCCACAGGACTCGCGGGCCAGCTGTGGACCATCACGCCGATGACGGGCGCGGGCTACGCGATCCGCACGGTCGATGGGCGCGCGCTCGACGTGCGGTGGGGCGACCTATCGGACGGCTCCAACGTGTGGGTCTACACCGACAACGGAACCGCGGCGCAGCGCTTCTACCTGGTGGCCACGGGGGAGGGCGCTTCGCTCGGCATCACCGACGTGTCCGTGCGCGCGCCGAAGCAGGATACGGGCGCCGTGGCGACGGTGCATCTGCGCGACTACGACGACGACACGGCCCGCAGCGTGCTCTACCTGCCCGCGGGTTTCGACGCGCGCAAGGTGGTGCTCGGCTTCGTGGGGACCGACGGCGGCGACACGGCGCATATCTCCGCGTCTGCCCACGGTGGGTTCACGCCGATCGCTGCAGGCCAGGCCACCGACATCAGCTCCTTCATCGGCTCCGACGGAACGGGGACACTCTACGTCAAAGACCCCGCCACCGGCGCCGTCGAGCGCTTCTCGCTCGTGCAGTCCCGAAACATCCCGGCGATGTTCATCACGAGCGCCGATCCGGTGAACGAGGGCCGCGCCTACATCGAGAGCTCCTGGGAGCACACGCTCAAGGCCAAAGGCTCGCTGTACATGGTGGGCGCCGACGGCACGGTCGTCTACGACGGCGCGCTTTCGCAGATCAAGGGCCGCGGCAACACGTCGTGGTCGCTCGACAAGCGCCCGTACCAGATCAAGCTGGACAAGAAGACGAGCCTCATCGACGGCACCAAGGGCAACAAGGCCAAGACCTGGGTGCTTCTGGCCAACGCCGCCGACGATACGATGCTGCGCCAGTACCTGGCGTCGAAGCTCGGCCTGGCGGTGGGTCTGTCGAACACGCCCGACTGCGAGTTCGTCGACCTGTACTACGACGGCGCGTATCATGGAACGTACCTGCTCAGCGAGAAGGTGGAGGTCAACAAGGGCCGCGTCGACATCGACGAGATCGAAAACGCCTCGACCGACGGCGCCGACATCTCCGAGCACGATCTGGCGCGGGCGACCAACGCGTACGGCTACGAGTTCAGCTACGTCACGGGCGTGGACGCGCCGGCAGGCCAGGACGGTGGCTACCTGCTCGAAATCGATCCGTCCCATTACCAGGACAAGGGCGGCGAGCGCAGCTGGTTCCAGACGAACCTCGGCGCAATCGTGCTGAAGTCGCCCGAAGACGCGTCGTACGGCCAGGTCAAGTATGTAAGCGAGCTCGTTCAGCGTGCGCTTGACCAGGCGGATGCCGGCGATCTGTCCGCCTTCGATATGGACTCGCTCGCGCGCACGTGGCTCGTCGAGGAGTTCGCGAAGAACCCTGATTACATCCGGGTCTCCTCGACGTACCTCTACAAGCAGACGGGCGACGACTCGCTGTACTCGGGTCCGCTGTGGGACTTCGACTCGGCGTTCGGCATCCACGAATACGAGGACGACACCGATTTCAGCTCACCCGAGGGCTTCGAGACCGAACGGTACCAGCAACTCATCGGCAACGCCGATTTCCGTTCGGCTGTGAAGGGAATCTGGGAAGAGGAGCGCGCGACGTTCGCCAGCCTGCTGTCGGGTCACAGCGCGCTGTCGATCGACAGGCTCGCGTCGCTCGTCGCTTCGTCGCAGGCTATGAACGACGAGCTGTGGGACGGCCCGTACGACAACGAGTTCGACTTCGACGACGTGCGCTTCTCGTCGCCCGCCGAGGCGGTTTCCTATCTCAAACAATGGGTGTCCGCTCGCATTTCGTTCATCGACGGAGCCGTCGCCGACTGGTAAGCTTGATGCGACAAGTCGGACAGGGGACAGGCGCGTGCGGTGCGCGCCTGCCCCCACGCGTGAAAGGCGAACATCATGGACAAACGGGCGCTGCATGCGGCGAGCTACGGAGTCTACATCGTGACGGCGGAGGCCTCAGGCAAGAAAGCGGGCTGCGTGATCAACACGTTCGTGCAGGTCACGTCAACGCCGGCGCGCGTGACCGTGGCGCTCAACAAGGACAACGCCACCACCGCCGTCGTGTCCGAATCCGGGCGGTTCGAGGTGGCGCTGCTCGCGAAGGACGCGCCGATGGACCTCATCGGCCGGTTCGGGTTCCACACGAGCACGGCCGTCGACAAGTTCGCCGACACGCAGTGGACGGCAGACGATCACGGCGTCCCGTACGTGAGCGAGCACGCCGTGGCGCACGTCGGCGCGCGCGTCATCGACACCGTCGACGTGGGAACGCACCTCGTGTTCGTGGGCGAGGTCGACGACGCTGAGGTGCTCGCCGACGGCGAGGCGTTGACGTACGCCTACTACCGTCAGGTCAAGGGCGGGAAGACGCCGCCGAAGGCGTCTTCGTACGATGCCGACGATTCGTCTGCCGCACCCGGGATCGACGCGGCGCGGGCCTCGGTTCCCACCGGCGCGGCGAAGACGTCCAAATGGCGCTGCCAGCTGTGCGGTTACGAGGTCGAGGTCGAAGGCGACGAACTGCCGCCCGACTTCAAATGCCCGCTGTGCGGCGCGGGCCGCGACCTGTTCACGCGCATCGCGTAAGGGCGGCTCAGGCGTGCGCGCTGGCTCCGTGCGAGCGCAGCGCGTGCGACGATTCTGATTTCCCGGGCGCGGCTCCGCTTGTGCGGGGCCGCGTTCTCGTTCATGGGGGCCGGCGCCCCCACGGCAAAGCGCGCCCCCACGGCAAAGCGCGCTCACGCCGTATCGTGTGGCTTTTCCCTTTTGGCTGATTCGGCGAGACGCCTGAGACGTGCCGCGCGCTCTCGCCGCGCTCGCTCGTTCAATCCGCGCAAAATTCCCCATGTCCCGGCACTCTACTGTGGTATAGTGCAGCGCATGACCGCATACGCAAAACATCCCGCGTCCGACCGTGCCTTCGCGGGCACCGCAGCCGCGTGCGCCTTCGAGGCGACGTATGCCGTTTCCTATTTCGACCTGTACTCCTATCGATACGTGTAGCGTGCAGCTCCGACTGTCCGCGCTGTCTGCGGCGGGGTTGTACGCGCCTCCGTGCTCCGTCTTCGCATCTCCGTACCGATAGAAAGGGTTTCCCGTGGTCGCAAAGTTATCGATGATCTGCGCGTTCATCGTTGTCGTCATCCTGGTGGGCGTGTATGCGCGCCGCCACGCGCACAGCGTGAGCGGATTCGTGTTGGGCGGGCGCAACGTCGGCCCGTGGCTTTCTGCGTTCGCCTACGGCACCAGCTACTTCTCCGCCGTCATCTTCGTCGGCTACGCCGGCCAGTTTGGGTGGAAGTACGGCATCTCGGCGTTCTGGATCGGCCTGGGCAACGCCGTGCTTGGCAGCCTTCTGGCCTGGTGGGTGCTCGGTCCGCGCACGCGCGAGATGACTCAGCGCCTTCAGGCGGCCACGATGCCCGAGTTCTTCGGCAAGCGCTACGGCAGCCGCGCGCTGCGCATCGCCTCGGCGGCCATCATCTTCGTGTTCCTCATCCCGTACACCGCAAGCGTCTACAACGGCCTGTCGCGGCTGTTCACGATGGCGTTCGGCATCCCGTACGAGGCGTGCGTCATCGGCATGGCGGCGGTCACCTGCGTCTACGTGGTGCTCGGCGGCTACATGGCCACCGTCATGAACGACTTTCTGCAGGGCATCGTGATGCTCGTTGGCATCGTCGCCGTCATCGCCGTGGTGCTCGGGCAGAACGGCGGCTTCAGCGCGTCGATCGTCGCGCTGTCGCAGATCCAGGCCGAGGGCACCGACCTGCAGGGCGCGTTCGTGAGCATGTTCGGCCCCGACCTGTTCGGGCTCGTCGCCGTCGTCATCCTGACGAGTCTGGGCACGTGGGGCCTGCCGCAGATGGTGCAGAAGTTCTACGCCATCAAGAGCGGTCCCGCCATCAAGCAGGGCGCCATCATCTCCACGCTGTTCGCGCTCGTCGTGGCGGGCGGCAGCTACTTCCTCGGCGGGTTCGGGCGCCTCTACGGCGACCAGATCGCCTACGCCGGCGGCGTGCCCGTGTACGACTCGATCGTGCCCACGATGCTTTCAGGCCTTCCCGACCTGCTCATCGGCCTGGTCGTGGTCCTTGTGCTGTCGGCGAGCATGTCCACGCTGTCGAGCCTCGTGCTGACGAGCTCGTCCACGCTCACGCTCGACCTCATCGGCACCACCGTGGCGCCCCATATGACCGAGAAGCGCAAGCTCCTGTGGATCCGCGCGCTCATCGTGTTCTTCGTGGCCATCTCGGCCGTCATCGCTCTCGTGCAGTACCACTCGACCATCACGTTCATCGCGCAGCTCATGGGCATCTCGTGGGGTGCGCTTGCCGGCGCGTTTCTGGGGCCGCTCGTGTGGGGCCTGTTCAGCGGCCGCATCTCCAAAGCGGGCGTCTGGGCGAGCTTCATCTGCGGCGTGGGACTCACCGTATCCAACATGTTCCTCGGATTCGCCGGCTCGTCGATCACGGCGGGTGCGCTGGCGATGCTGCTGTCGCTTGCCATCGTGCCCATCGTGAGCCTTGTCACGCCGGCGGTGCCGTTCGAGGTGGTGCCCCCGGCGGGCGCCGGCGCCATCGACCGTGCGTACCGCGAGGAGCGCGCGTCCGACGAGGAGCGCGGCATCGAGCCGTTCGACAGCGCTAAGACGCTTGAGAAGCTGTAGCGTAACGTCCGCCGCCGCAAGACGTTGACCCTATGAACTTCGCTTGGCCGCGAAAGCGTGATGCTATCATACGGGGATGCATTCACTTCCACGTAGATAGGCAGGCTCAGCATGCTCTTACGTGCTCAGTACATCATTCCGGTCACCGACGAGCCGTTCGAGAACGGCGCGGTTCTCGTCCGCGATGGCGTCATCCGCGACATGGGTTCCGCCGAGCTCCTCTCGCTGCGCTACCCCGACGAGGAATCGGTCGATTTCGGCATGTCGGCCATCATGCCCGGCATGATCGACCTGTTCTCGCGCCTGGAGAACTCGGCCATGCGCGGCATCGTTCCCGACCAGAAGTACCCGGGATGGGTTATGTCGGTCCACGAGGCGGGCGCGAAGCTCGACGCCCACGACTGGCACGCCAGCTCGGTGCTCGGCGGCCTCGAGGCGCTGTCGAACGGCATCACCTGCGTGGCCGACGTGTCCGCCACCGGCGCGTCGTGCACGGCCATGCAGAAGCTCGGCCTGCGCGGCGTTGTGTACCGCGAGGTGGGCGCCATGGACAAGCGCCGCGTCGACGACGCCATGGACCGCGCGCACAACGACATCGTTCGTTGGCAGGAAAGCGTCGGGTCGGATCTGCTGACCATCGGCATCGCCCCGCGCGAGACCTACGCGTGCCATCCTGCCGTGTACAAGCAAGCGGCGGCCATTGCGCGTGAAGAGGACATTCCCATCGCCGTGGCGGTCGCCGGCTCGCGCGAGGAGTACGACTTCATCAAGTACGGTTCGTCGGCGTTCTCCATCTCGTCGCTTGCGAGCCGTCGCGGCTTCGTCGAGGTTCCGCCGTGGCTGCCCACGGGCGTCTCCCCGGTGCGCTACGTGCTCAACTGGGGCGCGTTCGAGGCCGACAACGTCACGGCCGTCCACTGCATCCACCTGGACGAGGACGACACGCAGATGCTCAAGGAGCGCGGCGTGTCCATCGTCGTGTGCCCGCGCTGCAACGCGCAGCTGTCCATGGGCATCGCCCCGCTGCGCGAGTTCCTGCGCGCCGGCATCACCGTCGGCCTGGGCTCGGGCTACGCGGTGGCAACCGACGCGGCCGACGTGCTGTCCGAGATGCGCATGGGCCTGCTGCTCAACCGCGGCGCCAATCCCGGCAAGTTCCTGCCGGCCAAGACCATGCTCGAGCTGGGAACCATCGGCGCGGCCCGCGCCCTCAAGATCGACGACAAGGTAGGTTCGCTCGAAATCGGCAAGCGCGCCGACATCGTGGCGGTCGACCTGTCGAACTCGCGCCAGGCGCCCACCGACGACCCGGTCACCGCGCTCGTCGACACCTGCCTGGGCGACGACGTGCTCATGACCATGGTCGACGGCAACGTGCGCTACGAGAAGGACAAATGGAACGTCGACCTCGAGGTCGCGCGCGACATCGCCCGCGTCATCGAGATCCGCGGAAAACTGAGGAAGCACTAGCATGGCGAACAATTCGAACAAGAACAAGGTCAGCGCCAAGAAGCGCCAGGAACGCATCGAAGCGGCGGCTGAAAAGGCCCGCGCCGAGGAAGCCAAGCGTGCGCGCAAGGAGCGCACGAAGCGCGTCTTCACGATCATCGTGTGCGTGATCTTGGTGCTGGCGCTGTGCGTGCCCGTCTTCGGGCTGGCGTTTCTGGGCGGCGCGTCGTAGGAGCGTCCATTGGACAGCGCGCGGTTTCGCGAATCTGCGGCTTCGGTTGTGTCGCGGACGTGCGAATTGTGGGGTTTCAACAGCGTGCGTGCGGGGAATGGTGGCTGTGCCCAGTACGGCTTTGCACGGACGGTAAACTGACCGCTTGGCTGCGGATGTCCATCCGCCGCCTCCAATCCGGTACGAACGAGAGGCGCGCACCCATGCGGGCGGGCGCTAAGGAGTTGCGAAAGTGTTTGGTATCAGTGGGACCGAGCTGTTCCTCATCCTGCTGTTCGGCTTTTTGATCTTCGGTCCGGACAAGCTTCCGGAAATCGCCAAGACCATCGGTCGGGGCATCGCGAAGTTCAAGTCCGCGCAGGAGGATATGAACAGCACGCTTCAGGGTCAGATCTTCGATCCGAATTCCGATGAGCCGTTCAAAGACCCGGTTCAGGCGCTTGACAAGCTCGCCCAGAAGGCCGAGGAGAAGGAGCAGAAGCCGGCTTCCGGCACTGCGGCCGCAACGGCTGCGGCGGGAGCGGCTGCGCCTGCCACGCAGCAGCGCGCGACCGGCGCGGGCAACGCCGTGCGCCAGGAGAGCTTCACCGAGCGCAAGGCGCGCTACGAGCGCG
>CAIFEB010000038.1 GCA_903789375.1 uncultured Eggerthellaceae bacterium | reverse complement strand
GGGCGCTTGCGTGCTCGGCCTGGGCCTCGCGCCAGCCCTGCATGAACCCGGTCGCCAGGCCCGCCGCCGTGCCGATGCCGTAGGACAGGTGGATGCCCGCGAACACGACCGGCAGCGCGAGCACCTGAACCGAGCGCTCGGCCGCATCGCGCGCCGCCTTCACGGCAAGCGCCGCGCACACGATGCCGTAGGCCGCCGCGCACGCGAGGAACGGCCACCACGTGGCGAACGCGCCCACGAGCAGCATGCCCGCCACACCGCAGACGAACGCGAACGGCACGAAATGGTACGGCTGCAGGCATTGAGGCTCGATGAGCGCCGTGCGCCCCACCCAGTAGCCGTTGCCGTACTTCTGCTTGAGCAGGGCCGGAAGCGTGTTGCGCGCCGCCTGGCGCGCATGGATGCGCGTGTCGAAGCGGATCTTGAAGCCCGCCTCGCGCACGCGGTAGCAGTAGTCGTTGTCCTCGGTGCGCAGAAGCCGCTCGTCGTACAGGCCGACGCGGCTCACGACCGCGCGCCGAAACGCCGGCAGAAACACCGCCGGGACATAGCTGCGCACGGCGCTCGAGCGGTAATCGGCCGGCGAGCTGCCGAACGCGGACTCTTCCGCCGCGACGAGCGTGCGCGTCCACGGCGTGTCGGGACTGGCGAACGTCGGGCGCGGACCACCGCAGACGTATTCGCCCTCGTTGAGCACGGCGACGTTCTGCCGCACGAAATCGGACGGGATGCGCGCATGGCCGTCGACGCGCAGGAACGCGTCAGTTGTGCTGCGCTTCAGGAAATGGCGCAGCGCGACGTTCCACCCCGCCGGGATGATGCGCGCGGGGTTGTCCAGCACGCGCACGTCGGCAAACCCGTAGCCGGGCTCGTCGTTGCGCGCGGCAAACTGCTGCATGACAGCGCGCGTATCGTCTTCGGACGCGCTGTCCACCAGGCACACCTCGATGAGCTCGTGGGGGTAGTCCTGCGCCGCCACATCACCGAGCACGTCGTTGAGCGCTGCGCCCTCGTTGCAGGCGATGATGCCCACCATCACGCGCTCGACCGGGGGCAGCGACTCCTCAGCCGCAGGTGCGAAGCCGGATTCCACGTTCGGATCTTGTGCCATAAATCAGCGTTCCTTCCTTCGATGGCGCCGGCGTTTCCAGCGCATGCAGCAGGCGCCCGCCGCAGGCACGGCATCTCAGGGGCACGTCTGCCGTGAACGCGCGTCCTAACGCGCTGCCTCCGCCTTCTGAGGAGCGGCCGCCGCGTCGTCGACCGGCTCGGACAGCGGACGATGATCGTTGCGGGTGATGGTGTAGGTGGGCACGCACTTCTCGAGCACCGAAAGCGCCGTCTCGTCGTCGGCGTTGATGGCCTCGCGCAGGGCGATGAGCTTGGGCTCCACCTCTTCGAACGAGACCTCCTTGCCCGTGGACACCATGATGCTCTTCATCTTGGTGGGGATGGTGTTCTCCTCGTTCATGAGCAGCTCTTCGTACATCTTCTCGCCCGGACGCAAGCCCGTGTACTCGATCTTGATGTCGCGGCCGACCTGCAGGCCCGACAGCTGGATGAGGCCCTTCGCCAGATCGACGATCTTGACCGGCTCGCCCATGTCCAGAATGAAGATCTCGCCGCCCTTGGCCAGTCCGCCCGCCTGGATGACCAGGCGCGCCGCCTCGGGGATGGTCATGAAGAAGCGCTCGATGTTGGGGTCGGTTACCGTGACCGGGCCGCCCTCCTCGATCTGCTTCTTGAAGATGGGGATGACGCTGCCGTTGGAGCCGAGCACGTTGCCGAAGCGCACGGCGGCGAACACCGTCTGGGTGTCTGCCTTCTGCGCGTAGTGCTGGATGATCATCTCGCCCATGCGCTTGGTGGCTCCCATGACCGAGGTGGGGTTGACCGCCTTGTCGGTGGAGATGAAGATAAAGCGCCCGACGTGGTACTCGTTGGCCATGCGCACGACGTTGAGCGTGCCGAACACGTTGTTCTGGATGGCCTCGCGCGGGCACGCCTCCATGAGGGGCACGTGCTTGTGGGCGGCAGCGTGGAACACCGCGGCCGGGTGGTACTTCTCGAAGACCTCGCGCACGCGGTTGACGTCGCAGACGTTACCGATTTCGATGACGACGTCGATGTCGCCGTATTCGGTGTCGAGGTCGCGTTTGAGCAGGTAGGCGTCGTTCTCCCACATGTCGAAGATGACGATGCGAGCGGGCGCGACGGGCGCCAGCTGACGGCAGAGCTCCGAGCCGATCGAGCCCGCGCCGCCGGTGACGAGGATGGTCTTGCCGGCGATGTAGCCGCTGACGAGGCGCGTGTTCAGGACGATTTCCTCGCGGCCGAGTAGGTCGGCCACGTTGACCTTGCGCAGCTGGACGTCGTTGATCTCGTCGACGCGCAGCTCGCGCACGTTGGGCAGGGTGCGCAGCTGGCAGGTGGTCTTGGTACAGATGCCGTAGATGCGCTTGCGCTCCTCGAGCGTGGCCGACGGGATGGCCACGACGATCTGCTCGATGCCGAAGCGCTTGACGAGCTCCAGGATGTCGTCGCTCGTGCCGGCGACGCGAACGCCGTGAATGCGCAGGTTGCGCTTGCGCGGGTCGTCGTCAACGGCGACGATCGGGTCGCCCGGCATGTTGGGGTCGCGCGTCGCCATGCGCGTGATGGCGAGCGAGCCCGTCTCACCGGCGCCCACGATGAGCGTGCGTGGGCAGGCCGTCTTGAGCGCCTGCTGGCCCACCGTGCGCTTCTTGCCGCGCCAGATGCGGAACACCATGCGCGAGCCACCCACGAAGAACACCATGATCACGAGCGCCGTCACGTACACGCGGATGGGGATCCAGGTGCCCACGAGCCACAGGAACACGGCCGTGACCAGCGTGGACAGCGCTACCGTGCAGGTGATGCGGATGGCGTCGTCGACCGAGGCGTACTCCCACAGGTCGTTGTACAGCCGGAACGCCGCGAACAGGGCGAGGTTGATGACGGTGGCGGCGCCCAGCACGAAGTAGATCTCGTGCGTGGCGAACACCTCGTCCAAGAGCCCCGTCAGAAGCGAGGCGAAGTAGTACGCGAGAAACGTGGAAGCGACGTCGCAGGCGAGCAGGAGCGCCGTGCGCTTCGTAAATCTGAATTCCATAGCAGCAATGCCCTTTTCAGCTTCGGCGACGGGCGCGAAGCGGAACCGCGCGGCCCGCATCGTCGTCCCGTGTCAGCGAATGTACACACATACAGGGCAAATATTATAGCTGCGCGGCCCCCGCGCGCAACGAGGGCGCCTTCAAGCACACGGCGAAGACAAAACGAACGCCGCCGCCCGCTACGCCTTCAAGTGATGCTTGCGGTCCCATTCGCCGTAAGCCTCGATGACGTGCAGCTCGTAGCTGATGCGCGCGCCCTTGGCCACCGTGTCCAAAATCAGCCCGCACACCATGCTGAGCACGCCGCAGATGACGAGGCCCATGGCCAGAATCGCGCTCGGGAACCGCAGCACGAGCCCCGTTTGGGCGAACTCGCAGACGACGGGAACGCCGACGAAAAGCCCGATGACGATGAGGATGAGCGACAGCCAGCCGAACAGCGTGAGCGGACGGTAGTCCTTGAACAGCGACAGGATGGTGCGCAGCACCTTCACGCCGTCGGACACCGTGGACAGCTTGGACTCGGACCCTTCCGGACGGTCGCGGTAGTCGATGGGCACCTGCGCGATGCGCCAGCGCTTGTCCACCGCGTGGATGGACAGCTCGGTTTCGATTTCGAAGCCGCCGCGCAGTACCGGCATGGTCTTCGCGAACACTGCGTTGTACGCGCGGTAGCCCGTCATGACATCGGTGAACTCGAACCCGTACATGCGCTTGATCAGCCACCGCACCAGGTTGTTGCCGAACCCGTGGAACGCGCGGTCGTTCTCCTCGCCGTACGAGCCGTTGGAAAGGCGGTCGCCCACCACCATGTCCGCCTCGTTGTCGAAGAGGGGCTCGAGCAGCTTGGGAGCCTCCTCGGCCGGGTAGGTGTCGTCGCCGTCGACCATCACGTAGTAGTCGGCGTCGATGTCGCGCATCATCTGGCGCACGACGTTGCCCTTGCCCTGGCGCGTCTCGCACCGCACGACGGCACCGTGCTCGCGCGCGATGGCGCCCGTGTCGTCGGAGGAGTTGTTGTCGTACACGTAGACCGTGGCGTCGGGCAGGACCCGATGGAAGTCGTCAACGACCTTGGCGATGGTAATCGACTCGTTGTAGCACGGCACGATGACGGCGACGCTGCCGTACTGCGCCGTGTGAAACGGCTGGGCGTTCGATTTCGGGGTGTTCGCATCCATATAAATACGTTACCTGTTCTTCCTGTGGCCAATCCGCCGAAACGCCTGTCTGGGGCGCATGCCGGCGGCTCGTTTTCCAGCGAGCGCGCATGCCTGCTGAATTGTTCGGCGGAACATGTTACGCGCCAATCCTTAAAGAATTGTTAAAACCTGATGTCAACTATAGATAATCAAAAGACCCTTCCAAGAGAAATCCTTATTGCGCTGATCAGCTAAGGCGACATCGTCCGGGCGACGCGGTCGCGCGGGGATGCTCGCGCAGCCCGACGCGGCGTGACCGCCATCCGATCGGAGCCCTTCGCGTGCCGCCGCGCCGCCGACCCGGTTTCCGCGCGGCGACTCAGGGCCTCTCGCACGACCTCGTCCGCACGCATCCCGCTGCCCTTCGCGCGTGCCAGCGTTTTCCGCCAAGGGCTGCGCGGCGGGACCGCGAGCAGCGCCAGGCACAGAAGCGTCGGCGTCGTCAGCACGAGCGGCAGACAGTAGCGCGGGTCGAAGCACGGGCTCACCACGAGGAACGCCACCGATATCGCCGTCGGCACGATCAGAAACCGCACGCGGCGGCGCCGTTTGCCCGCCATCGTCACGCAGACGAGCGCCCCGAGCGGCGCCACCCAGGTGAACCACCATGCGTTGTACTTCGTCCGCTCGCTCGGGTCCTTCGTCAGGTAGTCGGCCTGCTTCGCCAGAGCCTGGCGCTGCGGCTCCAGGCGAAGAGGCTGCGAAATGCCGATGAGCGGGATCCACGTCCGGTCGAAGGCGATGTCGGAGCGCACCCACAGCGCGCTCGTCGGCGCGAAGTACCCGCCGCAGGTGCACAGCGTCGCTTCTATGTAGGTATCAGGATACCGTTTCAGCTGGTCGAGCCAGACCGCGCGGTACCTTTCGTAGTCCTCGTCGGTCGGCTTGAGCGCCGTCATCCCGTCTTTCACCGGGTCGGTCAGCCACGGGGTATAGCGCTGCGCGAGCGTGTCGTAGCCCAGAACGCGGTCGATCGCCGCCCGCTCCTCGTCGCCGACGTCGCCGCCATGCAGTTTCACCGTGTGCGCCGTCTGCTGGACGAGCGTGCCGTACGTCTCGCTCGTCTCGCCCGCCTGCGCGTCGAGCATCGGCAGTACGAACTGCGGCAGGAACATGCACTGGACGAACAGGCAGCTCGCCGCCAGGCCGGCCATCACCGCCCGCGCGCGCCACCCCCGCATGCAGAACGCCAGCACGACGACGCTTGCGAGCACGACGTAGAAGCCGGTCTTCTTCGTCAGGCACAAAAGAGCGCACAGCGCGACGGCGCCCGAGAGGAACCAGGGATTGCGGAACGCCCGTCCCTGCGACCGCACCGCCTCGCATGCGCCGAGGAACCACCAGATGTACAGCCCGCTGTACAAGGTGTCTTTGATGAGCGTCGTCGCGTACGCCGCCAAGGGCATGTACCCCGCGAAGAACGCGAGCAGAAGCGCGCACAGCAGAAGCGTCCCGTGGCAGCGGCGCACATAGCACACCGACGCGCCCAGACCCGTCGCCATCACCCCTACCTGGATGAGGTCGAGCAGGCGCAAACCGGGGTTCGCCGAACCGGTGAGCAACAGGCTGCCGTATCCGAAGTCGGCGAACAGGACGCTGTCGAACACCGGGTGGTGGTCGGTCAGATAGCCGGTGAGCTTCACGTTGTTGATCTGGAGCGGATGGGCCCAGGGGAGCCACTGGTAGAGCTGGTAGAACGTATCCCAGCTGATCGACGGCGGGTTCATCACCTGGATCCACGGCGTCCACGCCCACACGATGACAAGCGCGCACACGGCGACGCTCGGGATGTTCCACGAGAAGAGGATGCGGCGGACAGGAGTGGGAAGGCTCGCCTCGATGCGGCGGACGCGCGGCCGCACGAAGCCGAGAACGAGCGCGGCGGCGACGAGCGCGAGGAACGCGATCGCCCACCACCGAAGCATGCTCCCCACCAGGTCGGCGTCGGTGCCCGTGCGCATGCCCTGTTTATCGAAGCTCGAAACCCAGGCGCCCGGGACCGCGATGCACGCGGCGGCGACGGCGAAGACAACCGAGTGGCTGCGCGTGGCCGTGCGCAGGAGCCTGAGCAGGGCGCGCCCGAACCCGAGCAGGATGCGGCCGATGTCGGCAGGGGAGCCTCCGAGGGCTGCGCCGGCGCCGTTCGCGGCGGCAGCGGAGACAGGCCGCTTGGGTCTGAGCTGCTCAGAGCCGGAGCGCCGCGCTGCCGCCGCACCCGCGGATGAGTCCGCCGCCCGCACGCGCACCGTCTGCCCTCCGCCTCTCGTCGTCACCGCTCTCGGTCATCGTTCACCGGGCTAGGCAACGCGCAATCGATTCGTTCGCTTACCGTAGAGACGATTTTATTACGCATGCATGATGGTCCGCTTCATATACACGTTATCTGCTTTTCTTTGGGTACTTCATTCATCTTTGTCTGCGGATGAGGGAGGGGGGCGAAAAGGAAGGAAGCGCCGGAGCGGGAGCAAGCGTCGGAAGCAGGGCTATGACCACCGGAAGCGCTATCTTGAGCGACAGCAGGTAGCGCAGCTGGCAATAGTCGGGCGCCGCGGTGAGGAGCGTGAGCCACACGCCGTCGAGCGCGGCGGTGCTGACCGTCGACGACGCGTCTGCCGTCCGCATCGATTCCGCGCGCTGCCGCGCATCGTCGCATGAAGCGTCCGCGCATCCATCCCCGTCTGCCACACACGTTCGCTGTGGGTTGTTCGCTTCGCTGCTCATGGGCCTCCGTCGCAGTCGTTGCGCCGCATGCACGAAACTGTGGCGTCCAAGCTGCAAACGCTATCCGCAAACTCTGAAACGTTGCTTAAAGCCCCTGGTCGCACGTTCATCATTGACTTTGCGCCCGCCACATGTGAATGCGCGAAGCGCAGAGGGACCTCGCACGTTCTTCTGCCGTCGCCGCACGCGCGGGGCGATGCGTGCGCCGCCGCGGGAAGCCAGCGCCGCCACGTTCCCGAAAAGACATCGCAACGCCGCGCCCTTGTCATGTCGCAGCCGCGGGAAGTCATCGTCGCCGCGCACACGTCGCCGCACGGATGCCCCCGGCGCTGCAAGCCATCCTCATCCCCGAGCCATGCATGTGTGAGACCCCGCTTTCGCCTTTCACTTGACGCCGCGAACCGCACCCGCAGTCCACCGCCGCCCGCGCAATTGTGGAGATTTGGCCACGGCGCCGCGCAGATTCGCGGGGGACCTGCCCCAACGCTTGCCACCGGCGCGCGGGCGAACGATACTGGTCGGACTGCTTCACACGAAATTCTCTCTTCAGTTTGCACGACGGAACGCGCCCGGATCCGTCCCGGCGCCATCGCGGCATGCCCCGCCGCTCGTCATTCCGATCGCTCGCAACACCGCCCTTCCCACACGGCGGCGCGCAGTGGGTGCATCCCCGCGCGGAAGATTGCGGCTCGCGTCAAGCACGCACGCCGCCCCACGCGGCGCGCGATCGGAAAACGACAAACGAAGAAGGATCATCCATGACGAAACCGTTCACCGAGCTCGGTCTGTCCAATGCTGCCCTCAAGGCGGTCGACAAGCTGGGCTACATCGACCCCACCCCCGTTCAGGAGCAGGCCATCCCGCTGGTCCTCGAGGGCCACGACGTGTGCGCCGCCGCCGCCACGGGTACCGGCAAGACCGCCGCGTTTCTGCTGCCCACGCTGTCCACGCTCGACCACGCCGTCCACAAGGACCGCAAGCTGTCCGGCCCGCTCATGCTGGTCGTCACGCCCACCCGCGAGCTGGCGCAGCAGATCGGCGAGGTGTGCTCGGTCATCAGCCGCCAGACCAAACACCGTCAGTGCACCGTCTACGGCGGCAGCAAGTACGGCCCGCAGATCAAGAAGCTCAACAGCGGCTGCGACATCCTCATCGCCACGCCCGGCCGTCTGATCGACCTGGTGGAGCGCGGCGTGGCCGACCTGTCCGACATCGACGTCCTGGTCATCGACGAGGCCGACCGCCTGCTCGACATGGGATTCTGGCCGTCGATGGAGCAGATCATCGCCCAGACGCCGCAGAACCGCCAGACGCTCCTGTTCTCCGCGACGCTCGACCGCCGCGTCATGAACAGCGTGAAACCCATCCTGAAGGACCCGGTCATGGTGGAGATCGCCCACCGCGGCGAAACGGCCAAGACCGTCGAGCAGTACATCCTGCCCATCACCAACAAGAAGAAGCCCGAGCTTCTGAAGGCCGTGCTCGACGAGAAGGGCGCCGACCGCGTCATCGTGTTCTGCCGCACCAAGAACCGCACCGAAGAGTGCATGCAGGACCTGCGCGACGCCGGGTTCTACGCCGAGTCCATCCATTCCAACAAGTCGCAGGGCAAGCGCCGCCGCGCGCTCGAGCGGTTCGCCGACGGCGAGGTCAACATTCTTGTGGCCACCGACGTGCTCGCCCGCGGCATCGACGTCGAGAGCGTCGACTACGTCGTGAACTTCGACCTGCCCGACATGGCCGAGGACTACGTGCACCGCATCGGCCGCACGGGTCGCGCCGGCGAGCGCGGGTTCGCCGTGTCGTTCGTCACCCGCGAGACTCGCGGCATCCTGCGCGACATAGAGAAGCTGATCGGCCGCGACATCCCGCTCATGCGCCTGGAGACGTACGAGACCGACCCGTCCATCCTGGAAGGCGGCAAGCAGAAAAAGAAGAAGAAGCACGTCCGCGCCCGCGACGTCGAGCGCGCCCGCGCGCACAACGAGGAGAAGAAGGAGCGCGCCGAGGCCAAGGCCGGCAAGGCCAAGAGCTACCGCAAGAGCGCCGAGGCCCCCATCGACCCGCGCGCGGCCAAGGCCGAAACGCAGGACGAGTTCTTGAGCGAGTTCTCCGGCCTGGGCGGCTGGGGCTCCGACACGCGCACGGCCAAGCTCGCGCGCGGCAAGGGCGAAGGCGAAGGCCGCAAACGCGACGAGGGCGGCAAGAACAAGGGCAAAGGCAAAGCCGCCGGCAAGGGCGACCGCAAGGGGGCCGGCAAGGGCCGCGACGAGTACCGGGGCGGCAAGCGCGGCGGCGACCGCGATGACAAGAGGGGCGGAAAGCGCGGCGGATACGACCGCGATCGGCGCTCCGGCGACCGTCGCCGCAACGATGAAGGTTTCGAGAAATTCCGCGACGGCGGACGCGGCGGGCGTGGCGGTTCGCAGCGCAACGGCTACCGCGGCTACGATGACCGCGACTTCGACGGACGCCGGGGCCATAACGGGCGCGGCGGGCGCAGCGGCAACGGCTATGGCTACGGCTCTGACCAGCGCGGTCGCAACAACCGCGGCGGACGCGGCTACGGCGAGCGCAGCTTCGACGGACGCGACGGCAACCGCGGGTACGACCGTTCCAACCGCGACTGGAACGACGGCGAGCGCGGGCGCCGCGGCGGCGACCACGGCCGCGCGAACGGCGGCAAAAAAGCGTATGCTGGGAAGGGCAACGGCGGTACGTACAACCGCAATCGCAAGGGTTCAACCAACCGCAACCACTCCGGCAACGGCTACGGATCGCGCAGCAACGCTTCCCGCAAACGCAACGGTTCCAACAAGCGCTGGTAGCGTGCGCGCGCCTCTCGCGGATGCGGTTCGGTTTGCGACGATCGCCGTGGCGTAACCCAACCCACCTCTCGTGAGAGGCAAACGATGCTCAAACGCAACACCCACCCTGGCACCACTGCACCCATCGCCCAACGACCGCGTACGCGCCTGACCGCAGGCGTCTGCGCGGTCGTTCTGGCTTCAGCGCTCTGCGTCGGCCTGACCGCCTGCTCCGATGCGACTTCCGCCGCAGACACCCAGCATTCCGTCGCCGTTCAGACGTCTGAGCATGCGATTGCGGCGAACCTCACCGCGCAGCTCGAATCGCTGACCGCGCAAGACATCGACGACGTTCTGAACAGCGAGGGCGTCGACTCGGCGGAGCTTTCCACCCTGGGAATCAATGAGGACGCGCTAGCCGCCGCCTATCTTGAAGGCTTCGACTTCTCGGTCGAGAACGTGCAGGTCAACGGCAATTTCGCGAGCGCCACGTTCACGCTCTCGACGAAGAGTCCCAAAACGCTGCAGCCGTCGGTGTCCGACGCGCTTTCGCAGCTTGCGGCCGCAGGCTCGCTCAGCGGACTCGACGCCGACGCATCCAACCAGCTCATCGGCCAGACGGTGCTCGCCGCCGTCGAAAACGCCCCCACCGTGCAGACAGCCCCGATCACCGTGTCGCTTACGAACGAGAACGGCTCGTGGACGCTCGACCAGGAATCGCAAAGCGCGATCTTTCGCACTATCATGGATTCGTAAGGGCACCGCGGACGGCAAAGCTACGAGCGTACGCGTTCGCGAAGTTTTGCAGAAAAAGGCCCGGCTGCCGTGAGCCATCTCCCGCATCGTGGAAGCGGAAGGCGGTTCGTGGCAGCCGGGCCTTCGTACATTCGCACGGCCGCGTGCTGCGTACGCGCCGGGCGCGCGGGCGGACGATTCAGCGCTCCTCGGCGCAGCGGATCGTGCGCGTCGGCGTGACAACCAGGTCGACCGCCTGATCGTGCGCCTCAAGCGGGCCCACATCCGCGCGCAGGAACTCGTCGCGACACAGCCCCACGGTGGCGCCGCGGAAGCCCGCCAGAAAGACGTCGTAGAACCCGCCGCCATATCCCAGACGATAGCCCTGCGGTGTGAACGCGAACCCGGGGACGAGCGCGAGCGCGTCTTCCACCTGGTCGGGAGCGATGCGGCGCGCCTCGTCGGCCGGCGGCTCCAGCACGCCGAACGAGCTGCGGACGAGCCCGTCCACGCCGTCGATGCGGTACCAGTCCATCACGTGCGGCCCGGACACGCGCGGCGCGGCGACCGTCTTGCCCGCCGCGAGCGCCTGCGCGATGAGCTCACGCGTGTCGACCTCGTCGCCGATGGACACGTACGTGAGCACGACCTGCGCCGATGCGAATGCGGGAAGTTGCGCTACCCGGTCGGCGAGCGCTGCATCGGCACGGGCGCGCACGGTGGGGTCGAGCGCTGCACGCTCGGCGCCGAATGCGCGCCGCAGCTCCTTCTTGCGCGCGCGCAGCGCGGCCGCATCGCTCGCGGGGGCGTCGTTTGCGGTTGACTCCCTTTCGGCCGCGTTGCCTTTGGCTACATCGTCTGCGGCGGAATCGTTCACTGCCCTCTCGCCGTTTCGTCCGTCGTTGCCCATGGGGTTGCTCCTCCAGTCAGTCGTTGCGCGCTGCGCCGCCTGCCGAAACCGCTGACCGCCCGCAGGCGCATCGGCCGTACGTGGGCGCCCAATCGCCGCATTCTCTCAGCTCAGGCGCATGGTTTACGTTTCTTCCCGCTCGCAGGTGGTGCGCGAGTTGTCGTTCGTGCGCGCTGCGAAGTCGATTCTACGCGGATGCGCGAGCGCGAACGGCGCCGGGGCCTCGCCCGTGGCAGCGGCGTCGGACGAGCGGAAAACGACGTCGGCGACCCACCCCTCGCACGGGGGAACGCTCCAGCTGAAATACCGCTGCGCTGCGGCGGCGGGGTCGGACACCGCGGCGGTAGAAGCTGACACAGCAGCGGGGGTGGGCGCCGTGGCGGGGGCGGAAGCCGCCGCAGACGGCTGAACGGCGGAACCGACGGCATCCGCACGCGCATGCGCAGAGTCTTCAGGCGCGACGGCCAGCCGGTCGAGCGCGGACATCACCGTGCCCCCGTGCGCGACGACGAACACGTCGGCGAGCCCACGTGCACGCGCGTCAGCGACGATGTCGATGACGGCGCGCTCGACGCGGTCGGCGAACACCGCGCGCGACTCGCCCTGCGGGCACGGCCCCGCGCACCAGCCGTTGACCCAGGCGCGGTACGCCGCATCGTGTTCCATCTGCGCAGCCGTTCGTCCCTCGAACGCACCGAAGTCCATCTCGCGCAAATCGGCAACCTCGTGCTGAAGCGCGCACGGGAAGAGCAGCGCCACCGTCTGGCGCGCCCGCAGCATCGGGCTCACGTACACGTATTCCACCTGGGGAAACGCGCCCTTCGCAGCGACAGCGGCGCGGCCCGCGGCCGACAGGCCCTCGTCCGTGCGCGCACCGACGTACGCGTGCGCCTCGTTTCCCGGCGTCGCCCCGTGGCGGATGAGAACGAGCCTCATCGCGCCGCGCCCCCTTCCCCCGCCAAGCCATCGAGCGAGCCCTTCAGCACCTGGGGGATGCCGCACACCATGCGCACGACCACGTCGGAGCGCGCGGCCAGCGCGCAGCACACGCGTCCGACCCGTTCGCGCCACGCGCGCGCATCCGCATCGGCGGGAACCACGCCCGACCCCACCTCGCAGCACGCAACGACCCGCTTGCCCGCGAGCACCGAAGCGACCGCGTCCGGCGCCGCGTCGGCGAACATCCCGCCCGGGCGCAACGCCTCTTCCAAATGGACGACCCCGATGCACGTAGCCAGACGGGCGCACGCAGCGTCCCAGGTCTCCGCGGAAGCCGGCACGCCATCCGATGGCACCGCACGAGCAGGCGCGCTTCCCGCGCTTGCCGGTGCGCTTGCGCCTCCCGCACCAGGCGTTTTCCCATCGGGCGCTTCCGCACCGCTCGCTGCCGCGCCGGGCGCAGCCAGCGCACAATCGAACAGATCCGCCTCGGGTAGGTCCAGGCTGCGCACGAATGTGCGCTTGCCCGACGCCACGCCGCCGATGACGAGCACCATCACAGGCCCCCTTGCATCACATGCAGGCACACGACGGCGCCCGCCAGCATCGCGAGCTCCGCCACCTGCAGAAACCATCCCGCCAAGTCGCCGCTCATGCCGCCGAACTGGCGCCGCGCGAACCGGTGGAGCGCACCGAGCGACACCAGTCCGCAGACGGCCACCACGATGCCGATTTCCCTGTTCAGCGCGCAGGCGATACCGACGGCGACGACGTATTCCACGGCAAGCGTCACGGGCACCGCGCGCTTGCCCGCCGCGTCGTGGAACGCCGCGAGCATCCCACGCCCGGCGTTCTTGGGAAACACGGCCGTGGCCAGGCCCGACAGGCAGCGCGCCTGCACGTGCCCGCATCCGAGCAGGCACGCGGGCACGCACGCCGAAGCAAGCGCCACCGCACCGTGCGCCGGCGCGCCCGCAAGCTGCGTCGCGTCGGCCCCGAGCGCCGCGTACATGAGCAGGTAGCCCGCCACGCCGATGACGGCAAACGCCCCGACGTGCGAGTCCTTCAGAATCTCCCGTTTGCGTGCGGGCTCGGCATGGCTCGCCTGCGCGTCGACGACGTCGCAGAATCCGTCCAGATGAATGCCACCGGTCACGAGCGCGGGCACGAGCGCAAGCCCCGCTCCCACGAGCACGGGCGAAAACCCGAGCGCGCCGCACAGCGCAAGCCACACCCATTCCGCCGCACCGATAACGACGCCGACTAGGGGAAAGAAGCACAGCATCGTGCGCAGCGCATCCTCGGTCCACGCCACCTGCGGCATGGGCACGCGCGAGAAGCACGAGAACGCGAGCGCGCAGGATCGCAGCAGGTTCTTCATCGGGACGCCTCCGTTCCATCCTCGCCGGCGTGGGCGGCGCCTCCGCCGGCGGCTTGCGCGTCGTCCGCCGCTTGGGTGTCGGCCGCGTTTTCCGCTGTCGCCGCGCAAACACCGTCCGCGTGCGCACCTTCTGCCGCAGAGCCGCCACCCGCACCGCCCCATGCCCCTGCGAGCACCGCGGCGAGCGCGGGCGCGCCCACAAGGACGTTCGCACGTCCCGCCGCCACTTCGCATACGACATCGGCATGCGCCGCCATCCGGCACGACAGGTGGCCGAGCGCCCGCACGTACGCGCACGTCTCGATTGTGGCGGGCAGCACGTCCGCGCCGACCTCGTTCGTCACGACGACAAGGTTGCGGCACGCCTGCGCAACGTGCGCGATGCCGTCCGTCGCCTGCACCTCCGCGCGCTGTGGAGCGAACGGGGCGTCAATCGCGAAAAGCTCGTTCGCAAGCGCGTTGCCCGCATCTTCCAACAACACGGTCTCATCTCCCGAAAACTCCAGGTCGCCCAAACCCCGTGGGCATTCCACCGTCGCAAAGCCGAGCCCTGCGCGCTGTGCGCGGTGCCGTGCGATGCGCGCCGCCGCCGGCCGCGTGCCGTCGGGGTTCACGACGTCGTCCATCGTCGCCAGGTACACGAGCCGACCCGCGAACGGGCCGCCCGTCGGGTCGCCGCCCGCCGGCGCGTTCTCGGGCGCGCCCGCACCCACATTCGCGGACGCAGCCGCACCCGCCGCATCTGCGCAGCGGCTTTCCGCGTCCATTCGAACGGCTCTCGCGGTTGCTGGGCGAACGCCACCCGCGCGCGGCCGTTCCTCCCGCGCTGCCAACGCGCAGGCGACGCGCTCGGCGAACGCGCTCTTGCCGCTTCCCGATCCGCCGGTGACGAGCACCATCATTTCAGATCGACCTCGTACGGCACGATGCCCTCGTCGCCGAACGTGGCGCCGTGATACAGCGCGCACGCCTGGTCGAGCAGCGGGATCAGGCATACGGCGCCCGTGCCCTCGCCCAGATGCAGGCCCGCGTGTATCGGCGCCTCGAACCCGAGCGCGTCCATAACGAGCGCCGCCGACGGCTCGGACGACACGTGCGACGGAACGAGCGCCCCCGCCACCTGCGGACTCATCCCCACGGCCGAAAGCGCTGCGACCGAGCTGATGAACCCGTCGACGATGATGGGCACGCGCCAGCGCGCACCGCCGATGAACAGGCCGCAGAGCGCCGCAATGTCCAAGCCGCCGACGGACGCGAGCACCCCAAGCGGGTCGGAGGCGCGGGGCCGGTTGACCGCGAGCGCCCGCTCGACCGCGCGCACCTTGCGCACGAGCCCGTCGTCGGAAAGCCCCGCTCCGCGGCCGACCATGGTGCATGGGTCCTGGTCGAGCAGGACCGATGCCACGGCTGACGACGTCGTGGTGTTGCCGATGCCCATCTCGCCCGACGCGATGATGCGATAACCTTGTTCACGCAGGTCACGCACCAGGTCGACGCCGACGAGCACGGCGCGCGCCGCCTCTGCGCGCGACATCGCCGGCCCCTGCGCGATATTGCCCGTGCCACGCCGCACCGCGCGGTCGAGCACGCGCCCGTCGGACGACGGGGCTGCCATGCCCACGTCGACGGCGAGCGTGTCCACGCGCGCCGGGCGCGCCATCGAGCAGATCGACGACGTCCCCGCGGCGATCGCCGTCGCCACCGAGGTGGTCACCTCCGACCCGCATTGCGACACACCCTCGGCCACGACGCCGTTGTCGGCGCAGAACACCGTGCAGATCCGCCGATTAAGGCGCACGTCGGCATCGCCCGTGAGCGCGGCGATGCGCACGATAGCGTCCTCGAGCATCCCGAGCGACCCGATGGGCTTGGCGATGGAGTTCCACTGTGCGCGCGCCGTCTCGGCTGCCGCCGCGTCAGGCCCGGGGATGGCGGACAGGATGGCAGACAGCCGCGCCTCGGGGTCGGATGCGGACGCTGAGCCCGACGCGTCCTGCGACGGGGACGCTGCGCGCGTCGCTGGCGCCGGCCGGCCTTCGTCGGCCGCCGCGTGCGCTCCGTCCGCGGGCGCACCCGCTGCGTTCGCATGCTCAGCCGAAGGCTTCGGGGCGTCGCTTGTCGCAGCCGCCGTCTTCGCCGGTTGGCCCGCGCCAGCTGCCACCGGCACGTTCGCAAGGTCGGCGAGGTCTTTGAAATGGCGCTTGACCAGCTCGGTTCCCGCATCGCCCTGATGCGGCAGCGAGCAGGGCGTGCAGTCCTTCACGCCCGTGTCGGTGTAGCGGAACCGCCCACCGCACCGCGGACCCAGCGCGTACAGCGGACAGTAGCAGAACAGGCAGTTGAATTCCGCCGGATCGAGGTCGTCGTGGCAGGGGAAGTACGGGCACGCCCGGTTCGTCGCGAAGGGATAGCGATGCTCCCGCGCCCCCTTCGCAGCCGCATCCGCCGCACCGCGCCCCTGTCCGGTTTTTTCCGCAGCGCCCACCGCGCCGCCTGTGCCGGCCAAGTTGTCTGATAGTTCCGGTTCCCTCTCGCTCATGCCTGCTCCTCGAACAATCGCTCGATCAGATTCATATCGATGCTCGCGCGCACGACGCGTTCGAGCTCGTCGTACTGGCGCTGCTTGTACGCCGCGTAGTCAACGGCGCGCGCCCGCGCGGGGTCGATGCCCTTGCGCGCGAGCAGCTCGCCCACGAGCGCTTCGGTGAGCTCCGGGTCGTCGAACAGCCCGTGCACGTAGCTGCCGAACACGTCGCCGGCGACGCACCCGTCTTCGACCGGCTGCGACCCAGCTGCTCTCACCTGCGAAAACGGGACGCCTCCCAAGCGCTTCGTCTCGCCGAGGTGAATCTCGTAACCGCGCACGGGCCGTCCCGCGAGCGCAGACGCGAGCGGAGCGACGTGGGCAGCCGCAGCGGCCGCAACCTCGCACACGACCGCACCCTCGACCTGCACCTGGTGCTTCGTCGGCGCGAACACCGTCTCCACCGGCAGAAGCCCCAGCCCCGGCTGCTCGCCGCCGCCTTCCGCACCCGTCGGGTCGGACACGGACATGCCGAGCATCTGGTAGCCGCCGCAGATCCCTACGACCGGCACACCCGCACGCGACGCGCGCACGACCGCCGGCGCCATCCCCGACGTGCGCATCCACGCTAGGTCGCCAAGCGTGCTCTTCGTCCCCGGGATGATGATGAGGTCGGGTCGTCCCAGGTCATGCGGGTTCGACACGTAGCGCACCCCCACCCCGTCGACCGCCTCGAGCGGGATGAAGTCGGTGAAGTTGGAGATGCGCGGCAGCCGCACTACCGCGATGTCCGCAAGCGCCCCCGCCGCCCGTGCGGACAGGCGCTCGGACAGGCTGTCCTCGTCGTCCAGGTCGAGCGCCGCATACGGCACCACTCCGGCCACCGGCACGCCCGTGATCTGCTCGAGCTGCGCGAGCCCCGGCTCGAGAATCGAGCGGTCGCCGCGGAACTTGTTGACGACCAGCCCGCGCACCCGGGCGCGCTCGTCGGGTTCGAGCAGCATCATCGTCCCCGCCAGCTGGGCGAACACGCCACCGCGGTCGATGTCGCCCACAAGCAGCACCGGCGCGTCCACCATCGCGGCAAGCCCCATGTTGACGATGTCGTCGTCCTTCAGATTGATTTCCGCTGGACTTCCCGCGCCCTCGATGACGATGCAGTCGAACCGCTCGGCCAGGCTGTCGTAGGCGCGCAGGATGTCGGGCACGAGCGCGCGCTTCTTTTCGAAGTACGTGCGCGCCGGCATGTCGCCGCGCACATGCCCGTTCACGATGACCTGCGAGGTCGTGTCCGCCGTGGGCTTGAGCAGAATCGGGTTCATGCACGCTTCGGGCGGGATGCCGCACGCCTCGGCCTGCATGGCCTGGGCGCGGCCGATCTCCGCACCGTCGGGCGTGATGAACGAGTTGAGCGCCATGTTCTGCGATTTGAACGGCGCCACCGCCAAGCCGTCGCGCGCGAGCACGCGGCACAGCGCCGCCGCGAGCACGCTCTTGCCAACGCCCGACATCGTGCCTTGCACCATGATGCGCTTGACCGGCGGACGGTGCGCCGACCCCGCGTGAACCTGGGCTTTCACCTGCGCATTCGCTACCATGCGATCACCTCGTCGAGCGCTTCGAGCAGCCGGCCGTTCTCGTCGGGCGTGCGCACGGCCACGCGGTACCACGTGCCGTCGAGCCCCGAGAAGTTGCTGCAGCGCCGGATGACGATGTCGCGCGCGAGCAGCGCGCCGTACAGCCCACGCGGTCCCTGGAACAGAAGGTAGTTGGCCGCGCCGTCGATGACGCGCAAGCCGCGCGCGGAAAGCTCCCGCGCAAGCCGCGTGCGCTCGCTTGCGACGAGCTCGCGCGTGCGCGCACGGTACGCGTCGTCGCCGAGCGCCGCTGCACCCGCCACCTGGGCCGGCGTCGACACGGCCCAAGGCAGTCCCGCGTTGCGCAGGCGCCGCGCGAGCTCGGGCGCGGCGATGCCCCAGCCCAGCCGCAGCCCCGGAAGCGCGTAGAGCTTCGTCGCCGCGTCGATGACGACGAGGTTGGGAAACTCGTCCACGAGCGCCGTGGCCGAAGGCGCCTCCGTGAAGCCGCGGAAGCATTCGTCCACGGCCACCACCGCGCGCGCCTCGCGGGCGTGCGCGACGATGCGCCGCAGCGCCGCGGGCGGCACGCAGATGCCGGTCGGATTGTTCGGCGAGGCAAGGAACACCAGGTCGGCGCCGTCGTCGATGGCGGCGATGACCCCCGCTTCCGCCGTATCGTCGAACGCGAAGCCGTGGCTTTCATCGAGCGGCACGCGCGTGACGGCCGCGTGTGCCCGCACGAGCGCGCGCTCGTAGTCCGCGTAGCACGGCGCCATGACCACCCCCCGCTTCGGCGCGACGACGCGCACGATGCGGTCGATGAGGTCGGTCGCACCCGCCGTGCAGACGATCCGCTCGGGCGCCTGGCCCAGCGTGCCGGAAAGCGCCGCCGTAAGCGCGCCGCACCCCTGGTCGGGATACGCCTCGCAGAGGTCGGCGCAAGAGCGCAGCACGTCGGCCGCCGCCTTCGGCATGCCGAGCGGGTTGATGTTGGCGGAGAAGTCGAGCGCGCCGGGGTGCGTGAAGCGCGCGCCGCCATGCGCGTACGGCGAGATGAGGTCGCCCACGACGATACCCGGGTCGCGCAATTGCGCCGTGAACGACTGCGCGCCCTCGTTTTCCCTTGTCAGCGCCATAGCGCCATCACCTCTTCGTCTTCTCTCGCATCTGCGTTCCGTTTGCTGCGGGCCTTATGGCATCCTGCATGCTGCGCACCCCGCTATCCGTATCCTGTGCTTACGGGCCTTCGGCATCCGCGTCCTGTTCGTCGCAGACCACCGGCATCCGCGCCCCGGCCGCCACCGGGCGCCCCGCGGCCGCGCGCTCACCGCCGGCGCCTGCCGCCGATGAAACCGACGGCGAACCCCACCGCGGCGAACAACCCAAGCGTCGCCGTCGCCGTCGCCGTCATCAGGCGGTTCGCCCGCGCGATGTCGCACGGCTCCACCGGACGCACGTCATCGCCCAGGTAGGGCTTGTCCACGAGCACCCCGCCGTAGCGGTTGGGTCCGGCGAGCCGCACGTCGAGCGCGCCCGCGCAGGCCGCTTCGGTATGGCCAGCGTTCGGCGAGGTGTGCGCCAGACGGTCGCGGCGAAACACCTTCCACGCCCGCGGCCCGTCGAGCCCGACCGCCCCCGCGACCGCGCACATGAGCGCGCCCGAAAGCCGCGCCGGCACGAAATTGAGCATGTCGTCGGTCCGCGCCGCCACCGTCCCGAAATGCCGGTAGCGGTCGTTCTTGTAGCCGATCATGGAGTCCATCGTGTTCACGGCCTTGTACAGCACGCCCGCCGGCGCGCCGCCGAGCGCCAGGTAGAACAGCGGCGCGATGACGCCGTCGGACGCGTTCTCCGCCACGGTCTCGACGGCTGCGCGCGCGACGCCCGCCTCGTCGAGCTCGGCCGTGTCGCGTCCCCCGATCATCGACACGGCCGTACGCGCCGTCGGCAGGTCGCCCGCCTCCAGGGCGCGCTCGACCTTCGTGCTCTCGTCGACGAGCGAGCGGCGCGCGATCATCTGGTAGTCGACGACCGCCTCGACGGCGAACGCGAGGCCCGGCGACACCCGGCGGCACGCGGCGAG
>CAIFEB010000037.1 GCA_903789375.1 uncultured Eggerthellaceae bacterium | reverse complement strand
CAGCGAAGCGGCCGCCCCCGAGCCCGCAGCCGCCGTCGAGGCGCGCATCCGCGACGTGCTCCGCGCGCGCTACCGGTTCGACGGAACGGTCGTCAAAGCTCCCCAGGCATCGCTTCACCTGGGGCTTTCCCTTCTCGGCCTGTCGATGCGGGGCAAGCGCAGCCGCGATGGCGGCCTGAGCGCGCCGGCGGATGCTGCCGCGCGGACCGCATCGGGCCGCGGACGGTTGCGCCGCGCGCTCGCGGAACATGCCGACGAGCGCCGCCGCACGCGCGCCGAACACGACCGCGTCTATATCGAAGCGCGGTTCGGGGCGCTCATCTGTCCGCCCGCTGCGCTCGAGCGCCTCGAGCACGACGTGTGCACCGGTGCCCACGAAGGCTGCCGACTGTGGATATCCGACGGCGCCGCGGAAGCCGTTCCCGAGCCCGACCCGCAGCTCGCCGCCCTCGCACGCGCCGCCGACGAGCAGTACCGTGCGAACCGCGCGTTCTACGAAGCCAACCGCCGCGCGTTCGAAGCCGTGGCCCACCGGTTGGCGCAGAGCCTGACCGACCGCCTGCACAGCGCGTCGACGTTCACGGAAAAGCACCGCACGCGCGGGCGCATCGAGGCGGCACGCGCGTGGCGGCTGGCGCTTCTGGACGATGACCACGTGTTCGCGCGGCGCGTTCCCGCAGACGATCCCGGCGTGGCCGTGGACCTCCTGCTCGACGCGTCGGGTTCGCGCTCAGACACCTGCGCCGCCGTCGCCGCCCAGGCGTACATCGTGGGGAAAAGCCTTGCGAGCTGCGGCATCGACGTGCGCCTCTGGGCGTTTTCGAGCATGCGCGGCTACACGGTGCTGCGCCTGTTCAACCGCTCGATCGCCGACGCGGAGCTCGCGCACGTGTTCCGCTACACCGCCTCCGGCATGAACCGCGACGGTCTGGCGCTGCGCTGCGTGGGAGCGCTCGCACCCGCGCGGGCGTCCGACCAGCGCCTCGTGCTCATGCTCACCGACGCCGCCCCCATGGACGACACGGGCATGGTACAGGAGAACGAGAAGGGAGCGCGCACCGTCGTGGACTACAACGGGCGCGCAGCGGTGGACGACACGGCACAGATCGTCCGCGACCTGCGAAAAGACGGCATCGCCGTGGGTGCGCTGTTCGACGGCGAGGACACGTTCCTCGACAACGCGCGCCTCGTGTTCGGAAACGACTTCATGCGCGTGCGGCGCATCGAGCGCATGGCCGACCGCTGCGCCGCTCTTGTGGCGAACGCGCTCGAGACGAGCGCCCGCTAGCATGCGGGTCGAAACGCAAGCGCGCTGACGTAGGGAAAACGCAGGCGAAAAGCGAAAACGCTGGATCTAACACCTCAGGCTGGGACGCACCCTACGAATGGAAGCCGCAGATTCACAAGCAAAAGAGTCCACCAACGTGCGGACTGCCCTTATTCTCCCGGCGTTCCTACAGAATTGGTCATGCATGCCACGGGTGCCGTGCATGACGAATCCAACGCCCCCGGTGTCTTGCTCAGACAGCGCATTCGGGTTCCTCCGTGCTCGGCGTCCCCGGCGTCCCCGGCGCACCCTCCGCCTGCGCAAGGCGTGCCTGCGCCATCGCGCGGAACTCTGTCATCCGGTCGGTGATGCCCAGGCGCTCCGCCACCTGTGCAAGGTCGGCCATAAGCGTCTCCATTTGGTCGCGCATGCCGCGCTCGGCGCAGATGAGCACAGCCTGCTGTAAAAGCCGCGCCCGCGTGTCGTCCGACCAGTCGCCACGCCGCCACTGTTCCAAGGCGAACGAGAAGTTCTCCCAGTTGCCCGTCAGGTCGAAGTTGTGCAGGAACTGGTCGAACGACGCGTCCTCGTCGTAGTGGTACGCCTCGGCGGCCTCCGCCTCGTCGAGCTCGGCCGTAATGCGCTTCATCTCGGGGTTCACCCGCACGACGAACGCGATGACGAACACGGCGAACCCGAACAGACCCATCCACATCTCGTTGGTGACGAGCACGCCCAAACCCGTGGCGACCCCGGCGATCATCGCCCAGATGATGGCCTCCACCACCGGGCGCACGAAGGGGAATTTCTTGGATGCGCCGCCTTCGCGCGACGCTCCGGGCTTCGGCTTGTGCTGGTTCAACTGCTCCTGCGTCATGATGCGTCGCCTCCTTCGGCGATCTTTCAGGCGAGCTGCGAGCCCCGCTTCGCGCCGGCCAGCTGCCTCTTCTGTGGGAAACGGCACGCTCCGCACGAGCGGCCAGGTCGGACGAGGCGGATGCTTGCGGCATGCGGCGGAAGCTCGCGCCGCGTAACGTGTTGTTCGCGTCGATTGTCCCACACCAACGCGTCCGCAGCGAATCTTCACGGGGTCTTCGCGCTTGCGGGACGCATCCGCCGCATTCGTCGCCTATTCCGCGCCCGACCGCCGCGTAACCGCCCGGAAGCCGCAGCATCGCCGCAGCGTTTCCGCCGTTGAGACGCCGCCGCGGCGCCGCATCATAGCCGCGCAACCGCCTCACCCGCGCTCGCTTTCCCCACCCGGCACCGTCCGAACGCCACCGCGCTCCAACCAAACGCCACGCGGGCGCCGCTCGAACGCCGCCGCACCGCCGCACCCGCCGCCCAACCTGCCGGTTCATGCGCGATATGCGCAGGCCGCAAAGCGCTCGTCTCCGCGCCGGACGCGCGCTCCTATAATGAGCGCATGCGAAAACCTCGACGAGCGCGCAGGCACGCGAGCAGCCGCGCGTTCGCACACCTCACAGGAAGGCGACACCATGGTTTCACGTATCTACGTGGAGAAGAAGCCCGGATTCGATGGAGAGGCGACACGGCTGACCGGCGAGCTGCGCAGCATCCTCGGCGTCAAAAGCCTCGCCGAGCTGCGCCTGATCAACCGCTACGACGTCGAAGGCATCGACGAGGAGCTGTTCGAACGCACCATCCCCGTCGTGTTCAGCGAGCCGCCGGTCGACACCGTGTTCCGCGAGCTGCCCGCCACCGAGGGCGCCGCCGTCTTCGCCGTGGAGGCGCTGCCCGGCCAGTTCGACCAGCGCGCCGATTCGGCAAGCGAGTGCATCCAGCTGATCAGCCAGGGCGAACGCCCCACCGTGCGCTACGCGAAGGTGTACGTCTTGGAGGGATCGCTGTCCGCCGACGACGTCGAGGCCATCAAGCGCTACGTCATCAACCCGGTCGAAACGCGCGAGGCGTCGCTCGAACCGGTCGAAACGCTCAAGGCCACCTACCCCGAGCCCGCGCCTGTCGAGGTGCTCGACGGGTTCCGTACGATGACCGACGACGAGCTCGCGCAGTTCATCGCCGACCGCGGCCTGGCCATGGACCTCGCCGACATCCAGCTGTGCCAGCGCTACTTCGAAGGCGAGCGCCGCGACCCCACCATCACCGAGATCCGCGTGGTGGACACGTACTGGTCCGACCACTGCCGCCACACCACGTTCAACACCGAGCTGGACGAAGTGGCCATCGACGACGCCGTCGTGGAGCAGGCCTTCGCCCGCTACCTGGAGCTTCGCCACGAACTGGGCCGCGACGAGAAGCCGGTGAGCCTCATGGACATGGGCACCATCGGCGCGCGGTACCTGAAGGCCCGCGGCATCTGCACCGACCTCGACGAATCCGATGAGATCAACGCCTGCACCGTCAAGGTGACCGTCGACGTGGACGGCACCGACGAGGACTGGCTGTTCCTGTTCAAGAACGAGACGCACAACCACCCGACCGAGATCGAGCCGTTCGGCGGCGCGGCCACGTGCATCGGCGGCTGCATCCGCGACCCCCTGTCGGGCCGCAGCTACGTCTACCAGGCCATGCGCCTCACCGGTGCGGCCAACCCGCTCGCGCCCGTGTCCGAGACGCTGCCCGGCAAGCTGCCCCAGCGCAAGCTGTGCACGACGGCCGCCGCGGGCTATTCCAGCTACGGCAACCAGATCGGCTTGGCAACGGGTCAGGTCAACGAGGTGTACCACCCCGGCTACGTGGCCAAGCGCATGGAAATCGGCGCCGTGGTGGGCGCCACGCCAGCCGACCACGTGCGCCGCGAGGAGCCCGCGCCCGGCGACGTCGTCATCCTTCTGGGCGGACGCACCGGCCGCGACGGCATCGGCGGCGCCACCGGATCGTCCAAGGCGCACGACGAGGAGAGCCTGGAGAAGGACGGCGCCGAGGTGCAGAAGGGCAACGCCCCCGAGGAGCGCAAGATCCAGCGCCTGTTCCGCCGCGGCGAGGCGACGCGCCTGATCCAGCGCTGCAACGACTTCGGCGCGGGCGGCGTGTCCGTGGCCATCGGCGAGCTGGCGAGCGGCCTTTCCATCAACCTGGACGCCGTTCCCAAGAAGTACGACGGCCTCGACGGCACCGAGCTCGCCATCTCGGAGAGCCAGGAGCGCATGGCCGTCGACGTGGCCGCCGCAGACGTGGACGAGTTCATCGGCTACGCGCATGAGGAGAACCTTGAGGCCACACCCGTCGCCACCGTCACCGACGACGACCGTGTGCGCATGACCTGGCGCGACGACGTGATCGTCGATTTGTCGCGCGCGTTTTTGTCCAGCAACGGCGCGCCCAAGCACCAGCACGTGCGCGTCGTGCAGGGCGGCTCCTGGAAGCCCGCCTGGCAGGGTGCGACCGTGGCCGAGCGCATGGAGAGCGTGCTCACGGACCTCAACTGCTGCTCGAACAAGGGCCTGTCCGAGCGCTTCGACTCCACCATCGGCGCCGGCACGGTGCTCATGCCGTTCGGCGGCCGCTATCAGCTGACGCCCGCCCAGGCGATGGTGGCGAAGTTCCCCGTCGCGGGAGAGACGACCACCGCATCGGCCATGGCCTGGGGATTCAACCCGTGGCTGTCCGAAGCCAACCAGTTCACGGGCGCGTATCTGGCCGTCGTGGAGAGCATCTCCAAGCTCGTGGCCACCGGCTTCTCGCGTTCGCGCGCGTACCTGACGTTCCAGGAGTACTTCGGCAGCCTGCGCGACGACCCGAAGCGCTGGGGTGCGCCGACCGCGTCGGTCCTCGGCGCGCTGCAGGCCCAGCTCGACCTGGGCGTCGCGTCCATCGGCGGCAAGGACTCCATGTCCGGCAGCTTCGAGGACCTCGACGTGCCGCCGACGCTCGTGAGCTTCGCCGTTTCCACCGGGTCCGTCGACAACGTCGTCTCGCCCGAGTTCAAAGAGACCGGCCACCGCGTCGTCTGCATCCATCCGTATTACGAATCCGACGGCCTGACGCCCGAGAAGGCCGGCCTCATCGGCTGCCTCGACACCGTGGAGAAGCTCATCGCAGCAGGTGATGCCGTTGCCGTGGCAACGCCGGGATACGGCTGCGACGCCGAGGCGCTGTTCAAGATGTGCGTCGGCAACCGCATCGGCTTCGCGGCGAAGGACGATTTCGACGCCGAGCAGCTGTTCATGCCGGCCTACGGGTCGTTCGCCGTGGAGCTTGCCGACACCGCGGCCCTGCCGAAATCCACCGACGACGTGCGCATCGACTTCATCGGCACGACGACTGTGGCCTACACGTTCTCGGTCGCCGGCGAGGACATCCCGCTCGATGATCTGCAGGAGGCGTGGGAGCGCACGCTCGAGCCGGTCTACCCCTACCGCGGCGAGGGCCCCGCAGCTCCCATCAAGAGCTGCGACGATAAGCTGCCGCTCACGCTGAACATCGTCGGCGGCGAGGTTGCCAAGCCGCGCGTCATCATCCCGGTGTTCCCCGGCAACAACTGCGAATACGACTCCGCACGCGCCTTCGAGCGCGCCGGTGCGCAGACGTCCACCCTGGTCATCAACAACCTGACGCCCAAGGCCGTAGCCGAAAGCACCGCCAAGCTCGCCGACGAGATCTCGCGCAGCCAGATTCTCATGATTCCGGGCGGCTTCTCCGGCGGTGACGAGCCCGACGGCTCAGCCAAGTTCATCGCGGCGTTCTTCCGCGCGCCCGCCGTCACCGAGGCCGTGCGCGACCTGCTGAACAACCGCGACGGCCTGATCCTGGGCATCTGCAACGGTTTCCAGGCGCTCATCAAGCTGGGGCTCGTGCCGTACGGCGACATCCGCCCGATGGACGAGAGCTGCCCGACGCTGACGTTCAACACCATCGGCCGGCATCAGAGCCGCATCGTGCGCACGCGCGTGGCGTCCAGCCTGTCGCCCTGGCTTTCGGAATGCAAGGTCGGCGATATCCACACCGTGCCGATCAGCCATGGCGAGGGCCGCTTCGTCGCGAGCGACGAGCTGCTCCATTCGCTCGAAAGCGCTGGTCAGATTGCCACGCAGTACGTTGGACTCGATGGCGTTCCGTCGATGGACCTGTCGGTGAACCCCAACGGGTCGACGCTTGCCATCGAAGGCATCACAAGCCCCGATGGCCGCGTGTTCGGCAAGATGGGCCACTCCGAGCGCAGCGGACGCGGGCTGTACCAGAACATCCCCGACGCCACGTACCAGCCGATCTTCGAAAGCGGCGTCGCCTACTTCACCGACTAGCAAAACGGGAAAGCGCCGCGTCTGCCGGGCGGGAGGCGCGGTGCCGGCCGGAAACGTCGCTTGCGACATCGCCGGTCGGCGCACAGACGGCATGCCACGCAAAAAGGGCCGAAACGCATCGCGAAGTGCGTTTCGGCCCTGTTCGTTCGAAGGAGTTGCCGCGTGCGGGTTTCGAGGCTTGCGGTGCGACGGTGCGGTGCTTGCCGGACGGCAGGCGCGGCGCCGTCCGATGCGGATGCGCGACGAGCCCCGTGGCCTCCTACGCCCCGATCATGGCGGCGTGCGAAAGCCGCGCGTAGCGTTCCTGAGCGGCGCGTCCGAACAGGCACGCGTTGCGGTACAGGCGATGCAGCTGCTCGCGCGCCACCGTCCCCGCCACGGCAAGGACGGTGAACCGACAGAACGACACAACGCTCACGGCCGCCAGGCAGTGCGCCACCTCGCCGTCGGTGGGCGTCCGCCCGAAATACGACTGGAGCAGCGTCACGGCCGCCTCGGGCGTCCAACGTCCAGACGCGAACAGCGATCCGGGGTCGACGGCGTAATCGTCAAGATGGGCCGCGCCCCAGCCGCGCAGCGCAATGCCGCCCTGCGGTGCGTCCGCGTCCTTCACGAAGCTCTGCGCGCGCACGTTCCCATGGCACGGACGAATCTCGCCATCTGCGACGATGCGCGCATGGAGCCGCTCGACCAGACGCCGCGTGTCGGCGAGCTGCGGAAACCCGCCATCACTCGCATCCTCGAGCGCCCGTGCGGCAGCCTGCGCCTCGTCCCAGACCGACGCCGTGTCGAAGTCGATACCGCTTTCCTGAAGCTTCCTGAGCTGGGCGAGGGCCGCCTCCGTCGCCGCGCGGTCGGCTCCGAGCCGGCTGCCGTCAAAAGGGACGCCGCCCGACACCTCCCAACCCGCAACTTCATCACGGTAGACGGTCGCCACGGACACGCCCGCTGCGCGCACGCGCTTGAGCAGGTCGTTCATGCGCGCGTTCGTCTTCACGTCGGCCTCGGACTGACCGGGCGCCTTGCCGGGCCGTGCGAAGCTTCCGCACGCGCGCAGCACCGTGCAGCTCAGACGGTCCTGCTGGTACAGGTAGGGCTTTCCGTTGACGGTGAACGTGAACAGGTAGCCGCCGCCTTCCGCGCCGAACCGCGCGATGTCGCGAACGTTGTGCGGCGCGCACCCCAGCACGCGGCAGATGCGGTCGATGGCGACCGACCCGCTCGATGCGAGCCGCGCGTCCACCGCGCGCGAACCGTCGGCCGTCCGCGGCGCCGCCTGGTGCGCATCCCGAAGCTCGTTGAGGTCTTCGACGCTCGTGATCTCGCGCAGCCCGCAGGATTTCGCATCGCGCGCCCGCACGAACGCATCGGGCGCGCCCGTCGTCGCAAGCGCCTCCCAGTTCGTCGGCGCAAGCGGGATGTCGTGTGCGAGGTCCGGCACCACGGCACGCAGCTCGTACGCCGCATGGTCGTCGATGTACGCGAAGGGCAGAAGCCGCTTGCGCTCGCTGCGCCGCGCACCCTCGGCGGCCAAAAGCCCGCTGCGGCTCACGCAGACGACCTCCTGGCGTCCGGCGCGCCGCACGTCGTCATCGACCAACACGTACGAGCTGTACTCGAACGGACGAAACGGGTTCTTCTCGAAATACTGCCCGCCGTCGACGACGTAGGCGCAGGCGGGAAGATCGCCCAGGGCGAAAAGCGACGTCAGCCCGCACGCCGCGTCGAACGACTCGTTCACGCACAGGGAAACGCCCGGCTGGTCCTCCAGATAGAACAGGTGCTCCATATGCGACCCGACGACCACGGTGATGTCGTCGATGCCGGCGCCGCGCAGCTGCGCGATGATGCGCTCGACAAGCGGCGCGCCGCCCACCTGCAGCGCCGCCTTCGGCCGCTCGTGCGTGTACGGAACGAGCCGCGCATCGAACCGGTCAGCCAGCACGACCGCCCGCCGCACGCGGAACTGCTCCAGCACGTCTGCGCCTTCGGGCGTCACCTGGTAGGCCCGCATGAGCTCCGCTTCTTCGAGCGTTTGGCAGCACCGGTTCGTGAGCCCCAGCGAGAACCCGCAGGCGCGCGCCAGACGACGCTGCGACTGCGCTTCGCCTCGATGCGCGGCGGCAAGGACATCGAACTCCGACTTCTTCAAATGCATGGGACAGCTCCTCTACCACTCATTTCGACGTGAGTGTGGCAGAGCAAGCTGAAACAAGCCTTAAACGAAGATGAACGAGCAATCGACCAGGCGGAACGCTCAACAGGCGGGCAGGCGAGACAATGCACGGGCGCAAGGCTTCCGACGCTGCGCTAATGAACTTCACGCCGCAGGCAAACGCGAGCCACAGGGCTTGGAAAGCGGCACCGATCACATGGATGCACGTCACGCACATCGGCAACGGCGCATTCGCCCGCCATGCCGCGCTTGCTCACGAACGCGCACTCGCCTTCCCCTATCGCGCGGCGACGAGGTTCTGCAGGAAGTCGGTGTAGGGGCGGTCCAAGTAGACGATCACGTCGTCCGAGCCGCCGCCGCTGTGCTGCACGCGCTTGCTCTCGGGCGGAATCTCCATCCAATCGGGCCCGTACGACGCGGTGAGCACCTCGCGGTAGCACGCCGGCGCAGGCACCGTGCGGTCCTCGAACGGCAGCTCCACCGGATCGCCGTCGAACCATTCGCGCCGCAGGCAGCGCTTGCGCTCGCTGTCGTCGGGCTCATGGAGCCACGGCGTCTTCCCCCCAGCGCTCGCCCTTCATCAGGGCGCGCTCCTGATCGAGCCATTGGCGAACGTTGTCCGCATCCGACTGACGCGCCCGCAGGCGGTAGTACAGGCGCTTGGGGCCGCTGCCCGCGCGCGCCATCTTGCGGTAGCGGTACAGGCTGGACGTCCGGTAGAACCGGTCGCATTCTTTAAGGAAGTCGTCGTACTTGCTCGACTCGGGGTCGGGGCACGGGAACAGCGTGAAGATGTCGACGCACACGCCCCATTCGGCCGGGATGTCGCGCGAATCGACGGGCAGCGACGTGGAGTTCTTCACGCCGACGCGCTGCCAGACGATGTCGTTCGCCGGGTTGACGCTGTGGACCTGCAGGTAGAAGCGCTCGTCCAGATCGCGCGCGCACGCATCGCGAAACGCCAGGTAGTCCTTGTGCGGCATTATGATGTCGATGTCGTCATCCCACGGGATGAAGCCCTGATGGCGCGCCGCGCCCAGAAGCGTGCCCCAGCCGGCGTACCAGGTGAGGCCGTTCTTCTTGCACACCCGGTCGACCTCGTTCAAGATGTTCATCTGAAACAGCTGAAACTCGCGCAATTCCACTGCCATGCGAAGCGAATCCCTTTCCCGCACCTTGGACGCAGCTGGTCGGCGTCCATTTTTGGCGTTCACTTTTACTATTTGCGAACGGCTCATTATTACAAATCATCAAGTCTTTGTAAATCGCGAAAAGAAGCGCAGGCGTCACCGCACCTTGACGCGCCGGCGCCGGCACGGTCGCCACCGTGCCTCGGCGCGCCGGCGCAGGCGTTGCCACACGGTTTTCACACGCGCCGGCGATAATGGATGGCGATTTTCACCGCACGGGGAAGGTGCACGATGGCGAACGTGAAGCAGCATTCGAACCTGACCGAAGCCGGCGCACAGCGGGGCTCGGACCACGCCATGAAGAGCGCACAGCAGGAGCCGGTCCGGGACGAAGCGAGCGCATCACACCACCCCACCCGCAGCAACGCGGACGCAGGACAGCGCCCTGCCCGCGGCAACGCAACCGCGCAGCCGACCTACCACATCCATCTGAAGGAGCGCGACCAGCACAACGTCGCCATGACCGCGAGCTTCATCGCCTACATGATGTTTTTCATCGGACTCGTGGTCACCGCGATCATGGGCCTCAACCGTCTGCCGCTGCCGGGTCTGTGGATCGCCGCGTTCGCGGTCCTCGCCATCCTCAACGGCCTGCTGCTTCTGCACTACCGCCGCTGGGAGCTCAACGTGAAAGACGGCCGCGTGTTCGAAACCACCACGTTCGGCACAGTGAAGGACCGCGGCCCGCTCGACGCCGCCACGCGTCTGAAGATTTCCCGCGGCAGCGACATCAGCGTGTACGACGATGACCGGCGCCTGTACGATTTCGCGCTCGACATGCCAGGCGATGCGGGCGAACTCTACGACGAACTCAAGCGCATCATCGACCGCAACGCGCTGCTCGACCGCTGAACTTGGGCCGGTCCATCGCAGCGCACCCTCACGGAGCCCCTGCGCACGACGTTCTTCTGCGGTTTTGCCGGCGCTTCGACATGCGTCCCGCGCTTTGAGTAGAATGGTCACGTTTGTAAAATCCGCGTCAAACGCTTCGGCCGTCCGCACTCCTCACGGCCGAAGGCCGCATGCGTTGGGAACCGCAGCGGCGCAGCTCCGAAGCCCCATCGCCCGCTTGCGACGATGGATGCGCGAAGCCGATGCGCTTGACGACGCCACCGTAGGGGAACCACCATGCATGAACTCACCATCGACGAGCTGCGTTCGCGCCAACTCGACATCCTGCTCGCCTTCGACCACATCTGCCGCGAGAACGACCTGCGCTACGAGCTGGCCTTCGGCACGCTCATCGGAGCCGTGCGTCATCACGGCTACATCCCCTGGGACGACGACATCGACGTCATGATGCCCCAGGCCGACTACGTGAAGCTCATCAGCGTCATCAACGACCTGCACACCGGCGGCGTCGTGGACGGTCACTTCCGATTCGCGGAGTTCCGCATCGAAAGCCCCATCCCCTACCATCAGACGTTCATGAAGGTCTACGACACTGAGACGCGCGCGTCGGTCTCGACGCTCAAACCCGAGATGGGATTTGAAGAAGGCGTCTTCATCGACGTGTTCTTCGTATCGGGCATCCCCGAAGACGGGCTCGACGAAAAGCTCGCCCGCCTGCAGGAAGCGAGCGACATGGTCTACTACTGCACGGGCGTGCCGCAAGCCGAGGAAATGAGCTGGTCACATCCGCGCTGGGCGCTCAAGAGCCGCCGCGGGTACCGGCGCGCGGCGCAGCAGCCGCTGTCGCACTGGCAGAACGAATGGCTCGACGCGCTTTCGGCCTTCCCCGACAGCGACGGAGCGAAACGCGCGTGGTGCCTGCCCGACTTGACAGCCGGGTTCGCGAAGGAAGCGATCGACGACAACCCGTGGTTCCCCACGACGACGCTTACGTTCGAGGGACACGAGCTGCCGGTTCCGGCGCAGTACGACCACGTGCTCACGCAGTTCTACGGCGACTACATGAAGCTGCCGCCCAAAGACCAGCAGGTACGCTCGCACGACCAGAAATTCTTCCTGAAGGACTAGGGGCGAAAGAGCGCGAACGCGCGGGCTGGCAACCGGCCCAACAAACCGAGTCGCAAAAGAAAACGCCGGCTGGCGGGAACGTTCCTGCCAGCCGGCGTTTCTCATACCATCACGCGCAGCGAATGCGGAAGGCAGCAGCTCGGCACGCGCCAGACGAGGCACGCTGCTGCACGGCGGCCGCACCTCCGCTGGAGGGGCGCCGGAGCTACCCGTCGTCTGCTGTGCGTCCAAGCGCAGCGGCGCCCCGAAGCCTGCGCTGCGGGCCCGGGCGAAACCCGGCCCGCAGCAGCAGCGGCCTCTACTTCTTGGTCACGAACACGCAGCCGAGCACCGGCACGCCGGCGATCTTCAGCTGCTTGATCGCATGCTCGAGCTGCTTGCCCGAAGAAGCGGAGTCGGCAAGCACGAGTGCCACGGCATCGGCCTGCATGATCTTGTTCACCGCGTCGGCGTCCTCCGCGAACGACACCGTGACCACGGCCTCGTCGCCGAGTACCCGCGCCACGTCGGCTGCGCCGTCGTTCAGACTGGCGCCCGCCACGGCCACGCTGTTCAGCCCGTTGCGCTTCATGAGCGCGTGGATGGCAGCGGCCGTTCCGGCGAACCCGCCCGTCGTCGACGCCGTGTCGATGACCGGGATGTCGAGCAGGCGCTCAACGTCGGATGCGGAGTGCACGCGGCGCGTCAGCACGTCGTACGCGCAGAAGCAGACGATGGCCAGCACCAGGCCCACGCCCGCGTAGATGACGAGCTTCTTGGCGCTGATGCCCGACGTCGCCGCGGCGGCCGTGTCGTCGTCGCCGCTCACCACGGCGCCCGTGCCCCAGTCGCCCGACGAGGTGGAGCTGATGGTGCCCGTGCGCAGCGAAGCCTCGCTCGCCAGCGTGATGGACTGCAGCGGCACCAGGCCCGTCGCCTTCTCGATGGTCTTCTGGGCGGCCTCGTTGGCGACCTGCTTGGCCGTCGTAGGATCGGACGCCGTCACGTCGATATAGACGAAGCGGTTTCCGATCGCCGTGTTCGTGCGCTTGTCGATCCACTCGGGCGTTGCGATTTCGATGTCCCCGCCGTACTGGCTGCGCAGCTCGCCGGCCACGTCGGCGCTCGTCACCAGACGCTCGACGTCGTTGACGGCATAGCTTTCGGACAGCGCGTAATTGTAGTTGCCGCCCTGACGCTCGTCGCTGGCGTAGCCATACGATTCGACGTACAGCATGGCCTCGGCCGTGTAAGTGGTGCCCGACGTCGTGGTCGACGACGAGGACGACCCGCCCTTGACGTACGACATGCCGGCACCGGCCGCCAGGAACAGCACCATGATCACCAGGATGGGAACCAGGTGGCGCTTCACGCTCTGGCAAAACGTTGAGAAATTGAACATCGTTGCTTCCTATCTATCCGCTGCGCGCAACCCGCACTTCAGCACGGGAACTCCGAACCTGCTCATGACGATGGGGTCGCCCGAAGGCGGATCGCCCCGTCCGCGCACCGCACCGCCGACGTCGTCGTCGCCCGCGGACGCGCGCCCCCGATCGGCCTTCCGCCCACGCGCCATCGCGTGCGACGGCTCCGAGGTCAGCGCCGCGGCCGTCCCCGCTGCGCGGTCGCCCACGCATGCAAGCGTCGGCTCCGCCACGCGAATCCCCGCATCCAGGCCGTTCTTCACGCGCGCCACCGCAGCTCGCCGGTTGAACAGCGACCCGATCTTTCCGGCCCACGCCGAACGCATCGAAAGCTCGAGCACGGCCGTCACCACGAGCAGCAGCACGATAGCCACCCAGAAGCGCGTGTTCCAGATGTAGCTGATCCACTCATCGGCGTACCCGCGCGGCATGTGGAACACCGACAACGCGCCGACCAGCGCGCCCGTGCCCCAGAACCAGCTGCGGCCGATGGAACGCGACAGCGCGACGAACGCCATCGAGATGACGAGACTGCCCACCGCGATGCCCGCGTAACCGAAGTCCGCGAACAGCTCGAGGATGTACGACGAGCCGTATCCCTCGCCGCCCAGGTAGTTGGGGTGCGCGAAAAACGACATCGTGTGCGCGTACGAGTTGCCGTACAGCGCGAGCTCGGGGCTGTTCGTGGAGGGCAGCAGCGTGAAGCCGAAGAACGTCTGCCCGATGAAGCCCTGCGTGAACGTGTCGATCAAACCGCCCATGCTGAAGAACTTGAACCCGAGCTCCTGGACCTCGTTGTTCACGATGTAGCCGTGCCCAAGCACGGTGAAGCTGACCCCCTGCTTGTACAGGGCGTCGGCGATCTGTTGGACGGCCGTGTACTCCGGCGTGCCGCCTTCGACCTCGCGCGTGTAGTTCATGAGGCCCATGGCGAAGATGAGTGCGGGGATGACGATGACCAAAAAGATGACCAGGCGCTTTGATATCCACACCTCGTCTTTGCTGACGGCCGCGCGGAACGCGTAGTACAGAAGCAGGAACAGAAACGCGATGACGAAGTCGGCGCGCGAGCCGATCTTGAGCATCGGAATGGTCTGCAGGATGTAGAGCAGAAGCGCGAACGTCGCCGGCTTCTTCTTGGGCATGGTGGCCAGGTACGCGCAGAGCATGAACGGCGTCATGCAGTAGAGGTAGTCGATCCACCCCGGGATGTACTGGCTCGAATCGATGAGGTAGTACTGCTCGTACGGCAGGCCGCTCATGTAGCTCATCTTGATGACGCCGTCGGCGCAGGCGCCCACGAAGCACACGAGGTAGCACAGAAACGCCGCCACGCGCAGGGCGCGCACGCGCGTCCGCCGGCGCTCTTCGGGGTCGTCGCCGTGGACGAGCACCCGCACGCCGCCGCGCCGGAGCACGCGTTTGCGCACCGCGCTCTCCAGAAGGTTCGCCGCAGCGTCGTCGGTCGCCGACGTCTGCTGCGCCGCACGCTCGCTCGGGTGCGTCTTCCAGCTGGCAACGAGCGGAAGCGAGCCGCCCTCGCGGGCGCGGCGCTTGCGCGCCCGTTCGTTGCCGCTCGTAATCAGGCCGTACAGCACGCAGCCCAAAAACAGGAACACCATCGACAGGAAGATGGAGCCAAGCGCGAACCACGTGGCCTCGCGCGTCTCCAGAAACCACGTGCGGTCGGGAAAGAACCCGCAGAACAGCGGGCGCGTGAGCAGGAACAGGAAGATGCCCATGTGCAGGAACAGGAACAGCAGCCGGTCGCGCATCTTCATGAAGCCGTAGATGACGTTGGACGCGAACAGGCAGGTGACGCCCGCCAGCGCGATGTCCAAGTCGTCGGAGATGACGCCCGTCGCGTACAGGACCAGCGACAGGACGAACAGCGGCAGCTGAAGCGACCCGGCCAGGGCGATGCCCGAGCCCGAAGTCCATCCTGCCAGGTGCGGTATCCTACGTTGTGCCGATTGCATATGCGTGAAAGGCCTACTCCCGTTGTTGGCTCGACGATGAGGCGCTGCGCGTCTGAAATTCCACTGCGGCGGACCGGTGCCCGGCGCACGATGCGAGCGGCGACTGCGGAGCCCCAATCCGCCATCCGTTGCAGACGACGACGCCGACCACTTGCTCGACTGCTCGCTATTATGAGTCCGCAAGAACAACGGCCGCCGAAAACTCCTGCGAAAAGCGACGAACAATCACGGTAATTCCCGATTCCGCCCCAGCTCCACGCGCATTGGGGCGCAAATGAACCGCGCTTGGACGCCTCTCGTAGGACCCGCACGCCCTCGCGGCAAAGCGCCTACACATGGGGCAGATGCGGGCGCGCCCGAATCCGGTTGCCGCGCTCGGGCGCAGGCGCCTACGCGGCGGCCTCCGCCGTCGCCGTCTCCGTCGCCTCGTTCGCGCGGGCGGCAGCTTCGGCCTCCTCGCGTTCGAGCACGAGCCTCATCGCCGCAATGGCGCATTCCAGCTCGCCATCGTCGGGCTCGCGTGTGGTGAGGTACTGCATCTGCAGGCCCGGCCACAGCACGATCTTGACCAGCGGATTCTCGGGGTGGGAGCCCGCCCACTTGACCGTGATCTCGTACGACACGCCCGCGATGACGGGCATGAGCACGATGCGCGCCGCGATGACGAACGCCAGCTTGGGCGCGCCGTCGGGGATGCCCCACGCGGCGATGATCCCGTTGAGCGGCGTCACCGTGTACACGAAGATGGCGATGATCATCACCATGATGAGGAACGCCGTGCCGCAGCGCACGTGCAGCCGCGGAAACGACCGCGCGTTCTCGGGCGTGAGCGGCAAGCCGTGCTCGTAACAGTGGATGGTCTTGTGCTCGGCGCCGTGGTAGCCGAACATGCGGTCGATGTCGTCCATGCGGCCGATGAGCCAGATGTACAGGATGAACACGGCGATGCGCAGCAAGCCGTCGATGATGTTCCAGGTCAGCGTGGCGCCGTCGTACTCGCCCACGATGAGGTTGGTCAGAAACGCCGGAGCGACGATGAACAGCGCGATGCCGAGCACCAGCCCCACGACCATCGACAGCACCATCTCGCCCTGCGACAAGCCGCCGCCGGACGATTCCTCTTCCTTCTTGGCTGTGGAGGAGACTGTCCCACGCGATGCGTCCGCACGGGATACGTCCTCAAGCGACGCCGCTTCGGACAGGCACGCCTGCGATGCCGCCGCAGCGGCTGCCGACGACGCCGGCGCACTTTCACCCCGCGCCTTCGCAGTGCTTTCACCTGCGGATTCGTCTTCCTCGTCTTCGGGGAACGCGTGCTCGGCGGCGACCGAGAGCGCCTTGTAGCCCAGCACGAGAGACTCGACGAAGGCGCGGCATCCGCGGATGAGCGGCCAGTACAGCCAGCGGTTCTTGCGCTTGCCGCTGGCCAGGTCGTGCTCTTCGGTGTAGATGCCGCCGTCGGGCTCGCGCACGGCGACCGACCAGTTGTAGCGGCCGCGCATCATGATGCCCTCGAGCAGCGCCTGGCCGCCCACGTGGGTCTTGAGCGCGCCGTCCTCGGAGAACGCGCGGGAAAGGTCGCTTTTCTTCTTCGCCATCGTTTGTCGCTGCCTCTGCTGTTTAAAGCGCGCGGGTCGCGCGCTGGTTTGTCGGCGGTGGATCCGTTGGCCGCCGCCACCGACCGGCCGGTACGCCCGTCGCCGTGGCTTGCTAGTTCGCCTCTTCGGACGCTTGCCCGTGGGTCGCATTCCAAGCCGCCACGAACTCCTCCTTGGTCGGCTTGACCGCCCGCGGATACGGCTTTCCGCAGGTCATCTTGCCTTCGGGGCAATGCCCGCGCACGCAGCCCGGGCCCGCCTCGGCGAACACGAACGGCGCCGTGGGGCGGACGAGCTCGAGCATCCTCCACGCCATGTCGCGGATTTCCCACTGCGCGCGGTTGCAGCAGCGGATGCTGAAGAAATGGCGCAGCTCACGGGCGTTCATGGTCATGACCAGCTTGGTCTCGGTCGCGTTGGGGAGCACGTAGCGCGCGTCCTCAGCCGGGATGCCCGCGGCCAGGAACTCCTCGTAGGCGTCTTGGACGGCGCGCATGAGCTCGTCGAACCGCGCCGACGCCTGCGGATTGTCGGCGATGGAGCGCGGCTTGATGGTCTCGATGCCGTTCTTGTACTTGACGTAGCGCTGGCTCTGCTGCTCGTAGCTGGCCACGCGATGGCGTACGAGCTGGTGCGTGAGCGTGCGCGACACGCCTTCGAGTGCGAACGTGTAGCTCGCGTGTTCGAGCGTGGAGAAGTGGCCGCCGGAGAGCACCGTGTCGAGCACGCTGTACATGCGCTCGGGCGTCATGGTCTCCACCAGTTCGGACGCGCCGATCGGCGCATAACACAGACGGGCGGCCGTCGCGATGGCGCGCTCGGGTTCGGGCGTGTGGTACAGCAGCTCTACGCGCATGGTCATGGCAAGCTCCTCGTCTCGATTTTCCCTGGTCAGATACATGTTCCGCAGGCGTGCGCCCGTTGCGGTCACACGTTTGTCCCTCCATGGTACGGCCTCAAGCATAGTGCGCACCAGCCGCCATCGGCGAGTCGCCCCAGCGGGTTCTACGAAAGGAACGGATGGGAAAGCGCGCATTTCCCCTGCCCTGCCCGCCCGGCCGTATCGGAAGGAAGCCCGAGCAGGTGCGCCCATCCCGAGCACGCCCGACCGCTCTGTTCGCAATCCGGTATAGTGGGCGTACGACATACACGCACGGCGGCGATTGCGACGCACTGCGATGCTGCGCAGCACGCCGCCGCGGCAACGGCGCAACCTGCGTCGCCGCAGCGCGCGGCCCACGCCCACACGCGCGGCGGACCGCAAGCCCGCGCCGCGCGCACGACCGCGCCACCCGAAAGCATCTGGAGGAAAACATGACCGAACCGTTTGAGCCCAAGCTCGTGACCACCGACTGGAACGAGGAGTGGAAGGCGATGCAGGCGGCGCGCAAGCACCCCGACGACCCTACCGAATGGAACGCGCGCGCGAAGACCTTCCCCACGAGCCACGGGCCGCAGTCGACCTACGTCGACCGGTTCCTGCAGCTCGCCGGCATCCGCCCCGGCGAGACCGTGTTCGACATGGGTTGCGGCACGGGCGCGCTCGCGACGCCGCTCGCCGAAGCGGGACACCACGTCATCGCCGCCGACTTCTCCTCGGGCATGCTGGAGAAGATGCGCGCCGAGCAGGGCCGACGCGGCATCAACCCCAACCTCGTACGCATCGTGCAGATGAGCTGGTCGGACGACTGGGCCGCGCACGGCGTGACCGACGGCTGCGCAGACGTCGCCGTGGCCTCGCGCTCCATCGCGACGTTCGACCTGAAGGACTCGCTTCTGCGCCTCACGCGCGCGGCGCGCCGCCGCGTCTGCATCACCCTGCCCTGCAGCGTGTCGCCGCGCATCGATGCGCGGCTGCTGCGCGCCGCCGGCCTGCAGCGTCGGCTCGGCAGCGACTTCGTGTACGCGTTCAACATCCTGGCAGCAGAGGGCGTGGCGCCGGAAGTCGCCTACATTCCGTCGAAGCGCTACGAGTCGTTCGACAGCCTTGCGGAGGCGCAGGATTCGCTCGCGGACATCGTGCGCAGCGCGGCGCGAAACCGCGTGGATGCGCCCGAGCTCGATCGCGCGTGCGAGCGCGTGCGCGCCTGGGTGGCCGACAACCTGGTTGAGAACCCCCGCGCCGGCGAGGTGGACCACCACGGCGTCGAGCAGAAGCGCTACCGCCTGCGCGAAAGCAGGCAGATCACCTGGGCGTTTCTTGCGTGGGACGCGCAAGCGCTCGACTGAGCCTGCGCGCGGAGTCATCGTCGGGCGCCATCGTCTCGATGCCGCCCCACGGAGCTGCAGCGAAGCGCTCGTGCGCGGCGTCGACGAGCGCCGCGCGGACGATGATGAGGGCCGAGGGATAGAGCGCGGTCGATCCCTGGTCCAATCGGCGCATCGCCGATGTCAGTCCCTCGCCCCGCATGAGCTCGAGCCTGCCAAGCTCATCCACGACGAGCAGGCGCGGGCGGGCGGGAACGTGCCCGGCGGCGAGCATGCGGCGCTCCTGGTGGGCGAGCTGGTCGAAGTGGCGGTTTACGCGCGCAATCGCCGCATCGTCGATGGCCCATGCGAGCTGCGCCCGCGCGCTCTGGCTGTTCGCGTCGTATTGCCCCTGGTCGCGCTTGAGGTCCGACCACCATCCGAACGCAACGCGCTCGCGTTCGGGCAAAAGCACGTTGTCGATGCCGAGCTTCTCGAAGCCGTCGGCGCGCTCGCGCCACACCCCGGGCGCGATGACGCCCGCCGCGTCCACGCCCTGGTCGGCGAGGCGGTCGAGCATGCGCGTGAGCCAGCGCGTCTTGCCGGTTTGGATTTCGCCCGTGAGCAGGTAGAGCATGGGAATCCTTTCTCAATAGCGCTTTCGCGAACACCGCGCGCTGCAACCGCGACACGAACGCAGACGCAGCCGGGCGCCGTCGCCACAGCCGCACGCCGGATCCGCACCCCTCGCCGCTGCCGATGCGGATGCGGCGTCGGCGCCTCTCTTCTCGTCTACGATTATAGCCAAGCGCATCCGCATTCATTCTCATCCGCGTATGATAGAGGCATTGCACTATCATGAGCATCGAACGTTTTCAGTTAAGTGCATTCTTAATCATGGAACCAAGGAGGGGCATATGACAACCGAACCGACCGCGACCGGCGTCGCGCGCAATCCCTGGGAGCTGTACGACCGCCTGATCGCAGGCGTGCCCGACGACATCCGCGTCGTCGACTACTGCCTGGGGCAGCATTGGACCTATGTCGAAGCCGAATGCGGCATGGGCATCTCCTGGACGGCCACGGGCGGTGCCAGCCGCACCTGCCGCGACGACCTGCGCGGCGCCCCGCTGGCGAAGGTTGCGACGCTCGCGAAATCGTGGTGCTTCGAAGAGGCGTCGCTCGGCATCGCGGCGCTCAACGCGTACTACGCGCGCCGCGAACTGCTCGATGCGCTCGGGGCGCGCTACGACGAGCGCATCGATATGCCCGACGGCACGGCGCGCAAGATGGACGCCTTCGAGCAGTACCGTCCGCAGATGCAGGGTGCCGACGTCGTCGTGGTCGGGCACTTCCCCCACGTCGACCGCATCGCCGAGTACGCCCACCTCACCGTGCTCGAGCGCAACGTGCGATCCGCCATGGACACGCCCGACCCCGCCTGCGAATACGTCGTTCCCACCTGCGATTATCTGTTCATGACGGGTGTCACGCTGACCAACAAGACCGCGCCGCGGCTGCTTGAGCTGTCGAAGAACGCGCACACGGTCCTGGTCGGGCCGAGCGTCGTGATGTCGCCTGCGCTCTTTGATTGGGGTGCTGAAATGCTCGCGGGATCGGTTGTGAACGACCCCGAGGCCGTGCGCATGACGGTGAAGGCAGGCACGGGGCGCTTCTTCGGAGAAGCGGTGTCGATGCTTACGCTTGCGCAGGGGGAAGCGAAGAAGTAGCTGCCGAAACCGCCAGCTCCCTGAGCGCCCGGCGCACGGTTTCCGGGGACGGGCCTCGCACCCGCTCGCGCCTCCAGGGCGCATTGCCCGCGAACTCGCTCGCGCGTCGACCTGCGAGTCCCCGGGCGTCCGACGCGCGGTTTCCGGGGACGGGCCTCGCACCCGCTCGCGCCTCCAGGGCGCATTGC
>CAIFEB010000036.1 GCA_903789375.1 uncultured Eggerthellaceae bacterium | reverse complement strand
AGACGATTCACGACAACTGCGAGCGTCGCGGCCACTTCGAGAACGGCGAGTTCGTCTACAAGTTCGGCTCCGAGGAAGAGGCCAAAGGCTACTGCCTGTACCCGCTCGGCTGCCGCGGACCGCAGACGAAGGCCAACTGCGGCGTGGTCATGTGGAACAACCGTCGCAGCTGGTGTGTTCAGGCCGGTTCGCCCTGCCTGGGCTGCTGCGAGGCCGACCCGATGGACCACAAGACCAACTGGGTCCAGGTCAACACGCCGTTCTACAAGCGTCACCGCGAGCTGCACATCGGCAGCTGGTACTTCCAGCCGACGACCATCGCCGTAGGCCTCACCGGCCTCGTCGCGGCCGCTCTGGTCGTGCACGGCTTCGGCATGAAGAAGGCCGGCCGCATGGACGGCGGCGCTGACTTCGAGAAGGTCCGCGCGTGGGATGCGAAGCATCCGGAGAAGTCCATCGGACAGTACCAGTACTCCATCTACAACCAGTCCGGCATGAAGGACGACAATGCCGGCACCGACGAAAAGGAAGGGAGGTAGTCCGAGAGCATGGCACGTACCGTAATCGATCCTATCACCCGCATCGAGGGCCATCTGCGCGTCGAGGTTGAAGTCGACAACGGCGTCGTCACCGACGCTTGGTGTTCTGCGAGCAGCTTCCGCGGCATGGAGCTGGTCGTGCAGAACCGCACCCCTTCCGATGCAGCCCAGATCGTCGAGCGCATCTGCGGCGTCTGCCCGGTCTCCCATGCGCACGCTTCGGCGATCGCCGCTGAGGATGCGCTGGGAATCACCATCCCGAACAGCGCGCGCATCATCCGCAACCTGATCGAGGGCGCGCAGTTCCTGCACAGCAACATCCTGTGGTTCTACAACCTGGCTGCGCTCGACTACGTCAACCCGATCAACGCCCTGTCCGCCAACATCGGCTCGGCGTACGAGCTGGTTCAGCAGGCCGGCACGTCGTGCGACTCCGACCTCGCCGCGCTGGCGCAGCGTCTGCAGAAGTTCTACGACAACGGTCAGTTGTCCATCTTCTCGGGCAACTGGTTTGACGCCGAGGGCGGCAACGCCTACAAGATGCCGGCCGAGCTCGACCTCATCTGCACCGCGCACTATCTGGAGGCCCTGAAGTATCAGGCCAAGTCCTCCGAAATCGCCGCTCTGCTCGGCGGCAAGATGCCTCATGTCACCACGCTGATTCCCGGCGGCACGGCGTTCGTCCCCACGATGCAGAAGCTCGACGACCTCAAGGCGCTCGTCGACGAGGTGTATGACTGGTGCTCCCGCACGCTCGTGCAGGACACGCTGGCGTTGGCTCCGTACTACGCGGACGCCTTCACCTTCGGCAAGGGCCCGGGCCGCTACCTGGCGTTCGGCGTCTTCCAGGACCCGTCGTTCGAGATGAAGAACCGCTACATGCCTTCCGGCGAGCTGGACACCAACCTCAACCTGTCCGACCCCGACGAGTCGAAGATCGCCGAGTACGTCGGCCGCTCCTGGTACAAGGGCAACGGCTCCTACGGCACGCGCGACTACACGCTCGAGCCGGAGTTCACGTCCTACGACGTCAACGACCGCTACTCTTGGTGCAAGTCGCCTCAGTACGACGGCAAGCCGCATGAGGCCACGAGCCTCGCGCGCGTGCTGGCCGCCTACAAGCGCAAGGTGCCGTTCATCGTCGAGAACGTCAACTCCATGCTCGCAGCGCTCGGCCATGCCGGCGACATCTCCGTCGTGCAGTCCACGCTCGGCCGTACCGCCGTCCGTCAGATCGAGACGGTGTACGTCGCCAAGCTCATGCAGGACTGGGTCGCGGAGCTCATGGAGGCCCTCAAGGGCGGCGATTCCTCGTACTTCGTCGAGCCTGCCAAGGATTCCGGCGAAGGCGCGGGCATGTGGGAGGCACCGCGTGGCGCCCTCTACCATGCCGAGAAGGTCGAGAAGGGCATGATCAAGGGCTATCAGATCATCATCCCGACCACTTGGAACCTCGCGACCATCAATGCCGAAGGCGTCCACGGTCCGCTCGAGCAGGCTCTTATCGGCGTTCCTGTCGACGACATCGACAAGCCGATCAACTGCCTGCGTACGGTCCACAGCTTCGATCCGTGCTCTTCATGCTCCGTGCACGTGACCGAGCCCAAGACTGGCAAGCGTTTCGCAACCGTGACCAACCCGTGGGGGGTGAAGTAAATGGCACATCTGGCGCACTACAAGGAAGCGCATCCGACCATATTCGTGGTCACGCACTGGATCAACCTCGTGGCGATGATCTTCCTCATTCTGTCGGGTATCATGATTCACTTCCCTCTGTTCCCGACGAACATGGGCATTGCGCGCGGTCTGCACGTCTTCTTCGGACTCGTGCTGGTCGTGAACTGCATTGTGCGCGTGATTCTGGCGTTCTTCGTGAAGTCGGCGCCGACCGGCGGCACGCGCAAGCAGGTCAAGGACTACCACAGCTGGCTTCCGCAGGCGGACAACCGCCATCAGTTCGGCGCATGGATCAAGTACTACCTGTTCTTCAAGAAGGATCATCCGCTGTCCGCCAAGCTGGGCGTGCCGCAGAAGATCTCCTACCTGCTCATTCCCGTCCTCATCATTTTGATGGGCTACACGGGACTGGCGCTCTGGGCTCCGACGATGAACGTTCCGTTCTTCGCTGCGGGCACCCATGCGGTGGGCGGTCTGATGCAGATGCGCATCATCCACTACTTCGGCATGTTCGTGTTCATCATCTTCATGTGCATCCACATCTACCTGGCGAACGTCGAGGGCACCGCTCCCACGAAACTCATGTTCTTCCACGAGGAGCATGGTGGACTGGTGTACGACCCTGACAAGCACGTCATCGTGGGCGAGGATCCTCATCCCGAGGAGACGCTTGAGCAGGAGCACATCGCAGCCGCTGTGGCCGAGGCGCGCGCTGACGAGCGTGCCAAGGTCGAGGCCGAGCTCAAGGCTCAACCGGCGAAATAGCATCACTCTCATGCGGCTTGCGTTGGCGTGCGTTGATGTTAGCGGCGTGCGTTGATGCTAACGGCACTCGGCGCGCGTCGATGGGCATGCGTTGAAGCCAACGGCGATTGGCAAGAGACGCTGAACGCTGGCTGAGGCATGCGGCTGAGACGATCGGCTGCAGCGCTTGCCCGAGTGCGTGCCACGCTAAGGCTGATGCGAACGATTCGCAAATCGAGAAGGTCCGTTCCCGTTCGGGGGCGGACCTTCTTTTTGCGTGCGGGGGGGGACGGGTGCCGCCTATGGCCCCGGCTCGCGTTCTGCGCAGAGGGAAGGCAGCGCAGGTGCCGCTCCTGAAACCGCCTCTCGGCCTGCGCAGAGGGAAGACTGCGCAGGTGCCGCTCTTGGAACCGACTCGCGTCCTGCGCGGAGGGAGGGGGTGCAGGCGCCGCCATGGAACCGAGTTTCGGCTTGCGCGGGGAAATCCTGCAAAGGGGATGGCGAAGGCGGAAAGCTCGGCAGTGTTCCGCCGCTCGCGATGCGCTGCGAATACGCTGCGGGTGCTGGTCCGATACGGCTGATGATGGCGTGTTGGGTGTGTTACGATTGACCAAAAGATGCACACGATTGACTGCGACGGGTTTTGCGGCGGTGGAACAGGCGGAATGCGGCGGATTTGGCTGCGACGCGTGGCGGGGAAGGATTCGGACGATGGATGCGAAAGCGACGGACGGCGAGCGGATCGCCGTCTTCTGCGTGGGCAACAAGCTGCTGCTCGACGACGGACTGGGCCCCGCCGTGTACGAGGATCTGAAGAGCCGCTTCGACACGCCCGACAATGTCGACCTGTTCGATGTGGGATGCCTGAGCCTGGACATGCTGTCGTACGTGGACGACTACGACCTGGTCATCACCGTGGACGCTGTCGACGGAACCGATGACGCGCCCGGCACGGTGTACCGTTTCAGCCCTGAGGACATGGCGCGCCACACCGGCGCCATGGCGTCGCTGCACGACCTGAAGCTCGTCGACCTGTTCGACAACGCGGCGCTTCTGGGCTATCAGGCGGAAGGCCTGTGCTTCGGCATGCAGGTGGAGAACCGTTCGCCGGCGCAGTTCATCGTGGGGCTCACGCAGCCCGTGGCCGACGCTCTGCCGCTTCTGGAGGACGCCGTCGCGGCCGAGCTGGCGCGGCGCGGCTTCCCGTTCATCGACAAGCAGACGAGCGAGCCGTACGTGAAGGGTCCGGACGCTTAAACGAGGGCGCGCCACGCGTTTCATGGGCGGCATGGTGGCCGGTAGGGCAGCATCAAGTCGATTGCGCGAGCATCCACTGCGGATGCGGAAGACGACGGGTTCAAACGATCGAGCTGGCGCTCTGCGGGGCCCGTACGCGCAAGTGCGCTCTCTAGACCGTCTGCTTCGACTTCGAGCGCGCCATAGCCGACTCGATGCGCTGCGTCAGGAAATCGTACACGTCGTCACGGTCGATGCCGAGCGATATCGACAGCTCGTTGCACAGCAGGTCCTCGGCAAGCTCGAAGTACTTCTTGTCCGTGGCTGTGGCGTTGCGGCCGTTCTTCTCGCGCTTGCGCGAGCGCTCGTAGGCGAACTTCATGATGGGCAGCAGCTCTTCGGGCGTGAACGTCTTGAGCCGGCGCGAGTACTCCTCCTTGATGCGGCGGTCGAGCAGGGTTGGGGTATCCACACCCTCGGCGAGAGCGGTGGCGTCGATGTCTTCCACCTCGGGGATGGAGTCGATGAGCGCGAGCGCCTCGTCGCGCGTCATGGTCGGGCGCAGCGCCGGCGGTACAGCATCCTCAACGGCAACGTAAAGTTTGAGCGAATTGTCGAACAGCGCGTGAAGCTCGTAGTAATCTTTGCCCGCATAATAATTTTCGCGCAATGACGCCACGGTGCAAACGTGATGACGGTACACGACGGTCTGGCCGAGTTCCAGCATAGTACGCTCCTCGCAAAGATGATGAGCGTGCAACGCGGTCGTTGAGGAGGAAACGCCGTTCGTCGAGCGAACCCGCAGCACGCATCTGGGATATATCAAACTGCATTATACCACGTCATCGGCATAATTCCGCACACGGCTGACCAGTGGGGCACACGCGGGCGCTCCCCAGATGGCTCAAACCGTGTGAAGGCAAGGGAGGTTTCGATGGAAGAGTTCGACTTCGAGCACGCGCTCGACCGGGCGGGGCACGATGCCCTCGCGATCGATGCGCTCGGCGTGCATGGCGTTCCGGGGCGTCCGAAACCCGGGTTCGACCCCATTCCTATGTGGGTGGCCGACATGAGCTTCGCCACGGCGCCCGCCATCACGCGCGCCCTCGTCGAGCGCGCCGAACATCCGGCGTTCGGCTACTTCAGGCCGCGGGCCGAGTACTTCCAGAGCATCATCGACTGGCATTGCCGCCGCAACGGGGTCGAAGACCTTACGGCGTCGTGCATCGGCTACGAAAACGGGGTGCTCGGCGGCGTCGCCTCGGCGCTCGAGGCGTTCTCATCGCCCGGCGACCGCGTGCTCGTGCATGCGCCCACCTACATCGGCTTCAACCATACGGTTGCCCGCAGCGGCAGGCGGCTGGAGTACAGCCCGCTCGTGCGTGACGACCAGGGCGTTTGGCGCATGGACTTCGACGATATGGAGCGCCGTATCGTAGACGGCCACATCCACGTCGTCGTGTTCTGCTCGCCGCACAACCCAAGCGGCCGCGTGTGGGAGCGCTGGGAGCTCGAGCGCGCAGCGGAGCTGTTCCGCCGCCATGATTGCGTCGTCATCTGCGACGAGATCTGGTCGGACCTTCTGCTCGACGGCCATGAGCACATCCCGTTCCAGTCGGTGTCGGACGACGCGCGCAGGCGCACGGTGGCGCTCTACGCGCCGTCGAAGACGTTCAATCTGGCGGGGCTCGTGGGCAGCTACCACATCGTGTACAACCCGTACCTCCGCGACCGGCTGGTGTCGGCCGCCAACCGCACGGGCTACAACGCCATGAACGTGCTGTCGATGCACGCGCTCATCGCCGCGTACTCCGCCGACGGCGAACGATGGCTCGACGCGCTGCTGCCGGTGCTGTCGGACAACGCGCGCTACGCCGTCGACTTCGTGCGCGCGCATTTCGACGGGGTGAGCGTGGCGCGCCCCCAGGGCACGTACATGCTGTTCTTGGACTGCGCGCAGTGGTGCCGCGAACACGAAACGACCCCCGACGAGCTGCTGCGGGCGGCGTGGGACGTGGGAGTGGCGTGCCAGGACGGGCGCCCGTTCGGCGGCGAGGCGACGGTGCGGCTGAACCTGGCGCTGCCGCACGCGCGCGAGGTGGAGGCGTTCGAGCGGCTCGACCGGTACGTGTTCAACCGGTAGCGCCGCGGCGGGCGCGGGCGGAAGCGCCGTATGGCGGGCACCGGCTGCAGGAAGTGCAGCGGACGCGTCGAGCGGAAGCACAGGGGGGTCGGCCGTCCGCGTCGCGCCGGCTACGCCCGATCGCCGTCACGCTGTGCGGCGCGTGCGTGTTCAACCGGTAGCGCCGCGGCGGGCGCGGGCGTACGAAAACGTATGTCGTGCGACGTTTCCAAGCAGTTTGTGCATAATATGACCGCTTTGTTGCGACATGGCTACAATAACAGCCGGTTTTGCCCACCCGGCATTCCGCGGCGATGCGACCGCAACGCGGCGCCCGGGTTCGGCATCGGACAAGCGTTGCACAACGGAGCTGCTATGAGGAAAAAGACGAAGATCGTCTGTACCATCGGTCCTGCGGTGGACAGCGAATCGACTCTTACGAGCCTGATCGTATCCGGCATGGACATCGCGCGCTACAACTTCAGCCACGGCACGCAGGCGGCGCATCTCGCGCGCATGAACCGGCTGAAAAAGGTGCGGCGCACTCTGGATTCGCCCTGCGCCATCATGATGGACACGCGCGGGCCCGAGATTCGCACCGGCACGCTTAAGGGCGGCAAGCCCGTCCGCCTGCAGGCGGGCAAGCGCATCGTGCTCACCGAGGAGCCGTGCACCGGCACCGCGCGCCGCATCCAGCAGACCTACCCCAACCTCGCCGCGCGCGTGCGCCCCGGCACGCCCATCCTCTTCGACGACGGCGCGATTGAGCTGGCCGTGGACGAGGTGGCGGGCACGGACATCGTCTGCACGGTGCAGAACACCGGCGTTCTGGGCGAGCAGAAGTCGGTGAACCTGCCGGAGACCGAGCTCGATCTGCCGGCACTCACCGAGCAGGACAAGTCGGACCTGCTCTTCGGCATCGAGCAGGGCGTCGACTTCGTCGCGGCGTCGTCTGTTCGCTGCGCCGACGACGCGCGCACGGTGCGGGCGTTCCTCGACGCCAACGGCGGCGCGGACATCGCGCTCATCTCCAAGATCGAAACCCAGTCGGGCGTCGACAACGCGGCCGAGATTGTGGATGTGTCCGACGGCGTCATCGTGGCGCGCGGCGACCTGGGCGTGGAGGTTGACGGCGCCAAGATTCCGCACATCCAAAAGCGCATCGTCAGGCTGTGCAACGCCAAGCACACACCGGTCATCATCGCCAACCAGATGCTCGACTCCATGGTGCGCAACCCCCGCCCGACGCGCGCCGAGGCGGCCGACGTCGCCAACGCCGTGTACGACGGCGCCGACGCGCTCATGCTGTCGAGCGAAACGGCCGTGGGGAAGTACCCCGTCCCGTCGGTGCGCATGATGGCGAAGATCGCGGCGGCGAGCGAGCCGTACGCCGACCACCGCACGCGCTCCGATGTGGAGTACGAAACCGACGAGCTGCGCTGCGCGCCGACCGTCGGCGTGGCGGCCGTCCGCACGGCCGAGGCCATCCACGCGACGTGCATCGTCACGCCCACGTCGTCGGGGCGCACGGCGCGCCTCATCTCCAACCTGCGCCCGACGGCCCCCATCTACGCCGTCACGCAGCGCGAGCGCGTCATGCGCCGCATGCAGCTGCTCTGGGGCGTCACGCCCATGCTCGGGCAGGTGGAGAACCAGCCCATGCGCGACACCATCGTGGCGGCGCGCCATGCTGTCCTAAGCCGCGGGCTCGTGAAGCCGGGCGACCTGACGGTGTTCACAGCCGGCGACCGTGCCACCAGCCCGTGCGTCACCTCGGGCGACGTGCCGGGCATCGAGAGCGCGCCGACCAACGTCATGTACGTCGTGCAGATTCGCGACGAGCGGGATGGGGAAACGGACGGTGCTGCGGGCGCTGGCGCAACGGCCGCCGCGCAGGCACCTGCCAGCGCAGCACCTGCCACGCCGGCATCCGCGCTGCAGGCGGCCGACGAAGGCGCCGCGGGTGCAACGACTCCGGCATCCACCGCTGCGCCAGCGCACGCCGCGCGTGCGGGAAAGGAGGCGTAGGCGATGCCCACGTACCATCTGGCCATCGACATCGGAGCTTCGAGCGGGCGTTTCGTCGTCGGCTGGGTCGAAGGCGGCCGTATCCGTCTTCAGGAGACCTACCGGTTCGACAACACGCAGGTGCGCCGAGGCGGTCACGACTGCTGGAACGTCGACGGGCTGTTCGAGCACATCGTGGCAGGGCTTGCCGCCTGCAAAGAGCAGGGGTTTACCCCTGCGACCGTGGGCATCGACACCTGGGGCGTCGACTTCGTGCTCGTGGACGCCGACGGCAACCGCACGACCGACGCCGTCGCCTACCGCGACGAGCGCACGCAGGGCATGTACGAGCGCGTGACCGAGCGCGTCAAGCCCGGGGCGGTCTACCGCACCTGCGGCATCCAGCGCCAGCCGTTCAACACGCTCTACCAGCTTGAGGCGCTCAAGCTCGAGCACCCCGAGCAGATCGAAGCGGCCGCGCGGTTCCTCATGATCCCCGACTACTTCAACTACCTGCTCACCGGGGTGGCGGTCAACGAGTACACCAACGCGACGACCACCAACCTGCTGAACGCCCGCACCAAGGATTGGGATACCGAGCTCATCGACGTCATCGGCCTGCCGCATCGGCTATTCCAGAAGCCGGTCATGCCGGGCGGCGTGCTCGGCGGGCTCACTCCCGAAATCCGCGACCGCGTGGGCTTTAACGCCCAGGTGCTGCTGCCGGCCACGCACGACACGGGCTCGGCGTTTCTGGCGGTGCCCGCGCGCGACGAGGACGCCGTCTACATCAGCTCGGGCACGTGGAGCCTGCTCGGTGTTGAGCACGAGGGCCCCGTCACCACCGAGGCTGCGCGCCTGCAGAACTTCACGAACGAGGGCGGCTACCAGTGCCGCTTCCGCTTCCTCAAGAACATCATGGGCCTGTGGATGGTGCAGTCCATCCGTCGCGAGCTGAACGGCGTGGACTACGTCGAAGGCGAAAGCGCTGATGACCGGGCACGTCGCGAGGCGCATGTGGCCCGGCGCTCGGGCGATCCCGAAATCGGTTTCGGCGACCTCATCGTCGCCGCGCGCGCCGCGGAGGGCTTCGACTCGGTCGTCAACGTCAACGACGACCGGTTCCTGTCGCCTGTGTCGATGATCGACGAGATCCGCGCCGCCTGCGCCGAGACGAGCCAGCCCGTGCCGCAAACCATCGGCGAGCTCATGTGCTGCGTGTACCGCAGCCTGGCGGAGTGCTACGCCACCTCGATCGCCGACCTGGCGGCGCTCACTGGCCGCGACTACACGTCGATCAACATCGTCGGCGGCGGCTGCCAGGACGCCTACCTCAACCAGATCACGGCCGACGCGTGCCGGCTGCCGGTGTTCGCCGGGCCGGTGGAGGGCACGAGCCTCGGCAACCTCATCGTCCAGTTTTTGGGCGCCGGCGAATTCGCCACCTTGCAGGATGCCCGCGACGCCATCCGCGCGTCGTTCGACATAGATCAGATCGATCCCCGTCCCCTTGCGTAAGACCATTTCAAGGAAAGGAACTTCCGTCATGGAAAACCCGTATGAGTACGCGCGCGAAGCGTACGCCGCTTACGGCATCGACACCGAAGCGGTCATGGACAAGCTCGCCGCGAAGGCCATCTCGATGCACTGCTGGCAGGGCGACGACGTCATGGGCTTCGACCAGAAGGACAACGCGGCGTCCGGCGGCATCATGACCACGGGCAACTATCCGGGCCGCGCGCGCACGTTCGCGGAGCTGACGGCCGACTTCGAGAAGGCGGCGAGCCTCATCCCCGGCAAGAAGCGCATCAACCTGCACGCGTCCTACGCCGTGTTCAACGACGCCAACCCCTGGCACGACCGCGACCAGCTGGTTTACGAGGACTTCGTGCCGTGGGTCGAATGGGCCAAGAAGTGCGGCTTCGGCATCGACTTCAACCCCACGCTGTTCAGCCATCCCATGGTCAACCACGGCCTGACCGTGTCGTCGCCGGACAAGGCCACGCGCGACTTCTGGATTCGCCACTGCATCGCCTGCCGCAAGATCGCCGAGCGCATCGGCGAGGAGCTTGACGACATGGTGCTCAACAACTTCTGGATCCCCGACGGCCTGAAGGACACGCCGACCGACCGCTTCGGCCTGCGCGAGAACCTGAAGAACTCGCTCGACGAGATCTACTCGTTCGAGACCCCGCACGTGGTCGATTCGATGGAGCAGAAGCTCTTCGGCATCGGCGTCGAGGGCTTCACCGTGGGCAACCAGGAGTTCTACGTGTCCTACGCGGCCAAGAAGGGCGGCAACTTCGTCGTGCTGAACGACCTGGGACATTTCAACGTGGGCGAGGACGTGCCCGACAAGCTTTCGAGCCTGGCTTTGTTCTTCCCGTACGTGCCGCTGCACGTCACACGCCCCATGCACTGGGACTCGGACCACGTCACGCTGTTCAACGACACGATGAAGGAGCTCGGCGAGGAGATCGTCCGCGTTCCCGGGCTGTGGGAGAAGTCGATGATTGGCATGGACTTCTTCGATGCCGCCATCAACCGCGTGGGCGCGTGGGCGGTCGGCATGCGCACGATGGAGAAGGCCCTGCTCTGGGGCCTGCTGCAGCCGACCGAGCGCCTGAAGGAGCTGCAGAACATGTTCCAGGATTCCGAGAAGATGATGGTGATCGAGCAGTTCAAGACCATGCCGTTCGGCATCGTGTGGGACGAGTACTGCCGCCGTCAAGGCGTGCCGGCAGACGGCGCGGTGTGGAACGAGGTCAAAGCGTACGAGGACGCGGTGCTGAGCACGCGCGCGTAAGCGCAGCGAGACGAAAGCCCTTGCCGCGTGAGGCACTCGGGCAGGGCGAGCCGGAGATGCCCGGCTGGGGCGTCCGGCAAGGGCGCCCATTCCTACGCCCGCCAGCACAGCGGGCCGGAGATGCCCGGCTGGGGAGTCCGGCCCAATCGATTCACCAGCGCAAACAGATTCAGATCAGGGGAGGGACAACAGATGGCAGTAGAGCAGACCGAATGCGCGAAGCGGTTCGCGCGCCTGTGCACCGACGGCTACGCCCAGGGATGGCACGAGGCGAACGGCGGCAACCTGACGTACCGCATGACCGACGCGGACATCGAGGCGTGCCGCGCCGACTTCGCGCCGCGGGGCGAATGGGTGAAGATGGGCGTGCAGGCCGACAACCTGCGCGGCGCCTACTTCATGACGACCGGCTCGGGCAAGTTCATGCGCAACGTGGCCGACTATCCGGCCGAGAGCACCGGCATCGTCGAAATCAACGACGCCGGCGACGCCTGGCGCATCGTGTGGGGCCTCGAGGGCGGCGCGCGTCCGACCAGCGAGTTCCCGACGCATTTCATGAACCACAGCATCCGCTTGGACGCGACGAACGGCGAAAACCGCGTGATCTACCACGCGCACTGCCCCAACATCATCACGCTGTCGACGCTTATCGAGCCCGACGCGCGCACATGGACGCGCATCCTGTGGCAGAGCATGACCGAGTGCGTGATCATCTTCCCGCAGGGCGTGGGGCTCGTGCCGTGGATGGTGCCTGGCGGCGCCGCCATCGCGCGCGAGACGGCCAAGCTGATGGAGCGCTACGACGCCGTCGTGTGGACCCAGCACGGCATGTTCGTGTCGGGCAACAGCTTCGATGCGGCGTTCGGCATGATGCACACCATCGAGAAGTCGGCGGGCCTGTACCTGGCGGCGCGCGCGGCCAACGGCGGCAAGGCGCCTGAGTTCACGATCAGCGACGAGCAGCTGCTCCAGGTGTGCCGCGCCTTCGACGTGAAGGCGAATCCGGCGTTCCTCGACGGCGCGGAATAGCGCGCAGGACGCCCTACTTCATCAATCGAAAGGAAACGGCATGACCGTAAGGAAAACGAGCGAGGGACGCACGATTCAGGGCTTTAAGATGAAGCTCTATCCGGGGTTCGCCGCCGAGTACGAGAAGCGCCACAACGAGCTGTGGCCCGAGATGCAGGACATGATCCACGAGTACGGCGGGCACAACTACAGCATCTTCATCGACGAGGAGACCAACACGCTCTTCGGCTACATCGAGGTGGACGACCCCGAAATGTACGCGAAATCGGCCGACACGCCGATCAACCGCAAATGGTGGGACTTCATGGCAAGCGTCATGGAGACCAACGCTGACAACTCGCCGGTCTCGGTCGACCTGCCGTGCGCGTTCCATCTGGACTAACGCGCTGACGCGCCCGGCTCGCACGTGTCGGGCGCGCACCGTGCGTTCGCATCCATCAATCAGGCAATCACGCGTTTCGCGAGCACGAACAAGGCCCGCGCTTGCGAAACGCGTTCTTGCGCGCCGTGGCAGTCGCCCCGGCGCAACCACCGCCCCCGCGCGGCATCCACACGCGCAGGGAATCGATTCGAGAGAAGGTATCCGTGGCTTTATCGCAAGAGCGCAAGGGGACGATAGCGGTCTCCTTGACCAACTTCCTGGACTCGGGCTGCATCGTGGGCAGCTCGGTCGTGCTGACCGCCTGGGCGGCGGCCTTCGGCTTCGACGCCGGCATGACGTCGGTCATCGGCGCCATCGGCGCGAACGCGTTCGGCGCTGCCGTGGGCGCGCTCATCGGCGGCTTCATCACCGACCGCAAGGGACGCAAGTTCATCTACACGTACAACCTGCTCGTGTACGCGCTCGGTGTGTTCCTGTGCATGGTGGCCGTCAATCTGCCGATGGTGCTCGTGGGCGTCGTGCTGTCGGGCCTGGCCGTGGGCGCCGGCGTGCCGGCGTCGTGGAGCTACATCTCCGAGATGTCCAATTCCACGCACCGCGCGTCCAACATCGGCATCAGCCAGTTCGCGTGGTCGTGCGGGCCGGCCATCATCTTCATCCTGTGGCTCGCGCTGTCGCTTACCATCCCGGCGACGGGCGCCGACGGCAAGCTGCTGCCGGCGGGCACGTACGGTCCGTTCGACGGTCTGCTCGGCAGCCGCATCGTGTTCCTCGTGCTGTTCGTGGTGTCGCTCGTGGCCTGGAACCTGCAGCGCAACCTGCAGGAGTCCACGGACTGGGCTGAGAAGAACGAGAACGCCTCCGAGAAGGTGTCGTTCGGCCGCATGATGGCCAACGCCCTGAAGAACCCGGTCAACGTGAAGACGATCGTGTTCTTGGTGGCGGTATACCTGACGTGGAACCTGGCCGCCGGCACGAACGGCCAGTTCATGCCGTACCTGTACAAGGCGGCGGGCAACATCGACGCCACCGGCCAGAGCCTGCTCGGCATCGTGCAGTGGGTGCTGGTCGCCGCGTGCTCGCTGCTCATCTTCGCGAAGCTCGGCGACAAGGTGCCGCACCGCGTGCTGTTCGGCGTGGGCGCGGCCATGGCGCTCGTGTCGTGGATCGCGATCGCGGTCTTCGGTCTGGCGCTCGACAACGGCACGACTGACTCGATGGGTTGGTGCCTGTGGGCGTACGTCATCCTGTGGGGCGTCTCCGCGGGCTTCTCGGCGCAGTGCTTCTACGCGCTGTGGTCGACCGAGCTGTTCCCGACCCAGTACCGCGGCGGTGCCGAGGGCATCATGTTCTTTCTGGTGCGCGGCGCGCTCGGCATCTGGTCGCTCGTGGGCGTCGGCGCCATCATGGGCGATCTGACGACCGATCCGTCCGGCTTCTTCCCGGCGGCCGTCATCATGTGCGTCGTGCTGCTGATCAGTCTGGTCGTCGGCGTGGTGTGGTGCCCGCAGACGCAGGGAAAGACGCTCGACGAGATCACGCGCGAGCGCTACGGCGACAACATCTAAGGCGCGCGAAGTCGCTGTAACGGACAGTGTCCCTCGTTCCCGCAGGTGGGAGCGAGGGGCAGGCGGCATGCGCAGTGGGGCGTGCCGCCCGCGCGCCCTGCCGGGCGGTGCGCCCCGTCGTGCGACGCGCCCTGTCGTGAAGCGCCCGTAAACGGACAGTGCCTCTCGTTCCCGCAGGTGGGAGCGAGGGGCACTGTTTTTTTCGAGTCAAAATCTGCTGGGGACGCGGCTTTGCGGTCATCTGCACATCAGCCAGGACAGCGTGCAGGAGCCTTCGTGCCGCCGCGTCGGTTCCGATTGCCGCGGTTGAAATTACTGCGTCGGTGTGTTCTTCGCCTTGTCCGCCGGTTTCGCGGCGGACGCCTTCTTCGAGCGTGCTGCCGATTTCTTCGCTGTTTTCTTCGCCGGCTTCTTGCCCTTCGCCGTGCGCTTCTTCGGCGTCGTCTCGGCCTTCCCGAAGCTCGGGCAGATGTCCGCCAGAAAGCACGTCTCGCACGACGGGTTGCGCGCCGTGCACACCTGCCGTCCGAACAGCACCCACTGGTGGTTGATCGGCCCCCAGTACTCGCGTGGGTAGATCTTCAGCAGGTCCTGCTCGGTGTCGAGGGGCTGCGTGGCGTTCGACAGCTTCAGCCGGTGCGCCACGCGGAACACGTGCGTGTCCACGGCGATGCCCTCGACGATGCCGAAGCCCGTGTTCAGGACGATGTTGGCAGTCTTGTGGCCCACGCCCGGCAGCCGCTCGAGCTCTTCGAACGTGTGCGGCACCTCGCCGCCGAACTCGCCGACGATCATCTGGGCGCACTTGATGCAGTTGGCGGCCTTCGTGTGGAAGAACCCGATGGGGCGCAGGATCCGCTCGACGTCACTTACATCCGCCGCGGCCAGGTCGGCGGGCGTGGGATAGCGCTCCCAGAGTTCCGGCGTCACCTTGTTCACGCCGGCGTCGGTCGTCTGCGCCGACAGCAGTACGGCGATGGTCAGGCGAAACGGGTCGCCGTCGAAATGCAGCGCGCATTCGGCGGCGGGGAAGTGCTCGTTCATGCGCTCCGCCACCGCAAGCGCCCGTTCGCGCTTCTTCGCAAGCGATTCGCGTGGCATCAGCGGTCGCCTCCCAACGTGCGCACGTCGCCGTCGCGCACGGTCACGCCGCAGCGGTCGAAGTACTCGAGCAGCGGCACGGCGTACTTGCGCGTCACGCCAAGCGCGTCGCGCAGTTCGGCCACCGTGGCGCCCACCCCGTGGGCCAGGCGCGCCTCCAGCTTGCCGCGCAGGTCGGTCAGCGCGTCGGCGTCGTAGGCGATCGACTTGTCGATGCGCACGATGCGCCCGCTTTGCTCCAACGTGCCGAGCGCCCGGTACAGCTTGGTCTTCGGCAGGTCGAGCGTGCGGCACAGCTCGTCGGCCGCAGGCGGCGTGGCGCCGGCTTCGGCCAGGGCGCTCGCGATGCGTTCGGCCTGTTCCTGCTCGCGTTTGCGGGCGTTCGCCCCTGCTTTCGGATGGCTCAGCACGCCGTCGTCGGCAAGCACCGTGCCGGCTGCGATGGCGGCGGCGAGCATGACGTCGAAGTCGCGCGGGTCCATGCGCAGGCCGCACCGCGCCGCCAGGTCGGCCTTCTTGATGCCCAGCTCGGTGGGGTTTTCGGCATGGAAGGCCAAAAGCGCCTGCTCGATCGTGTCGAACGTTGAGCGTGCCGTTTTCTCCGACGCGTACAGCGGCCCTTCGGCGCCGCCGTCGAACCGGCGGATGAGCTTCTTCTGGGCGCGCTGCGACAGCCCCTGCGAGCACGTGGCCTGCGGGATGCCGAACGTGCGAGCGAAGGCGGCGGCGCTCTGCGGAACTGCGGCCAATGCGAGCGCGTGGTCGAGCGCGGCGTTATCGTCGCCCTGGCGCAGGCCCTCGAGCAGCGCGCGCTCGTCGTCGGACAGCCGGGTGCGGCGGCGCGGGTGGCAGAGCAGCACCTGCCCGCCGCCGATGACGGCCACCGGCGACTCGGACCGCGCGATGAAGCGGTCCCCACGCGAAAGCGGCAGCGGCTCGTCGAGCCTGATCTGCGCGAACGCGCTCTCGCCCTGCGTCAGGCGCTCCGCATCGTCCATAAGCAGCAGGCGGCCGAACACCTCGCGCGTGCCGTGCGCCACGCGGATGCGGGTGCCCGTTTCGAGCGGCTTTCCCGCCGCGAGCGGGCTCGCGTACGTGAAGCGGCAGTCGAAGCGGTCGGTCGGCACGATGGCGCCGGGGGCGGCCAGAAAGTCGCCCGGGCGGATGTCGTCGGTGGAGATGCCGGGCAGGTTGAGCGCCACGCGGTTGCCCGCCTGGGCGCGCGCCACGGGGCGGTCGTGCTCCTGCACCGATCGCACGCGCACGCGTCGGCCCTGGGGCAGGATCTCCAGCTCGTCTTCGGGGGCGATGCTTCCGCTCCACAGCGTGCCGGTGATGACGGTGCCCGCGCCCTTGATGGTGAACACGCGGTCAACGGGCATGCGTGGCGCTCCCTGGGCGCGGTCGGACGTCGTGCGCTTGCTCGCGCGCAGCAGCTCGTCTTTGAGCTCGTCGAGCCCCTGACCGGTCACGCTCGAGGTGGCGACGATGGGCGCGTCTGCGTACGGCGTGTCCGCCAGGAAATCGCGCACGTCCTCGCGCGCCAGCTCCACCATATCGTCGTCCACGCGGTCGCATTTGGTGAGCGCCACCACGCAGGTGGGAACGCCCAACAGCTCGAGCACGGCCACGTGCTCGCGGGTCTGCGGCATGACGCCGTCGTCGGCGGCGATGCACAGAAGCGCGATGTCGATGCCGGTCGAGCCGGAGATCATCTGCCGGACGAACTTCTCGTGGCCCGGCACGTCCACCACGCCGAGCGTGCTGCCGTCGGGAAGGACGAGCTGCGCGAATCCCAGCTCGATGGTGATGCCGCGTTGCTTCTCCTCGGCCAGACGGTCGGGATCGGTGCCGGTCAGCGCCCGGATGAGCGCCGATTTGCCGTGGTCGATGTGCCCGGCGGTGCCGAGCACCTTGCCGGGACGTTTCTGTTCGATGGGTTCCATAGGTGCGAGACCTCCGCTCTGCGTCGTCTAAGCGTTGGCGCGCGGCTGCGTCTTGTCGTCGTGCTGCGCGAAGTATTCGGTGAAGGCGTGCGCGATCTCCTTGATTTCAGAATCGTCGAGCACGGTGCGCGCGTCGAGCAGCATCCGATCGTCGTGGATGCGGGGGATGACGGGCACGTCGCGTTCGGCGACGAAGGCGCGCTCGCATTCCTCCAGCGAGCCGCGCTTGAACGACACCGCCGCGACGTACGTGTCGATGTCGCACATGGGCAGCGCCCCGCCGCCCGCACGGGCCGTGTCGGGCTCCACCGTCACGTCGACGGCGCCGTCGGGGGCGGCGCGCAGGACGACGTTGGCGATTTTCTGGGCGCGCTCGCGGGTATCCTCGGCGGATTCGGTCAGCATGCGCACGGTGGGGATCTCCTGCCGCGCGACGTCCTCGTCCAAGTACAGCCGCAGCGTCGACTCGAGCGCCGCGATGGTCAGCTTGTCCAGGCGCATGGCGCGCGCGTACGGATTGCGTTTCAGCCGGTCGATGGCGGCTTTTGGGCCGACGATGATGCCGGCCTGCGGCCCGCCCAGAAGCTTGTCGCACGAGAACGACACCAGATCGGCGCCTTCCTGCAGCACCTCGGACACGGTGGTCTCGTGGTAGCCGTCGATGGTGAAGTCCACGAGCGCGCCCGAGCCCAGGTCCTCGTAGACCAGAAGCGGGGACTCGCCGCCCGGGATGCCCTGGGCGCGCGCGATCTGGCGGCGCCGCGCGTTCTCGCTGTCGGCGAGCGCGTGCAGCGTGCCGGCGTCGACGCTTTCGGTGAAACCGGTCATGCGGTAGTTCGACGGATGGACCTTTACGAGCATCGCCGTGTCGGGATCGATGGCGCGTGCGTAGTCATCCGGGTGGGTCTTGTTGGTGGTGCCCACCTCCACCATCTCGGCGCCCGAGAGCGCCATGATGTCAGGCACGCGGAACGACCCGCCGATTTCCACGAGCTCGCCGCGCGAGATGACCGCCTTGCGGCCGCGGGCGAACTCGTGGAACACCATGAGCACGGCGGCGGCGTTGTTGTTGACGGCGATGGCGGCTTCGGCGCCGGTGAGCGTGCAGATGAGCTGCTCGTAATGGTTGTGGCGGCTGCCGCGGCTCTGCGTCTTCACGTTGTACTCGAGCGTGGAGTAGCCGCGCGCCACCTCGCTCACGGCCTCGGCGGCGGAATCGGACAGCACGCTGCGGCCGAGGTTGGTGTGGACGATGACGCCCGACGCGTTGATCACGCGCTTGAGCGAGGGCTGCTCCAGTTTGAGGACGTTGCGCAGCACGTTGGCGGCGATGTCGTCGTCGTCGAAGGAATCGAGCTTGTTGGCCAGGATCGCGCTGCGGATGTCGTCAACGGACTTGCGCACCTGGTCGCGCACGAGCGCGCGCGGCATGACGCTCGCGATGGCCTCGACGGTGGGGTTGTGCAGCAGCTCCTCGACCTGGGGAAGCTGCCTGAGCAGTTGCATTTGGTGTGGTGTTGGCATGCGCGCCTTCCTCGTCTGCCCCGCGTCGGCCGGCGCTTGGTGAGGGCGGTTTGCGGGTTGTGGTTTTCCGGCTGTTCAGCTCGAAAGTATACCGTTGATTCCCGCGACTATAACCGCGCGCGCGGGGCTCGGCTAAAGAGAGCACACGACGGGCGGACGGGCCCGTGGGCGAAGCGGGCCCGGGCGCCAGCGGCGTTTCTTGAGACATCGCGCGGAATGCTCTCCGCCTGCGCGCTCGTGTCGTGCGGAATGTGGCGCGCCTGCGCGTTCGCTCGCCGTTCGGAATGCGGCGCGCAGGCATCGGCCGCCGACGGGTTTCCGCGGGTTTTCACGCCGGCTCGCGCCCGCGCGCCGGTTTCGCTGCACCTGTCCGCACGGCGCGTCCCTTCCGCGTCTGCGACATTCAACGTTAACGAAGAATTAACATGATGGAAAAACGAGGGTGGTAAAATTTCCTCGCTTCATGGCGCGAGCCACGGCGCCATGTCGAAGGTTGCTATTCTCGCAGGTGGGGGTTGCGGCGGCCGCACGTGCCCGCAGGGCATCGGGCCGGTCGCATGCGCTTTCGCAGGAATCGCTTCGGCGGGGGTGGCACGGGACCATCACGTGGCGGAAACGAGGAGTTCGCATGTCCTACGTAGATGACGTCATCGCCGACGTCAAGAAGAAGAACCCCGATCAGCCCGAGTTCATCCAAGCCGTCACGGAGGTGCTCGATTCCCTCCGTCCGGTCGTCGAGGCCGACCCGCGCTATCAGGAGCAGGCGCTGCTCGAGCGTCTCGTCGAGCCGGAGCGCGTGATCATGTTCCGTGTGCCGTGGGTTGACGACAACGGCAAAGTCCAGGTCAACCGCGGTTACCGCGTGCAGTTCAACAGCGCGATCGGGCCCTACAAGGGCGGTCTGCGCTTCCATCCGTCGGTGAACCTGTCCATCATCAAGTTCCTCGGCTTCGAACAGATCTTCAAGAACTCCCTCACCACGCTGCCCATCGGCGGCGGCAAGGGCGGCGCGGACTTCGATCCCAAGGGCAAGTCCGACCGCGAGGTCATGGCCTTCTGCCAGAGCTTCATGACCGAGCTCTGCCGTCACATCGGCGCCGACACCGACGTGCCCGCCGGCGACATCGGCGTGGGCGGCCGCGAGGTCGGCTTCCTGTTCGGCCAGTACAAGCGCATCCGCGATCGCTACGAGGGCGTGCTCACGGGCAAGGGCCTCACGTTCGGCGGCTCGCTCGCGCGCACCGAGGCGACGGGCTACGGCCTGGTCTACTTCGTGGACGAGTACCTGCGCTGCAAGCGCGGCACGTCGTTCGAGGGCAAGACCGTCGACGTGTCCGGCGCCGGCAACGTGGCCATCTACGCCATCGAGAAGGTGCAGCAGCTCGGCGGCAAGGTTGTCACCTGCTCCGACTCCACGGGCTGGATTTACGACCCCGAGGGCATCGACGTCGCCCTGCTCAAGGAGGTCAAGGAGGTCAAGCGCGCGCGTCTGACCGAGTACAAGAAGGCCCGTCCGTCCGCCGAGTACCACGAGGGCCGCGGCGTGTGGCAGATTCCGTGCGACATCGCGCTGCCGTGCGCGACGCAGAACGAGCTGCATCTCGACGACGCCAAGCAGCTCGTGGCCAACGGCTGCAAGGTGGTGGGCGAGGGCGCCAACATGCCCACGACTATGGACGCCACCAAGTTCCTGCAGGAGAACGGCGTCGCGTTCTTCCCGGGCAAGGCGGCCAACGCCGGCGGCGTGGCAACCTCCGCTCTGGAGATGAGCCAGAACTCGCAGCGCATGAGCTGGACGTTCGAAGAGGTCGACGCCAAGCTCAAGGGCATCATGCAGGGCATCTTCCACGCCGTCAACGATGCGGCCATCCAGGCAGGCGTCGAGGGCGACTACGTTGCGGGCGCCAACATCGCTGGCTTCAAGAAGGTTGCCGACGCCATGCTCGCACAGGGCGTGTGCTAAACCATATGGCGAATATGCGCAGGTCAGCTTGATAGAGCCTGACCTGCGCAGGCGAGCCTGGTGGCGAGTGTGCGAAAGCTGGCGCTTGAACCGAGCGTGCAACGGCTGGACAAGGCACGCGTCATCGGACACGACAACGGGCGCCCCCGCCGGGCGGACCCGGGGCGGCGCCCGCGGTGGGGGGGAGCGAGGCGTGCCGGGGAAGGGGCCCCCCCCCGGCCCCCCGGGGGCGCCCCGCGCCGGGCCCGCGCCCCCCCCCCCGGCCCCCCCCCCCCGGCGCCCCCCGTCTGCGGCGCCCGCTTTGCGTTCGGGGGGGGACGACGACGTCGCGATAGGGATGGCGCCATGTGGCGTCGAAGTGCCGTTCCTATTCCAGCTGCTCGAGCGCGAAGAGCGCGGCACCCAGAGCGCCCGCAAGCTGCGCCTGGTCGCTCACGTACACGTCTGCGCCCACGGCCTGCTCGATGGCGCGCACGACGCCCTCGTTTTGCGCCACGCCGCCCGTCATCATGTAGGCGGGCTCGCCGCCCACGCGTTTGACCAGCGACGACACCTTCGACGCGACGGACTTGTCCAGGCCGTGCACGATGTCGGCGACGTCTTTGTTCTGCGCCACTAAACTCACGACTTCGGATTCGGCGAACACCGAGCACATCGCCGAGATCGTGATGTCCTCGTTCCATTTCAGGCCGCGCGTGGACAGGTCGTCGAGCGAGATCTGCAACGCGCGCGCCATCATCTCCAGGAAGCGGCCGGTGCCTGCGGCGCACTTGTCGTTCATGACGAAGCTATCGACGCCGCCGTCTGCGTTCACGCGGATGACCTTGTTGTCCTGGCCGCCGATGTCGATGATCGTGCGCACGGCGGGGTACAGCGCGTGCGCGCCCTTCGCGTGGCACGTGATCTCGGTCACCGATTTACTCGATCCGTCCAGGTAGGCGCGGCCGTAGCCGGTGGCGACGATGCGCCTGACCTGCGCGCGGTCGATGCCCGCCTCGCCGAGCGCAACGGCCAGGCAGGCCTCGGCGCTCTTCTGCGCGCCGCCGCCCGTGGGCACGATGGCGGATGCTGCGCGGCTGCCGGCCATGTCCAGGATGACGACGTCGGTGCACCTTGGCGAGCAGGGCCGGACTGCGCCGCGTGTACGACGGATTCGACCCCGAAAAATTGGCCGCGTGGACC
>CAIFEB010000035.1 GCA_903789375.1 uncultured Eggerthellaceae bacterium | reverse complement strand
CGCAATCCGCCCCCGGATCCGACGCCGCCGCTGCGACGTCAGAAAGGGGTGAGTAACCCATGCCTATCGGTCCTGCGCGTATGCCGCTGATGGAGCACCTGGGCGAGCTGCGCATGCGCCTCGTCCGCATCGTGGTGGTCCTGCTCGTCGGCGTGTTCGTGTTCTACATGGCAACGCCCACGCTCGGCCAGATCCTGCTGTGGCCTATCGCCGACACGCTTCCGCTCGATGCCAACGGCCAGGTCGCGCTGACGGCCCTCGATCCCTTCGAAGCCTTCGGCGTCAGGTTCAAGCTGTCGTTCTGGATATCGCTCATCGTCTGCTCGCCGGTCATCCTGTGGCAGATCCTCGCGTTCTTCCTGCCAGCGCTCAAGCCGTCGGAGCGCAAGTGGTTCGTCCCGACGTTCACCGTGGCGGTCATTCTGTTCATCGTCGGCGTGCTGTTCTGCTACTTCATCATCTTGGACCCGGCGTTCCAGTGGCTCACCGACCAGGCGAGCGGTCTCGGCACCATCGAGCCCCGCATGGCCACCTACGTCGACGTCATCATCAAGTTCGAGCTGGCGTTCGGTATCGCGTTCGAGCTGCCCATCGTGGTGTTCTACCTGGTGGTGTTCGACATCGTGCCGTACAAGAAGCTGCGCAGCGATTGGCGCTACATCTACGTCGGTCTCATGGTGTTCTGCGCCATGGTCACGCCCGACGCCAACCCGGTCACGATGCTGCTCATGTTCGCGGCCCTCATCGGCCTGTACGAGGTCAGTCTGCTGCTGTCGCGCATCGTGCTCGCCAAGCGCATCAAGAAGCAGAACGAGGAAGCGGCCCGCGAAGAGGCAGAGCTCCGCGGCGAGACGTACATCGCTCCCGTCGAGGACGAGCCCAAGAAGAAGCGGGTGAAGCGCGCGCGGAAGGACAAGGCGAAGGCATAAGGTGCACCTGTCCGCACGCTGCGGCCGACGCCGTCCGCCTGAACAACCAAACGCTGCAAGGGAAAGCCGTCCGTGTCGGGCGGCTTTCTGGTTACAAATACCCTAAAAAGTGTTACGCTTGGGCGGAAATCTGGAAGGGGCACGGCCGTTCTGCAGAGGAGGCGCAACCCGTACATGCATGAAATGGGCATCATCAGCGGCGTCATCGACGCGGTCACGGCCTCGGCGCAGGCGGCGGGCGCGACCAAGGTCGACAAAATCACGCTGTCGATCGGCGAGATGACCGAGGTCATCATGGACTGTCTGACCTTCGCGTTCGAGGCGCTGTCGGAAGGCACCATGTGCGAGGGCGCCGAGCTCAAGGTCAACATCGTGAAGCCGCACAGCATCTGCCTCGAATGCTCGACGGAGTTCGACCACGACCGGTTCCATCTGGCGTGCCCGAACTGCGGAAGCTACGAAACGGTGCTGCTCGAGGGGCGCGAGATGACAATCGACGGCATCGAAGTCGACGTTCCGACGGAGGGAGACGACGGCGCCGACCCGTCTGCGGACGGCGAAGCGTCCGAGAGCATGCCGACTTCTGACGGCGACGCGGCTGCGTCGGGGCAGACAGCCGGCCGAACAGCACCGAGCGCCGACTCGCCTGCGAGCTGTGACGAGCGCAATCCCGCGCCGTCCGCATGCCGCGACGTCCCATCCCCTGAACCGTCCGCCGAACCAACGTTGTAAGGAAGCTCACTTATGGAAATCGATCTGAAGAAGCCGATCCTCGACAAGAACGACAAGCTGGCAGCCGAGCTGCGCGAGCGGTTCGCCAAAAACCACGTTTACGTTGTGGACCTTCTGGCCAGCCCCGGCTCGGGCAAGACCTCGACGATCCTCGCCACCATCGAAGCGCTGCGCGACGAGTTCAACATCGGCGTCATCGAGGGCGACATCGCGAGCAATGTCGACGCGAAGAAGATCTCCAACCAGGGCATCCCGGCCGTGCAGATCAACACGGGCGGCGCGTGCCACCTGGAAGCCGACATGATCAAGCGCGCCGTCGACGTGCTCGACCTTGAGCGGCTCGACCTCATCATCATCGAGAACGTGGGCAACCTCGTCTGCCCGACCGATTTCGATTTGGGCGAGAACGCCAAGATCATGATTCTGTCGGTGCCCGAAGGCGATGACAAGCCGCTCAAGTACCCGGGCGTGTTCCAGGTGTCGCAGGCGGTCATCCTCAACAAGACCGACACGCTGCCCGTTTTCAACTTCGACACGGAGGCGTTCGAGAAGGCGGTGCACGAGCTCAACCCGCACGCGCCGATCTTCCCGATCGCAGCGACCAAGGGCACGGGCGTCGACGACTGGGCCGACTGGCTGGCCGAGCGCATCCGTCAGGCGTAAAAGCGCCAAGTGCGATCTTGAAGCGGCCTGCCGCTTCCCAATCAGGGGAGGTGGCAGGCCGCTTCGTGTATTCAGGCGCGTTCGCATCGCGGGCGCATCCGCGTCTTTGGATACGTCCTCGCGCGGTGGGGGAGAGCCCGACGGCGCCGCGCACGCCCAAAGTTACGGTTTGGAAACCCGCCGATGTGAAACTGAGGAATTCCCCGCCAAGGGTTGATACCGCCTTCCGCGGGCACTATATTAGCCATCGTTAGCACTCCGGAAGTTTGAGTGCTAGCAGTCGCCGCCTTGGGGTGGCAATGATCGTGGTACTTAATGGATGTGCACGAAAGGAAGGCATAACCATGGGTTTGAAACCGTTGGGCGATCGCGTGATCGTCAAGGCCGATGAGGCTGAGGCTCAGACTGCGGCCGGTCTGTATCTCGCAAGCGATGCGAAAGAGAAGCCGCAGACGGGCAAGGTCATCGCCGTGGGCGAGGGCAAGCTCGACAAGGACGGCAACAAGGTCGCCGTTCCCGTCAAGCCGGGCGACAAGGTCATCTTCGGCAAGTACGGCGGAACCGAGGTCCACTATGCCGGCGAGGACGTGCTGATTCTTCGTGCCGATGACATTTACGCTATCTGCGAATAAACGGGAGGAATGCTGAATCATGGCTAAGGACATCAAGTTCGATACCGACGCGCGCGGCTCGCTGGCCGCCGGCGTCAAGAAGCTCGCCGACGCCGTCAAGGTCACGCTTGGCCCCAAGGGTCGCTACGTCGCCATCGAGAAGAGCTACGGCGCGCCGAACGTCACCAACGACGGCGTCACCGTCGCCCGCGAGGTTGAGCTCGAGGACCCGGTCGAGAACATGGGCGCCCAGCTCATCCGCGAAGCCGCTGTGAAGACCAACGACGTCGCCGGTGACGGAACCACCACCGCCACGCTGCTCGCCGACGTCATCGTCCGCGAGGGCCTGAAGAACGTCACCGCCGGCGCCGACGCGCTCGGCATCCGCCGCGGCATCCAGAAGGCCACGGCCGCCGTCGTCGACCAGATCAAGGCCGACGCCACCGAGGTTTCCACCAAGGAGCAGATCGCCGCTGTCGGCACCATTTCCGCCGGCGACCCCGAAATCGGCGAGAAGATCGCCGAGGCCATGGAGAAGGTCGGCCACGACGGCGCGATCTCCGTTGAGGATGGCCAGACGTTCGGCATGGAGATGGACATCGTCGAGGGCATGCAGTACGACCGCGGCTACATCTCCCCGTACATGGCGACCGACATGGACAAGATGGAAGCCGATCTGAAGGACCCCTACATCCTTCTGACCGACCAGAAGATTTCCAACATCCAGGACCTCGTGCCGCTGCTGGAGACCGTCATGAAGTCCGGCCGTTCGCTGCTGATCGTGGCTGAGGACGTCGAGGGCGAGGCGCTCGCGACGCTTCTGCTCAACAAGCTGCGTGGCACGCTGAACGTCGTCGCCATCAAGGCTCCGGGCTTCGGCGATCGCCGCAAGCGCATCCTCGAGGACATCGCCACCGTCACGGGCGGCCAGGTCATCGAGAAGGACTTCGGCATGACGCTCGCCGACGCCACCATCGATATGTGCGGCACCGCGCGCACCGTCAAGGTCGACAAGGACAACACGCTGATCGTCGGCGGCGCGGGCGATGCGGACAAGGTAAAGGAGCGCATCGGCCAGATCGACGCCGAGCTCGAGCGCACCGACTCCGACTTCGATCGTGAGAAGCTGCAGGAGCGCAAGGCGAAGCTGGCCAGCGGCGTTGCCGTCCTGAAGGTGGGCGCTGCCACCGAGCCAGAGCTCAAGGAGAAGAAGTCCCGCATCGAGGACGCTCTGCAGGCGACCCGTGCGGCAGTCGAAGAGGGCATCGTCGCCGGCGGCGGCGTGGCCCTGGTCGACGCTCTGCCCGCGCTCGACAAGGTCGAGGCCGCTGACAAGGACGAGCAGGTCGGCATCGACATCGTGCGCAAGGCCGTCGAGGCTCCGATGCGCGCCATCGCCGAGAACGCTGGCTACGAGGGCTCCGTCGTCGTGGAGCATGTGAAGGGCCTCAAGAAGGGCGAGGGCCTGAACTGCGCCAACGGCGAGTACGGCAACATGCTCGAGATGGGCGTGAACGACCCGGTCAAGGTCACGCGCACCGCGCTCGAGTCCGCTGCTTCCGTTGCTTCGCTGATCCTCATCACCGAGGCCACGATCAACGAGATCCCGAAGGATCCCGATCCGGCTGCTGCCGCCGCTGCGGCGGGCGCCGGCATGGGTGGCGGAATGATGTAGGCGAAGTTGCCTCCATCTAATTCGACGCTCGGGTAAGGTATACTTCCCACAAACGAAACGGGGTGGCTCTGCGGAGCTGCCCCGTTTTGCTGTTGTATGGGGTCGTGAACGATTGTTCATATGTGCGGCGGCTCGCTGATAGGATCGGCGTTGAGCGCGTACGCTCCAGCGTCTCGAGGCAAGGGACGCGTTGGGCCGCGCTTCTCCCTCGGGCGAGGGGCGAGCTCGACCGCGCTTCGCCCTCGGGCGAGGACCGCACCGGGCTGCTCCTGCTGCCTCCGTGCGGGGAGTCGGCATGAGAGCCTGACCGTTGCAAGCGGCTGCGCGCATGGACAATCGCGGTGACTAAAGAACCGCGGGGCGCATGCGCCCCGCCTGCGGGCCTGCGGGCTTCGCGGATGCCGGTGGCGCGGGAAATCCGCGCAGGGAAAGGATTCGAATGGAATCAATAGCGGACGTGCTGCTCGACTCGCTTGCCGACGCGGTGGTCGACACGCTCATGCTCGTGCCGTTTCTCTTCGTCACGTACGTGCTGCTCGAATGGCTCGAGCATCGCGCAGGTGAGAAATCGCAGCGCGCCATCGAGCGCGCAGGAGCGGCGGGGCCCGTCGTGGGTGCGCTTTTGGGAGCGGTGCCGCAATGTGGCTTTTCAGCCGCGGCCTCGACGCTGTACGCGGGGCGCGTCATCACGCTCGGTACGCTGTTCGCCGTCTTTCTGTCCACGTCGGACGAGATGCTGCCCATCTTCATCGCCGAGGCCGTGCCGCTGTCGCAGATTCTGGGCATCCTGGGCACGAAGGTCGTGATCGGCATCATCGCCGGCTTCGCCGTGGACGGCGTGCTGCACCTGCTGCGGCACGATCGCGAGCCTCAGCGCATCCACGAGCTGTGCGAGCACGACCACTGCCATTGCGAGAAGCTCGAGGAAGCGGAACGTGCGGAAGGGGCGGCTGCTGCGCATGCGGGAACTACGGCGAACGTCGCTGTTGCAGCTGCGACCTGCGCTGATGCGCGCGTAGCGGCCGGTGCCGCCGGTGGCGGCGCCGGTGATGCACGCGGTGGCGCCCACGGTGCTTCCGCTGTGGCAGGCGACGTCCGCACCCAGGCGCATGTCGCCGCGGCAGCTGACGGCGGCCACGCCTCCGGCGAGGGTCATGCCCATGTCCACAGCGGCAAAGCCGGTGTCGGCACCATCCTTAGGAGCTCCGTCAGCCATACCGTGCAGGTGACGCTGTTCGTGTTCCTCATCGTGCTCGTGCTCAACCTGGTGCTGGCCGTCGTCGGCGAAGACGCGCTCGCGGGCTTTCTCAACGCCAGCCCCGTGCTCGCTGTGTTCGCATCGGCGCTCGTGGGCCTCATCCCCAACTGCGCGGCGAGCGTCGCGATCGCCCAGCTCTACGTCGACGGCCTGCTCGCGCCCGGCGCGATGCTTTCGGGCCTGCTCTCAGCCGCGGGCATCGGTCTGCTCGTGCTGTTCCGCACCAACCGTTCGGTCAAGCGCAACGTGCAGATTCTGGCAGTGCTCTGGGGCATCGCCGCGGTCTGCGGTCTGGTGGTCGAAGCGCTCGGCATCGTGTTCTGAGCGCAGGGTCGAGACGCCCGATATCGTGTCCAGAGCGCGAGAAGCGAAATGGAAGCGCGCTGCAGATGAGGTAATCGACCGATGCTGCAGTTGCGCATGCCGGATGATGCGTCGTGTGGTGATGCATAGCGCGAAAACGCGCTTCGCTTACGTTGCAATCAAGAAAAGCGCGGCTGATGCGCCGCAGATGAAATGGCTGGGCCAGCAGGATTCGAACCTACATAACTGGCACCAAAAACCAGGGTCCTGCCATTGGACGATGGCCCAGCGGAAAAGCGCAGCGAAATGGTGGGCCGTGGGGGGCTCGAACCCCCGACCTTGGGATTAAAAGTCCCCTGCTCTGCCAACTGAGCTAACGGCCCTTCAACGCCATGCGCGATATCCCATGATAATGGTGGGGGCGGAGCCGGTCAATGCGTATTGTCTGAAGATTGCCGTCAGTACGTATCGGGTAAAACGAAGCGCCCGCACGCTGCGCTGAAACAGCATGCGGGCGCGACTCTTACGCGTCGAATCCGCGGACGAAGTCCTCTTCGATTTCGAGCGGCGCGCGCATCACGCGTCCCACCGCATCGTCGGTGCCGATGCCCACAAGGCCCGGCTTCGCGGCGAGCATGGTGACGGTGACGTCGGCCTGGAACGTGGGGTCGGCGTCGTCGCCCGACTGGGCAGACAGCCCGCTCGGCACGTCGACGGCCACCGACATCTGGTCTTCCACGCGTTCGTGCAGGTCGTTGGCCATGCGAATCCACGTGGCGTACGGTTCGCGCACCGCATCGCCCGAAAAGCCCGTGCCCAGGATGGCGTCGACGACCACGTCGGCGTCGGCCAGGATGGAGGCCAGGTCATCGGGGGAGGGTTCCACCACGATCATGAGCGAGCCCGCCAGATCGACATCGGCGCTTTCGGCCAGATCGGCCGTCTGAAGGGCGGCGTCGGCCGCCGGCTCGGCTGCGACCTGCTCCGCGGGAATGCGCGTGACCAGGTCGACGTCGTAGCCTTCCTCGGCGAGCAGACGCGCCGCAACCCACCCATCGCCGCCGTTGTTGCCCGACCCCACGAGCACGCACACCCGCGCGGGCATGGGGCGTTCGTTGGCAACCGCTTCGGCAACCGCTTCGCCGGCGCGACCCATCAGCGTCGACAGGGGAGTGCCCGCTGCGGCGATGCGCTGTTCGAGCGCAACCACGGCGGGCACGTCTAACACAGGATCAAGTTCATCGGATAGTCGGTCCATGTATTCCGTTTCTCCTCTATATGACTGTACGGCGCTATTCTCTCAGCTTGCGGGCGTTCCTGCAAGCTATGCGCACCCAGCTGTTACTTTGCACATGGCGGGTTCATGGAGAAACCCGCACGTGACGGGCGCATCGATAGGATGGGGGACGCACCGATTGGAGAGCGGATTAGCGCCGGCGCCGTGCTGGTGGGCCTTGCGCCGGTCTGCGTGCGGTGCGTGCGGGGCGGCAGCGCAGGCGCGTGGGTTGAGCTGCGCGAGCTGAATCCGTTCAAGTGCGCCGACGCGCCGTGCAAGTGGCCACTGCGGTTTGCGGCAACGGGGATAGGGGAGTTCATGCGCATCAAGATGAAGAGCATCGACGAAGGCGGTCTGCGGATGTACTCGGGCATGACCGACGGCCAGCTGCGCCGCGGCGAGGGCCTGGGACGCGCGCTTGCAGGCGGTGTCTTCATCGCCGAGTCGCGGCGCGTCGCCGAACGCGCTCTCGACCGCGGCATCGAGCCCGTGTCGGTGTTCGTCGAGGAGAAGTGGTTCGATCACGAACTGCCGCTCATCGAGCGCATCGAGCGGACCTGGCCCGACGTGCCCGTCTACATCGCCACGGCGGGGCAGTTCCACGACATCACCGGCTACGAGGTGACGCGCGGCGCGCTCATCGCGTTCAAGCGTCCGCCGCTGCCTGATCCCGCCGACCTGCTCGAACGCGCGCGGCGCGTCGCCATCATCGAGGACGTCACAAACTACGCAAACATGGGCGCGATCTTCCGCTCGGCTGCGGCCCTCGGCGTCGACGCGGTGCTCGTGAGCCCGTCGTGCCACGACCCCTTCTACCGCCGCTGCGCGCGCGTGTCGATGGGCACGGTGTTCCAGGTGCCGTGGACGCGCATCCCCGGCGAGCGCGAATGGGCGCCGGCCGCGGTGCCGCTGCTGCGCCGCGCTGGCTTCACGACGGTGGCGCTCGCGCTCCACGACGACTCGATACAGCTGGACGACCCGCGTCTGCGCGCATGCGAGCGTCTGGCCGTCGTTCTGGGTACCGAGGGCGGGGGGCTGTTCCAGAGCACCATCGACGCCTGCGACTACACGGTGACCATCCCCATGGCGCACGACGTCGATTCGCTCAACGTCGCCGCCGCGGCCGCCGTCGCGTTCTGGGAGCTGCGCGTCCGCTCGTAAGCTGACGCTCCGCGCGCTCTGTGGATGTTTCTCCACGGACGGCGATTTTCGTCGCCCCCTGCGCGCGCGTTCTGCTAAAGTTCAGACATCTGCGAAGCCGACAAGGCGGCTTCAGAGCGCATCGTTTGCGCGCCCGCCAAACAATACCTGGCGGTTCCGGCGTCCAAGTCCGAGAAACCGCGCGGTCTCGAGCCGCACGCCTGACATGCAGGCACATGAAGCTGCTGATGCGAAACAGCATCGCCAAGCAGTTTGTAGGTTTTCTGCGCTCTCAGCGAATCTCATCAGTTTCAAAGAAATATTCGGTAACATCTACGATTGCTGCTGTTTAACTTTTGCTTGAAGGAGCACCGTTGACGAAACAAGATGTTATCGAACTCGAAGGGACCGTCCTGGAGGCCCTGCCGAACGCCATGTTCAAGGTAGAGCTTGAGAACGGCCACCAGATTCTCGCGCACATTTCGGGGAAGATGCGCATGCATTACATCAAGATCCTCCCCGGCGATCGCGTCACGGTGGAGCTGTCCGTCTACGACCTCAACCGCGGTCGTATCACGTACCGCTTCAAGTAGTCGTTTTTCCACCGCACCTGATCTTACGGGCACGTTCGTGCCCCGGTTCCCGCAGCCCAAAACCGCTTGGGTGGTGACCACGCGCCTCGAATCGCGCAGGTGTCGGCAGCTTCGTGGACCTATCCGAAAACCATCGGCAGCGGCTGGCCGTGAACGATAAGCAGTATCTGCAAGCACACCGAAAGGAAGAAAAATGAAGGTACGTCCTTCGGTCAAGAAGATGTGCGACAAATGCAAGATCATTCGTCGCCATGGCAAGGTCTATGTGATCTGCGAAAACCCGCGTCACAAGCAGCGTCAAGGCTAAGGAAGAGGAGATAAGGTAAATGGCTCGTCTCGTTGGTGTCGACCTTCCTCGCGACAAGCGCGTGGAGATCGGCTTGACCTACATCTACGGCATCGGTCAGACCACCTCGAAGAAGATCCTCGCGGCTACGGGCGTCAACCCCGACACCCGCTGCAACGATCTTTCCGAGGAGGACCTGACGAAGCTGCGCGACTACATCCAGGAGAACCTCACCGTTGAAGGCGACCTGCATCGCGAAACCTCGCAGAACATCAAGCGCCTCATGGAGATCGGTTGCTACCGTGGCCTGCGCCATCGCAAGGGCCTGCCCGTTCGCGGCCAGCGCACCCACACCAACGCGCGCACGCGCAAGGGTCCTCGCAAGCAAATCGGCGGAAAGAAGAAGTAGGGTAGCTAAATGGCACAGAAGAAAACTGCAAAGACGCGCACCCGCCGCACCGAGCGCAAGAACGTCGCCGTCGGGGCTGCGCACATCAAGTCCACGTTCAACAACACGATCGTCAGCATCACCGACCAGCAGGGCAATGTAATCTCCTGGCAGTCCGCTGGCACGGTCGGTTTCAAGGGTTCGCGCAAGTCCACCCCGTTCGCCGCTCAGATGGCTGCGGAGGCTGCTGCGAAGACCGCCATGGAGCACGGCCTGCACAAGGTCGCCGTCTACGTCAAGGGCCCGGGCTCGGGCCGCGAGACCGCGGTTCGCTCCCTCCAGGCTGCCGGCCTCGAGGTCTCCAGCATTCAGGATTGCACCCCCATTCCGCACAACGGTTGCCGTCCGCGCAAGCGTCGTCGCGTGTAGCTGAAAGGATAGTTAATCATGGCAATTGACAGAACTCCGGTTCTGAAGCGCTGCAGGCAGCTGGGCATCGAGCCCGTCGTCCTGGGCTATACCACCAAAGAATCCAAGCGTCAGCCGAAGCGTCGTCGCAAGGAAAGCGAGTACGCGCTGCAGCTGCGTGAGAAGCAGAAGGCCAAGTTCATCTACGGCGTTCTGGAGAAGCAGTTCCGTGGCTACTTCACCCGCGCGAAGGCCATGGAGGGCGTTACCGGCGAGAACCTGCTCCAGATTCTGGAGTCGCGCCTGGACAACGTCGTCTTCCGCTTGGGCTTCGCCCGCACCCGCAAAGAGGCTCGTCAGACCGTGACCCACGGCCACATCACCGTCAACGGCCGCCGCGTGGACGTTCCGTCCTTCCGCGTGCGTCCGGGCGACGTCGTCGCCGTGGCTCCCAAGGCCAAGGAGCTCCTCGTCATCAAGAGCGCTCTGGTCAGCAATGAGCGCGTCACCGTCCCGGCTTGGCTGGAGGTCGACATCGAGAAGCTTCAGGGCAGCGTTTTGGCTCTTCCGACCCGCGATCAAATCGATTTGGAGATCAACGAGCAGCTGATCGTCGAACTGTACTCGAAGTAATCGCGCAGAGTAAGGAGGCTATTGAAGCATGACAGAGTTCATGAGGCCGACAGTCACAACGGAAGAAGTGAACGACACCCTCGCGCGCTTCATCGTCGAGCCGCTCGAGCGCGGCTACGGCAACACGCTGGGCAATTCGCTGCGCCGCGTTCTGCTTTCCTCGCTCGATGGCGCTCGCGCCACCGCCATTCAGATCGAAGGCGTGCAGCATGAGTTCACGACTGCCGAGGGCGTGATCGAGGACATCACCGACATCGTGCTCAACGTGAAGGGGCTCGTGTTCGAGGCGCTCAACGACGACGTCGAAGAGGCCGTTGCGCATGTCTCCGTCGAGGGCCCGTGCACCGTTACCGGTGCCGACCTTGAGGTTCCCACTGAGTTCACGCTGGTCAACCCCGAACACGTCATCGCCACCGTGGCCGATGGCGGCACGTTCGACATGGCCGTGCGCATCGGTGTGGGACGCGGTTACGTCTCCGCCGAGCGCAACAAGCGCAGCGAGGATCCCATCGGCATCATCCATGTGGACTCGCTGTTCTCGCCGGTGCGCCGCTGCACGATGAACGTTTCCAACACGCGTGTCGGTCAGCGCACCGACTACGACAAGCTGGTCCTGGAGGTTGAGACCGACGGTTCCACCACGCCCACCGAGGCCGTGCTGCGCGCCGTCAACATCATCAACCAGTACATGGGCGCGTTCATGGTTCTGGCCGACGATGACGAGCAGGAAGAGGTCGAGGTTCCTTCGATCTTCGCTCCCGAAGGACAGGAGTCCAATGCCGAGCTCGACAAGCAGATCGAGGATTTGGACCTGTCCGTCCGCTCCTACAACTGCCTGAAGCGCGCGGGCATCCACTCCGTGCGCCAGCTGGTCGAGTTCTCCGAAAACGATCTGCTCAACATCAGGAACTTCGGCGCGAAGTCGATCGAGGAAGTCAAGGATAAGCTCATTTCCATGGGTCTTAACCTGAAGCAATAGGAGAAAGCAAGCTATGAGACACAACTACAAGGGGCGCAAGCTGGGCACCGATTCCGCCCATACGCGTGCCATGAAGCGCAGCCTGGTCAGCGCTCTTCTGTACAACGACCGCATCAAGACCACCGAGGCCCGTGCCAAGGAGATTCGTCCCGACGTCGACCGCATCATCACGTGGGCCAAGAAGGGCGACCTGCATTCCCGTCGTCTGGCCATCGCCCGTCTGGGCGGCGACAAGGAGCTCGTGCGCGAGGTCTTCGAGAAGGTCGCGCAGGGCATGTTCGCCGATCGCCAGGGCGGCTACACCCGCATCATGAAGCTCGGCAACCGCAAGGGCGACAACGCCCCCATGGTCATCATGGAGCTGTGCACCGAGCCGGTCCGCAAGAAGGCCGACAAGGCCGCTGCCCCTGCGCCGAAGAAGGTCGTCAAGGCCGAGAAGGAGCAGGCCGCTGAGGACCTGGCTGCCGACGAGGAGGCCGTGAAGGCCGAGGCCGAGGAAGCCGTCGAGAAGGCCGACGCCAAGGGCGAGGAAGAGGTTGCCGTCGAGGCCGCCGAGACCGCCGCTGACGCCGAGGCCGCCGAGGAGGCCACCAAGGCTGAGGAGGCCAAGGAGGAGAAGGCCGAATAGGTCTTGCCTGCTGGGTAGATTTGATAAGGGACGAGGGTTTCACGATCCTCGTCCCTTTTTTGTTTGCGGGCGCGATTGCTGGGCGCGATTGCACTGTTTGAGGATGCGACTCACTGCTCGCATGGACGGTGCGGCGTTTTTCTGCGGCGCAATACGGTGCATCCAGCACGGGATGAGGAGCGGAGCATCGATGCGGTCGCGCATCGCAGGGGCGTTCGCGTGCGATTGCGAACGCTATGACGACGGGAAGCGGAGGGCATGCGCGGGGCGGTGACGACATACTATCCGGGAACGACGGCGGTGCATCGCGCGGATGCGCGCGTGAAGATCATGCTCCTGCTGGCGTACTCCGTCGCGCTGTTCTGGGTGGACACGCCGTGGGGCATGGCGCTCTTTGCCGCAGCCGCCGCCTGGGCGCTCGCCTCGGCGCGCGTGCCCGCTGGCGCCGTGTTCAAGCTGCTTTCGCCCGTCATCGTGCTGGCGGCGTTCACCGTCGTGTTCAACGCGTTCGGGTCGGACGGCGCGACGGCGGGCGCCTTCACGATTGCGGGGCTGTGGCGGGGCGTGTTCTACGCTGCGCGCATGCTCGTGCTCGTGGCTGCGAGTTTCGCCGTGTGCCTGACTACGACCTCGACGGCGCTCGTCAACGGATTCTCGCAGCTCATGCATCCGCTTCGGCACGTGCGCGTGCCGGTTGACGACGTGGCGCTCGTGCTGTCGCTCGCGCTGCGGTTCATCCCCGTCATCGCCGAGGAGCTCGTCGCCGTGCGCGACGCGCAGCTTTCCCGGGGCGCCCACTTGCAGGACGGGCGGCTGTTCGCGCGGCTGCGCGCGTGGGGAAGCGTCTTCGTGCCCCTGTTCGTGGGGCTGTTCCGACGCGCGGACGTGCTCGGCGTGGCGCTCGAGGCGCGCTGCTACGGCGCGAACGGCGGCCGCCCGACCGCGCTCGACGACGCATCATTTTCCGCAGGCGCGGCGGCGCAGCTCGCATGCGGTCTCGCGCTCGTGTGCATCGGCGCCGTGGCGCTGTAGCGCCGTTTCCGCGCGAAGCGCGAGCGGGGGCGACGGCTCCGCGCGTCGCAAACCCCGTGGGGTGGGGCGCTGCTTCGTTCGCGTGCGCTCGGCAACCCTTCCGTTTCGGTTCATGTCGCTTCGACGCCCCGTGTTATCATGTCCGAGGTACGTCAGCCACACGGTGGCTCAAGGCAACTGAGGATCATCCCAGGAGGCGGCATGAGCAGCATTATCGATGTGTACGGTCGCGAGGTTCTCGATTCGCGCGGCAACCCGACGGTCGAAGTCGAAGTGGTTCTCGAAGACGGCTCGATGGGTCGGGCGATGGTTCCCTCCGGCGCCTCGACCGGGCAGTTCGAGGCGGTCGAGCTGCGCGATGGCGACGAGGACCGCTACCTGGGCAAAGGCGTACGCCAAGCTGTTGCCCATGTGAACGGCGAGATCGCTGACACCCTGTTCGGCCTGGAGGCGACCGACCAGCGCACCGTCGACGACACGCTGCTTGCGCTCGACGGCACGGCCAACAAGGCAAACCTCGGCGCGAACGCCATCCTGGGCGCATCGCTTGCCGTGGCGCGCGCGGCGGCCGACGAGGCGGCGCTGCCGCTCTACCAGTACCTGGGCGGCGTCAACGCCCACACGCTGCCCACGCCGATGATGAACATCCTCAACGGCGGCGCGCACGCGGACAACAACGTCGACTTCCAGGAGTTCATGATTATGCCGGTGGGCGCTTCGAGCTTCGCCGAGGCGCTGCGCTGGTGCTCGGAGATCTACCACACGCTCAAGAACGTGCTCAAATCCGACGGGCACGCGACGGGCGTCGGCGACGAGGGCGGTTTCGCTCCGAACTTCAAGACCAATGAGGAGCCGCTCGCGTATCTGATGAAGGCCTGCGAGAAGGCGGGTTACGAGCCGGGTCGCGACATCCTGTTCGCGATGGATCCGGCGTCGTCGGAGTTCTACAACGCCGAGACGGGCACGTACGAGCTGGCCGCCGAGGGTCGCTCGCTTTCGAGCGACGAGATGGTCGAGTACTGGGCCGCGCTCGTCGAGCGCTACCCGATCGTGTCCATCGAAGACGGCATGGCCGAAGAGGACTGGGACGGCTGGAAGAAGCTGACCGAGCGCATCGGCGACCGCGTGCAGCTCGTGGGCGACGACCTGTTCGTCACCAACTCCGAACGCCTGGCGCACGGCATCGAGCTGGGCTGCGCCAACGCCATCCTCATCAAGGTCAACCAGATTGGAAGCTTGAGCGAGACGCTCGACACCATCGAGCTGGCGAAGACCCACGGATACACGAGCGTCATCAGCCACCGCTCCGGCGAGACCGAGGACACCACCATCGCCGATCTGGCCGTGGCCGTGAACGCCGGGCAGATCAAGACGGGCGCGCCGTGCCGTTCGGACCGTGTCGCCAAGTACAACCAGCTGCTGCGCATCGAGGACGAGCTGGGCGCGCAATCCGCCTACGCCGGCATCGACGCGTTCTACAGCATCAAGCGCTAACGAACCAAAGCAATGCGGCGAAGGCGCGCCGAACGCCGGGGGAGGCGGTGCGGCGCGCCTTGCCATGTGAGAGAGGACGTGACAGATGAAGGAAATGATCTCGGTCGAGGAGGCGCGCGAGCTCGTTCTGTCGAAGGTGCGCGCGCTGCCGATGGAGACGGTGCCCGTGCTCGAGATGGTGGGACGCGTATCGGCATCCGACCTGGCGAGCGACATCGACATCTCGCCGTTCGCGCACAGCGCGATGGACGGTTTCGCCGTGCGCGCCGAGCAGCTGGCCGACGCGTCGCCCGAGCATCCGGTCGAGCTCGACGTCATCGACGAGGTGCCGGCCGGCGGCTTCTTCGAGGGGACGATCGCCGAGGGCCAGTGCGTGCGCATCATGACGGGCGCGCCGCTTCCGGCCGATGCCGATTCGGTCGTCAAGTACGAAATCGTCGACGTCGTCTCAGGCGACGGCAAGCCTGGCGGTCGTGTGGCGTTCGCCGCGCCAACCAAGCAGGGCTCCAACGTCCGCGCGGCGGGCGAGGAGGCGCATGCCGGCGAGGTCGTCGTGCGCGCCGGCGAGGTGATCAACACGGGCGGCGTGGGCTTTCTGGCCAGCTGCGGTATCGTCGAGGCGCCGACGTACCGCCGTCCGCGCGTGGCCATCATCGCGACGGGCTCGGAGCTGATCGACCCGACCGAGACGCCCACCCGCGGCAAGATCCGCAACTCCAACAGCGCGGCCCTTGCGGCGAGCGCGCTGGCGGCGGGAGCCATCCCGCACATCATGCCCATCTGCGAGGATTCGTTCGAGAAGCTGCGCGAGCAGGTGGCGCTGGCGGCGAGCGAGTACGACTTCGTCGTCACGAGCGGCGGTGCGGCCAACGGCGACTTCGACTTCATCAAGAAGGTCGTCGAGGACCTGGGCGACCTGCTGATGACCACCGTCAACATGCGCCCGGGCAAGGCGCAGACGTTCGGCCTGGTCGACGGAACGCCGGTGTTCGGTCTGCCGGGCAATCCGGCGGCGGCGTACCTGGGCTTCGAGATGATCGTGCGCCCGGCGCTGCGCAAGATGCAGGGGTACACGCACTTCGACCGCCCGGTGCTCAAGGCGCATCTGGCCACCGACGTGCGCAAGAAGGACCCTCGTCGCATCTACCTGCGCTCGACGCTCACGCGCGGCGAGGGCGGTTACGTGGTCACGCCGGCGAAGAACCAGAGCTCGGGGCTGTTCGGGCCGATCCAGCGGAGCAACTGCTTCGCCATCATGCCCGAGGGCAAGGAGTCCAAGAGCGCGGGCGACGTGGTCGACTGCGTGCTTCTGGACGTGTCGGAGGAGATCGCGCTGTAACGCGCGTGCCTGCGGAGCGCGCATCTGCTCGACGCGCATCGGGCGTGCGCTTGGGGTGGGTACCCGTTGCGCGCACCGTGCAGGGCATGCGTCGCAGGGGAGCAAGGCACGCCTTATTCGAGGCGCGTAAGGAAAGGAGCTGGGCCGATGAGCCTGGAGAAGCCAACGTTTTCCATCATCACCTGTTCGGACACGCGCGACATGAGCCGCGATACGGCGGGTGCCGCGCTCGAGTCGCTGATCGCCGAGCAAGGCTGGGAATGCGTAAGCCATGTCGTCGTGAAGGACGAGGCGCCGCAGATCTCGGCGGCCATCGTGGAGGCGTGCGACACCTTGGACTGCGACGTCGTGCTGACGTGCGGCGGCAGCGGGCTGTCGCTGCGCGACGTGACGCCCGAGGCTACGCAGGCCGTCTGCGAGCGCAACGTGCCGGGTATCGCCGAGGCCATGCGGGCGCACAGCATGGCCATCACGCCGTTCGCCATGCTGTCGCGCGCGCTGTGCATGCAGCGCGGACGCCATCTGGTGATCAACCTGCCGGGCAGCGAGAAGGCCGCCCGCGAGAACTGGGAGGGCATCGTGGCGGCGTTGCCGCACGCCATCAAGATGATGGCCGGCGGCGGACATTAGGCCGCGCGAGCCGGCGTCCGCGTGCGGCGTGAAGCCGCAGGGAGGCACCGCTCTGCTCGCGAGCTGCCGTTGTTGGCGGCGCAAGCGGCGGGCGCGGGTACCGCACGGGATTCACGTCCGCGAGAGCCGGCGTGCCGTTGGACGAGTTGTCGTGCTGGGCACGCATGATGGCGGTCGATTGCAGGAAAGCGCGTCTCGCGGTTTCGCGGGGCGCGCTTTGCGTTGTGCGCCCGCGCGCTGCTTTGCGCGTATTTTGGCCCTGTCGCACGGCGGCGGCCCCGGCATAGGGGCAAACGGGTACACTTGACACCGCGGTTGCGAGGGAGCCGACGATGGGTTCAGCGAACCGCATATATCGACAGACTGAACAGCGAGCGGATAGGCGGCGAGCATGGCGACGAACGATTTGCCAAACGGCTTCACGGGATTCGGGCACAGAAGGGCGGGGTTCGTGTCGGCGGCCGACGCCATCCGCGCGCGTGAGAACAAGACCCAGGCGCAGGCGGCCGCGCGCGAGCAGCGTGCGGACGAACCTGAGGCCGCCTCGGCTCCGCGTCTGCGCCCGCTCGGCGCGATGCTCGCCGACAACTCCGACCGGCCTCCGCTGCGTCCCTTCGACGAAGCCGAACTCGAAGCCATCGACCAGCGCGACCGTCGTTGGGCATGGCTCGAAATCGATTTGGGCGCCATCAGGCACAACGTCGTGCAGACGCGCCGCCGCCTCAAGCGCGGCACGCGTCTTCTGGCCGTCGTTAAGGCCGACGCCTACGGGCACGGCGCCGTCCGTGTGGCCGAGACGGCGCTCAACTCGGGCGCCGACTACCTGGCCGTCGCCACGGTGCCCGAAGGCATCGAGCTGCGCCGCGCTGGCATCACGGCACCGATCCTGGTGCTGGCCCAGCCGCCCGCCACGTCGATCCCGCTGCTGTTGGCCTACGACATCTACCCGGCCGTCTACGACGCCCAGTTCGCCATCCAGTACGGCGAGGTGGCGGACAGCCACGGCATGAAGGCGCCGTTCCACCTGGCCGTCAACACCGGCATGAACCGCATTGGCGTGCGCTACGACGAGGTGGCGTCGCTGCTCACGCAGATCGCCTTCCACCGCGCGCTCGTGCTCGAGGGCGTGTTCACCCACTTCGCCACGGCTGACTGTCCCGAGACCCTCAATTTCGACATCCAGTCGAAGAGGTTCTCCGAAGCGGTCGACAGCATCCGTGCGCTCGGCATCGACCCGGGCATCGTGCACTGCGCCAACTCCGCGGCGATCTTCCGCTATCCCCAGGTTCATTACGACATGGTGCGCCTCGGTATCTCGCTGTACGGCTACTACGCCTGCCCCGAGATGCGTTCGCTCGTCGAGCTGAAGCCGGCCATGAGCGTGCACGCGCGCATCACCGATACGCGGCTCGTGCCCACGGGCGAGGGCGTGAGCTACGGCCTGCACTACCGCAGCGCCGGCTCGGTCAAGATCTGCACGGTGCCGCTCGGCTACGCCGACGGGCTGCGCCGGGGGCTTTCGGGCAACACGTACTTCATCGTCGACGGCAAGCTGTGCCGCCAGGTGGGCAACATCTGCATGGACCAGTGCATGTTCGAGGTTGACCTGCGCAGCTACGGCACGCATCGCCGCATCGACCCGCAGGTGGGCGACGAAGTCATCATCGCAGGTCAGAAGGATGGGCTCGAAGTGTCCATCGACGAGCTGGCCGACAAGCTTGACACCATCCAGCACGAGATCACCATCGGCTTCGCCCAGCGTCTGCCCCGCATCTACGTGTAGCGGGCGACGCCGGGGGCGCCGACGGCGTCTGTGACGCCGCGGGGCGCTGGGGGCGCCGACGGCGTCCGCCCCCGTGCGCGCGACAGCGCTCGGCGCGCACGGGTCGTCCACGCGTCGGATTCGGCCGCGGTCGGCGTTCGCGCCAGGATGGCCGTCGGCGCCAGCCCGCAAGAAGAGCGCGGCCGCTGCGCGAGAAGCGGCACGAGTCAAAGGGAGCGTGTCCCATGCACAAACCGCATATTCCACTTGACGAACTGCGCGCGCAGGTGGAGCAGTGCCATCGGTGCCCGCTTGCGGAGGGCCGCACGCAGACCGTGTTCGGCGACGGCAACCCTTCCGCACGCATCCTCATCGTGGGAGAGGCGCCGGGCAAAAACGAGGACCTCAAGGGCGTGCCGTTCGTGGGAGCGGCCGGTCACAAGCTCGACGCGCTGCTCGAAATCGCCGGGCTCGCGCGCGAGGACGTGTTCATTGCCAACGTGCTGAAGTGCCGCCCGCCCGGAAACCGCGACCCACGCCCCGAGGAAATCGAGGTTTGCACGCCGTTTCTGCGCGAGCAGACGCGCACGATCGACCCGGAGTTCATCGTCACGCTCGGCAATTTCGCCACGAAGTTCATCCTGAAGACGGACCGCGGGATCACGCACCTGCGCGGCAGGCTGCAGCACGCGGGCAAGTTCAAGGTGTTTCCCATCTACCACCCGGCTGCGGCCATCTACGACCACTCGAAGCAGGAGGCGCTCGAGGACGACTTCGCCACGTTGGGCGAGCTCGTGCGCCAAAGCGATGCCGAGAAGGCCGCGGCCGCCGAGGCTGCGCGCGAGGAGGCGTTCGCCTGCGCCGGGCAGGGGAAGCCGCACACGGGTGAGCAGGAGGCGGCGGGTACCCAGCCGACGCTGCTCGACCAGCAGCTCACGCTCGACGACGAGGCGGCGTCGGCGGGGGAGCAGCAGGGACTTTCAACCGACGGGGAATCGACGGCGGCGCAGGATGCGGCGAACCAGCCGTCTGACCAGGGTAGGGAGCAGGCGTGACAGGCGAAGACGAAAGCAAGCGAACCGGTGCGGCGCCGATGGACGCCGCCGCGGCGGCTGTGGGCAGTGCGGCGCAGACGGGAAGCGAAGCGTTCGCCGCAGCGCGCGCGGCTGCCGCTGACGTCGATGCGGACGCCGCCGACAACCGCGCGGCAGGTGCCGCGGGAACCGCCGCCTCGGCGTCGGCCGCGGACGGCGCTGCGCCGGACGACTTCGACCCCGTCGCGTACCTCAACCTTCCCCGGTGGCGCTCGGCCCACCTGGGACTCGACCGCATCCGCGCGCTGCTCGACCGCCTGGGTCGCCCGCAGGACCGCCTGAAGTTCGTCCATGTGGCCGGCACCAACGGCAAGGGCTCGACGTCGGCGTTCATGGCGTGCATCCTGCGGGAGGCGGGCTATCGCTGCGGGCTGTTCACCAGCCCCTACATCCGCACGTTCGAGGAGCGCATCCGCATCGACGGGCGCAACATCCTCGCCTCCGATCTCGCACGCGTGGCCTGGGACGTGCGCTGCGCCTCCGAGGCCATTTTCGCGGAAACCGGCGACCATCCGACTGAGTTCGAGATGATGACGGCCGTCGCGTTCTCGTACTTCGCGCGCGAACGCTGCGACATCGCCGTCATCGAGGTGGGGCTGGGCGGCCGCCTGGACTCGACGAACGTCATCGCGCGTCCCGAGGTGAGCATCATCGCGCGCATCGGGCTCGATCACACGGCGCTGCTCGGCGACACGCTGGGAAAGATCGCCGCCGAGAAGGCGGGCATCGTAAAGGACGGCTGCCCGGTGGTGTCGTGGCCTAACGAGGACACCGGAGCGCGCGCTGCGATCGAAGGGGCGGCGCGCGACCATGCTGCGCGCCTGGTCGTGCCCGATTTCTCCGCGCTTGCGGTGGATCCGGTGAGCGCCGGCGTGCGGCCGTTTTCGTACCGGGGCGAGCGCTTTGAGACGCGGCTTCTGGGCAGCTACCAGCCCTACAACGCGACGCTCGCCATCGAGGCGGCGCGCGTGCTGCGCGACGAGGGCTGGAACATGTCCGATGAAGCTGTCCGCTCGGGTATCGCGCACACGAGCTGGCCGGCGCGGTTCGAAGTGGTCGAGGCGGGCTTAGGCGCGCCGACCATCGTCGTGGACGGCGGCCACAACCCGCAGGGCGCGGTGGCGCTGGCCGATTCGCTCGCCGACGTGTTTCCCGGCAAGCGTCCGGTGTTCGTCATGGGCGTGCTCGCCGACAAGGACTACCGGTCGATGATCGATGCCGTCATGCCGAAGGCGCGCTGCGTGCTGTGCATCGCACCGCCCAATCCGCGGGCGCTTTCGGCGGATGACCTGGCACGTGCCCTGCGCTCGTGGGCGGACGGGCGCGGCCAAAACCTGCCGGTCGAAGCCTGCCCGGATGCCGTCTGCGCACTGAAACGCGCACGCGAGCTCGCCCCTGCGGACGGCATCGTGTGCGCGTTCGGCAGCCTGTATTCGGTTGACGAGGTCATGCGCGCCGTCGCTGCGACGCGCAGTGGGAGCGCGGGGGCCGCGTCCTAGGCGTTCTTGAGGCCGTCGACGTATTCGACCAGCTGGCCGACGGTCTCGATGCCGTCGGGCTCGCCGAAGTCGATGTCGCAGCGCTCCTCGAGGTCGCAGATGAGCTCGACCATGTCGAGCGAGTCGATGTTGAGCGATTCGAACGTGGAATCCTCGGTGACGGTCTCAGGGTCGATGTCGAGGTTCTCTTTCAGGATGTCGCGAACGGTGTCGATGGTGGCCATGGGCCCTCCTCATGCGTTGGGCGCGCCGCCATCGCGGCTGCGCATTCTTCGTTGCCTTGCAGTGCCGTCACATGATAGCGCATGCGAACGGCATGCGCGCACGGCATGCCGCAGCGTCGCGCGCCTGTTACCGCGCGCTGCCCCGACCGTTCTGGGTGCGCCGGAACAGCTCGTTCCAATCGCTTGCGGCCAGCACCGTTCCCACCATGATGGCCACGCAGCACACGATGTCCGCTCCGCTCGGTATCGCGTGCTGCAAGACTACGCCGAACACCACCGCCCAAGCGGCGTACGAGATGTTGATGGCCATGCCCCGTGCTGCGCCGATGCTGGCGATCGCGCGGTAATAGCACAGGTACGACGCCGTGCCCGCGGCTGCGGCGAGAGCGATGCCGGCGTCAGCCGGCGTGGGAAGCGCCGCAAGCGTCAGCCCGTACGCTCCGAACAACGGGATCACGAATACCAGGTAGGCGAGCGCCGACGCGGTCTCGCGGATGTGGAGCGCGGTCTGGTTGTCTACCGCGTCGTCGCGCATGCCCCATGCGCACAGCACCGCTTCGGATCCCCATCCGACAAGGCAGGCGAGGGCCGAGATGACGCCGAGTACGGCATTGCCGGGCACGTCGGTCGCGCCGGATGCGGAAAATCCCATGTAACAAACGGCGATGAGGGCGATGAACAGGGCGACGACCTGCTTCGCCGACATCTTCTCCTTCAGGAACAGAGCGGCGAGCAACGTGCCGAGCGCGGGGTAGAAGGCCGAGATGATGGCCGTGTAGCCGGCGCCGATGTTGGCGATGGCGAGCGCGTACCCGGTCATGCCGATGGGGCCGCCGAGCAGCGCGCCGACGGCGACCACCTTGCCGCTTCTCGTGCGCAGGGCCCGCAGCGTGTCGTGCCATCGGCCGCGCGCTCCCATGTAGGCGAACATCCACACGGCGCAGAACACGTCGTGCAGCGCCTCACCGACGATGCCGGCAACCGCGGCGGCTTCCGGCCCTATGAACGGCGGCAGCGCCATCGCTATTCCCAAGATGACGGTGTCGAGTCCCCACAGACATCCGCCGAGCGCTCCGATTCCCATCAAGCATCCTTTCCCCGCTCGTACCAATTGCATGCCAGGTCGAGGTAGCGGCGCGCGTAGGCGTGGTAGATGTACAGCCACGAGCCGACGTTGTCTCCTTGGGAATTCTTGTACAGGCTCCACAGGTACCAGCACCAGCCTGCTAGCCCCACGAAGGCGAAGTTGTGTCGCAGCTCCGCAAACGTCGGCGTGCGGCCGAAATACAGCGCAAGCGCCCGCTCGGCTCGCTCGCGCGACAGCTGGCAGCACACGGTGAACGTGCCGAAATCGTTCGCGTAGTCGCCCATGCCGGCGTACTCCCAGTCAATCAGATGGAGGGTGCCGTCTTGCTCCCTCAGGAAGTTCAGGTCGAAGAAGTCGTTGTGTGTGACGCAGACGGGTGCGCCGTCCGCAGCAGCTCCCGTGCGCACGCGGCGGGCCTTCGCGCGCAGTTCGTCGAAGCCGGGGATGGCGCTTAGGTCATGCGCATCCATGAGCGAGCGGTAGCGCTCTCCTTCGCTGTAGAAGTCGAACGAGCGCGCGAGGTGCGCGTCGGCCTCGTGGAGCGCGCGGGCATAGCGCATGGCGCAGGCGAGCTGTTCGTCGTCTGCAGGGTCGAGTGGCGTGCAGTTCGGGATGAAGCGCGACAGCTTCCATCCGGCGCGCGCGTTCTCGTACAGGAACGTCTCGTCGAGCCCGAGGGTGCGCGCGAGCTTCTGCGCGGCGCATTCGGACGCGCGGTCGATGAGCTGCTCGGTGCCCGCTCCAGGCGCGCGGTAAACGTACTCTCCGTCGGATGCGCCTGCGCCGCTCACGGCGAAATGGCAGCTCAGGTTCGTGAGGCCCTCTTTCAAAGGGTAGAAGCCGCCGATGTCTCCGCGTTCGCAGCCGAGCACGCGCGTGATGTTGTCGAGCGCTTCGGAATCGACGCTCTCTATGAACAGCGGGTCGAACGCGCACAGGTCGTTGAGCGTGTCGAACTCGAAGAGCGTGCCCCGCTCGTACAGGGCGATGGCCATGGAGAGCTCGGAGAGGTGCTCTTCGAGCACGGCTTCCCACAGCTTGCCGGCCGATTCGGGGCGGGCGGCCTCGGCGGCGATGATCGGCATGAAGCGCCGCGAGAACGCGGGGTCGAAGTACGCGGGGCCGCAGAGCACGGGCTCGTCGGTGGGTGGTCTGACGGCGATGCCGGTGATGCGTCCGGTGCGGTCGGTCGCTGCGACCCACTGTGGGCTTGCGGCGCGGTGCATCTCGGCTGCGTACTCGGCATGGAACCGGTAGCGCGTGAACGGATTGCGCGCGTAGTAGCCGTCGGAGACGCAGACGTAGGTGCTGGCGACGACGGATGCGACGCGGTTCAGCGAGTCATGGTTGTTGCGCAGCGCGAACTCGGGGCTGTCGACGAGCGTCACATCGAAGCGGTCGGCGAGGTACGCGAAGTCGGCGGCGTGATAGCCCACGACCACGGTAACGTCGTCGATGCCCGCTGCGCGCAGTTGGCGGATCTGCCGTTCGATCAGCACCTCGCCGCGCGCTTCGAGCAGGCCCTTGGGCTTCTGGAACGACACGGGCGCGAACCGCGTCGAGGCGCCGGCGGCGAGGATGACGGCGTTTCGCACGCGGTACGGTTCCAAGGCGTGCAGGCCAGCTGCAGTGGGTCTGCCGTCGGCGGCGATGAGGCCGCGGGCGCGCAGCGCGCCTTCGGCGTGTGTGAGCGCGGCGGGATGTGGGCGCCAGGGGTC
>CAIFEB010000034.1 GCA_903789375.1 uncultured Eggerthellaceae bacterium | reverse complement strand
GTCAAGGTCAAGGTCATGGAGATCAACCCCGAGCGTCGTCGCATCAGCCTGTCCATGAAGGCTGCCGCTGCCGAGCTCGGCATCGAGATCGAGGTCGACGAGTCCATCCAGCCCGAGGAGCGTCCGCAGCGCAAGCGCAACGATCGTCGTGGCAAGAAGGACAACGAGGAGCAGGCCGAGAAGTCCGAGGAGAAGGCCGAATAGCCTGATCGTCGGCTTTGGGCGAGGGCTCGCGTGAGGAATCGCATCACGCGATGACGCGCGTCGGCTGAACGCCGGCACTCGCCACCCGCCGTTCGCCAGCCAAGCTTGATCGCTTCGAAGGCGCCGCTTCCGCATTGCGCGGGGGCGGCGCCTTTTTGTGTGTTGGGGCGCTTGGCGTGTGCAGGGTGGGCGCGGGGCGGGGAAGACATGTGCCGTCGTGGGGCGCATCGCTGCTGCGTCATCGCTCCGCGTCCGCCTTCTTCCCCAGCTTTTTCCGCGTGTTGGAATCGCCGCTGTCGGGCGCAATCTGTCGTGTATCATGGAGGTATCGTTGACAGGGTCCCAGGAGGTGCTCATGAAGAAGATTTTCATCATCGGCGGCATGGGAGCGGGAAAGTCAACCGCCCGCCGCGCGCTCGTTGACCAGGGGCTTCCGGTCATCGACCTCGATCAGGTCGGCCATGACGTGCTCACGTGGGACGTCGTGAAGGACGACCTCATCGGCGCGTTCGGCCTGAGCATCCTCGACCCCAACGGCTCCGTCGACCGGCCGGCGCTGGCGCGCAAGGCGTTCGCCAGCCCCGCGATGACGCGCAAGCTCAACCGCATCATGATGCCCCGCATCGAAGACGCCTACACGCGCGAAATCGAGGAGCTCGAGGCCAAGGGCACGAAGGCCGTCGTCGTCGAGTACTCGGTGTTCAAGAACCGCGCCATGTCGCTCGCGTATTCCGCCGACGTCGTCATCGCCGTGCTCGCGCCCATCGACCTGCGTATTCAGCGCGCGGTCGCCGCGGGCTGGGACGAGAAGGATGTGCGCCGGCGCATCGCTCAGCAGATCACCGATGCCGAGCGCATCGAGCAGGCCGACGTCGTCTTCAACAACGACGGCACGCCCGACGAGCTGCGCAGCAAGGTGCTCGCATGGTGGGAGGATTATTCGAAGGGCCTGTAACGGGTTCTCATCCGCGCGTGCGGCAGGCGCGTGCGGGCGTATATTCAACGGAAGCGGAAAACGGCGGAAGCGCGGAACCGAGGCGCTTCCGCCGTGTTGTTGTCGGGCGCGCATCTGAGCGGGAAGGAGCGGATGGATGGCCCATCTTTCGAACCTCGACGGCAAGGAAATCGCCGGCAAACTGCCCGAGGTTAGGTTGGCGAACACGCCGTTTCACGCGGTGGCGCCCTACGAGCCGGCGGGCGACCAGCCGCAGGCCATCGAGCAGCTGGCGCAGGGCGTCGAGGACGGGCTGCGCTACCAGACGCTGCTCGGCGTCACCGGCTCGGGCAAGACGTTCACCATGGCCAAAGTCATCGAAGCGGTTCAGAAGCCCACGCTGGTGCTGGCCCCCAACAAGACGCTCGCCGCGCAGCTGGCCGGCGAGCTGAAGGAGTTCTTCCCCGACAACGCCGTCGTGTACTTCGTCAGCTACTACGACTACTACCAGCCCGAGGCGTACGTGCCGTCGTCGGACACCTTCATCGAGAAGGACGCGTCGATCAACGAAGAGGTCGAGAAGCTGCGCCATGCGGCAACAAGCGCTCTGTTGTCGCGGCGCGATTGCATCGTCGTCGCGTCCGTGAGCTGCATCTACGGCATCGGCAGCCCGGCGGACTACGCCGGTATGGCGGTGTTTTTGGACAAGGAGAAAGAAGCCGACCGTGACGACGTCATCCACGACCTCATCGACATCCAGTACGACCGCAACGACTACGAGCTGAAACGCGGGACGTTCCGCGTGCGCGGCGATGCGCTCGAGGTATTCCCGCCGTACGCCGACAACCCCATTCGCGTTGAGTTCTGGGGCGACGAAATCGAGGACATCTCCGAGGTCGACCGCGTGACGGGCGAGGTGCTGGGCAGCTACGAGGCGCTTCCCATCTGGCCGGCATCGCACTATGTCACCGCGCGGCCCAAGATGGAGCACGCCATCAAAACCATCCAGGACGAGCTACGCGAACGTCTGCAGCAGTTCCGCGACGAGGGAAAGCTGCTTGAGGCCGAGCGCCTGGAGATGCGCACGAACTACGATCTTGAGATGCTCGAGACGATGGGCTTCTGCTCCGGCATCGAAAACTACTCGCGCCACCTGGACGGACGCGCGCCGGGCGAGCCCCCGTACACGCTGATCGACTACTTCCCGCGCGATTTCCTGTGCATCATCGACGAGAGCCACGTGACGGTGCCGCAGATCCGCGGCATGCACGAGGGCGACCGCAGCCGCAAGGTGACGCTCGTGGACCACGGATTCCGCCTGCCCAGCTGCCTGGACAACCGCCCGCTGCGGTTCGACGAGTTCGAGGAGCGCGTGCCGCAGTTCATCTACGTGTCCGCCACGCCGGGCGACTACGAGGAAGAGGTCAGCCAGAAGCGCGTGGAGCAGATCATCCGCCCGACCGGCCTGCTCGACCCCGAGATCATCGTGCGGCCGGTGGCGTCGCAGATCGACGACATCATCGACGAGGCGCGCGAGCGGGTGGAGCGCAACGAGCGTGTGCTCATCACGACGCTGACTAAGAAGATGGCGGAGGATTTGACCGACCACCTGCTTGACCAGGGATTGAAGGCGCGCTACATGCATTCGGACGTGGCGACGCTCGATCGCGTGGCCATTCTGCGCGATCTGCGCTTGGGCAAGTTCGATGTGCTCGTGGGTATCAACCTGCTGCGCGAGGGTCTGGACCTGCCTGAAGTGTCGCTCGTGGCCATCCTGGACGCCGACAAGGAGGGCTTCCTGCGCAACCACCGGTCGCTCATCCAGACGATCGGGCGCGCGGCGCGCAACGTATCGGGCCAGGTCATCATGTACGCGGACAAGATCACGGACTCAATGCGCCGCGCCATCGACGAGACGAGGCGCCGCCGCAGCATCCAGATGCAGTTCAACGAGGAACACCACATCGAGCCACAGACCATTCGCAAGGCCATCGGCGACGTCATCGGCGCGGTGACCGAGGACTCGTCGGGACGGTCGGCGGAAGACGTCAACGCGGAGCTGGCGAAGTTCTCGCGCGAGGAGGTGCTGCGCATCGTCGCCTCGCTGGAGGAGGAGATGGCTGAGGCGTCCGAGAGCATGGACTTCGAGCAGGCCGCAGCGTTGCGAGACCGCATCGTGAAGCTGAAGGCCCAGGTGGAGGGCTCGACGGAGTCCGAGGCGCTGAAGGGCCTGAAGAAGCAGGCGCGCCGCGGCAGCGCGTTCGGCAACCGCAAGCACGCAGCCTACGGATCGAGCCGCAGGTCGTAGCGTAGGGCGCGGGAAGCTGGCGGGCGGCGTGCTGCCGCGCTGTTGCGCAGGGATGGGGCCTTGTCGGCTGACGCTTGCGGCATACTGGCGTCTGCGCAGATAGGCGACGTGTGTGATTGAGGCCGCGGCGTCTGTAAGCTGATCAGGGCTCGCAATGCAGCTGCGGGCTGGATGTTGCCATGCCGGCTGCGTGGGTGCGCGACTTCAGTCTTCGCCGAGCTCGGCGCGCCAATCGAAATCGGGTGGCGGTGCGGTTGGAGCGCCGGGAGGAAGCGGGCTGTCTGCGGAGGGTGCGGCGGCGTCTGCCTCGGTTGCGGCTTCGATCCCGGCCTTGGCGCCTGTTGCCGCTTTCGTTCCCATTCCGGCTTCGGCCCCACGCGCGCTCCCGAGGTCGGCTTCGGATTCTTCACCTGCGTTTTCGCGCTGCGCCAACATCGCCGCGGCATCGCGTCCATCCCATTGACAAGCTCCGAGGTCGACGTGGGCGTCGTCGACGAACGTCACGCCCTCGTCCTGCAGCATCTGGCGCTGCACGTCCGGCCCGCCGAACTGGTAACCCTCGCAGATGCGCCCGTCGGCGAACACGACGCGGTGACAAGGGATGTCGCCGCTGGCGCCGGGCGACGGGTTGCCGCGCAGCGCATACCCGACGTAGCGCGCCGAACGTGGGTGCCCGATCAGGCGCGCAATCTGGCCGTACGTCGCCACGCGCCCGCGCGGGATGAGTGAGACGGCGTGAAACACCGCTTCGGAAAACTCGCCCATGACCTGCTCCCTTTCTCGTGTGCTCTCACCCTTGCGAATCCCAAAATTACAGGAAAAACGGCAAATCGTGTCATTATTGACGTTTGTTGGGGAGTTAGCTGCCGGAATCCTCGTTTGTTGGGGATGACGCTTTGCCAGAGTGCGACGTCTGGCGCTCTGTCTTTGACGTTTCGTCGGCGCACCCTCAATTAGCCGTACTGAAAATAGTATTCACCAGGCAAATTATAAAATTTGGTAGCAAGTCGGAACGTGAACGCTGCTTCGACCAAAGCGCCAGCGCTCTCGAACAACTTGCCGTCGCGTCGCTCGCCCCCAACAAACGAAAGAAATGGCAGAGATTGCCGTTATTCCTGTAACTTGGGGGCTTGTCTCAAATCGTGTTGTCAGAATCTTCGTTTCTTGGTGAACGACCGGCAAAGTGGCAACTCGCAATCGAGAACCTCCTGAATCTGCTCGTCGGAGCTTGCGTTTGTTGGTGGCGAGTGCGGGCTGCCAAGGTCGTCAAGGCGTCAGCAGCTCGCTGATTGTATGGGGTTGAGGTCTGTCGCTTCGGCGTGCGCGCATACGGCCGCGAACTGGACGTTCTGCTTCGGCGTGCGCGCACGCGGCCGCAAGCCGGGCCGCCCCAGCGCACATGCGGCCGCAAGTTGGGCAGCCGCCCAGAGCGCACGCAGCGATTCCGTCCTCCACTTCAGCGCTTGCGCGAGAAGTGGTCGGTGTCGAGCACGATGGTGAAGGGGCCATCGTTCACGAGGCTTACCTGCATGTCGGCGCCGAACCGTCCGGTGGCGACATGGGCGACATCACGCCGCGCCCGCTCAACGAACTGCTCGTAGAGACGTTCGGACGCGTCGGGCGCGCCGGCGTCGCCGAACGATGGGCGGTTGCCGCGCGTGCAGTCCGCGTACAGCGTGAACTGCGACACGACGAGCAGCTCGCCGCCCACGGTATCGAGCGACAGGTTGGTTTTGCCGTTCTCATCCTCGAAGATGCGCAGTTTGAAGATTTTCGACCACAGGCGTTCGACCTCGTCAGACGTGTCGTTTTGGCCGACGCCCAGCAGCACGAGGTATCCGCGGCCGCATGATCCGACCACCTCGCCTTCAATGGATACGCTCGCCCGGGTCACGCGCTGAACAACCGCTCTCATGGAGCCCTCCTTTGCTTGGGCCGATGCACGCACGGGCCGAATCGCGGGAGACGCGGCCTGCGTGGTTGGGCGCACGGCAGTCGATGCCGTGCTGTTGCGAAACCAGCATGACGATTCGCTTGCCGCGGCGCAAGCAGCGTTTGGACGGCGAATGAATGTCGTGGCGGCGATGAAAGCCACAGCATGTGAGAGTGCGGATGGGGATAGGGCGGTGGCTCGGGGGCGCGCTGGCGGCGTGCCGGAGCGGTGCTGTGACGGATGCGCAACGGCGCCCGGATGGCCGGAGCAGGCGGAGCCCGGGGTACATTGACGGTGCCGCGACGGATGCGGGACGGTGCGCTGGCGGCGCCGGAGCGGTGCTCCGGCGGATTGCCGGTGCATCGACGCGTTCCCCGCCGTGGCGCTTCGGCAGCACTCTGACGGTTCTGCGACGGCGTCCCCGTGGTTTCATCGAGTCCTCCTCCTTTGCTATACTTGACCCGAAAATAAGAACGTCCGTACGATTGGCGGGTCTGCCCATGATCGACGAAATCCAAGTCGAGAACCTCGCGCTCATCAGGCGTGCCGTGCTCGAGCCCTCGAGCGGCCTCACCGTGCTCACCGGCGAGACAGGCGCCGGCAAATCGGCGCTGCTGTCCGCGTTCAAGCTGCTCATGGGCGCGCGCGCCGACAAAGACCAGGTGCGCGAGGGCACACGCGCCCTCACCGTGTCGGGCCGGTTCTTCGGTCTGCGCCGTCCGGGGGACGAAGGCGCCGATGGCGAAGAAGACGGCGAGCCAGCCGGCTCCCATCATGCTGGCGCGCCCTCCGGCGATGCGCCTGAAGGCGCGCAGGCGAAAGGCGCAGACGCCGCCGGCGCAAAGCCCGCACCCGCGGCCGACGACGTCGCCGGCGCCGACGAGGACGGCATCGTCGTCACGCGCCGCGTCAGCGCCGAGGGGCGTTCCCGCGCCACCATCGACGGCTCCATGGCGTCCGCCCGCGAGCTCGCAGCGCTCGTCAGCCCGTCGGTGGACCTGTGCGGCCAGTTCGAACACCAGCAGCTCATGCGCCCGGCAGCGCATGCCGGCATGCTCGACGCCTGGGCGCACGATAGCATCGCTCCTGCGCTTTCCGCCTATCAGCAGGCGTTTTCCGAAGCGCGCCGCGCCCAGCGCGAGCTCGGCCGCGTGCGCGCGGCCAAGGAGACGTCCGACAGCCGCCTGGACGAGGCGCGCTTCACGCTGCGTCGCATCGACGAGGTGAACCCTCAGCAGGGCGAATACGAGCAGCTCACGGCCGACTTGCAGCGCGCCGAGCACGCGGAGGCGCTCGTGTCCGGCACGTCGTGCGCCCACGAGGCTCTTGCCGGCGAGGGCGGCGCCATCGACTCGCTTGAAACGGCGGCGTCGGCGCTCGAAGATTTGGGGCCGTACGACGAATCGCTCGGCGCGCTCGCGCAGTCGCTGCGCGAGGCGGGCTACGTGCTGGAGGACGTGGCGGCCGAGGCGCGCGACTATCGCGACAAGGTCGATTTCGACCCCGAATCGCTCGCACAGCAGCAGGAACGCGCGTCGCTTCTGCAGGGGCTGCTGCATGCGTTCGGCCCGCGCATGGAGGACGTGTTCGCCGCGCGCGACGAGGCTGCCGAAGAGGTGTCGCTCGTCGACGACGCGGCTCAGCGCGAAGAGGCGGCCACGCGGGCGCTCGTCCAGGCCGAAGAGCGCCTGGCAGCTGCGGCTGATGCGCTCGACGCGGCGCGCACGGCTGCCGCGCCGCCGTTTTCCGAGCAGGTTTCGGCCACGATGGACCGTCTGCAGATGAACGGGGCGCAGCTCGTGTGCTCGATCGAGCGCCTGCCGCGCGCGTCGTGGACCAAAGCGGGCCCGTCGGCCGTCGAGTTTCTGTACCGGCCCAGCCCCGGCATGCAGGCGCGCCCGCTCGCGCGCATCGCGTCCGGCGGCGAGGTCAGCCGCGTCATGCTCGCCATCAAGGTGGCGCTCGGCGCGGTGGACAACGTGGACACGCTCGTGTTCGACGAGGTGGATGCTGGCGTGGGCGGCGCGGTGGCCAACGCGCTTGCCGGCGTGCTCGCCGACCTTGCGCGCACGCATCAGGTCATCGTCGTCACCCATCTCGCGCAGGTGGCCGTGCGGGCCGACGTGCACTACCGCGTGGGTCGCACGACGGACAAGGAAGGTGCATGCACCCAGCTCAAACGCCTGAACGATGACGAGCGCGTGGTGGAGGTGGCGCGCATGCTGTCCGGCGACGCGACGGACACCTCGCTTGCGCACGCGCGCGAGATGCTCGATAGAGCCCAATCGGACGTAACAAACTCTTAACAAAATTACGCTTGACCGAGCGAGGGAGGTCTCGTATATTCTGGGTCACAACTTAATACGTTGAAACCGTTGAGGCGAAAGTAAAGCAAGCGCAGGACCTCACAGAGAGCGGGCGATGGTGGAAATCCCGCAGGAATCCGGTTTGCAAATGGTTCGCCGAGGGAAAGGGGAACGGCCGCAAGGCCCAGTATCCGGACCGTGAGCCCGCGTAAGAGGCAGGACATGTGTTGGCATGTTCGTGAGAGGGTCCTTGACCGGACCAAGCAAAGGTGGCACCGCAGGTATCAAGCCTGTCCTTTGAAATCCGCTTCGGGCGGATTCGAGGACAGGCTTTTTTATTTGCGGTACGGCAACCGCCACGCGCAGCAAGTCGCCATAAGGCGCGGTAAGACGCTTCAAGCCATCGCTTTCCGGTCGCGATTCCTTTTCGAGCCGCTGGCACCGAAATCGCCCGCAAGGACACGTTGGCGGAGACCCCGCCCGGAAAGGAATGATCATCATGGCAGACCAGAACATCACCGCACAGAAGCGCACCGTTGCGACCGCCTCCGACAAGACCGCGGGTCTGCAGGTTCGCGACCTCATCCTCATCGCCGTCCTCCTGGCGGCCGGCGCCGTCCTCAAGCTGACGGTGGCGTCATTTTTGTCGTTCGCAGGCATGAAGCCCAACTTCGTCATCGCCATGTACTGCCTGGCCATCATCCTGACGCGCCCGAAGGTTCCGCAGGCGCTCATCATCGGCCTCATCGCCGGCCTCATGTGCCAGATCCCGATGCTCAACGCCACGCCGCTCGTCAACATCCCGTCCGAGATGCTCGGCGCCCTGGCATGCGGCCTGCTCATCCACGTGCCGATGAAGTTCGGCAAGAAGGCCGACGTCAACCCGTTCGTCACGACGTTCCTGTCGACCGTCGTCTCCGGCTACACGTTCGCGTTCATCGTCGCCAGCATGAACGGCATCGCACTGCCGGCCGCGTTCGTGATGTACGCCGTCATGGTGTTCGGCACGGCTGCCTTCAACGCCATCCTCGTTCAGATTCTCGTCCTGCCGCTGCGCTCGGTTCTGAAGAAGTAGCAGGCAGCAGTCAAGCGCGGTGAGGAGGTAGGCGCCCATGATCAAGATCGAGAACCTGACGTTTCGCTACCGGGAAAGCGAGGAGCCTGCGCTCCACGACATCAACCTGACCATCCCGGACGGCACGTTCGTGGGCGTCACCGGCGCGGCCGGGTCGGGCAAGTCGACGCTCACGTACGCGCTGAACGGCATCATCCCGCACTGCTACCCGGGCGATTTCTACGGGTCGGTCACCGTCGAGGGCAAAGACACCTGCGAGGTGAACCTCACCGACCTGTCGTGCGTGGTCGGCAGCGTCTGCCAGGACATCGACAGCCAGATGGTGGCGTCGATCGTCGAGGACGAGGTGCTCTACGGCCTGGAGAACTTCGGCGTGCCGCACGACGAGATTCCGGCCCGGGTGGATCAGGCGCTCGCCGACATGGGCATCGCCGACCTGCGCGACCGCATGATCGCCTCGCTTTCGGGCGGACAGAAGCAGAAGGTGGCTATCGCGGCGATCCTGGCGATGAATCCTAAGGTGCTCGTGCTGGACGAGCCTACCGCCGAGCTCGATCCGGCCAGCTCGCTTTCGGTGTTTCGCCTGCTCGAACGGTATGCGCGCCAGCACGGTACGACCGTCGTGGTGGTGGAGCAGAAGATCGCGCTCATGGCGCAGTTCGCCGACATGCTCGTCATCATGGAACATGGCGGCATCCGCTACGCCGCAGCGCCCGCCGAGGTGCTTGCGCATTCGGACGACCTGCTGCGCATCGGCGTCAACTGCCCGCGCGTGACGACGCTGGTCAACCGCCTGCGCGCCGACGGCGTGTACGCCGGCCCGGCGTGCCGCAACGTCGAGGAAGCGCGCGATGCCGTGCTGGAGGTGCTCGCATGATCGAATTCCGCAACGTCCACGCGTCGTACAACGCATCGGTTCCGGTGCTCAAGGGCGTGGACTTCACCATCGAGGACGGTGCGTTTGTGGCGTTCGTCGGCACGAACGGCGCCGGCAAGTCCACGACGATGCGCCTGATCGACGGCCTGATCAAGCCCGACGAGGGCGAGGTGCTGATCGACGGTGTGCCCACGACCGAGCTGCGCACGTCTGAGCTGGCCAAACGCGTGGGATTTCTGTTTCAGAACCCCGACAGCCAAATCTGCAACAACACGGTGCGCGACGAGCTGATGTTCGGGTTCAAAGCGCTGCACGAGGAAGGACCCGAAGCGGAGGAGCGCGTCGCGGGCATCATCGAGCTGTTCGGGTTCGACCCCGACGCCGACCCGTTTCTGCTCAACCGCGGCACACGGCAGCTTCTGGCGCTCGCGTCGATCGTGGTGATGGCACCGCAGGTGCTCGTGCTTGACGAGCCCACGACCGGTCTCGACTTCCGCGAATGCGAGAAGGTCATGGACATCGTGCGGACGCTGCACGAGCGTGGCACGACCGTCGTGATGGTGTGCCACGACATGGAAATCGTCGGCGACTTCGCCGAGCAGGTGATCGTGATGAACGACGGGCGCGTGGTTGACCAGGGGCCGACGTTCGAGGTGCTGCGCCGCCGCGAGACGCTCGAACGCGCCTCGCTCGTGCCGCCACAGATGGTGGATCTGTCGCTTACGCTGGCTGCGGCCGATGCGCGTTTAGCGCAGGCGCCGGTGGGGCGGGCGAACACCCTGGACGAGATGGAAGCCGCCGTCCGCGCGGAAGCGGGCAAGGGCGCTGGCGTGGCGGAGGGTGCCCCGGTGGTCGAGCTCGCTGCCGCTCCGACCGCCGCATCCCAATCGCGCGCCCGCGTGATTCCCTTTCCGACCGCACGCGACGATGCCGCAAAGCAAGCCGCTGAGCAGGGAGGACGATGATGAACAAGTTTCTCGAGTACGTGCCGGGCGACAGCCTGCTGCACCGCATGAACCCGACGGCGAAGCTGCTTGCGGCGATGGTGTTCGCCATCATGTGCTTCTGCACGTCCAACCTGGTCATCCTGGTGGCGGCGCTCGTCATCGGGCTTGTGCTCGCGCGCTCGTGCGGCATGATGCGCCAGACGGCCGGCCTCATGAAAGCCGTCGCCGTGTTCTCGATCATCCTCGCGATCCTGCTCGTGTTCACGACGCCTGCGGGCGCGGTGCTTGTGCCGCTTCCGTGGGGCTACATCGGAACGGGCAGCCTGATCGCCGCGGTGACGATGATCATTCGCCTGGAAGCGGCCGCGATTCCGCTGTTTCTGGTGTTCTACGTGACGAAGATGACCGACATGGCCAACGCTGCGGTGAAGAACCTGCACGTGCCGTACAAGTACGCGTTCACGTTCATGTCCACCGTGCATTTCATCCCGGTGTTCATGAACGATATGAAGGCGATCATGGAGGCGCAGACGTCGCGCGGCGTGCGCTTCGACGAAGGCGGGCTGGCGAACAAGGTGCGGCTGATGGTGCCGCTGTGCGTGCCGCTGCTGGTCAGCTCGGTACGCAAGACCAACAGCGCCGCCATTGCAGCCGAGGTTCGCGGGTTCAACCTGCGCACGCGCGCCTGCGGGTACAAGGAGTATCCGTTCGCGGGGGCCGACATCGCCACGCTCGTCGCCAGCGTTGCGCTGCTCGTCGTGGCGATTGCGCTGTAGTGGCTGTGCGCGGCCCGCTGTGCTCGTTTGGCGGCGAAGCCTTTCGAGCGCTCATCCTGCCGCGCCCGCCCGGCGACACCGCCGCTGCGGGGCGCGCACCACGGCGATTGCCAAACGTGCAACCCGCAACGCCTGCCCGGCGGCACCGCCGCTGCGGGGACGCGGCTCGCAACCGCTCCCGCGCCCGCGGGGCATTCGCCTGCGAACTCGGTCGCTTCGCTCCCTCAAACACGCAGGCGAAAACCATGCCCCGCCGTCGCAGGAGCGCTCGCCGAAGTCCCCGCATCGGCGATGCCGCCGGGAGGGAGGGGGCGTCGGGCCAGCTAACAGGCAATATGCGACTGTTGTTTGATGCGATGAGGGTTTTGGCTGTGCTCGACCAAGGCAGATTTCTTCTAGGCGCGCGCGGAGTGCGTCTGTCGCAGCGACCCGAAGATTTCTTCGTGTGAGCAGCGCGCTTAGGTGACTTGCGTCTGCTCGACTATCGTGAGTCCTCCTTCGAACTGCTACCATTGCAGCCAGGTATTCCGTAGGAAAGGGCTTCCCGTGTATATCTGCGTACTGCATTTCAGAGCCACCAGCAGCTGGACCTTAGGGGATGACGGAATCGTGCGACGCAAACCCGAGCACGTGTACGTCGCCTATAACGGGCGTTGCGGAGGGAAGGTCAAGCTTGCGGGCGCGAAATGCGACCTGCCCGAGGGGGCGAGGGCTCGGGTTACGGCCTCGGATGACGGCCGAGGTCGTTACCTGGTGTCTTTCTCGCTGGATAATGAGCGGTGGGAGGACGTGCGGGTCAAGAATGGACGCCCGGCCCGGTTTGCGGTTCCGATGCTCGACGCGAGCGAAAGCTGGGACGTGATCGTGTCTGCCTATCGAATCGACGTGGCCGATCTGCTCGGGTGGGCGTCGACGAAGGACGGCAAGCTCTACGAGGGCGTCATTCCGGAATCGGGTGGAGCGGATTCGTACCGATATGTCGACTCGCGGGGTTGGCGAGCGTCCGTGGAGCGCTCCGGCGCTGACGCCGAATTTGCGCTCCGGCTGGTCGAGGCGACGGCTGCTCGGGAGACGGGCAATGTGATGCTTTCGCCCCTGTCGGCCGCGGTGGTGCTCGGCATGCTCGAAGAGGGGGCGGGCGGCGCGACGCGCAAGGAGATTCGCGCGGCGCTGTGCGGCGCTGAGCCCGACATTCTACCTGGTAGCATGTGTGAATCTGGCGTTCTAAAGAAGTCGAATTCGCTCTGGGTCAACGGAAAGACATCGCGTATGCTGCGTGAGCGCTATGTCGAAGAGGTGCGGCGGCGCTTCGACGCCGAGGTGACCTGCATGCCGTTCGACGAGCGCATGGTGCAGGCGCTCAACGACCGCGTGGCGCACGACACCGACGGCATGATCGGCAGGATGCTCGACGAGGCGCCGGATGGGCAGCTCATAGCGCTCAACTGTCTGGCTTTTTCGAGCGACTGGGAGGAACCTTTTAAACCGAGGGACGTCGAGGACGGAACCTTCCATCCCCGGCCGGGCGAGTCTCAGAACTGCGTCATGATGTACGGTTATCCGGCCACGTACCTGCGCCTAAACGGCGGCGTCGGCATCACAAAGGCGTACGCCGGCGGCAGGTTCGGCCTGTTCTGCCTGTTGCCGCCCGAAGGCCAGAGTCCCGAGCGGTATCTGGCGGGCATCTCGGGCGCCGAGCTGTACGATGCACTTGATGCGCCTTACAGCGACAGGTACGTAACTTACAAACTGCCCCAGCTCTCTCTGGAATGCGGCATAGAGCTCAACGATCCTCTTCGTGACCTGGGCATAAAGAAGGCGTTCGCGCTCGATGCGGATTTCGGCGGTATTTCGGTGATGCCGCTCTACCTCTCCGAGGTGCTGCAGAAGACGCGGTTTGAGCTCGACGCGCGCGGCACAAGGGCAGCTGCCGCTACGATGGTGATGTACACTGCCGGCGGCGTGCCGGACTTCGATCGCGAGCTCTCCATAGACTTCGACCGCCCCTTCGTGCTGGGTATCGAAGACACGGAAACCCACGTGCCCATCTTCTTGGGAATCGTGCGAGAGGTGGGATAGGAGAGGCAATGGGTTGCCGCGTTTGGCGTTTCGTCACGCGCGAGTGACGAAACGTTAAGCTGCGGTTTGAATACTGGACAACCTGAGGAGCAGCGATGATCGACCTTGAGAGGTTCGCTGGGATACTCGCTCTGTACAAGGCGGATTTCGCGTCTACGACCTGGAACAACGAGAAGTACAAATGGGAAGCCGTCAAGCATTTCCAGGGCAACTGGGACATCAACGCCCCCGATTTCGCGGAGATGCTTGGACGGTCGCTCGACAAGACGGGCAACCTCCTCGTTTCTGCGAACAACTTTCCACGGGGGATGATCATCGAGCTCGCGACGGCGGCGCCCGAGGATGTGCGTGCCATGTTCATAGCACTCTTCGATGAAAGCCGGGACTACGGGGAGCGGATCGGCGAGTTCAAGCGCAAAAGCGGCGCGCTGCTTGAAACGCTGAAGCAGAAGGGGACGTTCAAGCCGGGCGACCAGGACTATCAGAACGAGAACGTCATCACCACCTACTTGTGGCTGCGCTTTCCCGACCGTTACTACATCTACAAATACAGCGAGGCGCGCACGGTGGCTCGGGAACTCGGCAGCGACTACGTCATCAAGCGGGGACGCTACGCGGACAACGTGCGCAACCATCTGGCGCTCTACGACGAGATAAACGCCGAGCTCAGAAAAGATGACGAGCTGCGCGCGCTGCTCGAAGCCAACCTCACGCCGGAATGCTACCCCGACCCCGAGATGCGCACGCTGACCATCGACTTCGGCTTCTACATCAGCCGCTCCTTGCACGGCCGCGACAACGACGATGCATGGTGGCCCGCGAAGAGCGACTACGACCCGGGGCTGACAACCGACGATTGGGTCGCGCTGTTGGACGACCCTGAGGTTTTCACCGACAACAGCCTGCAGATCATGCGCCGGCTGCTCGACTGCGGTGGTGCCGCGACGTGCACGCAGCTCGCCGTGAAGTACGGTGAGACCAAGAACTTCTACAGCAGCGGATCGTCCGCGCTCGCCAGGCGCGTGGCCGAGAAGACGGGCTGCCCCGTTGCCAGCAGGGACGATGACGAGGGCGTCGATGGGAACGTCAGCGAGTGCGTTGGCAGGAGCGTCGGAGAAGGCGCCAGCGCGAACCCTCGATGGTGGCCTGTTCTTTACACGGGAAAACCTGCGGGCAAAGACGAGAAGGGGTCGTGGACCTGGCGTCTTCGTGACGAGCTCGCGGAAGCGCTCGGTCGTATCGACCTAAGCGAGGTGCGCCTGTACGCCGCGCGCGATGGCGGCGAGGGCGAGGCGCGCCACTGGTGGCTCAACGCCAATCCCAAGATCTGGAGCTTCTCCAACATCGCAGTTGGCGAGGTGCAGAGCTACACCCTTTACAACGAGAACGGCAACAAGCGGCGCATCTTCCAGAACTTCTTGGATGCCAAAGCCGGCGACATGATCGTCTGCTACGAGTCCTACCCGGTGAAACAGGTTGTCGCCATCGGCAAGGTGGCCGCGGAGCAGGATGGCGAGAAGATCTATTTCGAGAAGGTCGAAGGTCTGGCCAACCCGATCGACTACAAGACGCTGCGCGCATGCCCCGAGCTCGAGCACATGGAGTACTTCGTCAATCCGCAGGGCAGCCTGTTCAAACTGACTGCGGGTGAGTACGACTTCATCCTCGACATGGTGCGCGAGGAAAACCCGCTCGCTGCCGAGAGCAAGGCCGCCACCTACAGCAAAGACGATTTCCTCCGGGAGGTCTACATGGACGAGGCGCGCTACGAGCAACTGCGCGCCGTCCTCATGCACAAGAAGAACGTCATCCTGCAGGGCGCGCCGGGCGTGGGCAAGACCTTCTGCGCGCGCCGTTTGGCCTGGTCAATCATGGGAGAAAGGGACGACAGCCGCATCGAGTTCGTCCAGTTCCACCAAAGCTACTCCTACGAGGACTTCGTCATGGGCTATCGCCCCGAGGGCGACACCTTCGAGCTGAAGTACGGCGTCTTCTACCGCTTCTGCCAGAAAGCGGCCAACCAACCCGACAAGCCGTTCTTCTTCATCATCGACGAGATCAACCGCGGAAACATCAGCAAGATCTTCGGCGAGCTGCTCATGCTCATCGAGGCCGATTACCGCGGTACCAAAGCGACTCTCGCGTACAACGGCATGCCGTTCAGCGTGCCTGAGAACGTGTACATCATCGGCATGATGAACACCGCTGACCGCTCGCTGGCTATGATCGACTACGCGCTGAGGCGCCGGTTCAGCTTCTTCGACATGGAGCCTGGATTCGACACTGAGGGATTTTCCGCGTATCTCGAAAACCTGGACAGCGAAACCATCGACGAGCTGGTGGACAAGGTGAAGGCGCTCAACGCGGAGATCGCGCGTGACAAGTCGCTGGGGAAGGGATTCTGCATCGGGCACAGCTACTTCTGCGGCAGAAAGCCGACCGACGATGCCGAGTCGTGGGCTCGGCAGGTCGTTGACTTCGACATCATGCCCATGCTGCGCGAGTATTGGTTCGACGACGAGGCCAAGGTGACGCGGTGGGACAACGTCCTGCATGGAGTGTTCCAGCGGTGACGACGAAGGACAAGAGCATCTTCATCAAGAACATCTACTACATGCTCGCCTACGCATTCCGGGCGCTTGACCTGGACCAGTACGATGACCTTGCCGGCGAGGAGTTCGAGCACATGCACGACCTCTTCGCCGCCATTTTGGCCAAGGGAATCACGCGCCAGGTGAAGCAGGGCCTGTATCGGGAATACCTGGATCGCACGGAGGATCTTCCCGCGCTGAGGGGGAAGATTGAGCTCGCCGGGACCATCCGCAACAGGATTGCCCGGACCCAGCGTTTGACGTGCGAATACGACGAGCTTTCCGAGAACAACCTATACAACCAGGTGCTCAAGACCACGTCGATGCTTCTGCTTCGGCATGGGGAGGTCTCGGAGGAGCACCGCGACGAACTGCGTCGGGCGATGCTCTTCTTCTCGGGTGTGGACGAGACCGACCCCACGAGCATCCGATGGGATGCCCTGCGGTTCCAGCGCAGCAACGTCTCCTATCGCTTTCCGCTGAGCATCTGTCGGCTCGTTCTTGACGGCATGCTCATCACCACGGAGCGGGGCATGCGCAAGCTAGCGCGGTTCGTCGACGACGAGCACATGGAGCGGCTGTACGAGAAGTTCATCCTTGAGTACTACGCGGCGGAATGCGACTGCGCGACCGCTTCGTCTCCGCAGGTGAAGTGGGCACTCGACGACGGCGTGGGGACCCTGCTTCCCATCATGCAGACCGACGTTACGCTGAGGCGCGGGGGCAGGGTGCTCATCATCGACGCGAAGTACTACACGCACGCGCTGCAGCGGTCGTTCGGGGCTGCGAAGATCCACTCCGACAACCTGTACCAGATATTCACCTACGTGAAGAACAAGGAAGCGGAACTGGCGGGTGTGGACCACCAGGTGAGCGGCATGCTGCTCTACGCCAAGACGGACGAGGAGACGCAGCCCGACGGCGTGTTCCAGATGAGCGGCAACCAGATCAGCGTGAGGACGCTCGACCTCAATCGGGAGTTCAGCGAGATCGCCGCGCAGCTCGACGGGATCGCGCGCGAGCATTTTGGCGAAGGGGCGGCTTGCAGGCGGAGGTGACCAGCGCGAGGGGGGCGCGGCTGCACGCGCTTGGCGATTGGGTGATCTCCCGCAGCCGAGAGCCGACTATGATTTCGCCTCTGTAGTTGTGTTTCAGTAGAAAATCAGCGAAATACCGGTTGGGTTAGCGCAGAAAACGCGCGTAGAATGGGTTGTGTTTGCGTTGTTAATCGGCTGAAAATCAGTTCGGTTTCAGTATTTTCCCAGTTCAACGAAATATACGATGCGCTTCCCGGCCAGCTTGGCAATGAGAACAAGCGCTTCGTGATGAACGCCCTGAAGGAAGACGCGCGCTACGAGTCGTTCGCAAACGACTTCGCTTGGCTGACGCAATCCGATGCCGCGCTCAAGACGATGCGCGTCACAGACCCGCGTCCCATGCTCGAGCGTACCGAGCAGCGGAACCGATTCAAGCTCTATCAGCCAGACGTGGGCATGCTCATGTCGCGGTATCGGAGCACGGTGGCGCTTGCGGCTCTTGCGGGTCAGGCCGATGTGAACTTCTGAGCCGTGTACGAGAACGCTGTGGCGCAGGAGCTTTTTGCGGAGGGGTCTGCGCTCCACTATTACTACAGCACGCGCAGGGGGGGTCGACTTCCTGGTCGAGTGCGATGACGGCGTGGTGTCCATCGAGGTAAAGCCGGGAAAAGACTACAAGCGCCACGTAGCGCTGAACAACCTTCTGTCAACGGACGAATACGGCATAAGGAAGGCCTACGTCCTCTCCGAGGCCGACGTGTCGACGGAGGCACGCGGGCAGGGCAAGGTGTATTACCTGCCGCTTTACATGCTGCCGTTGGTCGCGAAGGAGGCCTGCGGGGACGACGTGCGTGGCGTTTCGCTCAAGCCGCTGGATTGGGGTGCGGTGGGATAAGGAACAAAAGCTTAATCTGCTAGGGGACATGATGTTCAGAAAAACTTGAGACTTGGCGAAATCGTCTATGATGAGTGCGCGGAGCAGAATCGCGCATGAAACGCCACGACCTGGATTGACGGCAAGAATTTTTGCGATGAAGAGTAGGTGGAACGATGACTAGTGCGCATGCCAAGGAGCTCTTCTTTCCGTACTACATTAACCAATCGCGGCTTCTGGACCTATATGCGATTCTTAATGGCGGCTATTCCGAATACGAAGAGATTTCGACTTCTTCAGAGGCGGGCAAAAAGAAGTCCGGAAACGGTAAGCTTGAGGCAGGTGGGTTTAGGCTTTTTAAGATAGGGGCTTCGCTATCGGGTTCTACTGAGCACAGCTCAGGTGAGTCGTGCTCTTCCAGCATGAAGATTGTGCAAACTACCACATCGATGCTTAGCATCGTTGCGTCTACTTTGGCGGAACGTGGATATATCCATGAGATCGAGGATGCGGAATCGGGCTCTTTCGTCATTGTCCCTGTTGTTCTGAAAATCAACTCAATTAAATCCTTAATCAACGAAGCAAGGGAACTGATTGAGCTTTCGGGGAAAATGGCATCATTGAACCGCAAGTCCCCTGCCAAGGCAAAAAACGAATCGCTTGCCCAGATTACAAAAATCGACAACATCGTACGTGAGCTCTTTGGTGCCGAAGAGATAGTTTTTGAAACCGAAGAATACGCTCTTGTTGGAACAATAAGCGATGATTGTCTGTACCAAGCTGTTCGTGCTGACATCATCGGAACCGAGTTGAAGTGTCTCGCTCAGGTCAAGAGGGTTTTTCCTGAAGGTACTCGGCTTTTGAAGAACACGGTCTTCACGAAAATCAAGGACGCCAGTTCCAAAAAGGCTCTGATAGATAGCTTGGAATCGCTCGTCAAAGATAGCAATTTCGAATATGAATGCGATGCGATTTTGGAGATCGTGGATAAACCCGTATATCAGCTAGAAATAATCGCTCTTTATCAGTCATCGATACCAGTCGGCCACAAGGTAAGCGACTGCAGCTAGAGGCAACTGATATCATGATTCCACTTTCAGATCTTCTAACAGCTACGATACCGTTCGTTGCGCTCATCATTTCGATTGTGAGTGCATATGCCAATTCTAGACATCGCTCGGTTGATTTGGCCATCAAGTATTCGTCATATCTCAAGGACGTGGATGGCGATTCGTTGTCCACGTTTGATCAAGTTGTAAAAGAGGAAGGGAAACTAGCTGCGAGCTATTACATGTGGAAAAGTTTTTCAAGACTAACTGAACATAAGCGTTCTACGTTCAATTACATATCTTTTCTTGTGTTTACCTTTGGCTGGATTGGCATGGCTATCGTGAGTCTCTTTAAGACTTACGATAGCCAGCAATCAGTTCCGGCATTTTTTATAGCCGGTACGACAATCATGCTACTCGCTGTTGCGCTTATGTCATACCAACGCTACGAATCGAACTTGTACTCAAGATTCCTCAAATTAAGAAAGTCGGGATCGTACCTTGAAAGCGCTGCAGCGGTTTACAAAGCCAAGGAAGAGGTACTGGGCGAATCGATTCCTGCGGCATCGGCTGCTTTGACCGGCGCTGCTTTGGCGGCTTACTATCTTGATGGGAATACTGTTGCGCTGATTTGGAACGTGGTTATATTGGCCTGTGCGCTTGGCAATAATTTTGAACCGGTCATCAAGAACAGAAAAGTACGGGATCAAGCTTCTTCAACGGGTTCTACGCAGGCTGCTGAAGCAAGCCACCCAGATGGAGCACAATAGCGTCGGAATATGGAACTGCGAGCGCAGTTGGGGGTGCGGACATTTTCTTGGACCGCTAGGCCGTGTAGCCCAGGTCCCTCCTGTACTCCGCGGGGCTCCTCCAGCCCAGCGAGCGCTTGATCCTCTCGTCGCGGTGACGGCGCATCTCGGCGTCGAGCAGCTCCATGAACTCCCCGGCGCCGACGCCGACCCAGTCCCGGTAGTAGAAGAACTCGTTCTCCAGCCTGCCGAAGAACCCCTCGCAGGTCGCGTTGTCGGGGGCTGCAGTCCTTCGCCGACATGATCCTGGCCAGGCCGTACCGCTCGCAGATCGAGATCCACCCCGGCCAGCGGTAGTGGCAGCCGCGGTCCGAGTGCACCACCGGGCGCGCGCCCTCGCCCATCCGCTCGAAAATGAAAGACAATGCAAGAACCAACGATTGCTGCTTCTCTGCGTCACCGGGGCTTCCGCACTATCGCCATCCGCGCTACCGTGCTTTCGCCTCATGTGATCATTTCCCTCTCTTCCTGCTTGGGGTACGTTCGTCCCTGGCATTCAAGATTTTTTACAGCTCAACGATGCACGAGGGGGATTTTCATCGCGTTCTGCATGATGAAGGGCTTCTCCGGAACGTTCCACGAGCCGCGTCATGCCTTTACCGCCATGATGTCAAGCTTGCAAACCTCTCGATGAGTCGGTTGAAAACGATACAGGAAAGTGATGTACGCAAGCGAGGGGGACCCTTGAATGCCGACTGGGTTCGAGGAGACACCCTCGAGCGTCAATGATTGTGCTTGTATAATAAAGTCAGTTGATTGAGCGAAGTGCTTTTGGTCTGTATGTTTGCGATGCTTCAGCGATGCAATCGAAATGAGCAGTTCGTTTGGCATGTGTGGATTGCATGCTACGCATGAGCTTGCACTGCAGCAAAGGAGTCGCAGGCGATTTGCTTTACTTGCGACTGGGGTTAAGTGTTGCCGCTCTTTAGCATGTTATGAAAAAGCTTAGAAATGATGTGATTGAATGTCTGAGCAGGTGAAATCGCGGCAACGTGTGCAGGACCACGGTGAGGTCTTCACCAACGAGCGCGAAGTGAACGCCATGCTCGACATGGTGAAACAGGAGACCGAGCGCATTGACTCGCGATTCTTGGAACCCGCGTGCGGCGACGGCAACTTTCTTGCCGAAGTTCTCAATCGAAAACTCAACGTAGTCGATTCGAGGTACCGCAAGTCACTTCCCGAATGGGAAAAGTACGCATTCGTTGCTGTTGGCAGCATCTACGGAGTCGAGCTTCTGGGTGATAACGTCGCTAGTTGTCGGGCACGCCTTAGCAAAATCGTTGAGACACACTACACGCCTGTAGCGAAGAGGGGTAAGAACCCAGCTTTTCTCTCCGCTGTCGAATTTGTCTTGCAACGCAACATCCTTAATGGAAACGCCCTGACATTAAAGACGGTTGATGAAGACGGCAACGATGCTGATGAGCCAATAATCTTCTCGGAATGGTCCATCGTCATCGGCAACAAGGTGAAACGACGCGATTTTCGCCTTGATGAGATGCTTGAGGGCAGCGCGAGCCAACAGCAGTTCTCCCTCTTCGGTGCCAGCGGAACACCGACTTCAGAATGGGAAGTCGATAAAGATACTGGCGCGTTGATACCCAAACCAATTCGAGAATATCCACCCGTCAGCTTCTACGAGGTGATGAATGTTGAGTAGCCTCTTCGAGAGCACGTACAACCCCGACGTGCTGAGCTGCATCGCCAACCTGAGCAACGACGAGGTTTTCACGCCACCCGAGCTCGCGAACCAAATGCTCGACCTCCTGCCGAGCGAGATCTGGAGCGACCCCAACGCGACGTTCCTCGACCCGGCGTGCAAGTCGGGCGTGTTCCTGCGCGAGATCGCCAAGCGCCTCATCGAGGGCCTTGAGGGCGAGTATCCCGACCTGCAGGAGCGGATCGACCACATCTACAAGAAGCAGATATTCGGTATCGCCATCACTGAGCTCACGAGCCTGCTCTCGCGCCGCAGCCTCTACTGTTCGAAGTACCCGAACAGCAAGTACTCGGTCGTAAGGTTTGACGATGTCGAAGGCAGCATCGACTACAAGCGGATGATGCACACCTGGAAGGATGGACGGTGCGTCTACTGCGGCGCTACCCAGAAGGAATATGACCGAGACTCCTCGCTCGAGCAGTACGCATATGAGTTCATTCATCTAGACGACCCGGAAGAGGTCTTTCATATGAAGTTTGATGTCATCGTAGGCAATCCACCGTACCAGCTTAGTGATGGAGGCGGCGAGGGGGCCAGCGCTGTTCCTCTATATCATCGCTTCGTTGAGCAAGCAATGAAGCTGAATCCACGGTATATCTCGATGATTATTCCCGCGAGATGGTACTCGGGAGGAAAGGGTCTCGGTGGATTCCGAAACGAGATGCTGCATGACGAACGGCTCGCAGAAATTCATGATTTCCCCGAGACTGACTTGTGTTTTCCCGGAGTCAACATCCGTGGCGGCGTCTGCTATTTCTTGTGGTCGCGTGACCATAGTGGAGATGCAAAGATATTCAACTACAGCTCTTCAAGCCCTATGTCTGTGTCTACTAGGCCATTGCTCGAGCCAGGAATCGAGACGTTCATTCGCTATAACAAGGCGATTAGCATACTGCGCAAGGTAAGGGCTTTGCATGAAGATGTATATAGCAATCGTGTATATCCAAGAAATCCTTTCGGGATTCCTTCCAATTTCTCAACCTATTCGACCAGCAATGCTACCGGCGATCTGTTGACACTTTATAGAAGTAGGCGAGGCAGCACTGCGGATAAAGTCGTATATGTCGATAGGAAATATGTGCTCAAGAACCACAGCCTAGTCGGGAAGATTAAGGTAATCGTTAGCAAGGCAAGCCCTGGTGGCGATGAGTACCCCCATGCCATCATATCAACACCCCTGATTGCCCCTAAAGGCTCGGTATCGACTGAAACATATCTCGTCATTGATACTCCCGCTACCAAACAAGAGGCAGAGCACCTCATTGAATATATGGAAACAAGATTTTTTAGATTCCTTGTTTCGCTTATCAAAAACACCCAGAACATTTCGAAGGGGTGTTTCGCATTCGTTCCTGTCCAAGATCTGAGCAGGAGATGGACTGATAAAGCGCTGTATGCGAAGTATGGCATCTCCGCCGAGGAGATCGAGTTCATCAATTCGATGATTAAGCCCATGAGTGATGGAGAGCAAGATGTCCGCTAGCGACTTCTTCCCCCAACGCCCCGATGACCGGCCGATCATCTACGCCTATCGCGAGCCACACAACCGAGAGCTCAAGGGCCTCCTCAAGGTCGGCTACACCAGCAGGACCATTGACGAGCGCATGCACGAGCATTACCCGACGCTGAAGCCGGGGGAGAAACCGTACGAGGTCGTCTTCGTCGAGCCGGCGATGCGCTCCGACGGCACTGCCTTCATGGACCATGAGGTCCACGCCAACCTCGAGGCGAATGGCTTCAGGCGCATGCGGGACCGCGACGGCAAGAAGACCGAGTGGTTCCGGTGCACCGTCGAGGACGTGAAGGCCGCCTACATCGCCGTCCGTGACCGCTCCGAGAACGTGGAGCGCCGTACGCGCGACTTCAGGATGCGCCCGGAGCAGGAGGCCGCCGTCCACAAGACGGAGGAGTACTTCCGCTCGATCGAGGAGGAGGGCGGCACGCGCACGCCGAAATTCCTCTGGAACGCGAAGATGCGCTTCGGCAAGACCTTCGCCACCTACGAGCTCGCGAAGGACATGGGGTTCAGGCGCGTGCTCGTCCTCACCTTCAAGCCCGCCGTGCAGGCCGCCTGGGAGGAGGACCTCGCCACCCACGTGGACTTCGAGGGCTGGCAGTTCGTCAGCCGCCCCAAGGACCCCAAGAGGCCGAACATCGCCGAGCAGTACGAGGCGGCGGACAAGTCGCGCCCCATCGTGTGCTTCGGCTCGTTCCAGGACTTCCTGGGTCGCGACAGGGACGGCCGAATAAAGCCGCAGCACGAGTGGGTACGCGAGGAGGACTGGGACCTCGTCGTCTTCGACGAGTACCACTTCGGCGCATGGAACGAGAACTCCAAGACGCTCTTCGAGCAGGAGGACGAGGACGAGCGCGACACCCAGGAGGATATTGATACCCGTGTCGGCCACGTGAACACCGGCAACGAGATGGACGAGGGCGACCTGCCCATCGTGACGAGGTACTACCTCTTCCTCTCGGGCACGCCCTTCCGCGCCCTCAACTCCGGCGAGTTCATCGAGGAGCAGATCTACAACTGGACCTACTCCGACGAGCAGGCCGCCAAGGAAGCCTGGCCGATCGAGCACCCCGGGCAGCCGAACCCGTACGCATCGCTGCCGCGCATGGTGATGCTCACCTACCAGATGCCCGACGAGATTCGTAAGGTGGCGCTCGGCGGCGAGTACAACGGGTTCGACCTGAACGCCTTCTTCGAGGCCAAAGGCGAGAGCGACGACGCCGAGTTTGTGCTCAAGGACTCGGTGCAGAAGTGGCTCGACCTCATCCGTGGCGCATACAGGCCCTCGGCCGTGGACGATCTGAAGCTCGGCGCCGAGAAGCCCGCGCTGCCGTACTCTGACACGCGCCTGCTGAGCGTGCTCAACCACACGCTCTGGTACCTGCCGCGCGTCAACAGCTGCTACGCCATGAGGAACCTGCTGCGCGAGCGGCAGAACGTGTTCTTCCATGACTACAAGATCAACGTGTGCGCCGGGCCCGAGGCGGGCATCGGCACGGCTGCGCTCGACAAAGTGCGCGAGTCGATGGTGGACCCGCTGGACTCCAAGACCATCACGCTTACCTGCGGCAAGCTCACCACCGGCGTGACCGTGAAACCTTGGTGCGGCATCTTCATGCTGACGAACATGAAGAGCCCGGAGACCTACTTCCAGGCCGCCTTCCGCGTGCAGTCACCCTGGACCAGCAAGGACGACGCCGGCAACACCGAGATCGTGAAGAAGGAGTGCTACGTCTTCGACTTCGCGCTCGACCGCTCGCTGCGCATGGTCT
>CAIFEB010000033.1 GCA_903789375.1 uncultured Eggerthellaceae bacterium | reverse complement strand
GGGCTCCAGCTCACGTTCGGGCGGCGGCCGCTCAGCGGCGGGCGCGCCGCACGGCAGCCGTGGCGGGTCCGCGCACGGCTCGGGTGCGGGCGGGCATGCCGGCAAGGGTTCCGGCGGCGGCAAAAACGCAGGTCGGCATGGCAATGCGGGCTCGGGCAAGGGTGCTGGCCAGCACGGCGGTGCGGGAGCGCGCGGCGGCAAGGGTTCTGGAAAACGCGGTGCCGCCGGCTCCGGCAAAGCCTCCAGCGCGCGTTCGCACGGCGAGGGGAAGCGTCATGGATAGGCTTTCTCCGCTCGCCAACGTCAGCGCGACGCGCGCCGTGCTCGAGAAGCACGGTCTGGGCACGCGTCATGCGCTCGGCCAGAACTTCCTCATCAGCGACGACATCGTGCGCAAGATCTGCGAGCTTGCGGCCCTGTCTTTTGACGACTGCGTGCTCGAAGTGGGGCCGGGAATCGGCACGCTCACGATCGCCCTGCTCAAAAGCGCCGGTCGGGTCGTCAGCGTGGAAATGGACCGCAACCTTCCCGCCGTGCTCGCAGACACGCTCGCGCCGTGGGAAGACCGCTTCACGCTCATCCAAAAAGACGGCCTTGACCTGGAGATGTCTGATTTGGAACAGGTGCGCGCCGTTCCGACCGCGTTCGTGTCCAACCTGCCGTACGCCGTCGCGGCGACGATCGTGCTCGACTATTTCGAACGGTTCGACAGCATCCGGTTCCAGACGGTCATGGTGCAAAAGGAAGTGGCGGACCGCATGATGGCCCGTCCGGGCACGAAGGAATACGGCGCCTACACGGTCAAGCTGTCGCTGTTCGCACAGCCCACCGGCCGGTTCCGCGTGGCGCCGGGCAACTTCTTCCCGCCGCCGCACGTGGATTCGGCGGTCATCCGGCTCGACCGCACGACGGTGGCGACGGGTGATGGACGGGCGCTTACGCCGGTCGAACGCCGCAGCACGTGCACGATGGTCGACGCCGCGTTCGCCACGCGCCGCAAGACCCTGGCCAATTCGTGCCGCACGTACTTCAGCGGCAAGGGCCCGGAGGGGAAGCGCACGGCGGAGATGCTGCCCGTTCTCTTCGAGCGCGCGGGCATCGACCCGAAGCGTCGCGGCGAGACGCTCGACCAGGCGGAGTTCATCCGGCTGGGACTGGCATATGCGCAGGTGAACGGCGCGTCGACGCAGATGGAAGGAAACTGATTCATGGGATTCGACTACGACGTAGCGGTGGTGGGCGCCGGCGTCGCCGGGTGCTGCTGCGCGCGCGAGCTGGCGCGCTACGATCTGGCGACGGTCGTGCTGGAAGCGGGGCTCGACATCGCCTGCGGCGCGACGCGCGCGAACTCGGGCATCGTCCACGCCGGGTACGACCCGACGCCGGGCACGCTCAAGGCCCGCTACAACGTCGAAGGTGCGCGCCTCATGCCCGAATGGGCGCATGAGCTGGGATTCTCATACGTTCGGAATGGCGCGTACGTCGTCGCGTTCTCGGAAGACGACGCGTGCACGATTGGCGAGCTGGCGGACCGTGCGCGCGCGAACGGCGTTGCGGGCGTGTCCGTCATCACCGGAGCCGAAGCGCGTGCGGCGGAGCCGAGCCTGTCCGACGAGGTGGTCGCCGCGCTCGACGTGCCGATGAGCGCGATCTGCGACCCGTACGGCGTCGCCTTCGCCGCGGCCGAAAACGCTGCCGAAAACGGCGTGGCGTTCCGCTTCGGCGCGCGGGTTGCCACGGTGGAAAAGCGCGGCGAAGAGGGGAAGGCGGATGTCGGCTTTCGCGTGACCTGCGAAGACGGCAGCGTCTTCACGGTGCGGACGGTCGTCAACGCCGCGGGCGTCTTCGCCGACGAGCTCAACAACCAGGTGAGCGCCCACACGCTGCGCATCGTTCCCCGTCGCGGCGAATACTGCCTGTACGACACCAACCGCGCGTCGGCGTTCAAACGGACGATCTTCCAACCGCCCACGGACGCGGGCAAGGGCGTGCTCGTGTCGCCGACGGTCCACGGCAACCTGTTCTGCGGCCCCACGTCGGTGCCGCAGCAGGACAAATCCGCGCCCGACACGACCGAAGAGGGCCTCGCATACGTCATCGAGCAGGCAAAACGCACGTGGCCGGAGGCGTCGGGCCGCGACGTCATCACCAACTTCGCGGGCCTGCGCGCGTCGGGGGAAAGCGGCGACTTCGTCATCGGCCAACCCGACGACGCGCCCGGGTTCTTCAACATCGCATGCCTTGAATCGCCGGGGCTCACGTCCGCGCCGGCCATCGCCGTCGACATCGCGGGGCAGGTTGCAGCGCGCCTCGGTGCGCAAAAGCGGGCCGATTTCAATCCGCACCGCGCCGCACTGAAGCCGTTTGCGCAGATGAGCGATGAGGAGCGGGCGGAATCCGTGCGTCGCGACCCCGCGATGGGGCGCCTTGTGTGCCGCTGCCGCAACGTCACCGAAGGTGAGCTCGTGAGCGCGCTTCATGGGCCGCTGCCGCCTCTAACGCTCGATGCGCTCAAGTGGCGTACGGGCGCCACGATGGGCCGCTGCCACGGCGGCTTCTGCACGCCCGAGATTCTGAAGATCGCAAGCCGCGAGCTGGATATCGAGCCGACCGCCTTCGTGAAGAGTCGGGCGGGGTCGTACCTCATCGCGAGCGCCCGACCGGACTACCGCGCGCTCGTGAGCGAAGGGGAACCCGTCGCAGGCGCGGGCGTTGGAGCCACCGCGCACGCCGATGCCGCCGTCACCGCACCGTACGACGTCGTCGTCGTGGGCGGCGGCGCTGCCGGCATGGCCGCGGCAACCCGCGCCCGCGTCGCCGGCGCGGAGCGCGTCGTGCTGATCGACCGCGAAGCCCATCTCGGCGGCATCATGAAGCAGTGCATCCACAACGGCTTCGGCCTCAGTCGCTTCGGCCAGGAGCTCACCGGCCCGCAGTTCGTCTGGAAGGAGCAGCGCGCGCTCGACCTGCGCGGGGCGAAGGTCCGCGCCGGCATGTCCGTTCTGCGCATCGACGCGGCTGCGCATCCTGGCGAACCGCACACGGTCGTCTGCGTCGACGACACGGGTCTCCACCTCGTGCGCACCTGGGCCGTCGTCCTCGCAACCGGCTCGCGCGAACGCGGAGCGGGCGCCATCGGCATGGCGGGCTCGCGTCCGTCGGGCGTGTTCACTGCCGGCGAGGCGCAGAACCTCATGAACCTGCAGGGCTGTTTGCCCGGCACGCGGGCCGTCGTGCTCGGTTCGGGCGACATCGGCCTCATCATGGCGCGGCGCATGACGCTCGCCGGCATGCAGGTCGAGGGCGTGTACGAGCTGATGCCCACGCCGAGTGGCCTCAAGCGCAACATCGTGCAGTGCCTGCAGGACTTCGACATCCCCCTGCATCTGTCGCGCACGGTCGTGCGGCTCGAAGGCGAGCGTCGGCTCGAAGCGGTGTGGATCGCGCACGTCGACCCCGCCACGCACCGACCGATTCCCGACACCGCCGTGCGCGTGCCGTGCGACACGCTCGTCCTGTCGGTGGGCCTTCTGCCCGAAAACGAAGTGGCGAAGAGCGCTGGCGTCGAGCTCGACCGGCTGACCGGCGGGCCCGTCGTCGACGACCGGTTCGAGACGAACGTGCCGGGCGTGTTCTCGTGCGGCAACGCGCTGCACATTCATGACCTGGCTGATTACGCGGCAGCCGAAGGCGACGAGGCCGGGTCGGCAGCGGCTCAGTACGTGGTGGCGGCAAAGGCGGCGACCCGTGCCTCGGCTGCGAAGGCGGGCGTAGGCGCAGCGCCTGCGGGAAGCGTTCCCGAGACGGCAGCCGCCGCGGGTGCCGCCTCGTTGGGCGCGGAGGCCAAACCCGACTCCGACCGGGGCGTTCCCATCGTCGCGGGCGAGGGCATCCGCTATACCGTGCCGCAATTCGTGTCGTTCGCCGAGCCGTCGGAACGTTCGCTCAGCATCGCGTTCCGCGTGTCGCGCGCCATCGAGCGCCCTCGGTTTTCCGTCGAGGTCGTAGACGAGGAAGGAAACGCGACCGAGGTTTCGGCGCGTTCGGGCGTCGTGGCCGTACCCGCCGAAATGCGTCACCTGCGCGTTGACCGAACCGACCTGGGCAACTGCGCTACGCTGCGCGTCAGCGTGAAGGAGGGGAAGTAGCATGGCGGAACGCACGAGCGAAGCCGATCTGCGCATTGGCGCGAGCGCTGCCGATGCCGTAAAGACTCGCCGCGCCGGCGACCGTCCTGCCGCGGGCGCAGCGGCTGGTTCAGACGGTGCACCCGCAGTGGGAATAGCGGCCGCATCGGGCGAAACGAAGCAGCTTACCTGCATCACCTGCCCGAAGGGCTGCTCCATCACGGTGGCGGTCGAAGACGGGGCAATCGCATCCGTCGAAGGCGCCGGGTGCCGGCGGGGCGAGAAGTATGCCCGTGCCGAGGCGACCAATCCGCAGCGAACGGTCACGGCGAGCCTGTGCGTTCCCGGCTGTCTGGAGCCGCTGAGCGTGCGCACGGCCGAACCCGTTCCCAAAGCGCGCATGGCCGACGTCGTACGCGCGATCTCCCAGCTCACACCGCAGCTTCCCATCGAGATGGACCAGGTTGTCTGCCCGGACATCGCGGGAACCGGCGTCGCCGTCGTCGCGACGAAGCGCCTGCCGGCATAAAACACCCCCCCGCCGCACTCAGTGCATTGACGCAGCGAATGGCTGCGTGGTTTGGAAGCCCATACGCCATGGCATGCAGGCTTCTCCCTGTTTCTGCGGCGCCACCTGGATGCGCACTCGTCCTCGTGTCCGTTCGCGCACATACGTCCGTTTTTCGTCCGCGTTCGGCCGTGGGCGGCTTTTGAGCTCCGGTGAACGGTCCGAATCTTCCGCACGCGTGAGTTTTCTATGGTGAATTCGAGGGGCGTGGTAATCTTGTTTGCTGAAAACATCTACGCGTTTTTGGAAGTGATGAACAATGGACTTGAATCAGCAGGCTCAGATTGTGGACACCATCCACGACACGTTGCACGATTTCATCGGCCAGCGTCTGAAGGTGCGCGCCAACATGGGCCGCTCCAAGATCGTTGAGAGCGAGGGCGTTCTGACCCAGGTTCATCCGCGTCTGTTCGTCGTCGAGGTCGACCGCAAGCGCGGCCGCACGGCACGTCAGTCCTACCAGTATGTCGACGTGCTCACGGGCACCGTCGAGCTGTCGCAGAACGGCGAGCCGCTGTTCGAGCCGTTCACGTTCGATGAGGACGAGGCGGACAAGCCCGCCGAGGCGAAGGCTTCTGCCGAGACGGAGCACGCGCTCGCGTAAGCGGTGCGCGACGATGCGCGCAACGCATGCGGCGCTTCGCACCGTGCTTGCAGACCGTGCCACGCGGACGCGCCGGACGCTTCGCCGTCACGCGCATGCGGGTGGGGCGGTTCAAAAGGCGTCTGCCATCGCATGCATGTCGACTCGAGGCGCGCGGTACCCAGTTTTCGTTCGTGCATTCTTTTTGAATTGGGCGAAAACGTTTGACAATCACCTGCCGGACGCGCAAACTACTTGCTTGCGCGACACGCGCAGACCCGTGGGGATGTAGCTCAGCTGGGAGAGCATCACGTTCGCAACGTGGGGGTCGTGGGTTCGAATCCCATCATCTCCACCACGGAATCTCAAGGCCTTCGGTTCTCCGGAGGCCTTTCTTTTTACCCTGGCGTCTCTGCATGCGCTCGTTGGGCGATGAGCCGCTGCGCGTCCTTTACGCGTGTGTCTTGGGCTCTTGCTTACAGCATCTTCGCGCCTGCGTGTCAGGTCCTTCTTCGCCGTGCCTTCGCGCGGGGGTTCATCTGCGTCATCGTCTGTGTGCCGGGGCTGTTCGCGTCTGCCCTCATGCGCGTCCGTTCGGCGCCAGCAAACCCAGGTGCGTTCGTCGGCGCCCCTTTGCGGCCGAAGAAGAAAACGGTGGATTGATGGATTGGGCATGCGCGGCCGATACCCTCCCGGTCCTGCGCGCCTTGCGTGCTATTATCCCTCGTGGTGACGGTGGAGGAGAACGCGCCAGTTCAGGGGACGCTCTATCAATCGCTCTTCTGCGGCCTCAGCCGACAATCGTGCGAACGCGCCGTTCACGTCGTCACCGTGTGCTCGATTCTCCCGAACGCCCGTTCAAGCTTGTTCCACGGGGCGTTCGAATCGTTGGGGCGTGCTCTGTTGCAACCTGTTTTTGCCCCCTGACCAATGGAGGGATGGATATGAACAAGCAGATGAAACGGCGTCTGACCGCCGTTACGGGAATCATCGTCATCGTGGTCGTCATCGTGCTCGCGGTCGTGGGCGGCAACTCGTCGGCGACGACGGTCTCGGTGGCCAACGCCGTCGCGACGGGCCACAGCGACAAGAAGATCCAGGTCACTGGAAACGTGGTCGAGAACTCCTACACGGTGGAGGGCGACACGCTCACCTTCTCCATCTACGACCCGGCGGCCGATCCCGACGTGCAGCTGCGCGTTGAGTTCGACGGCGGCGTGTCGTCGACGTTCGGCAACGACGTCACGGCCATCTGCACGGGGCGCGTCGATGGGAACGGCGTGCTGCAGTGCTCGACGCTCGTCACCAAGTGTCCGTCCAAGTACGAGAACGCGACCGACGCGATCGGCGTCGACCAGCTGCTCGGCTACGGTGCGGAAATCGTCAACAAGCCGGTGAAGATCGTGGGCACGGTGAAGGCCTCCTCGATCGGCGGGGTGGACCAGGCGGTTCGCTTCGTTCTGGAAGACAGCGACTCGAAGACCGAGCTTCCGATAGCGTTCGCGGGCGCGTTGCCCGAGAACGTGACCGACGGCACCTCCGTCGTCGTCACCGGATCGCTCACCGATGCAGGAACGTTCGACGCGACCGACGTGTCGGCGGAAGGATAGGAGATTTATGGCGACTGCAGGATACACTGGCCTGGTCATCGCATTCATTGCGGCGATCGTCTCGATCATCGCGTTCGCGGCGGGGCGTTTCATCGGCCGCGGCGAACGCGCGGCGCGCGCCTCTGAGAAGGCGTCCGTGCGTGCAAGCGCGGATCGTCTGACGCGCGTCGGGCGCGCAGGCGTCGTGCTCACGGCGGCGGCGCTTTTGTTCTGCTGCGGAGTGCTCGTCTGGTGCTTCATGACCGGCGACGTCTCCATCAAGTACGTGCTCGAGGAGCGCTCGCTGTCCACGAGCAGCCTGGCGTGGCTGTACAAGCTGTCGGGCCTGTGGGCCGGACGCGCGGGCTCGCTTCTGTTCTGGGTGTTCTTGATCGCGGCGTTCAACTTCGTCATCGTGCTCGCCAGCCGCGGGCGCAACCGCGCGGGCGAGGCGGCGCTCGACAACATCGCGCTTTCGGTTTCGCAGATTGTCGTGCTCATCTTCTTGGCAGTGCTTCTGTTCTCGTCGAGCAACATGCCGTTCACGCCGACGCCGTCCAGCTACTTCAACTCCGACGGCACGCTCACGGCGGCCGCGTCGCTGCAGAGCATGAACCAGCTGCTCGAGCACTGGGCCATGGCCATCCATCCGCCTACGCTGTTCATCGGCTACGCCGGCATGACCGTGCCGTTCGCGTACGCCGTCGCCACGCTCATCCTCAACGACTCGTCCAAGCTGTGGGTCCTGCGTTCGCAGCGTTACGTCCTGTTCAGCTGGCTGTTTCTGGGCGCGGGCATCGGCCTGGGCGCCGTGTGGGCCTACGTCGTGCTCGGCTGGGGCGGTTACTGGGGCTGGGACCCGGTCGAGAACGCCAGCCTTCTGTCGTGGCTCGTGGGCGTGGCCCTGCTGCACACGTTCACGGTCTACCGTCAGCGCGGCGCGTTCAAACGCTGGGGCATCATGTGCGCGGGCCTCGCGTTCACGTTCGTCATCGTGGCCACGTTCATCACGCGCTCGGGCGTCGTGCAGTCGGTGCACGCGTTCGAAGGCGACCCGGTCTCGCTCGTGCTGTTCGGCTCGCTCATCGTCGTGTCGCTTCTGGTCGTGGCGATCGGCCTGATCATCCGCTGGAAGTCGTTCGCGTCCGACGTTGAGGGCGGCGACGACGTCGAGAACTTCGCTTCGAAGGACGCGGCGTACTACTTCAACAACGTCATCATGATCCTGTTCACGATCATCTTGACCTACATGACGGTGGCGTCGGCGCTGCCGTCGTGGATGCCGTTCGGCGGCGAGTCGCTGTCCACCACGTCGTACGAGGCGCTGGCCCATCCGCTCGGCATCGTCTACCTGGCGATTCTGGCGGTGTGCCCGATGCTCGGCTGGGGACGCACCGACCCGAAGAAGTTCTGGCGCAACGCCCGCATCCCGGGCATCTGCGCGCTCGTGCTGTTCGCGCTGCTCATGGTTTACTTCTTCACCACGCTGCAGCCCGCCTACGACGCGACGCTCGCCAAGGGCGACTCGGTGGCGCAGACGCTCGCCGAGGCCGGTCCTCCGATCTACTACACGATCTTGGGCGTTGCCGGCATGCTCGTCGCCAGCCTGCTGTTCTTCAACGGCCTGTTCATCCTCGTGCGCACGATCCGTTCCTACGCCGAATCCCACGAGGTGAGCGGCCTGGCCGCCATCGGCGGCATGTTCCGCACGCGCGCCTCGCAGCTCGGCGGCTTCATCGCGCACATCGCGATGTCCGTCATCCTCATCGGCCTCATCGGCTCGTCGATGTACGTGACCGAGCAGACCGGCTACATGGGCTACGACTCGTCGACCGACACGGCCACGAGCGACTTCACGATCCAGGACTACACGCTCACCTACACGGGCAGCTCCGTCGACCAGAACACGCAGGCCGGCACCGTCACGTACGAGGTCGATTTCGACGTCTACAAGGGCGGCTCGTACCTGGGCGTCGTGCATCCGCAGGTCCAGGTGGCCATGGCCACGCAGCAGCAGAAGCTCAACGCCAGCGTGATCAGCCTGCCCGACGAGGACCTGTTCGTCGTGTACCGCGGCGTCAACTCGCAGGGCGCGTTCTCGCTCGACGTGCGCGTGAACCCGCTCATCTCGTTCGTGTGGGTCGGCTTCATGCTGCTGCTCATCGGCGTGCTCATCGCGCTCGTGGGCGGACGCAGCGTCAAGCGCGAGGAAGAGCAGCTGAAGAACGCAGGCGGCAAGCGCGCGGCGAAGGCGAAGGAGCAAGCCACGGCGGCCGAGCCCGCGAAGGCCAAGGCGCAGAAACCGGCGAAGGCGCAGGACGCATCGAACGGCACGTCCGAAGGCTCCGCAAAGGCTTCCGCTGCGCCTGCAAAGGCGAAGGCGTAGGATTCTCATGGCGGATGAGCTGGCAATACAGGCGCGTCATCTGGTGAAGGCGTTCGGGACCCGTCGTGCGGTGGACGACATCAGCCTGAACGTTCCCCGGGGCGCGTTCCTTGCGATCTTCGGGCCCAATGGCGCGGGCAAGACGACGCTCCTGCGCATGCTCGCCACGCTGTCGCGCCCGTCGTCGGGCACGCTCGCGATCGAGGGCGTCGATGCCAGAGAGCACGCCGACCAGGCGCGCGACCGCATCGGACTGATCTCGCATCAGCCCATGGTGTATCCCGACCTGTCTGCCGAGGAGAACCTGCTTCTGTACGCGCGCCTCTACGGCGTCGCCGACCCCGAGGCGCGCGTGCGCGAGCTGCTTGACCAGGTGGGACTGCTCCACCGGCGGCTCGACCCGGTGCGCACGTTCTCGCGCGGCATGACCCAGCGCGTGGCCATCGCCCGCGCGCTCGTGCACGACCCCGACATCGTGCTGCTCGACGAGCCGTACTCGGGCCTCGATCCGCACGCCGTGGACGTGTTCGACCAGCTCATCGACCAGATACGTCCGGGACACACGTTCGTCATGGTCAGCCACGACCTGCGCAAGGGCTTTTCGCTGTGCACGCATGCGCTCGTGATGGCGCGCGGGCACGTGGTCACCGCGGACAGCAAGGACGCGCTCGACTTCGACGCGTTCGAGCGGCTGTACCGCGAGACCGTCGGAATGGGGGTGGCGTGATGGCGCAGCAGAACCGGCAGCGTTTGGCGCTCAAGCATCCTTCCACGTTCGCGCAGTACCGCACGCTTCTGTCCAAGGACCTCAGGCAGGAGTTCCGCACCAAGGAGATGGTCACCTCGATGGGCATCTTCGCGGTGCTCGTGATCATCGTCTACGGCGCGGCGCTCGCGCTGACGGCGCAGTCGATCGACATCGCCAGCATGAGCGGTGGCCTTATCTGGGCGCTCATCGTGTTCACGTCGCTCACGGGCCTCAACCGGTCGTTCTCGCACGAAAAGGAGCAGGGATGCCTCGAGGGCATCCTGCTCGTGCCGCTCGACCGGTCGGTGATCTACCTGGCCAAGGCGACGTCCAACTTCATCTTCTTGGCGTTGGTCGAGGTCATCGCCGTGCCGCTGTTCATGTTCTTCTTCATGACCACGGTGCCGTTCGCCCCGACGTTCGGCATGATCGTCTGGCCGCTGCTGTTGGGCACCATCGGCATGGCGGGCGTCGGCACGATGCTCGCCACCATCACGGCCAACACGCGCAGCCGCGACGTGCTTCTGGCCGTGCTGTTCATCCCGCTCATCTACCCGCTGCTGTACGCGTGCGTCACGGCCACCACGGCGGCGATCCTGGGCTCGGCGCAGTGGATGGACCTGTACACGATGCCGCTCGTCATGGCCGCGGGCTACGACGTGATCATGCTTCTGGCTTGCTGGGTTTTGTACGGTTTCGCCGTCAGCGCGTAAAGGCGACCAGCGCCATCGGTGTACGCTTGCGCACATGACAACGACGAAGCGAAGGTGCGGGCGGATGGTGGGAACGCCGTCCGGACCGAAAGCGCGAAGGAGGTTCGATGGCGGACTCTCAGAAGAAGAAGCGACCGGTTCCCGAGGCGGGGCAGTGGCCGGACAAGCTGCTCGTTCCGGTGCTTGTCGCGGGCGTGGTGCTCACGACGGTGGGATTCCTCATGGCGTTTCTGTACGCCGCGCCGGTCGACGGCGCCGAGGTGAACGGATTCCAGCTCATCGGCAGCAAGCTGGTCACGCACCGGCAGCTGCTGTCCCAGAAGATCTTCTACTTCCATATGCCGGTGGCCATCGTGTCGTTCGTGATGCTCATCGCGGCGGCGTACTACGCCATCCGGTTCCTCGCGTCGAAGAACCAGCGTTACGACACGTGCTCGCGCGTGGCGATGGAAATCTCGCTGTTGTTCGTCATCGGCACGATGATCACGGGCGATCTGTGGACGCGCTTCGAGTGGGGCGTGTGGTGGACATGGGATCCGCGTCTGACCACGTACCTCATCCTCATGCTCATCGTCATCGCGTACTTCGTCATGCGCAACTCCGTCGACGATCCCGAGCGCCGCGCCACGTACGGGGCGGTCATCTCGATCATCGCGTTCATCGACGTGCCCATCTGCATGATGGTCACGCGGCTCATCCCGACGAGCATCCATCCCGTCGTGGTGCGTCAGAACGGCATGGCGCCCGACATGACGATCACCGTGATGGTGTGCCTTGTCGGCATGCTGTGCGTGGCGTACGGCCTGTACCGCCTGCGCTTCCGCACGGTGCGAATCGAGGAGCGCGTCGAGGCGCTCAAGGAGCAGCTGGAGGAAGAGTAGTCGGCGCGGCGGACGCGTCGCGCAAGCGGCGGGCGCGCAGACGCGGCGCGGGCGCTGCGGCAGGTCGCTGCGGCACGAGAGCGCTGCGGACGTCGCACCGCTTGGCGGCATGGCAAACGGTCGCAGCGCGAACGCGCAGCTGCGGCGCAATACCGGAATCACACGCAGGTCATAGGATCGAACGAAGGAGAAGCCCATGGATCCCGTTCTGCAGGACATATACAGCACCATCATCCCCTCGGCACCGTTCATCATCGCGGCGTACGCTCTCTTGTGGGCGGCACTGCTCATCTACGTCATCATCAGCGTGCGCAGCCTGAAGAAGAGCGAAGCGCAGCTGGCGGTGCTCGAGGAAACGGTGGCAAGCCTGAAGGCCCAGCGCGCGGCGGCGCCGACGGCTGAAGGCGCGGTGTCGGCCCAGCAGGCTGCTTCGGAGAAGGCGGCCGAAGCGGCGGCGCCGAAGATCGCGGAATAGCGAGCGCAATCGCGGCGCTGCCTGTGTGGTGCAAGGCATTGTCGGCGGAGCCAGCGCGTGGCTCGCTCTGCGGCCGAGTTGAGCTGCTGCTGTCGCGACGCGCAAGCCGCGGCACGGCACGCCAGACAATCGTGAACACATCGGAAGAGAGGCTCATCGAACCATGAAGGCAATCATCCCGGCAGCGGGTCTGGGAACGCGGTTCCTTCCGGCGACGAAGGCGCAACCCAAAGAGATGCTGCTGGTTGTCGACCGACCGGTCATCCAGTACATCGTCGAGGAGGGGCTGGCATCCGACGCCGACGAGGTCGTCATCGTCAACAGCCGTTCCAAGAAGGCGATCGAGGAGCACTTCGCGCCCGATCCGGCGCTCGTCGAGACACTGCGCGCGCGGGGCAAGGACGTCTACGCCGACGAGGTTGAGCGCGTCGGCAACCTCAACGTCAGCTACGTGTACCAGGACGAGCCGCTCGGACTGGGCCATGCCATCTGGTGCGCGCACGATAAGACGGCGGGCGAGTCGTTCTACGTGCTTCTGGGCGACGTGATCGTGCCGGGCTGCGACATGCTGCCGGCCATGCAGAAGGTCTCCGACGAGCACGACGGCGCGAGCGTCATCGCCGTCATGCCCGTGCCCGACGACCAGGTGCACCGCTTCGGCATCATCGCCGGCGAGGCCGAGTCCGACGCGGTGTGGAAGGTGAGCTCGCTCGTGGAGAAGCCGGCGCTCGAGGACGCGCCGTCGCATCTGGCCGTGTTCGGCCGCTACCTCTTGAGCCCGCGGGTGATGGAGCTGCTCGCGCAGGTGAAGCCGGGCGTCGGCGGCGAGATTCAGCTGACGGACGCGCTCGACGCCGTGCTCGCCGAAGAGGAGATGTACGCGCTCGTGGTCGATCCGTCCGACGGCTTCGACACGGGCACGCCCGAAAGCTGGCTGCACACGAACAACGTGCTGTGGCGTCGTAAGTTCGGCAAGGACGCGTAAGGGTGCACAAGCGCTGCATGCGCAAGCTTCCGCGGGGTGCGCAAGCCCTGCGGCGATGATGAAGATGACGGGAGCCCGGTCGTGCGCAGCGGCCGGGCTCCCGCTTTTTCGGTCGCATTGCGGCACCGGGCGCGGTTGCGCATGAGGGAAGCGGCAATCGTCCCCCAAACGGCCCACGTCGACCCGCGCCAACCGCGAAATGCCGGTTCGCCGATAGCATCAGCGGTATAATCAAGGCGTTGAGGACCGCAGCCGCAGCGACGGAGGCGGCAGTCGTTTTCGAGAAAGGTGCGGCAATGTTCAAGAACATCGTGGTTCCGTTTGATGGTTCCGATCACGCTCTGGCGGCGTTCCACCTGGCACAGGAGTTCGCGGCGGCCGAGCCCGACGCCAAGATCCATGTGATCGAAATCGAGAACGCGGCGTACATCGACCCCAGCTCCACGTCCGACGAGGGCATCCCGGTCGGCGGCGTGCCCGTCGAGATGATCGACTACGACACGTACCGCAAGATCATGAAGAGCCGGGTTGAGAAGATCCGCCACGAGGCCGAGGAGGATCTGGGCCCCGACTACAACAAGGATGGCAACGTCGACATCGAAATCGTCATCAGCGCCAGCGCGCCGGGCAAGTCGATCGTCGAGTTCGCCGAGAAGAAGGGCGCCGACCTCATCATCATGGGCCGTCGCGGCCTGGGCGCGTTCCGCGGCATGATCGGCAGCGTGTCGATGTCGGTGCTGCACGAGGCCGAGATCCCGGTGCTCACGGTGAAGTAGCGCCGCGCGCAGCCGTTGCGGCTATTCGTACGTGGGTTGGATGCGACCCGGGCGTTTCTGTCCAAGCGGGCAGGGCGGCCGGGTCGCTTGCGTCTTCAGGATGGTGGGTGCCGCGTCGTTGCCCCTCTGCTTGCGCCCGCTCCTTCGGCTCGCTCGAGACGCGCGCATTCTGCCGCTTTTGATAGTGGACGGTGTCGAATATAGGCGGCAGTGTTATAGTACCGCTCAATGGAGAGATGCGTCATGGGCGAAGGGGGAGCATGGGCAACGCGAAAGCGAACTGTCTGGTCTGCGGTGCGCCGCTCGTGTATCATGCGCAGGCGCAGCCCGAAACCTGCGTGTACTGCGGCACGACCGAGCTGGCGCACGCCGTCTGCGCGGAAGGGCACTACGTCTGCGATGCCTGCCATCGCAAGCGCGGCGTCGCACGGGTGCGGGAGCTCTGCCGCACCGCCGAGGAGCGCGACCCAATCGCGCTCATGATGCGGCTCATGCGCGAGAGCGAGATCTACCCCAACGGGCCCGAGCACCATACGCTCGTGGGCGCGGCGCTGCTTGCAGCCTACGCCAACGCGGGTGGCGCGTTCGCGCGCGGCATGACGCTCGATCAGGCGCTTGACGAGCTGGAACAGCGCAGCATGCAGGTGCCCGGCGGCTCGTGCGGGTTCTGGGGCTGCTGCGGCGCCGCCGTCAGCGCGGGTCAGGCGCTGAGCATCATCACCGGTTCGACGCCCTACGCGTCCGACGAGTGGGCGCAGTGCCAGCGGCTGACGTCGCTCATCCTGGGGCGGCTCGCCGACCTGGGCGGTCCGCGGTGCTGCAAGCGCTCGTCGTTTTCGGCGGGACTTGTCGCCGTCGACTACATCGCCGAGACGTGCGGCGTGCGGATGGACAAGCCCGAGCGCGTGACCTGCCCGTTCTTCCCGCGTAACGCACAGTGCCTGCACGAGCACTGCCCGTACTATCCGCAGCGCAAGCGCGACGGCGCCGATGAGACGAACGATTACGGCATGCGGGAGACCTCGCATGCGTAGAGCATAAGGAGCACGAAGATGGAACTGAACGAAAAGCAGGCGGCGACCGCGGCGGAAACTGCGACGACGCAGGCGTCTACCGGGGATGCTGCTGCGACGGCCCAGGCGACTGCAGCTGCGCTCACAGCGCAGGCTTCCGCCGCCCCCGCACCGGGCGCCCCCATGAAGTACCTGGTCGTGAGCGGCTTTCTGGGCGCGGGCAAGACCACGACGATGATCGCGCTCGCGCGCATCCTGAATCGCCGCCTCGCGCAGGCAGGCGACGCGGGCCACGTGGCCGTCATCGCCAACGACCTGGGCGCGAAGAACCTCGTCGACGCCGACTACACGCGCACGACCGACGTGGAAATCGCCGAAATCGCCGGCGACTGCATCTGCTACGTCACCGAGGACCTGGTCGACCGCATCGACCGGCTGGCGGCGGGCGGCGCCCGGCTCGTCATGTCCGACATCCCCGGCGCGGGCGTCGGCGCGCTCGACCATGTGTACCTGACGCTCGCCGACCAGTATCCCGGCCGCTACGACCTGCTCCCGCTCACCTGCATCGTCGACCCCGAGCGCCTGCGTATGGTCGTGCCGAACCCCGCCGACATCCATCTGCCCGAGGAGATGCGCTTTTTGCTGAACGCGCAGCTGGCCGAGGCCGACCTCATCGTCCTGAACAAGATCGACCTGCTCACCCCCGAGGAGCGCGAAGCGGACCTCGCGTTCATCCGCGCGGCGTATCCGGACACGCCGGTGCTTTCGATGTCGGCGCGCGTCGGCACGGGCATCGAGGAGGTTGCCGACTGGATCTTGAGCCACAAGGCCAACGCCAAACCGCGCGACCTCGGGCTCGACAGCGAGGAGTTCGCCGAGGCCGAATCGCAGATGTGCTGGTACAACCGGCGTTTCTTCGCCCAGGTGCGCGACGGGCGCAACATCGACTTCAACCAGGTGGTCGACGACTTCATGGAGGCCGTCCGCGACGGTCTGATCGAGGCGCGCCGCAACGTGCCCCATCTCAAGGTGTTCGCGGCGGGCGAGGGCGACGACTTCGTCAAGGCGTCGCTTGTGGGCGTCGACTACGACATCGAGTACGAACGCCGCCTGAGCAAGCCCTACACGGCGCTCGCCATCATCGTCAACGCGCGCGCCACCTGCGAATCCGAGACGCTCGGCGACATCATGGAGGACGCGCTCGATGCGATCAAGAGCCGGTACAACCTGAAGTGCCGCATCATCTACACGGAGTGCTTCGGCTTCGCCGACGAGGGCCGGCGCAACGGCGGCCGCGCATCGCGTCTGTAGCGGCGGGTCAAAAGGGGGAGTTCCATGGAACCGACGACGGTTCATGAAAGCGTGCGCGCATATTACGGCCGCACGCTCAACGGGTCGGACGACCTGAAGACGAACGCGGCGTGCTGCGCCACCGACACGCCGCCGCGCTACGTGCTCGACGTGCTGCCGCTCGTGCCCGACGAGGTCATCGAGCGTTTCTACGGCTGCGGCTCGCCCATCCCGCCTGCGCTCGAGGGCGCCACGGTGATCGATTTGGGCTGCGGCACGGGCCGCGACGTCTACGTGCTGTCGAAGCTCGTGGGCGAGCACGGTCGCGTCATCGGCATCGACATGACCGACGAGCAGCTGGCCGTCGCCCGCGCCCATCAGGACGAGATGGCGCAGAAGTACGGCTACGCGAAGAGCAACGTCGAGTTCATCACCGGCTACATCGAGGACCTGGCCGCAGCCGGCATCGAAGACGGCGTGGCCGACCTCGTCATCTCCAACTGCGTCGTCAACCTCTCGCCGTTCAAGGACCTCGTGTTCTCCGAGGTCTACCGCGTGCTCAAGCCGGGCGGGGAGTTCTACTTCTCCGACGTCTACGCCGACCGTCGGCTGCCGCAGTCGCTGCGCGACGACCCGGTGCTGCGCGGCGAGTGCTTGGGCGGCGCGCTGTACGTGGAGGACTTCAAGCGCCTCATGGCCGAGCACGGGTTCGCGCATTTCGCGTACACCGTCGTCGACGACATCCACATCGGAGATTTGGCCGTGGAGACGCGCGTCGGGTTCGCCGGGTTCACGTCGCGCACGGTGCGCGCCATCAAGTGCGACGGGCTGGAACCGACCGAGGAGAACTACGGTCAGGTCGCCACGTACCAGGGTGGCATGCCCGACATGCCGCGCTACTTCGACTTCGACGTGGAAACGCGCTTCATCAAGGGCAAGCCGCGCGCCGTGAGCGGAAACACCGCGCGCATGCTCGGCGCTTCGCGTTACGGGCGCTACTTCAAGATCTCGCCGGCGAAGGCGCATCGCGGGGCGTTCGACGCGCGCAGCGCGCAGCAGGCGCTCGAGGTGCGCCGCGGCGTGCGCGCGGTCGACCGGGCGTTTCTGGAGAACGCCTACGACCGGCTGGGCTACGTGCCGTTCGACGAGCGCGTGGGCACGCCCGAGCTGCTGCAGGCACGCGAGCCGCAGACGATGCAGGTCAACATCACGTACAGCTGCAACCTGGCGTGCCGGCACTGCTATCTGGAATGCGCGCCGACCAACCAGGAGCGCATGTCGCTCGACACCATGCGGGCGTGCCTCAACGCGTTCTCGGCGCGCGGGTTTAAGACGATGGACATCACCGGCGGCTCGCCTGAGCTGCACCCCGACTTCACGTGGTTTCTACGTGAGAGCGCGCGGCGCGGCGACGTCATCGTGCGCACGAACCTGACGCTTCTGGCCAAGCCCGAGAACGCCATGCTCATCGACGAGCTGGCGGCCTGCGGGGCGAAGGTGGTGGGATCGCTGCCGTTCTTCGACGCGACGTCGACCGATGCCCAGCGCGGCAGCGGCGTGTTCGAACGCGCCGTCGAGGCCGTACGGCTGCTCAACGAGCGCGGGTACGGACGCGGGGGCGCGTCGCCGGAGGGCAAGCCGCTCTCGCTCGATTTGGTGTACAACGTGTCCGGGCCGTTCCTGCCGTGGCCGCAGGACATGATCGAGGAGGCCTACCACGCGGTTCTGGAGCGTGAGCAGGGCGTTTCCTTCGACCACCTGTACGCGTTCAACAACTACGCGCTCGGTCGGTTCGCCTGCGACCTGCTGGAGAACGGCCGGTTCGACGGGTACCTGGGGCTGCTCGCGGACAACTTCAACGCGCTGGCGGTGACGAAGCTCATGTGCCTCGACCAGGTGAACGTCGATTTCGACGGGCGTCTGTACGACTGCGAGCCCAACCACGTGCTCGAGCTGCCCATCCAGCTGGACGGGCGCGACGCGACGGTGGACGACCTGGTGCGCGGCCCGCTGCCCGCGCGCACGGTGCGCACGAACCCCGTGTGCTACAGCTGTGCGGCCGGGTTCGGGTCGAGCTGCGGCGGCTCGCTCGTGTAGCGCGCGGCGCGGCGCTCGCGCCATCGGGCGTGAGCGCGCATCGCGCATGGCACCCGGCCCCGCAGCGGTGCGCTTCGGCGATTCCTTGCCGTGCTGGTTTGGAGCCGTCGTAATGCATCGCAGCCATGCCGCGCGCCAGACGAAGCAATCAGTCAAAACGAAAGCCCGGGGAGGCTCGCCTTCCCGGGCTTTTCGCGTGCAGAAAAAAGGAATGGCCCGGGGGGATTGACCGGGCCATAAGGAGGGGATGATGCGGTGTCTTGTCCACCGCTGCTGCTCGAAAGCAGTAAGTAAGTCGGTAAGGGAGGGGGCCCTTCCGCTTACAGGTTGCATTATAGGGAGCCGGTTTGAACTTCACGTGTCTGAAGTTTGGTCAAAACGAGGATTGACCGTAGACGAACGGTGAATGGCGGCGCTTGTTGCCGTTCTGAAACACGCCGTAACCCAGCCGTAATGGAACGAGTCCTTATAGGGCGTTTGCCGCACAGCAGACAACAGCGGGGAACGCCGCGCACGGTGCTTCAGTCGCCTGTTCGGGTTCAGGCGCGCGGTGCGCCCGATCGCGCATCCGCCCACGCCGTCCGCCGCGTGCGCTTTGCGCGCCGGCGCCGCCCGTGTGCCCCGGTGTTCACTCGCCAGCTCCACCCGCGCACCGCTATCGTAACGGGGGCGCCGCCGGCGTCTCTTGCTTGCCGCGTGTGCATTGCGCGAGAGGCGGCAGCGATAGCGTCCGCCGCCGGTGCGGGCGGGGTATGATTGGCAATCGAAGAAGCCGAGATGCGAGGCTGCTCGAATTCACGGGAACACGCACTGACGGAAAGATTGGAGCGCTCATGCCCGATATCGCCCTTCGCCTGAACCTGGACATGCTCGTCCTGTCCGCCCCCACCGAGCGCCGCGTGGTGGGCGATTCATCCGATCTCGATGCCGACCTGGCCTACCTCGCGCTCATGGAGCCCGAGACGCTTGCAGAGCCGCTGCGGTTGGAGCAGGTGGCGGGCGCGCAGTGCCTGGTTCCGTCGACGGAGTTCCTCACGCCCGCGCGTCTGCGCCGCTGCCGCGTGGAGGGTTCGGCCGAGCTCCTGGCGAAAAACGTCCTCGAATCCACGTTCGAACTCGAGCCGCAGCACGTGCTCGCGCCGATCGGCCCGTGTGGCCTGCCGCTCGACCCCGAATCCAAATCGTCGCTCAACGAGAACCGTGCGGAGTACGCCGCTGCGGTGCGCGTGCTCGACGCGTTCGACGTGGACGCCCTGTTCCTGGACGGCTTCGCGTCGCTTGCCGACCTCAAATGCGCGCTCATGGGCACGCTGCAGATCACGGGCAAGCCGGTGTTCTGCTCGGTGGATGCGGATGTCGAAGGCGGCCTCGACGGCGGCCGCAGCACGGTGGAGGAGGCGGCATCGCTCGCGCAGGACATGGGCGCGGCCGTTTTCGGGTTCAGCACGCCGGCGGCGCCCCTCGCGGCGGCGCAGATCGCGCGGCGCGCGGCGGGAGCGTGCGACCTTCCGCTTCTGGCGCAGCTTCAGGTGGGAACGGTCAACCCGCGTCAGTTCGAGGCCACGCCCGAAAACCCTTACTACCATCCCGACACCATGGTGAAGGCGGCGGCGCAGCTGTACGCGGCCGGTGTCCAGTTCCTGCGCGCGACGGGCGCGGCGACCCCCGCCTACACCGGCGCGCTCGTGGCCACCGTCACGGGCTTGGACGTGCGCCCGCGCTAGGCGCGGTGCCAATCCGACAGGAGCACACATGACTTCGCGATCGCGTTCGGCATCTTCGGCCTCCGGGCAGGCGCGCACCCCGCGCGGCCCGCGCTCCAACATCGACCGCAGCCCCGACTACGGCGCGCTGCAGAAGGTCGTCGACTCGCTGTACCACGGCAAGCTGCCCACCGATCAGGCTGCCCGGCTCGACGTCGTGCTGGCGGCGGATGCGGCGGACCTGCCGGCCGACCTCATCGAAATCGTCAATCTGCTGCCTCCCGGCCGCTTCAACCGCCGCAAGCTGTGCGATCAGCTCAATTCGGCGATCGGCGGGCACGCGTGGGGCCAGGTGTACGGAACGGTGGAGTAGCGCATGGACGATTTGGAGCAGCAGATTCGCATCTTCGTCGGGGGCGACCAGGTGCACGCCGTCCTGGCGGCGATTCTCATCATCGCCATCACGGCCGTCATCAGCCATTTCGTGACGAAGCTTCTGCGCAAGCTCGGCGACAACCAGCGCGTGCGCATCCCCACGGGCTCGATCTTCATCAACATCGCCCGCGTCATCGTGTGGACGATCGGCATCTGCCTCATGAGCTCGTCGTGCTTCGGCGTCGACGTGACCGGCGTGGTCGCCGCCCTGGGCGTTGGCGGCATCGCGCTGTCGCTGGGCTTGAAGGATACGATATCCAACCTGATCGGCGGCATGCAGATTTCGATTCTGGGCATCGTGCAGCCGGGCGACAACGTGAAGGTGGGTGTGGCGTCAGGCGTGGTGGAGGACGTGTCGTGGCGCCAGACCACGGTGCGCGATGAGAGCGGCAACGTGTTCATCGTGCCGAACGCCGTCATCAACGCGTCGACGGTGGAGAAATCGGCGCCCGCCGGAACGGTGGCGGTAGCGCTCGTGGTGGATGGCAACGGGGCGGACCTCGATGAGGTGGCGCACCGCATCGAATCGTCGGCGAAGACGGCGATCGAGCGGGTTTCGGTTCTCGACCTTGAGCCGTTTCTGCTGTTCGACGAGATTCTGGAAGGCGGCGTCCACGCGAAGCTCGTGTTTCGCGTGACCGACGCCGACAAGGTGCGGCAGGCGCGCGATGCGGCGCTGCGCGCGGTGGCGCCGTTCACGCGCCAGGGGTAGGGAGCGCCCGTAGGGAGCGCATTCGCGCGCCAGGTGGATCCTGCCGCCGGGTAGGGTGCGCACTCGTAGAGGGCGCTCGCGCGTCAGGGGTAGGGTGCGCCCGCAGAGGGCGCGTTCGCGCAATTGGGACGTCGGGGCCTAGAAGTTGGAGCGTATCGAACTGCCGCGGCTGCCGGTGCGTGGATGGTTCCGTATAAAGGGCTGTTTCCCGTTTGTGCATTCCTTCAGCGCAACGAAAAACGCGCGAGAGCTCGGTGCGCTTTCTAGTCGTCGGTCCCCAGCAGCACCGACGAGGAGCTGAAGATGGCGTAGGCGCGCTGTCCGACCTGCAGATCCATGTCGCGCAGGGCCTCCATGTCGATGCTCGAGGCGACCACCTCGCCGCCGTCGAGCTTGATCAGGATGGTGGCGTTGGTCGCGCACGGGTAGATGGACAGGACGGTCCCCCTCAACGTGTTGGCGGCGGATGTCTTCATGGCGGATTCTCCCTCGTTCGTTTTTCGGACGATTCTACTCCCGTGCGTTCATGCGCGGTGAAACCGTGGCTTGAAACGCATTGAAACGTGACGAAGCGTGCTTAAATGGCACCACAAATGCGAACATCGGGCTGGGCAGGCCCGCGGAAGTTCGCGGTCGTGAACGTTGCGTCAGCAGCTTTGGGATGGCAGGCGCGCAGACGAATCGTGCGGAAAACCGCGAGCGCTGCCCTCAACGATGACCGATTGCCGTCTCTATCGATACGCCCCGCGGCACTTACATGCACTTGACATTCCGTAGACACCTCTTTGACCTCGCCGGCCGACGATGGGGAAGATTTCAGGGGGTCCGTCGGCGAAGTGCCCAATCTCGCGTACAATCGAAAGGGAATCAGGTTCTTCGTGCGGCCCCGCATCGGAAACGTTTCCATCCGGGCGCGCGAAGCTCGTCTCGACGCGTCCGAAGGAGAGCGCTCCATGCCGAAATCCAATGCCTATGCACGCATCGAGGGAAGCACGCCTGTGATCTACTACGTCGAAGATGACACGAACATCCGCGATCTGGCCGTCTACGCACTGCGTCAGGCGGGATTCGAGGCACGCGGGTACGCATCGGCCACGGAATTCTTCAACGCCTGCCGCAAACGCCTGCCCGAGCTCGTTCTGCTTGACATCATGCTGCCGGAAATGGACGGCATGGAAATTCTGCGCCGCGTTCGTCACGACCCCGATATGAAAAACACGCCGGTCATGATGCTCACGGCCAAAGACACCGAGTTCGACACCGTGAGCGGGCTCGACGCCGGAGCGGACGACTATCTGGCCAAGCCGTTCGGCATGATGGAGCTCGTCTCGCGCGTGAACGCGCTGTTGCGCCGCGCCTCCGCGCCGGCGAGCCTGCCCGACGACACGCTCGTCTGCGGTCCTATCCACCTGTGCGTGTCGGCGCACACGGTCGAGGCGGGCGGCACGTCGGTGGCGCTCACGCTCAAGGAGTTCGATCTGCTGCGCATGCTCATGGCCAACGAGGACCGCGTCCTGTCGCGCAGCCAGCTGCTCGAAGGCGTGTGGGACATCACCTACGCGGGCGAGACGCGCACGGTCGACGTCCACATCCAGACGCTGCGGCAGAAGCTCGCGGCCGCCTGCCCGGGTGCCGACGAGTACATAGCAACCGTGTACGGGGTGGGCTACTGCATCCGCCGTCCGTCGTAGCAGGTGCCCGACATGCTCTTCAGCAGCCTTTCCAAGACGAGCCTGGCGCGTCGCATCTTCACGACGATGCTCGCGTTCGTGCTCATCGTCATCGTCGCGGTATCTTTGGCCCTTACCGGCATCTTCTTCAACTCCTACGAGACAGCCGCCTCCGAGGAGCTGGGGTCGTCGGCCGAAAGCGCCGCCGCATACCTGGAGCATGCAACGCCCCAGGCCAGAGAGGAATTCTTCGAAGCCAAGGCGGACGGCGTGCGCTACACGCTGATCGCGTCCGACGGCACCGTGTTCTACGACAACGCCGTCGATGCGAACGACCTGGGCAACCACGCCGACCGGCCCGAGGTCAAAGACGCCGCGAGCAACGGCGAGGCCACGCTCACGCGCTACTCCGAGACGCTCGGAACCGACACCATGTACGCGGCCGTCGAGCTGTCCGACGGGTCGGTCCTGCGCCTGGCCGAAACGCGCCATTCGCTCGTGCGCTTTTTGAGCGACATGCTCCTGCCCATGCTCGTCACGATGGTCATCGCCGCCGCCGTGTGCCTGGCCATGACGAGCGCTTTGGTCAAGCGCATCCTGAAGCCCATCGACGCCCTGGATTTCACCGACCCGCTCGACAATCAGATCTACGACGAGATGAAGCCTCTGCTTGGGCGCATCGACGCGCAGCAGCGCCGCCTGCGCGAGCAGAACACCCAGCTCGAACAGGCGCAGAACATGCGCCGCGACTTCTCGAGCAACGTCAGCCACGAGATGAAGACGCCCCTGCAGGTGATCAGCGGCTACGCGGAACTCATCCGCGACGGCTTCGTGGACCAGGCCAACACGTCCAAGTTCGCCGGGCTCATCTACGACGAGGCGCAGGACATGCGCCACCTGATCGACGACGTGCTGACGCTGTCCAAGCTGGACGCGTCGGCGCTCGACGACACGGCGGTGCCGGTGGACGTGGTGGCGTCGGCGCAGAGCATGAACAAGCGCCTGTCCAAGTTCGCGCGCGACGAGCAGGTGACGGTGACGGTCGATGCCTGCACGCGGGCGGTCGTTCTGGGCAATGACGCGCTCATCGACGAGATGGTGCACAACCTCATCGAGAACGGCATCCGCTACAACGAGCCGGGCGGCTCGGTGACGGTGACGATAACGCTCGAGCCGCTGAGCGCCGCCGAGCAGAAGGACGTCGAGCTGCGGTCGGCGGTCGAGGCGGAAGGCGAGCCCAAACCCGAGCGGGCGGAAATCGCGCGCCTGAAGACGACGGCGATGGCGGTGTTGCGCGTGGCGGACACGGGCCGCGGCATCCCGCCGGAGTACCGCGACCGCGTGTTCCAGCGCTTCTTCCGCGTGGAGAAGAGCCGGTCGAAGGAGACGGGCGGCACGGGGCTGGGCCTGGCCATCGTCAAGCACGCCGTGGAGTACCACCATGGCTCGATCGAGGTGCTCGACAACCCGGGCGGCGGCACGATCTTCGAAGTGCGCATCCCTGCCTACGGCGACGGCACGAGCCTGTACGGGTAGGGCGGAGCGCACGTATTCGTTTGTGAGCTGGTGAGATGATGGCCGGAGAGGTTTGAAACCACGCCCCGCCCCCGGCCAGAAGGATGAACCCACCCCTAAAGGTGGGTGCTCGCAGCTTGCTGCCTGGCTTTCGCATCAACGGACGCGAATTCCCATTTCACGCGCAATCTAGAGCTCCCTAATGAAACAATGTCGGTCCACCACAGTAATGTGGCTTCGAAGACGGGGCTTGATTTGAGTATTGCATGAGCAGCATCAAATGCAAGTCTTGACATGGTTTTGTCGCGGGGGTAAATGGCGCGCCGATCCGTTCAGGGCGGCGCTGGTATGATGGCGCTATGGACACACTTTTCACAGCCATGGAAAACGAAGCGCGCTCGTCGGTGGCACCGCTCGCCGTGCGCATGCGCCCGCGCACGCTCGATGAGCTCGTCGGCCAGGAAGAGGCCGCGGGTCCGGGCAGCTGGCTGCGCTCGGCCATCGAGCACGACACGCTCAGCTCGGTCATCCTGTACGGCCCGGCTGGCACGGGCAAGACGTCGCTTGCGCACATCATCGCCGAGTCCACACGCGCCACGTTCGTCGAGGTGTCGGCCATCGGCGGCACCGTGTCGGACCTGCGCCGCGAGATAACGGCCGCGGAACGCCGCCTTGAGCAGGGACGGCAGCGCACCATCCTGTTCGTCGACGAGATCCACCGCTTCAACCGCGCCCAGCAGGACGCGCTTCTGCACGCCGTGGAGGACCGCATCGTCGTGCTCGTGGGCGCCACCACGGAGAACCCCTACTTCGAAGTGAACTCGGCGCTCATCTCGCGTTCGCGCGTTGTGGAGCTGCATCATCTGTCCGACGACGACATCGCGACGCTCATCGACCGCGCGGTCAAGGATGAGCGCGGCTTGGCCGGGGCGTACCGGCTCGACGACGCGGCGCGCGACGAGATCGTCCTTCTGGCCGGCGGCGACGGGCGCTCGGCGCTCAGCACGTTGGAGCTGGCGGCGGGCATGGTGGACAAAGGGAGTGCCAAGGAGCCGGCCGTCATCGACGAAGCCGCTGTTCACGCGGCTGTTCCGCATCGCAGCCTCGCATACGACAAGAACAAGGACATGCATTACGACATCATCTCCGCGTTCATCAAGTCGATGCGCGGCAGCGATCCGGATGCGGCTCTGTACTGGCTGGCGCGCATGATCGACGGGGGCGAGGACCCCAAGTTCATCGCGCGGCGCATCCTCATCTGCGCGTCGGAGGACGTGGGCAACGCCGACCCGCAGGCGCTGCTCGTGGCTGAGGCGGCGTTCAAAGCGGCGGAGGTCATCGGCTATCCGGAGTGCCGGATCAACCTGGCGCAGGCGTGCACTTACATCGCGCTCGCGCCCAAGAGCAACGCGTGCGAGGCGGGCATCGACGCGGCGCTTGCGGAGGTGCGGCACGGACCGGCGCGGGAAGTGCCCTCGTACCTGCGCGATCGCCATCGTCCCGGCTCGGAGAAGTACGGTGAGTACCGCTACCCGCACAATTATCCGTCCGGGTGGGTCGACCAGCGCTACCTGCCCGAGGGGCTTGAGCGCGGGGCGTTCTACCATCCGACCGAGCGCGGCTGGGAGGCGTACCGTACCGACGCCGTGCGCCGCGAC
>CAIFEB010000032.1 GCA_903789375.1 uncultured Eggerthellaceae bacterium | reverse complement strand
ACCCCGGACCTTGGGATTAAGAGTCCCCTGCTCTACCAACTAAGCTAACGGTCCATGCATTCAGCGATGTCAGCGCCCTCTTAAAGCGCTGTGGGAAATCTTAATGAAGACTTCCGCTCAATTCAAGGAGCATCACGCAAGCGCGATATTTCTTGAATGCGCGCTGGGGTGGGTGAAGGGACTCGAACCCTCGATCTCCAGAGCCACAATCTGGCGCCTTACCAACTAGGCCACACCCACCGTGTGCGCAAGGCGATATATTACGTTCTTCGCGGGTCAAACGCAAGTATTTCGGCGAAATCGTCCCGCAGCCCATAAAGCCCCCACAACCGAGCGGCGGCGCCACCCGCCCGCCCCGCCCGGCACACCCTTCCCCATCAGCACGGCTTCTCCATGCTGAACAGCTATAATGCCCTTTGATATCGTGGGCTGACATCGCAAGCCCCATGCAAAGGAGATTCATTTGACGCAACGTCAATCATCTGACAAACGGTTCGCCCTGCTCATCGACGCGGACAACGTCTCGGCGAAGTACATCGCCGCCATCCTGGACGAACTTTCCAAGTACGGCACAGTCACCATCAAGCGCATCTACGGCGACTGGACCAGCAACCTCCACGCCAAGTGGAAAGACGTCCTTCTGGACAACTCCATCACGCCCATCCAGCAGTTCAGCTACACCTACGGAAAGAACGCCACGGACTCGGCCATGATCATCGACGCCATGGACATCCTGTACACGAACTCCGTCGAGGGGTTCTGCCTGGTGTCGAGCGACAGCGACTTCACGCGCCTGGCCGCGCGCCTGCGCGAAAGCGGCCTGACCGTCATCGGCATGGGCGAGAAGAAGACGCCTACCCCGTTTCGCAAGGCGTGCGACATCTTCACCACGCTCGAGCTGCTGCTGGCCGACGAGAACGCGCAGAACGACTCCGCCAGCGCCACGCAGCGCAACCGCGCGAAGAGCGTCGACTCCGCCACCCTGCCCAAAAAGAAGGTCGAGCAGGCCGTGGTGTCCATCATCACGGACAACCAGAACAACGGAAAGACGACCGGCCTGGGCGAAGTGGGCAGCCGTCTTCTGAAGCGCTTCCCCGACTTCGACGTGCGCAATTACGGAACCAACCAGCTGAAGAAGCTGCTCGACGAGTTCCCGAGCGTCGTCATCACCAAGGAGGGCAACTCCGTGACGGTGGAGCTGGCCGAAGACAGCACGGCGGACGCGAAGGCTGCCGAGGGTGCGCCGTCCGAAGCTGCCGACTCTACTGAGACGGCCGATGCCGACGCCGCGACCGATGCTGCCGCCGAGTCCGCGCCGAAGTCGCGCACGCGCCGGGGCAAGCGCGGCGGCAGGCGCCATCGTTCTTCGCGGACGGAAACCGCCGAGACGGCTGCAGCTGCAGAGGATGCGGAAGCGGCCGAAGGGGCGAGCGCCGCAGCTGAGGCGGGCGCAGATACTGCAGCAGGCGCGAATGCAGCGGACGAGGAGGTCGCGAACGCCGCAACGGGCGCGAGCGAGGCTTCCGACGAAGACGCGCCCGCGAGCACTGCTGCAAGCGCGGGCACTGGCGAAGAAGCCGCAGATGAGGGTTCTGCCGCTGCGGACGTGGCAGACGAGAACGCGGCTGCTACGGAAACGGCGGACGAATCCGAAGTTGCCTCCGCGGGCGACAACGCGGGCGCGAAAGACGCCGACGCGGCCGGCCCCGCCGCTACCGCAAGCGCTGCGGAAGCCGGCGAAGCCGCCAGCTCCGAAGCGACCGTCGACGCCCACACCGCCACCGCAGCCGAAGAGCCTACCCCGCGGGCCACGCCCGGGCGCAACTCGTCGGGTCTGCGTCATCGTCCGCGTCGCCGCCCCGGCAAAAACGTTCGCGACGCCCAGAAGCGCGCCGCCGCCAAGGCGGCAGCCGAGGACGCCGAGGCTGCGCCGGAGCAGGCCGACGATGAACCCGCCCCGGAAGCCGTCGCAGAGGCCGACGCCGCTGCCGAGCAGCCGAAGAAGGCTGCCACGAAGCCCGCGACCGGCACGCGCCGCCGTCGGACGAAGGTTTCCACCGCGAAAGCAGCTGGTGAAAAGGCCGCCACGGCCGACGCTGCCGAAAGCGCCGCCAAGAGCGATGCACCGCAGGACGCCGCTTCCTCAGACGCCGCACCCACGCCCAACCAAGCCGCCGCACCCGTCGCAAGCGAACCCGTACGCAAGCCCGCGCGTGAGCTCGAATCCGCAACGCCGGCTGCGAAGGCCGCCATCGAGGACGCGCTGGCCAAGCGCACGCCCGAGGAACTGACCGACGCCGCCCACGCCTACATCATGGGACAGCTCGCCCTCGCCGGCGACGCCGGCGTCTCGCTGCCCGCCCTGGGCAAGCGCGTGCGCGCGAAGCTTCGCGGGTTCAAGCTGCGCGACCTGGGCTATGCCCGCTTCAAGGACTTCGTCAGCTCGTTCGACGACGTCGAGGTGGAACAGCGCGACCGCACCGCCTACGCCGTGCTGAAGCACTAAACGAAGCCACGCGCCTCACTACCCCGTACGGGCAGCGCAGCGTATCATTTGAACAGCACAAAGCCCCGCAGGCCATCAGCGTGCGGGGCTTTCCACATCCAGATCACCGCGCCGACCAACGCACAGCGCCCGGCAAACAGAAGGCCCGCAGGCACGATGCCCGCGGGCCTTCCGCATCTCATTCACGGTATTCGCCGCAATCACGCAGCGGCCATTCCGCTGGCGCCATCACGCATCAGTCGTCACGCAGGCAAGACCGCTCTGCCGCCCCGCAGGCTCGGCCACGCAGCCGTCAGCGCCGCAACCGACGCATCCCCTGCCTGCGAAACCACTCTTCCGCTTCCCCTCCACTAATGCGAGGGCGGACGCGTCTTCCACTTCCCCTACATCCGCGTGGGGGCGGACACGCCCAGAAGCGAGAGTGTGAGCGACAGCAGCCGGCGCGCCGCATCGGCGAGCGCCAGACGCGCCTGCTCGACCGCGGGCTCGCTGCCGACGATGCGGCAATCGGTATAGAACTGGTGGAACGCGGCCGCCAGCTCCTGCGCGTAGTGCGTCAGACGGAACGGCGCCCGATCGCGTGCGGCCTGCTGCACCAGGTCCTCGAACTCGTCCATCTTGCGCATGAGCTCGAGTTCCGGCTCGGCCGTAAGCGGCGACAGGTCCACTTCCGCCGGCAGCACGGCAGCCGCCAGCTGGTCGGCCGTCAGCTGACCCGAAAGCGCCTGCTCGCGCACCTCGTCGGAGGCCGCCTTGCGCAGCACCGAGCAGATGCGCGCGTGCGCATACTGCACGTAGTACACCGGGTTGGACGCGTCCTGGCGCTTGGCCACCTCGATGTCGAAGTCGATCGGCTGGTCGGACGAACGCGACAGCATGAGGTAGCGCGTCGCGTCCACGCCCACGTCCTCGATCAGCTCGTCGAACGTCACCATCTCGCCCGTGCGCTTGGACATGCGAACCGGCTCGCCGTCGCGCAGCAGGTTGACCAGCTGCCCAAGCACCACCTCGAGCACGCCCTCGTGCCCGCCAGCGGCCAGCATCGCCTCGCACCGCGCGATGTAGCCGTGGTGGTCGGCGCCCCAGATGTCGATGAGGTGCGTGAACCCGCGGTCGAGCTTGTTGTAGTGGTAGGCGATGTCGGACAGGAAATACGTGAACTCCCCGTTCGCCTTGATCAGCACACGGTCTTTGGTGTCGCCGTAGTCGGTCGAGCGGAACCACGTGGCGCCGTCCTTGTCGTACAGGCAGCCCTTGTCGCGCATGGCCGCAAGGGCGCGGTCGACGGCGCTTTCGCCCTCGTCGTCCTTGCGGTACAGCGAGCTTTCCGAGAACCACGTGTCGAAGTGATTGCCGAAGCCCTCGAGCGTCTGCTGCGTGAGCGTGAGCATCTTGTGGTAGCCCATCTGGCGAAACGCCTCGTGACGCTCACCTTCGGGAACGTCTGCCCACTTGTCGCCGTCCTCGTCGACAATCTGCTGCGCCAGGTCGCGCACGTAGCCGCCGCCGTAGCACTTCTCGGGCATCTCCACGTCGTGGCCCAAAATCTGCAGGTAGCGCACCACGATGGAGTTGGCGAACACGTCCATCTGCGTGCCGTGGTCGTTGATGTAGAACTCCTCGGACACGTCGTAGCCGGCGTGGCGCATGACGCGCGCCATGGCATCGCCGAGCGCCGCCCACCGGCCGTGGCCCACGTGCATGGGGCCGGTCGGGTTGGCCGACACGTACTCCAGGTTGTAGCGGCCCGGCTTGGGCTCGCCCTTTCCGAAGCGCGGGCCCTGGGCGCGTACCTCAGCGACGACGTTTTGGAGCGCCGTCGGCGAGATGCGGAAGTTGATGAACCCGGGGCCGGCGATATTCACTTCGCTGACCAGGTCGTTTTCGGGCAAATGGTCCACAATCGCCTGGGCAATCGCGCGCGGGTTCTGATGGGCAAGCTTGGCCGAGCGCAAAGCCACGGTCGAAGCCCAATCCCCGTTGCCCTCGTCGCGCGGACGCTCCAGCCCCGCCGGGGGAATCTCCTCCATGGTCAGGGCGCCGTCCGCCACCGCCTGCGCGGTGGCCGCGTCGACGATCTTCTCCAGTTGCTCGCGAATCTGCATTACAGCTCCTCGTCGTTCAGCGTCGCGTACATGATGGCCTTGATGGCGTGCATGCGGTTCTCAGCCTGCTGGAACACGTGCGACTGCGCCGACTCGAACACCTCGTCGGTCACTTCCATCTCGCTGATGCCGAACTTGTCGTAGATTTTCTTCCCTATCTGCGTCTTGGTGTCGTGGTAGGCCGGCAGGCAGTGCAAAAACACCGCGTTGGGGCCGGCCAGCTCCATGACATGGCGGTTCACCTGGTACGGCGACAGCGACGCGATGCGCTGACCCCACACCTCGTCGGGCTCGCCCATGGACACCCACACGTCGGTGTAGATGGCGTCGGCGTAGCGGCAGCCGCTTTCCACGTCGTCGGTCACCGTGACGGTGGAGCCGTGCTCGGCCGCGATGTCGGTGCAGAGCTTCACCAAGTCGGGGTCGGGCTGGTTCTCCTTGGGGCCGCAGGCAACGTAGTTGACGCCCAGCTTCGAGCACACCACCATGAGCGAGCGCGCCACGTTGTTGCGCGCGTCGCCCATGAATACGAGCGTGCGGCCGCGCAGGTCCTCGCCGAAGATTTCCTGCATGGTGAGCATGTCGGCGATCATCTGCGTGGGATGCCACTCGTCCGTGAGCCCGTTCCACACCGGGCAGCTGGCATATTCGGCCAGCTCCTCGACGATTTCCTGGCCGAAGCCGCGGTACTCGATGCCGTCGAAGAAGCCCGACAGCACGCGCGCCGTGTCGGCGATGGACTCCTTCTTGGACACCTGCGAGCTCTGCGGGTCCAGAAACGTCACGCCCATGCCCAGGTCGTGGCCAGCCACCTCGAACGAGCAGCGCGTGCGCGTCGACGTCTTCTCGAACAGCAGCACGATGTTCTTGCCTTCGCAGAAACGGTGCGGCTGACCTGCGCGTTTCATGGCCTTCAGCTTGCGGGCCAGATCGAGCAGGTGAAGGATGTCCTCGCTCGTGAAATCGAGCAGCTTCAGATAGTCGCGCCCTTTGAGGCTCTTCGACATGGCGTTTCCTTTCCACAAACGGTTGCGCCGACGGAGACGATGCCATCGGCGCAGGTGAGAACTTAAGTATAACGGTTGGTCGCCGCGCGGCGCGGCGTGGGCGCTAGGCGACGGGGACTTTCACAACAATCTTTCTGACTTCGCCCGCGTAGGCACCGTCGGAAAGGCCCGGCTTGTGCGCCTCGCCCGGCCACACGATGCAGAAGTCTCCGGCGGAAAGACTGACCGTCGTGGGCGCGCCATCGGCGTCGTCGGTGAGCGCGCAATCCTCCGCCGCACCGGCTTCGCGGTAGCGAGCGGCGTCGATCGGCGCCTCCACCAGGCGCTCGGAGCCCGCGATGACGAACTGCACGTCCGCGTAGGCGAAGTGCTGCTCGTACTGCTTGTCCGCGGGCGGCACGTAGCGCTGGACGTTGGCGAACACGCCGTTGTCCAGGTCGACGCGGCCGCACGGCAGGTCGGCCAGGTCGGTGCGCGAAAGGAACGCGAACGCGGTTTGGAACGCCGCAGGCAGGCCGGCGTAGCGGTCGGCGTGGGCGATGGAGTCAACGATCATGGGATGATCCTTCTTCGAGAATGGGATGGGACGAGGATGCCGCGCAGGCGCGCGGGCGACAGGCGCCAGGCGGGCGCGAACCGAGCGGGCGCGAAAGCCAATCGACGCTGTGGCGCCGCCAACGGTGCGCATACGCAGAGCCGACGGCGCGCGCCCGGGAAGCGCCCGGCTGCGCCACGCCACCACCGAGCGCAGGCGCGCTCCCCTACGCCGTCTTCGTGCGCAGGTACGCGATGATGTCGTCGGATTCGTACAGCGCCTTGCCGTCGATGACCAGGCACGGAACCTGCTGCTTGCCGCCGACTTCGATGAGCTCGCGACGCACGTCGTCGTCGAGTGTGTTGCGCTTCTCGCAATCGATGTCGCGCGCCGCCATGAAATGCAGCACCTTCTGGCAGTACGGGCAGGTGGGCTTGTAGTACAGGATGTGGTTGTCCAGCGTGGTCATCGCAGCTCCTTTGGCCGAACGATTGTCGATGCAGCCATCGTAGCCGAACTCCCGCCTGATTCCGCCCGCAGCCGCACGACCACACGCAAAGCCCGGCGCACGGTGCGCGACTTTCGCTTCGCCTTACGCAAGCAGGCGCTGCACCCGCTTGTCGACGACCCGCACCACGTACGTAACCGCCAGCGCAAGAGCAAGCGTCACGAAGAACATCGCGATGGACGCCGCAGACACCGTTCCCGGCGCGAACACGTACCGTTGCACGATCAGGATGACGAGCGAATGCGTCATAAAGAACGGCATGCTGAGCGCCGACAGCTTCTGCACCACCCGCATCCGGCCGATGTCGGACAGCACGCCGTCGGTGCAGCCGACGCGCGAGCCACGGCGCCAGCAGATAGCAGAACAGAAGCGACGACAAAAACCACGACACGCCGTTGAACGAGAAGATGACGTCGTCCGACCAGCTCCAGCTTTGCAGAAGCAGCAGGTTGACGATCGACTGCCCGGCGAGTGCACCCGCATCGAGCGCCTCGCCCGTCTGCCGTGCGGCGGCAATCATCAGCACGAGCGCCACGACGTACGTGAAGACGTGCAGCGGGTAGAACTTCTTGAGCTTGCGCTTGAAGTAGTGGACCGTCGGCTCCGGCGGGCGGCGCAAGCGCGTCAGGCCCCTATTATTCGTACAACAGTATGTTCTTGTCAAAGGCTGGTAAGCCAGCTCGGCCGGTTTGACGCGGAATCCAGGATTCGCGAACGCGGAAGCGGCGTAATGCCGGAGCCAGATGCGCGGCGGACGCACGGCGAACGCGAAACTGGAACGTCCCGAACCCGCCGACGCATCCCGCAGACGGCCGCAACACACCGCCTTCGCGCGTCGCAGGCGACCGCCGCGCATCTGCAAAATACAGAGTTCGCACGCGATACCTCCCGGCATACCGAAGATACGGCGCTTTTGCGCTATCATACGTACTGCTTGCGCGCCCATGGCTCAACGGATAGAGCAGCGGACTTCTAATCCGCAGGTTGTAGGTTCGAATCCTACTGGGCGCGCCACTTTGCTATACTGGTCCGGCTGGTTCAAAGCCGGCAAGACGAAGCGTCGGGACGTGGCGCAGTTTGGTAGCGCGCCTGCTTTGGGAGCAGGATGTCGCAGGTTCGAATCCTGTCGTCCCGACCATCTTTGTTTCTTGTGGAGCAAATGCCACAGACGCGGCGGTGCGCTACAATACCGTCGTTGCATACGTGCGGGTGTGGTTCAATGGTAGAACTTCAGCCTTCCAAGCTGATAACGCGGGTTCGATTCCCGTCACCCGCTCCACGAAACGCCAAGCCAACCCCCGCGGTTGGCTTTTTTCGTTTCTGGGTGCACGCGTCTGGACGGAACGCCGAACGAACCCGCGCGTGCAAGAACAGGAAATAACGGAGCGTGCACGCGAAGCCGCGCTGTCAAACGGAGGCGCATATGAAGACCATCGTATTGGCGACCAACAACCAGCACAAGGCGCAGGAAATCTCAACCGCGCTCGAATTCCCGGGCTGGGAGTTCAAAACGCTGCGCGAGCTGGGTATTCACTCGGACCCTGCCGAAACGGCTGACACGTTCGAGGGCAACGCGCGCATCAAGGCGCAGGCGGCGCGTGCGGCAAGCGGCGGCATGGCGGCCCTTGCCGACGACTCCGGGCTGGAGGTCGACGCGCTCGGCGGCGCGCCCGGCGTGCTGAGCGCGCGCTACGCCTCCACCGACGGGCAGGACGCCGACGACGCGGCCAACAACGCCAAGCTGCTCCGCGAGCTCGCCGACGTCCCGGACGACCAGCGCACGGCGCGATTCGTGTGCACGCTCGTGTTCATCGACGAGGACGGAACCGAGTCCGTCGCGCGCGGCACCATCGAGGGCCGCATCGGCCACGAGGAGCACGGCAGCGAGGGCTTCGGCTACGACCCGCTGTTCTGGCCCGACGTCTTCGACGGCACGTGCACGCTCGCGCAGGTTCCGCAGGAACGCAAAAACGAGGTGTCCCACCGCGGTAATGCCCTGCGCGCGCTGCGCGAGCAGCTCGAGAAGAAGGCGCGCTAGCGCGGCAAGGCGCGGCCAAGCGTAGCGCGGCGAGGGCAAGCATCGTCACGCACGCAAGCACGCGAACGCAAAACGACCCGGCAGACTGTCCCGCGGACAGCAGCCGGGTCGTTTTTCATCCATCAATCGGTCGGGCGCAGCGTGCCCGCTCGCCTACCAGTGCACGACCACCGGGTCGCTTTCCTGAATCAAGCCGTACAGCTCGGCCGCGGCGCTCACCGGCAGATTGACGCACCCATGCGAGCCGTAGCCGTCCAGATAGCGTGTGCCGCCGAAGCTCGTCTGCCACGATGCGTCATGGAAGGCGTCGAGGTCGCCGACGAACGGCATCCAGTACCGCACGACGGTCTCGTGCGATTCGGTCGGCGAGTCGTAGGTCTTGAGCGTCTCGTTGGTGGCCTTGCGCACGATGTAGTACACGCCTTCGGGGGTCGCCTTGTTCGGATCGTTGCCATCACCGGACACGATGTCGGACTCCCACACCAGGTTGCCGCTCTCATCGTAGAAGCGCGCGTGCTGCTCGCTCAGGTCGACGTCGGCGTAGCGCTTGCCCCAATCGGCCGTGCCCAAGCCGTTGTAGTCCACGGCGTTGAGGTGCCACGGGATGTCGATCGAGGTCCGCGAGCCGGCCGCGACGTCGCTTTCGAGGGTCGAAAGCAGCGACGACTGGTCGACCTGCCAACCGTACGTGCCTCCCGACACGGTGATGGTCTTGCCGTCGGGGCGTGCGTAGGTACGCGTCGTGCCCACGGTGTCAACGGACGAAGCAAAGTTCGAAACCCAATTGGACAGGCCGTTCTCGTCCATGGTGACGTTTCCGTCGTCATCGAGCTCGATCATGTCGGACAGCTCATCGGCATCGAGCTTGCCCATCGTCTTGCCATTGAGCGTGATCTTGATGTCGGCGGCGACCATGCTCGTCGCCGTGTTGGCCGCGGCCATGAGCGTCGCGTCGGTGGACACGCGCGTGGGCTTCACCAGCTGGTCGTCGGTCAGCGTGAGCGTGGATTTCAGATCGAGCACCGCCTGGTCGACGGCCGCCACGACGGCGTCGACGTCGAGCTGCGTGCCCGCCTTCTCCGGCTGCACCGTGAACACGTTCTTCGCGCTGTCGTAGACGATGGTGGCGTCCTGCGGCGCCGTGGCCGTCTCGTTGTACGCCTCGACCGCCTGGCGCACCTGCGACTCAAGCCCGGTCTCGTTGTAAGACGTGATGAACAGGCTCGTCTCGTCATGGGAGCCGACGACCAGGCTGATCGGCCACGCCCACGGGTTCTGGTGTTTGTGCATCGCCTTCACCACGGCGGCGGAATCGAGGTTCATGCCCGTTTCCTGCGCGTTGGCCTGGTACGAGAAGCCGTTTGCGTTGGTGACGGTCAGGTTGTACTTGGCGACTTCCTGGTCGAGTTCCTGTTCGACCACGGCCGAGGTCTTGAGCGAGGCGTCGAGGTTGCCAATGGTCGTGCGCGGCATGAAGATGTTCGAGAACACCGCCACGCCGACGAGGTACACGGCCACGAGGATGCCGACGATGATGAGCGCGGTGCGGCGATGACGCTTCTTGCGCGCGCGATCGGCCGCTTCGATATCGACCGGCTTCATCATGCCCGGCGCCGCGCTGCCGCCGAAGCCCGCGGCGGCGCCGTAGACCGCAGGACCCGCGCCCGGATAGACGGAATCCGCACCGGCGTAGCGGTACGACCCCGCATTCCACTGCCCGCCCGCCTGATACGGCGAAGAGGCGCCCGGTTGCGGCGTGCGCGGCAGCGCCGTCGTCTTGTCGGCGCGCGCCGTGCCCCGAGGCACATTGATTTCGGGGATGACCTGGGTTTTGTTCTGATTTGAGGCGTTTGCGGGACGGCCCGCCGCACCCTGCTTGCTAGGAGTGGAACCTTCGTTGCGGGAGTGCTTGCCCCGGGGGTCTCCAGTATTCATAGGACAGTCCTGTCTTACTGATAGTCGTTCTCGTCATGTTCGGCAACATTGTAACAACCGTGCAAGCCGCGCCGAACAAGAACCGCAATCGTCCCTATTTCGACACGTAAGCGTTAGAACACGTCCGTTCGGAGTGATCACGAAGCCGCCGAGGCTTTCGCCGCACCGCGCGTAGATCGCATGAAAATCGTGCATGGCGGATGCGAGACTCCTGCATGGCGGATGCGGCGTCCGTGGGTTTCCGCGCGATGCCGTTTTATGCCACGAAAACGTACATCCGTACGTTACACAAGACAAACAAAAAAGCGCCCGCTACCTGCGGTTATGCAGGTTGCGGGCGCTTGGGCTCGTGGTGGAGGCGCGGAGAATCGAACTCCGGTCCATACTAAGCTCTCCGTCAGGCTCTACAGGCTTATCCACCGTTCTGGATTTGAGCGCCGCTTGGTACGCTGGAAAACGGTGCGGCGCCGAGTCGGTTCAGCCTTTGCCTCTGCCATACCGGCTACGTGCAGAAGCGCATTCCCCTGAAAATGACATCGCACCCGAAGCGGGGAAATTTCGGGATTGACGCGTCGCTAATTAATTAAGCGGCGAGGGCATACTGCCCAGAGTAGTTCTTGTTGTCAATTAAATTTGACGGTACCCCTGTTTTACGTGGCGAGGAGACCACGACCTGCTCCTCACATCGAACCTACCATGTCGAAACCAGTCGCCCCCGGAAGCGGTGCGCACCCCCCCATCGCACGCGGCGCGGGCCTCCACCTTGCCACAGTCCCCGCGCATCGCGCGCCGGCGGCCGGACACTGCCGAACCACCGTAGGACGCTCTATTATAGCCGCGCGACGGCGCACGTCAAGTCGCGACCAAGCCCTGCGCGACGGCACGCGTCACGTCGCAATCCTAGTGCTTCCTCAGGAAATCGAACCCGCTCATGATGTCCTCGTGCGTCTCCTTGAGCTCGTCGATGGTGTCCTTGCCCTCGTGGTAGACGGCGTTCAGGTCGCTCGTCGTCTGCGCAATCTCTTCGCGCGTGAACAGCACTTCGGGATCGCGCTTCTCCTTCGCAGACCCCTTGCCGTCCCCCTCCGACCCGTGGATGGGCTCTTCGTCCTCGTCGTAGTAGTACTCCACCGGATTGCCGTCATCGTCGAGCACGGCGAAACCGATTTCGTTGTCGTCCTCGTCGACGATGTAGTACTCGATGTCGTCCTCGTCGATTTCGAGCTCGATGACCTCGTCGTCGGCATCGGAGCCGTCGTCGTCAGCGGAAGGGGAACCGTCGACTGCGGCATCCTTGTCGCCAGCATCGCCGGCGCCAGCGACGTCGTCATCATCGGCATCGGGGTCTTCGACATCAGCGGCAACGCCACTCGCACCGCCGGCCTCCCCATCAGCGGCAACGCCGCTTCCCGCGGCGCCTTCGGCCGCATCCGCATCCGCCTGCGCAAGCGCTTCATCGGCTCTCGTCGCGCGCGCCTCTTCCGCCTCCTCGCGCTGTTGATCCTCGCTCACCGCGTGCTCCTCTTCCATGGGGTCTCCTTCTAGCGCCGCGTCTTCAGGGCGCGGTCGATTTCGCGTTCCATGTCGCGTTTGGCCATGTCGCGCCGCTTGTCGAACAGCTTCTTGCCGCGCGCCACCGCAATCTCTACCTTCACCAGGCCGTTCTCCTTGAAATACATCTGCGTCGGCACGAGCGCCAGGCCCTTCTCGCGGGTCTTCTGCTCGATTTCGCGGATCTCCTTCTTGTGCAGGAGCAGCTTGCGCCGCCGGTCGGGGTCGACGTTGTTCAGGTTGCCGTTGGAATACGGCGCGATGTGCAGGTTGTTCAACCATACTTCCCCGCCCCTGACCAGCGCATATGTATCGTTTAACTGGCAGTTGTTCTCGCGCAGCGAGCGCACCTCGCACCCGGTGAGCTCAATGCCCGCCTCGTACGTTTCCAGGATCTCGTAATCGTGGAACGCCCGGCGGTTGCGCGCTATCTGCTTGCTCTCGCGCTTCATAGCCTTCCCGTGCTCCTCGTATGCCGTTTCTGCTTCTTCTTCTCGGGGCGGAAGTCAAGCTGCAGCTGGCCGTCCAGCGAATCGGTTTTAGCCTTCTGCTTCTCCACCTTGTCGATGCGCCACGACACCGCATCGGCGCCGTACAGCTCGAGCATCTTGATGCGCGCGTCGTGCAGGTTGTCCTTCGAGCCCGCCCGCGCATTGCTTTCGAATTCGAAGAACCCGACGCCGCGCGAGTCGGCCATCGCAGGCGATTTGAAATGCGCCAGATAAACGGTCATAGCTTCCTTCTCGAACCTTCCCACGTGCGCAGTCGTCAAGCCGCACTCGAGCCGCGCGGCTGGCACTCGCTCACCCGCCCGCACGACCTCGCATCCTCGAGCATCCCACGAGCGCGCGCCACCAACCCACGCGCGTTTGCGTGCTGGGCGTTGTCGCGCATCGGCAGCAACACGCCAATGCACCGCGCAGAATCAGCACGGTGCCGCACAGCCTTGCCACACGTCGTCGCACGCACTCCATCGCCATCGCATCCATACATGCTGCAAGTCTATCAGAACGCATGAGGATAGCCGGCTTCCAACGCCCGAACGCGCAGGTCGCCCAGATTGTCACCCACCCGTCATCGATGTGCGGAAATTCCGCTCGCAACAGTGTCGCAGGCCGCACCGCGTCTCTTGCTCCGCATCGCGCGCGGCGCGTTCTGCCGCAGATTCCCGCACATCGATGACAGTGCGCTGCATCGCAGGCGAATCGCCCCTCATCAGCACACTCCACCGCAAGCGGCATGTCGTCACGTGGGCCGAACCCCTCCGCTTCAGAACGTCCCCGGGCCATGGCCGTCGGACGCCAGGAAATCGAAGACGCCGTCGAGCAACGCCACAAGCGCGGTATCGTCCATCCGCGCGATGAGGCCGCTCTCCTCAAGGCCGCAGAACCCGCTGTCCTGTCGGTAGAACACGCCGGGCAGAAGGAACGCCTTGCGCGTGAACGTGCGATGCCGCACCGCCACGATGGTCGACCGCGGCAGGCGCTCGTACGCCGCGCGGTCGACGCCGATGCGCTCGTACCAGCTGGGAACGTCCTCGACGCCCTGGTCGGCGAAGAACTCCCGGATCTCGCCGTTGCCGGCGAGCGGGTACGGCGGAATGTTGTAGCCCTGGCTCCGAGCGTAGTGGAACAGATACGCCGACGCATCGCCGACCTCCGCGCGGTCGCCGAGCACGGCCGACAGGATGCGCGCCGCCTGCTTGACGGTGGTCTGGTCGGCTTCCGCCACGAGCAGCGCTGCCGTGCGCTCGAGCACGCCGCGCGCCGCTTTGCTCTCTGCGTCTTCCGCCATGTTCGACCTCCTCCGCGTTACCGCTTCCGCACTAGACGAAAGTCCAGATGGCGCGTGAGCCGGTCGGCGCTGACGAGCACGACGGCTACATGCTGCCCGAGCCGGAACACCCGCCCCGACTCCGCTCCCGTGAGCGTATGGCGCACCGAGTCGAGCGCGAAGTACTCGTTGCCCAGATCGTCGATGCTCACAAGGCCCTCAGCCGAATTTTCCAAGCGCACGAACAACCCGCGCGGCGCCACCCCGGCGATCATCGCGGAGAACGTCTCGCCGATGTGCACCTCCATGAGCTCGATTATCTTCGATTCCTGCGATTCGCGTGCCGCCGCATCGGCGACGCGCTCCATCTCGGAAGCGTGCTCGGCGATCCACGGCAGCGCCGAACGTTCCTGATCGAATTTCTCCGGCCGCCCGAACAGATACGCCTTGAGCATGCGATGCACCACGAGGTCGGGATAACGCCTGATGGGCGACGTGAAGTGGCAGTACGACCCGCTTGCGAGCGCATAGTGGGGCGCATGCTCGGGCGAATACACCGCGCGCTTCATCGAGCGCAGCACGAGCGACGTGACAAGCGGCTCCTCCGGGCGCCCCGCACTCTTCTCGAGCGCCGACACGATGGCGAACGGATCCCCCGCCTCGAACTTCGCACGGTTGATCGTGCGAAACCATGGGAACTCGTCGAACACGAAGGCGAGTCCCTTGAGGTTGTCGTGGTCGGGCGATTCGTGCACGCGGTACAGGCACGGGAACCCTGCATGTTCGAGCGTTTGGGCGACGGTCTCGTTGGCGAGGATCATCGCCTCCTCGATGAGCATCGTCGCCGGCGTCTTGCGGCGCTGCTCGATGGCCACCGGAACGCCGTCCTGGTCGAGCCGCACGCGCGCCTCGGTCGTGTCGAAGTCGATGCCGCCCACACGCTTGCGCAGCGCCGCCCGCGCATCCGCGATCCGCGAAAGCTCGCGCAGCCGCGGCACCAGATCGGCTTCGAGCGCAGGACCGATTCCCGTCGCGCGCCCGTCGTCCAAGAGCCGTTGCGCCTGGTCGTACGTGAGCCGCGTATCCGAGCGCATGACCGCCGCGTAGACCTCCGAGCGCTGGGCGCGCCCGCTTCCGTCGATCACGACGTCCACCGACAGGCACAGGCGGTCCTCGTCGGGACGCAGCGAGCACAGATCGTTCGACAGCTGCTCGGGAAGCATCGGGATGACCCGGTCGACCAGGTAGACGCTCGTCGCGCGGCGGCGCGCGTTCTCGTCGAGCGCCGACGCCCAGGGCACGTACCGCGACACGTCGGCGATGTGCACGCCGAGCCGCCAACCGTCCTCGACCCGTTCGAGCGAGACCGCGTCGTCGAAGTCGCGTGCATCAGCGGGGTCGACGGTGAAGGTGAACCGGTCGCGGATGTCGCGGTAGCCGTCGGCGAGCGCCGCGTCCACGTCGAGCGCGCATGCCTGCGCCTCGACGAGCGCCACGTCCGAGAACGTCGTCTCCAGCTTATGCCGCGCAACGATGAGGTCGATTGGCACGCGCTCGTCGTCCTCGTCGCCCATGACCTCAACGACACGGCCCGTCGCTGCCGTGTTGCGGCTGGGATACTGCGTGATCTCGACGCGCACGATGGCTCCATCCGGAATCTCCGGATAGTCGCTGAGCTGGGTGAAGACGTCGTGGCGGATGCGCGGGTCCTCGGGCACGACGATGCCGAACGGGTCGACCACGTGGTAGGCGCCCACGATGTCGTGGTGGGCGCGATCGACGACGCGCACGACGCGCCCCGTCTTCTTGCGCACGATGGAACCGTCCCGTGCCGGCGCATGTTTCGAATGCTCGTCGGAAATGCGTGCGACTTCAACGACGTCGCCGTCGAACGCGCCGCGCATCTTCGACGCCGGGACGAAGAACTCGCCCTCCATCGTGGTGACGAATCCAAAGCCGCCGGTGGCGACATGCAGAACGCCCTGGGGGTGGCTGCGCGCCTTATGGCGCGTATGCGCAGAATGATGGCGCGCCATCGGCTACGACGTCCTGAGCGAGCGCGCGTACTCCATCGCGTAGTCCTTCTGGGCGTCGGACGAGGTATCGTCGGACGAGTTGCGGACGACGACGTCGGGGGTCACGCCCACCTGGTCGATGGTGTTGCCCTTGGGCGTCAGGTAGTACGCCGCCGTGTAGCGCATGGCGCCGCCGAACGAGAGCTTGCGGATGACCTGCACCGTTCCCTTGCCGAGCGTGGTTTCTCCCACGATGGTGGCGCGCTGCGAATCGCTGAGAGCCGCGGCAAGCACCTCGGCTGCTGCTGCCGTGTTGCCGTTGGTGATGACGACGAGCGGCTCGTTGGTGACGGGGTTGCCCGTGGCCGACTTGGTGCTCGTGCCGTCCTTCGTTCGCACCTGCACCACGGTACCGCTTTGCATGAACAGGCTCGCCGTGCTGACGGCCTGCGTCAGATAACCGCCCGGATTGTTGCGCAGGTCGAGCACGTAGGCGTCGGCACCTTGGCTGTCGAGCGAGGATATCGCCTGTTCGACAAGGCTTTCCGCGTTCTGCGTGAACTGTTTGAGCTGGATATAGCCGACGCCATTCTCAAGCGATGTCGTCACGTTGGGCTCGGAGTACTCGGCGCAGTTGAGCGTGGTGGTGAACTCCTCGCCGCCGTCGGCCGTAAGCGATTCGGGGCGCCTCCACGTGATGACGACCGACTCGCCGGCTTTCTTGCTGAGCGCGGCAGCCACCTCCGAGCGCGACCACGACTGCGAGCTGTCGCCGTCGATGGACACGACGAAGTCGCCCTCCTCGACGCCTGAAAGCTGCGCGTCCGACCCTTCGAACACATCGACCGCGTACGCCTTGCCGTTGTATTCGGAGAACAGCACGCCGACCCCGGCATAGCCGTCGTCGGCGTTGTTGAGCAGCGATTCGTAGCGCGCGGGCGAATAGTAGCGCAGGTACGGGTCGTTGCTCGCCGTCCCGAACGCGTCGAGCACCGCCGTGGTGGCGGAATCGAGGCTGTATGAATCCAAGCTGTCGTCGGACAGGACGTCTTCGACCTCGCTCACGCGCGAGGACACCGAGTTGTAGGAGTTCTTTTTGGATTGCGACGACGCATCGGTCGCCGCTGCGCCCGTCTGGGTCTGATTGAAGCCCAGATGGCTCATAAGGGCCGTGTTGCCGCGTGCGGCAAAGCCCAGGAGGAAGACCAGGCACAGTACGATAAACGCGCTCAGAATCTTCAGAAGACGAACGTTGTGCGCACGCATCTTGCGCGTGCGCACAGCTATTCGCGAATTGTTGCTCCGTCGTTCAGTCATAAACTCGCATCACCGAAGCGAAGTTTACACCTTGAGGTAGCGGCGCATGGCCAGAGCAGAACCGATGAGGCCGATGATCAGACCGGCGACGATGAGCGAGACGTAGATGATGCCGAACATACCGCCGCTCACGTCGATGGGCAGGAACGTCAGTGCGTCCTGCAGGCGCGGCAGCGCGAACCGGCGGAGCAGCTCGAGGCAGCCCACGCCCAGAAGCGAGCCGATCAGCGCGTCAAGGGCGCCCTCCATCAGGAAGGGCCCGCGGATGAAGCCGTTCGAAGCGCCGACGAGGCGCATGATGGCGATTTCCTTGCGACGCGACAGAATGGCCAGGCGGATGGTGTTGTTGATGAACACGAGCGCGATGAAGATCAAAAGCACCACGAGCGCGACGCCGATGTAGCGGATGTAGTTGGTCACCGAGAACAGGCGCTCAACGGTCTTCTGGCCGTACTTGAGCGAGTTCTGCGGGTTGGAGGGCTCGTCGCAGATGCGCTGGAACAGCGAGTTCGACGCGATGGAGTCGGCGACCTCCTGGACCTGCTGCGGGTCGGACAGCTCGACGTTGACCGAGGCCGGCAACGGATTCTCGCCGTCGAGCTCGTCGACAATGCTCGAGTTGGACGACATGTTGCGGAATGACTCGAGCGCCTCGTCCTTCGTGGTGAACGAGACCGACGCCACGCCGTCGATGCCGCGGACGTACTGCTCGAACTGCTGGATGTCGGAATCGGACGTGCCGTCGGCGATGTAGGCGGTGATGGACACTTCGCTTTCGACCGACTTCACGATGTTGTCGACCACGGCGCCACCGACCAAGAACACGCCGATGATGAACAGCGACAGAAAGATGGTGATGACCGAGCCGAGCGACGTCGACATGTGCCGACGGAAGCCCTGCAGCGACTGGCGGATGAAGTAGAGGAAACTAGACATTGAAACCGTAGACTCCCCTCTGCTGGTCGCGTGTCAGATGGCCGCGATCGAGCGCGATGACGCGCCGGCGCATGTTGTCGACCATCTCGCGGTCGTGCGTGGCCACCAGCACTGTGGTGCCCGTGCGGTTGATGCGCTCGAGCAGGTCCATGATGCCGCGGGACGTCTGCGGATCGAGGTTGCCGGTGGGCTCGTCGCAGACCAGGAGCGGCGGGCGGTTGACGATGGCACGCGCGATGGACACGCGCTGCTGCTCGCCGCCGGACAGCTGGTCAGGATACTTGTTGAGTTTGTCCTGCAGACCCACCAGACGCAGAACTTCGGGCACCTGCGTCTTGATGACGTGGCGGCTCTTGCCGATGACCTCGAGCGCGAACGACACGTTCTCGAACACGGTCTTGTTGGGCAGGAGCTTGAAGTCCTGGAACACGAACCCGATGTTGCGGCGCAGGTACGGCACGCGCCAGTTGCGCATGGAGCCCAGATCCTCGTTGGCGATGGTGATTGTGCCGGACGTGGGTTTGAGCTCGCGGATGATCAGCCGGACGAGCGTGGACTTGCCGGAACCGGAATGGCCGACCAAGAACACGAACTCGCCCGGATAGATCTGCAGGGAGATGTTTTCGAGGGCAGGTTTGTTCGGTTGTGCGGGATAGATCTTGGTCACGCGATCGAACGTGATGACCGGAGTACCCGTCTGCTGAGGAATGTCGTCGACATCCAGAACAGGCAGCGAAGCCGAAAGCTGAGAAGTCACCTGCCGAGCATGGGCGCTGTGTGCGGCCGCTGGACGCCGCACCCCAGCCCCCTGGCTGGAAGCGTTTGTCACAGAATGCTCCGTTCAGATAGTGATGTACTGAGACAAACGAATTATACTCGAGTTATTTTCGGGCTATAACCCTCTTCACAGCTTCATCAATCGCCTTGGCGTCCAATCCGAAGTACGCGGAAAGCTCCTCGTAAGCCCCTGACTTGCCGAAACGGTCCTTCATGCCCACGAACTCCTGCGGCGTGGGACGCACGGCCGCAAGCGCTTCGGCCACAGCCGAGCCCATGCCGCCGTACACGTTGTGCTCCTCGGCGGTGACCACGCAGCCGGTCTTTTCGACCGACGCCACGATGGTGTCGACGTCGAGCGGCTTGACGCAGAACGCGTCGATCACCTCGGCGGAGATGCCCTCTTCGGCGAGCATGTCGGCCGCCTTGAGCGCCTGCTCAACCTCTACGCCGCACGCCACGATGGTGGCGTCGGTGCCCGGACGCAGCACGTAGGCGCGGCCGAGCTCCAGCTCAACCCCGTCGGCGTACACGCGCGGCACGGCGGCGCGGCCCATGCGCACGTAGAACGGCCCGGGCGTCTGCGCGGCCAGGCGGATGGACGCCTGCGCGGCGGCGTAGTCGGCCGGTACGAGCACGCGCATGTTGGGCAGCACGCGCATGAGCGCGATATCCTCGAGCATCTGGTGGCTGCCGCCGTCCGGCCCCACCGAGATGCCCGCATGCGTCGGGGCGATCTTCACGTTGAGGCGGCTGTAGCACACGGTGTTGCGGATCTGGTCGTAGGCGCGGCCGGTTCCGAACACGGCGAACGAGCCGGTGAAGGCGATGTTGCCGGCAAGCGACAGACCCGCTGCCACGTCGATCATGTTCTGTTCGGCGATGCCGCAGTCGAACAGGCGCTTTTCGTACTCGGGCTTGGCGGCGGCGAACTTCTTGGTGGTGGTCGATCCGGCCAAGTCGGCCTCGACGGCCACGATGGGCAGCCCCTCGTCGGCCAGCTGCGCGAGCGTCGTGCCGTACGCGGCGCGCGTGGCCAGCTTCTCGGTTGCCTGGGATGCGTCTGCGAGCTTAACCACGGTTAAGCCTCCTTCGGGTCGAGGGCTGCAAGGTCGGAAAGCGCCTGCTCCAGCTGTTCGGCATTCGGCGCCTTGCCGTGCCATCCCACCTGGTTCTCCATGAACGAAACGCCCTTGCCCTTGATGGTGTGCGCGATGAACGCGTGCGGCTTGCCGCCGCGATCGGCCTTGGCGGCTGCGAGCGCGTCGACGAGGGCCGGAATGTCGTGGCCGTCGATGTCGCGCGCGTCCCAACCGAAGACCTCGAACTTCGCGCGGAGGTCGCCCGGGTCGCACACCTCGGCCGTCGGGCCGTCGATCTGCAGCTCGTTGCGGTCGATGATGGCCACCAGGTTGTCGAGCTTGTGATGGGCGGCGAACATGGCCGCCTCCCAGACCTGGCCCTCCTGGCACTCGCCGTCGCCCAGAAGCGTGAACACGCACGCGTCCGTGCCGTTGAGCGCAAGGCCGGCAGCCATGCCGGCGGAAATCGAGAGCCCCTGCCCGAGCGAGCCGGTGGACACCTCGACGCCCGGCACCAGGTTGCAGTCAGGATGGCCCTGCAGCCGCGATCCCAGCTTGCGCAGCGTCATGAGCTCAGCGCGCGGGAAGTAGCCGGCGCGCGCGAGCACCGCGTACAACGCGGGCGCCGCATGGCCCTTGGCCAGGATGAAGCGGTCGCGCTCCTCGTATGTGGGGTTCTGCGCGTCGTAGTCCATGACCCCGCCGAAGTACAGCGCCGTCAGGATGTCGGTGCACGACAGCGACCCGCCCGGATGCCCGCTTCCCGCCTCGGCAATCATGCGCACGATATCGCGGCGCAGGTCGTTGGCGGTTTCCGCCAGCATTTCATTGTCCATTGCAACCCTTCCCTGAAACATTTGCACAGGCAGCCCACAAGGCTGCCGCAGTCCACATTCTAACGGCCGGCGGGCTATTGGGAAGCGCGCCATTTGTGATAACCGATGACGAACCGATCCAGATCGCCACCGAGCACGCCGTCGACATCGCCCGTCTCCACCCCGCTGCGCAGGTCCTTGACCAGTTGGTACGGATACAGCACGTAGTTGCGGATCTGGCTGCCGAACGAGTTGTCCATGCGGTCGCCGCGCAGCTCGTCGATTTCCGCCGCGCGCTTGCGCTCCTCCAGCTCGTACAGGCGCGCCTTCAGCACGCGGAAGGCGGCTTCCTTGTTCTGCAGCTGGCTCTTCTGGTTCTGGCACGTGACGACGAGCCCGGTCGGCAGGTGCGTCAGGCGCACGGCCGAGTCGGTGGTGTTCACGCACTGGCCGCCCGGCCCGCTCGAACGGTACACGTCGACGCGCACGTCCTGCGGCTTGATCTCCACCTCGATGTCGTCGTCGAGCACGGGCAGCACCTCGACGCTGGCGAACGTGGTGTGCCGGCGTTTCTTGTCGTCGGTCGGCGAGATGCGCACAAGGCGGTGCACGCCGATTTCGCTGCGCAGCATGCCGTAGGCGTTGCGTCCCTCGATCTGGATGGTCGCGCGGTCGAGGCCCACCTTCTCGCTGCCGGGCACGGCGTCGAGCACCGTGACCTTCCAGCCGCGGCGATCGGCGTAGCGGACGTACATGCTATACAGCATCTCGGTCCAGTCGCACGCCTCAAGGCCGCCCTGGCCCGGGTTCACCGTGAGGATGGCGTCGCCCTCGTCGAACCGGCCCGAGAACCACGACGTGACGGCCAGGTCCTCGAGCAGGCCGTTCAGCTTGTCGGCGGCGGTTTGCGCCTCCTGTTCGAATGCGGGGTCCTCCCCCGCCAGCTCCCAGGCGGCAGACACGTCGTCGTACAGCTTGCACGCGCGATCATAGTCCGCTAGCGCGTCGCGCAGGTTGCCGGCGCGCTTCGACACGGACTGCGCGTGCGCCGTGTCGTCCCAGAAGCCGGGTTTGGCCGTCTCGGCGTCGAGGTTGGCGAGTTCCGCCAGCTTATCGTTGATGTGCAGGTAGGCGTGCGCGTCGTCGAGGCGCTTCTTCAGTTGTGCCAGGGTGTTGTCGTCGAAATCGCTCATGGGGAGATGCTCGCAAAGCCTTCGTTTTGCAGTCGGTCACATGTCCGATGGCGTTCGCGCGAGACGGCGTCATCCGTGCGCGCGAACAGGGAAAGCCGCAGAGGGGCGCATCCGCCATCGCCGGGATGCGCCCCATGCGGCCCTCGTCACTCCAGGTTGCGGCCGTGGCACTTCTTGAACTTCTTGCCCGAGCCGCACGGGCAGGGGTCGTTGCGCCCGACGTTGGCGTACGGGTCGTTCTTGTCCTTGACGTACGTGTGCGGTTTGCCCTGACCAGGCTGGTTGGTCTGGTTGGCGGCCGCGTGCGCCGGCTGGGCGGCGCGGCGCTGCTGCGCGTGCGCTGCATGCTCGGGAGCATCGAGGGCGCTTTCGGGGTTGGAGTAGTTCACGCGACGCCCAGCGAGCGGGTCCTCGTCGCCTTCGGCGTTTTCGGGCTGCGGTTTGAGCGCGATCTGCAGGCGCAGAAGCGTGCGCAGGTAGTCGTCATACATGTTGTCGGTCAGGTTCTTGAAGGCGCGGAACGCCTCCTCGCGGTACTCGGTCAGAGGATCACGCTGGCCGAAGGCGCGCAAGCCGATGCCGGCGCGCAGGTAGTCCATGTCCTGCAGGTGCACCATCCAGCGGGTGTCCATGATGCGCAGCATGATCTGAGACTCGATCTTGTCCATGGTCTCGGGACCGATGAGGTCGAGCTTCTCCTGATAGACGTCGGTGAGGTACGCGCCGAGCGCCGTCGCCAGAAGGGCGGGATCGTCCTCGTGGTCGACCAGGTCGACGTGGAAGTCGGAGCGCCCGGTCATCGTGGCGGCCCAGCGGTCGACGGCCTTCTTGTCCCAGTCGTCGCTCGCGGACTTCTCGGGGCAGCTCTCGTCGACGATGCGCTGCGCGGCGTCGGCGATGACGCTCGGCAGGTGCTCGTTCATGTCCTTGCCGTTGAGGATGGCGTTGCGCTCGCCGTAGATGGCCTCGCGCTGCTGGTTCATGACGTCGTCGTATTCCAGGACGTTCTTACGGGCGGCGAAGTGCATCGTCTCAACCTGGTGCTGGGCGTTCTCGATGGCCTTCGACACGATCTTGGAGTCGATCGGCTGGTCCTCGGGCATCTGCGAGCGCTCCATCAGGTCGCTCACGCGGTCCATGCGCTCGCCGCCGAACCGGCGCATCAGGTCGTCCTCGAGCGACAGGTAGAAGCGCGTCACGCCCGGATCGCCCTGACGGCCGGAACGGCCGCGCAGCTGGTTGTCGATACGGCGCGACTCGTGGCGCTCGGTGCCGATGACGGCCAGGCCGCCCGCCTCGATCACCTTGTCGTGCTCCTCACGGCAAACCGCGCGTGCCTGCTCGAGCGCGCTTTCGCGCTGCTCGGGCGTGGGCGCGGGCAGCTCGTTGTCGGCGTGCTCGGCGCCCGGCTCCAGGTCGGGATTGAGGCCCTGGCTGAGCAGCACGTCGTCGGCGAGCACCTCGGGGTTGCCGCCGAGCAGGATGTCGGTGCCGCGGCCGGCCATGTTGGTGGCGATGGTGACGGCGCCCAGACGGCCCGCCTGCGCGACGATGTGCGCCTCGTGCTCGTGGTTCTTGGCGTTCAGGGTGTTGTGCTTGATGCCGCGCTTGTCGAGCAGACGGCTCAGGCGCTCCGAGCTCTCGATCGACACGGTGCCGATCAGGCACGGCTGGCCGGCTGCGTGGCGCTGCTCGACCTCGTCGGCCACGGCGTTGAACTTGGCGTCGATGGTGCGGTACACCACGTCGTTCAGGTCCTTGCGGATGACCGGCTTGTTGGGCGGGATGGCCACGACGGGCAGCTTGTAGATCTCGCGGAACTCGGCGTCCTCGGTCATGGCGGTGCCGGTCATGCCCGAGAGTTTCTCGTACAGGCGGAAGTAGTTCTGCAGCGTGATGGTGGCGAGCGTCTGGTTCTCTTCCTTGATCTTGACGTGCTCTTTCGCCTCGACGGCCTGGTGCAGGCCCTCGGACCAGCGACGGCCCTCCATGATGCGGCCGGTGAACTCGTCGACGATCTTGACCTCGCCGTGCACCACGACGTAGTCGACGTCGCGGTGGAACAGATACTCGGCCTTGAGGGCCTGCTGCAGATGGTTGGCCAGCTGGCCGGTGGGGTCGTCGTAGATGTTGTCGATGCCGAGCGCGGCCTCGATGCGGGCCAGGCCCTCCTCGGTGGCGTTGATGGTGCGCTTGCCCTCGTCCATCTCGTAGTCGACGTCCTCGCGCAGGCCGCGCACCGCGCGCGCGAACTTGTTGTACGTGTCGGCCGCGGCCGTGCCGGCGCCCGAGATGATGAGCGGCGTGCGTGCCTCGTCGATGAGGATGGAGTCCACCTCGTCGACGATGGCGAAGTGGTGGCCGCGCTGCACGCGCGCCTCGGCGCGGGCGACCATGTTATCGCGCAGGTAGTCGAAGCCGAACTCCGAGTTGGTGCCGTAGGTGACATCTGCCTGGTAGGCCGGCTTCTTCTTGTCGATGCGCATGCCGTTCTGGATGAGGCCGACGTTCATGCCCAGGAAGTTGTACACGCGGCCCATCCACTCGCTGTCGCGTTTCGCCAGGTAGTCGTTGACCGTGACGATGTGCACGTTCTTGCCCGGCAGTGCGTTGAGGTAGCCGGCGAGCGTGGACACGAGCGTCTTGCCTTCGCCGGTCTTCATCTCGGCGATGTTGCCGTCATGCAGGGCCATGCCGCCGATGAGCTGGACGTCGAAGTGACGCATGCCCAGCGTGCGCTTGGAGGCCTCGCGCACCGTGGCGAACGCCTCGGGCAGAAGGGCGTCGAGCTTCTCGCCGTTGTCGAGCCGCTCGCGGAACTGCCCCGTCATGGCGCGCAGCTCCTCGTCCGACTTCGCTTCGAACGTGGGCTCGAGCCCGTTGATCTTGTCGACCTGCTTCTGATAGGACTTGACCTGATGACCCTCGCCGAGCGAGAGCATCTTGGAGAGGAATCCAGCCATTCGCGCTTCCGTTTCTTGAAATCGAGCCCACCTGTTCGAGCGGGCGCTGATGTGCCTAACGCACTCGAATCGATACTCTAGCATACGGCCCCGCAGCCCGCGTTCGGTTGCCGAACCGTTGAAACAATGTTCACGCAATCTTTAGTGGAGATAATGCGCAGGGGCGGCGGTGCGAAAGCGCGGCGAGGCGGCCGCCGGCTGCGTGCCGAGCGCCCGCCCCGCCTGATGTCAGCGGTCCTCGAGCAGGCTCTCGTACAGGTCGCGCGCGTCGCGCGAGGGGTCGATTCCCAGCTCGGAGGAGAGCGAGCGCTTGCATTCCAGGTACGTCATGAGCGCCGAGGTGCGCTGACCTGCGGCTATCTGCGCTTCCATGAGCGTCATCGCCGCGTCCTCGCGCAGCACGTCGCGCTGGTAGGCCATTCGCGCGAACCAGATGCCCCACTGCGCCTCGCCCGCCGCGACGAGCCGCTGCGACGCGATGGACAGCGCGTCGATGAGCCGCGAGCGCATGTCGGCGCGCATCTGCACGATGGCGGGGTTGCGCTCCTCGATGGGCAGAAGGTCGCACGAGAAGCGCTCCTCTACCTCGCGGTACAGCTCGCCCCATTCCCCCACGTCCACCTGGCCGAACGCGAGCGTGCGGCATACCTGGTCGAACCGGTCGACGTCGCTTGACACCAACCGCTCATCGAGCGAGTAGCCGTTGCGCCGCTTGATCAGATACGGACACGACCCGTCCGGGAGCGTGAGCGCCGTCCGCAGCCGCGCCCACACGTTGTAGAAGTTCTTCGTCGCCGCCGACCGCACGTTGTCCGACCACAGCTCCGCCGCCAGGCTGTCGCGCGTCATCTCGCGGCCCTTGTTCAGCGTGAGGATGGCCAGAAGCTCGCCGGCGCGCTGGTTGTCGAACAGGTCCGCGTCGAGGAGCGTGCCGCCCAGCGACACCTCGAGCCGTCCGAACAGCCTCACGTGCACCTGAGGCGCATGCCGGTCGTCCGCCGGCGCAGGCTCGGGCGTGCGCCCGGACAGGTACGAGTCGGGATGCGTCGCCAGCTTCTCGGAGCGCGCCGTCTGCGCGTCCTGCTCCGCCGCGATGAAGCCCTGGCGCTGGCGCAGCATGTCCATCTCGTGGCCGCGCAGCGCAAGCAGCGCTTCGGGCGAAAGCGCCGGGCGCGGCAGCTCGGGATCGGCCGCATGCAGGCGCTCGAGCACGCTCGCCGCCTGGCACACGAGCAGCCCCGCACGGGCGCCCTCGCGTTCCACCTGGGGAAATACGAACGATGCGACCGCCGACAGCGCGCGCTTCACGTCCTCGTCGGACGTGGCCTGCGCGCCCGCGCGCTCGACGTCCCGGGCAAGGAACGCCGCCGCGCACGCCCGGATGCGCTCGTCTGCGCCCTGCGCGAACGACGGGTCGTCCCACAGCGCCGCCAGGGCCGCAACGCCCCGTCTGCGCATGGCGACCAGACGCAGGAACGCCGCCCAGAGCTGCGC
>CAIFEB010000031.1 GCA_903789375.1 uncultured Eggerthellaceae bacterium | reverse complement strand
ACCCCGGCCCGCGCCCCACGGCCACGGCCGCGACGTCTTCGCGCGCGACGCCCTGCTCGGAAAGCAGCTGGTCGAGCTCGGGAAGAAGTCGCGTGTTGGACGCGCGCCGCGCGAGGATGGAGCGCTCGGCCTCCAGGTGCACCGTGCGCGTCGCAGCGTCGAGCGACCCCGTCGCCAACGCGATGTGCTCGTTCGCGGTATCGAATGCGACGAGATAGCGTTTCTGCGATTCCGCCATGTTCGCTCTCCCTATTCCGCACGCGAAGAGGGCGCGGCGTGCGAGCCGCCCTCAGCGTGCAATTCCTCCGCCGTGCTCGGGTCGTCCGGGTCGTCCGGGTCGTCCGCCCCGTGCAGCTCCCACGCCGCGTTCGAGCCGTCCACTCCGTGCAATCCGTCCGTCGCGTCGCGGTCGTTCGACCCGTGAGGTTCACCCGCCGCGTCCGAACCGCTCGTCACTTGCAATCCCATCGCCGCATCCGACCACGCCCGTGCGAGCTCCGCCCCGCGCGGGCCGAGCGGCCGCACGGTGAGCATGCGCGCACCGTCGGCTCCCACCGAAAACGCGACCGTCACCCCGTCGTCGACGAGGTCGTCGAAGCGATCGCCCCATTCGATGAACGAGGCGCCGTCCCCTTCGACGATGCCGTAGAAGTCGATGTCGTCAAGCTCGGATGCGTCGTCGAGACGGTACAGATCGAAGTGATAGAGCGGCAAAAGGCCGCCCTCGTAAGACAAGACGATGTTGAACGTGGGGCTGACGACCGCGTCGTCGATGCCAAGCGCCGCCGCAACCCCTTGAACGAACTGGGTTTTCCCCGCGCCGAGGTCGCCGGTGAGCAGCACGACGTCGCCGGCGCGCAACGCCGGAGCAAGTGCCGCTCCGAGCGCTTTCGTCTGCTCGGGCGTCGCCGTGCGGGCGCGATACGAATCTGTGGTGTGAAAAGTCATGTCGCGATTGTACAACAGAGCCCGTATGCGCATTTGCCGCTCGCGCGGGCCGCGCATTCAACGTTCACAACGGGCGAGCGGCACGGGCGACGTCGGCGGCGTAACGCCCGTACGAGGCGCCATCGCGCTCCCACGCCAGCCGTCGCGCACTATCGTGCACGGCGGGCCGCTTCCACGCCATGCCCTTGTGCTGCGAGCGGAAGGGCAAGCGTCAAACGCTATCGCGCGCGACGGGCCGCCTCAACAACGTGGGCCATGAGCACCGCCGTCGTCACCGACCCGATGCCGCGCGGCACCGGCGTGAGCGCGTCGACGATCGGCTCCACCGCATCGGCGTCGACGTCGCCGCAGAGCGCGCCCTCGTCATCAACGTTGATGCCCACATCGAGCACGGTCTGACCAGGCGCGAAGCACTCGGCACCGTACGCCTTCGCCCGACCGGTCGCGCAGATGACGATGTCGGCCCCGCGCATGACGGACGCGAGATCGACCGTATGCGAATGGCAGATCGTGACGGTGGCGTTGCGCCCGAGCGCGAGCAGCGCCACCGGCTTGCCGATGACCATGCTGCGGCCCACCACCACGACGTTCGCGCCGTCGAGCGGCACGTCGTAGTAGTCCAGAAGCTCGATGCACGCCGCCGCGGTGCACGGGGCGAACCCGCGCTTTTCGCCGGTGAACAGGCTTCCGAGCGCGCCGTTCGTCGAGCCGTCGACGTCCTTGGACGCGTCGAGCGCCGCGAGCACGGCCGCCTCGTCGATGGCGCGCGGCAGGGGGCGGAACATCAGGCAGCCATGGATGGTCGGATCGGCGTTCACCTGGGAGATGACGGCGAGCACGTCGTCGGTTGCAGCATCGGCATCGAGCACGAACGAGCGCACGGCGACGCCCGCCTTCTCGGCGCGCTTGAGCGCCCCGCGCTCGTAGGACAGATCGTCCGGACGCTCCCCCACGCGCACGATCGCCAGGCATGGCGGCGCGCCCGCGGACGCGAGCTCATCGGCTGCCGCGCGCGTCGCCTCCGTCAGATGGTCCGCAACCGGCTTTCCCAACAGCAGGCGTGCCATGTGCTCGCCGCTCCTTTCCCGCGCTTCCGCGCGCTTCGCATGCAATCGATGCGGGCGGCACCCGCAAGCGCCGCCCGCATCCCATGTTTGTTTTCAGTTGTCGTCAGAGCCGCGAGGGTAGGTGGTGCCGCCTGCTCGCCGATGCGCTCGCCGGTACCGCTGCCGCGCCGCACCGCCGCGCTTGCGTTCGCGCTAGTCGCTCAGGCGGTCGATCACGTAGTCCTCGACCGCGTCGGTGCATTCGTCCACATCTTTGAGCAGGCGCTTCATCTCAAGCTCGTAGGTGTGCGCACGGTTCCAGTTCTTCATCGAGCGCACGTTGACGATGACCGTCAGGCACGCCCCGTGGGCCGCCGCCCGCGCGAGCGACGCCGACGTGCCCGCATCCGACAGCACCGAGCGGTTGCCGTAGAACGCGAAGAACCGCGCCGCCTCGGCCACCTCGAGCGACACGCGCATGATTTCGAGCGGCACCTCGCAGGCGTGGTAGAGCGCCTGCTGGATCACCTCGCTGCGCTTGGCCTTCTCCTCCTCGGTGTCGTGCGGCATCTTGTACGCGTTGGACACCACCTCGAAGGCTGCCTGGTCCTCGTCGACCAGCTCCTCGAACCGTCCGCGCAGCGCCTTCAGGTTCTCCAGCTGCTCGGTCGCCTGATCCTGCACGTCAGCGTACTTGTCGCGCCCCACCGTGAGGTTGCCCACCATCGACGACAAGCACGTGGACAGCACGCCCACGTACGCGCACGCGGCGCCGCCGCCCGGCGTGGGGTCGCCCGAGGCGAGCGATTCGACGAACTCCCTGTCCATTAGAACAGCCCCGTGATCTTGCCGGACTCGTCGACGTCGATGCGGAAGGCCGCGGGGTTCTTGCCCAGGCCCGGCATGGTCATGATGTTGCCGGTCAGAGCGACGACGAACCCGGCGCCGGCCGAGACCTTCACCTGGCGCACCGTGATCTTGAAGCCGCGCGGCGCCCCGAGCAGCGCCGGGTTGTCCGAGAAGCTGTACTGGGTCTTGGCGATGCAGACGGGCAGGTTGGTGAAACCGTTGGCGTCGAGCAGCTTGAGGTCCTTCTCGGCCTGGGCCGTGTAGGTGACGCCGTCGGCGTGGTAGATCTTCGTGGCGATAGCCTCGATGGCCTCGCGCGTGGAGGCGCCGGTCGGATAGGAATAGGTGAGCGTGCTCGGCTGGTCGCACAGGCGCACGACCTCGCGCGCCAGGTCAAGACCGCCCTCGCCGCCATGCGCCCACACCTCGGACAGGCACACGTTCACGCCGAGCTTCTTGCACTCGTCCTCGATGAGGGCAAGCTCGGCCTCGGTGTCGGACGGGAAGCGGTTGATGGCCACGACGCACGGCAGCCCGTACACCGTGGTGATGTTCTCCACATGCTGCAGCAGATTGGGCAGGCCCGCCTTAAGCGCGTCGAGGTTCTCCTCGTTGAGCTGGTCTTTGGAAACGCCGCCGTTCTTCTTGAGGGCACGCGCCGTGGCCACGACGACCACCGCGTCGGGCTTGAGGCCCGTAAGGCGGCACTTGATGTCCAGGAACTTCTCGGCGCCCAGGTCGGCACCGAAGCCGGCCTCCGTGACGGCGTAGTCGCCGAGCGCGAGCGCCATGCGCGTGGCCATGACCGAGTTGCAGCCGTGGGCGATGTTGGCGAAGGGGCCGCCGTGCACGAACGCGGGCGTGCCCTCGAGCGTCTGCACGAGGTTGGGCTTGAGCGCGTCCTTGAGCAGGGCCGCCATGGCGCCTTCGGCGTGCAGGTCGTGCGCCGTGACCGGCTTGTCGTCGTAGGTGTAGCCCACGACGATGCGGCCCAGGCGCTCCTTGAGGTCGGTGATGGAGGTGGCCAGGCAGAAGATGGCCATGACCTCGCTGGCCACGGTGATGTCGAAGCCGTCCTCGCGCGGCACGCCGTTGGCCTTGCCGCCCAGGCCGTCGACGATGTGGCGCAGCTGGCGGTCGTTCATGTCGACGACGCGCTTCCACACGATGCGGCGCGGGTCGATGTTGAGGTCGTTGTTGTTGTGGATGCGGGCGTCGAGCATGGCCGCGAGCAGGTTGTTGGCCGCGCCGATGGCGTGGAAGTCGCCCGTGAAGTGCAGGTTGATGTCCTCCATGGGCACCACCTGGGCGTATCCGCCGCCGGCGGCGCCGCCCTTGATGCCGAAGACCGGACCGAGCGACGGCTCGCGCAGCGCCACGACCGTCTTCTTGCCCAGACGCGACAACGCATCGGCCAAGCCCACCGTCGTGGTGGTCTTGCCCTCGCCGGCCGGCGTCGGGTTGATGGCCGTGACGAGGATCAGCTTGCCGGGCGTGTGCTCTTGGTCGCGCAGCAGGTTGTAGTCGACCTTGGCCTTGTTTTTGCCGTACAGCTCCAGATAGCGCTCGGGCACGCCCGCGCGCTCCGCCACCGCGGTGATCGGATCAACCTTGGCCGCCTGCGCGATTTCGATATCGGAAAGCATCGGTCCTCCTTCTCGCGCGCACGCGCGCGCCTCGTCAGGGCAGCCCTGCCGGGCCACTCGCCTCGCTTCAGCATCCGGAGACGGCGGCTTTCGCTGAGGCAGCTCTGCAAAACCGTCCACGGATCATCATTCACAAAGCCCCATGCTAGGAAGCGATTGTGTCCTCATTGTAAACAGCGGTGCTCTTCGTACACCAAACGCAATCCCTCAAGGGTCAAATCAGCATCAATAGCGGTCACCGTGGACGACAGCGGCGCCATGCGCGGCGCCAGACCGCCCGTCGCGACGACCTTGGGCTCATAGCCCAGCTCGGCGAAGATGCGGCGGACCAGCCCGTCCACGCGGTCGATCTCGCCGTAGACGATGCCGGCCTGCATGGCCTCCGACGTGGAGCGCCCGATGACATGGCCGGGATCGACGAGCTCGACGGCGGCCAGCTTGGTCGCGCGCGAGAACAGGGCGCGCGCCGACGTCTCGAGACCCGGCATGATGATGCCGCCGACGAAGCGGCCCTCGCGGTCGATGACCTCCATGTTGGTGGCCGTGCCGAAGTCCACCACGATGACCGGCGCCCCGTAGCGCGTGCGCGCCGCCACGGCGTCGGCGATGCGGTCGGCGCCGATCTCGCGCGGGTTGGGGTACGTCGTGTCGAACAGCCGGCCCGCCGTTTCCGCCGAGCACACGACCGGCGCCTGGCCGAACTGGCGCGCAAGCGCCGCCTCCCACGCCTCGGTGAGCGACGGCACGACCGACGACAGCGCCGCACCTTCGATCTGCGAAGGCGCGATGCCCTCGCCCTCGATGAGCGGCACCACCTTCAGGCGCAGTTCGTCGGGCGTGTGGGCGCTGTTGGTTCCCAGGCGCCACATGTGCACGAGGCGCGCGTCGTCGAACACGCCGATGACGGTCTGAGTATTGCCGACGTCGATGGCCAAGATCATGGTGAGTCAACCCCTTTGGAGAGATGCGGGCGAGTTCTTTTCGAACAGCAAACGGCGCCGCCTCGCAGCGGCGTCGCGCGGAAATCCACGGTATCATAAAGAATGTACGCAAACGATACCCAGCTCGCCCGTCCGCTGGCGAACGCGCCGCCGGACGTCGGACGCGGCTGAAAGGAGCACAGGATGACGGACACCCCCAAGCGCATTCTCGTGGTCGACGACGAGTCGTCCATCACGGAATTCGTCGGATACGCCCTGAAGAAGGAAGGCTACGACGCCGACGTGGTCGGCAACGGCGAGGACGCGCTCGCCCTGGCCAAGAAGAACCAGTACGACCTGTTCATCCTTGACATCATGCTGCCGGGCATGGACGGCTACGAACTGTGCCGCCGCCTGCGCTCGTTCACGGCCGCGCCGGTTCTGTTCCTGTCCGCGCGCGATACCGAGCTGGACAAGGTCGTCGGCCTCGAAATCGGCGCCGACGACTACCTGGCCAAGCCCTTCGGCGTGCGCGAGCTGATCGCCCGCGTGCACGCGCTTCTGCGCCGCGGCTCGGGCGGCGACTTCCCCGCCGCCAACCACGCCATCACCGCCGGCGGCATCACGCTCGACGAGGACGCGCACACGGCCAAGGGCGACAAGGGCCCGCTCGACCTGACGCCGCGCGAGTTCGAGCTGCTCGCCAGCCTGATGAAGCACGCCGGCAACGTCGTGTCGCGCGAGGAGCTTCTGCGCGACGCGTGGGGCTGGGAGTACCTGACCGAGACGAAGACCGTCGACACGCACATCAAACGCCTGCGTGATAAGATTGAGCAGGCCGGCTACGATCCCGGCCTGGTTGAAACGGTTCGCGGTTACGGATACAGGTTCAGGCAATAAAACGTCTGTCGACATATTTCGCGCTGCTGGCGACGCTGCTCACGCTTCTGGCGTGCGGCCTCGTCGTGGCCATCTGCGTCCTTCAGTTCGACCTGAGCGCGCAGGCGATGCTGCTGCTCATCCCCGCTGCGCTCCTCACGTTCACGCTCAGCCTGATCATCGGGCATTTTCTGTCCGAGCCGCTCAACCTGCTGGTCAAGAAGGTGCGCGCGTATCGCAGCGGCGCCAACGTGTCGTTCGAGCCCACCGGCCAGCTGCGCGAGGCTGACGATCTTGCCGTCACCATCAACGAGCTGGTGAAGAAGGTGTCGTCGCAGCAGGCCGACCTTACGCGCGAGGCCAACCGTCAGAACGCGTTCGTAAGCGACGTGGCCCACGAGCTGCGCACCCCGCTCACGGCCATTCGCGGCAACGCCGAGATGCTCGAGGACCCGGACCTGCCGCCTTCGCTTCACGCCAAGTTCGTCGACATCATCGTGTCGGAAAGCGAGCGGCTGAGCCACCTGGTCAACGACCTGCTCACGCTGCAGCACATCCAGAACGAAGAGGGTTCCACCACGCTCAAGCGCGTCAACCTGAGAAGCGTCGCCCAGAGCGTCGTGGACACGCTCGGCCCCATCCTGCGCGAGCGTCAGGCCAACGTGCGGATCACGGGCGAAGCGCCCGACGTGCTCGGCAACCCCGAGCGGCTGAAGGAAGCGCTCACCAACCTGGTGGACAACGCCACGCACTTCATCGAGCCGGGCGGCCACATCACCATCGAGCTGTGCGGCCTTAAAGGCAACGCCGTCATCCAGGTGAAGGACGACGGCACGGGCTTCGGCGACGTGGATCCGAAGCTTCTGTTCGGACGCTTCTACCGCACCGATTTCTCCCGCGCGCGCAACAGCGGCGGCACGGGTCTGGGACTTTCCATCGTGAAGTCCATCGTCGAGGCGCACGACGGCACCATCGAGGCCGTCAACCTGCCACAGGGCGGTGCCTGCTTCATCATCGCTATCCCCGCCATCGAGGGAGCGCAGTAAGCGCACGCGTTGGACGCAGCCGCCCCCGCCGCTAACGACGCTGGGGCACGGCGCGGACGACGGCGCGCGCGACGAAGGCCGCCGCTACAATCTTCACCAGGTCGACCACGATGAACGGCGCGACCGTCACCGCGAACGAGGCCGCCGCGCCCACATGCGCCACCGCCATGTACTGCGCCCATCCGCACAGGTACGCGACGAGCGTGAAGATGACGCCGGAAAGGATGCTCACCGCCAGGTTGTCGACGCCGCGACGGCGGAAGAGCGCGAGCACGACGCTCGCCAGCGCTACGCCGAACAGGTACCCGATGAGGAAGCCGCCCGTCGGACCGGCGAGAACGCCGATGCCGCCGCGCATGCCCGAGAACACCGGCACCCCGATGGCGCCGAGCAGCAGATAGCACGCGATGGCCGCTATCGCCTGCTTGGGCGCGAGCACCAAGATCGCGAGCGTGATGGCGAACATCTGGAGCGTCAGCGGGATGGGGCCGATGGGAATGGTCACCCACGCGGACACGGCGATGAGCGCTACCGCCAGCGCGATGAATGCGAGCGAACGCGCCCGCGACGTGGTATCGAGCAGCGGCTTCATCGGCTGCGCTGCCTGCGTGTCCCCTGCGGCCGTCTTCTTCATCTGCGTCGCTCTCCTTAAGGTTGCCGCATTCGCGCGCCGAGCGCTGCGAACGCGTGGGCTACTTGAACGTCACTTTAGCGCACGAAAGTGATCCGCCACGGGAGCGCCCCCACATCCACAAACGCAACGCAGAGGGATGAATAGGGAGCATCGGGAACCCGTGCAGATCCGTGCGCGCAGAGCCCCACGAAAGCGGCATCGCAGAGAAGCGCGCACCTACGCACCGCAGCCTGAGCGAGACGCCGCTGGTTGCGCGGCGCTAGGTGCCGCGGACTTAACACGCGAGCACGTGCAGCGGAGAGCTACCGCGCCTGCGGTGCATCCGCCTGGTCAGATGCTTCCTCGCCGCCAGCGGTCGGCGCGTCAGCGCTCCTGGCAGCAGGCTGCTTGCCACCGAACCCAGCGCCGGGGCCCGCGCCCTTCTTCCCGCCTGCACTCTTGCTTTCCCGGATGAGGCGGTTCAGGCGCGCAAGCTCGCGCAGCACGAACAGAAATGTGAGCAGAATGGACAGCCCGTCGGCAACCGGCGTGGCGATATAGAGTGCGTCCAAGCCTGTGTACTGCGGAAACGCCGTCGGCAACCATTCGGGCATGATGAACAGCAGCGGCAAAAGGAACAGAATCTGACGCGACAATGAAAGGATCGACGACTTGAGCGGCTGGCCGGTGGCCTGGAAGTAGTTGGAGCCCACGATCTGGAAGCCCACAATCGGCAGCATCAGCAGCTGCACCTGCAGGGCGAACACGGTGAAGTCGACGAGCCCGGCGTCGGTGATGCCGAAGAAGTTGACGATCTGGCGCGGCCACAGGTGCACGATGAGCCACATGAACACGGCGATGCACGTGGCGGCGAGGATGCCGTCGAGCAGCGTCGTGCGCACGCGGCGGTACAGCTTGGCGCCGTAGTTGAATCCAAGCACCGGCTGGATGGCGATGGACATGCCGATGAGCGGCAGGATGGTGAACATGGCAACGCGCTGGACCAGGCCGATCGACGCGAGCGCGTTCACCGCGCCGATGGGACTCACAACACCGTATTTCACGAGCTGCATGTTGGTGACGAAGTTGAGGATCGCTGCCCCCGCCTGCACGAAGAAGCTCGCCGCGCCGAGCGAGACGATCTGGCCGCACAGGCGCGCCCGCGGACGCATGCAGCTCAGGTGCAGGTGCATGGGCACGTCCTTCACGAAGATGAAGTACCACAGCACGCACGCGCACGACACGCCCTGCCCCACGACCGTCGCGAGCGCGCTGCCCACGACGCCCAAGCCCATCCGCATGACGAACAGGTAGTTGAAGACGATGCACACGACCGCGCCGATGACCATGGTCGACAGCGCGCGGTTGGGCGCGCCTGCCGTGCGGATGAAGTTGTTCACGCCCATGCCGATGCACTGCAGGATGAAGCCGTAGCAGATGATGCGCAGAAACGACGCCGCGTACGGGCGCACCTCGTCGGTGGCGCTCGAGATCGTGAGCATGGCGTCGAGCACCGTGCCGTCGGAAGCCAGGATCGCGACGATGGCGGCCAAGATGATCGACAGCGTCACCGTGTTGCCGAGCGACTGTTCGGCAACGTCGCGCCGGCCCTCGCCCAGTTTGAGCGCAGCGAGCGCGTTTCCGCCGGCGCCGACGAGCATGCTGAAGGCCATGAACACGGTCATGGACGGCATGGCCACCGTCGTGGCGGACAGGCCGATTTCGCCCATGGCCTGGCCCAAGAAGATGGAATCGATCAGATTGTATGCGCCGTTCACCAGCATGCCGGCGATTGCCGGAATGGCGAACTCTGTGATGAGCCGGGGAATCGAAGCCGTTCCCATGCGCGCGACGCGCGCACTCTCCCCCTCAGACGTCTGTGCCACGCGAACCCCCTTGTGTTGTGCATCTCCCAGTGTACTCGCGGGCACAGGGATTGCGAAGAGTGGGACCGCGACGAGAGCGCACGCGCACACCGATGGCGCATCACGTCGGCGAACGGCCGAAACGGGCGGGTGGCGGCGGGCGCGCGGGCGCCGCCTTCGCCGCTACAGCAGGTGCGCCTCGCCCGACGACACGGGCACGACGCCGTCCGCCGTCCGCACGAGGAGCCGGCCATGGTCGTCGATGCCCGACACCGTGCCCTCGGCGAGCGCCTCGCCCGTGCGCGTCGCCACGCGCACCTGCTTGCCGTCAAGGCTCGAGACGCGCCGCAGCTCGTCGGCGAAGGGTGCAATCCCCTGCTCAAGCCACTGGTCGTAGCAGGTTTCGAACGCGTCGGCCACGGCGCGCGCCACGCGCTCGATGCAGGCCGCCTGCGACGCCGTAAGCCCACGTGATGCGCACGCGTAGCGCGGCATACGGTCGTCGCCGATGAGGTCGACCAGGTACGCCGGCACGTTCTTGCCGCCGACGTCGTACGGCTGCTCAGGGGCGAACACGTTGACCCCGATGCCGACGCAGACGGCGCCCGCGTGCACCTCCGACGAGATGCCGGCGAGCTTGCCCGCGGCGCAGACGACGTCGTTGGGCCACTTGAGCTGCACGAGGCAGCCGTCGCCACTCATACCGTCCGACGCGGCATCCGCGCCGGCAAGCGGCGCATCAGCCGTGTCGTATGACCCGTGCGCGGTGGCATCGCGCCCAGCAGGCGATACGCCTGAGCCTGGCGCACCCACCGTAGTTGCTGCGCCAGGAATACCAGCCGCAGCCTCCGCGGCCGCGGCTTCGGCCTCCCGCTCAGCTGCACCCGTTGCAGCTTGCGCGCCCGGCGCACCAACCTGTGCGCCTGCCGTCGTCGTCGCGTTCCGCCTATCCGCGGCGTCCGCTCCCTCGTCTTCCCCATCAGCCCCAATGCAGCCGATGACGCCGCAGAGCGCCCGGCGCACGGCCAGCCCCGCGACGAGCGCGATGGTGGGAATCCGTTGCGGGTCGACGTCCGGCCGCAGCAGGAAAGACTCATACGAGCCGCCAAGCGGACTCGACCACGTGCGCCCCTGCCGACCATAGCCGCTCGTCTGCTTATGCGAGAACACGACGAGCCCTTCCGGTTCGCCCTGCTCTATCGCCTGCTTGACCAGCTCGTTTGTTGATGTAACGCTCGCGTGCCCCTGAAACGTGAACCGTCGAGCCATATCCTTCGCCTATCCAATCCTCGTTGCGCGTCCCACCGTGACGCCCGCGCGCGAAAGCGGCGTACCGTCGGCGAACACGTACTGCGGCCGAATCTCCTGAAGCGGTGACACCACGAAATCGCGCTCGAGCGCCCGCGGATGCGGAAGCGTCAGCACGTCGTTGTCGATCACGTACAGCTGGTAGTCGACGATGTCGATGTCCATCGTGCGCGGGCCGTTGGGCTCCTCGCGCACGCGGCCCAGGCTGTTCTCGATGGCGTGCAGGTAGTCGAGCAGCTCCTTGGGCGCCACGCCCGTGCGCATGAGCACGACAACGTTGACGAAATCGTCCTGATCCTCCTTGTAGGCCGGCTCGCTCGCGTAGAAGCTGGAGATGTCCACGATTTGCGAGTCCGGCAGCGTGCACAGGTCGCCAATCGCCTTGTTGAGCTGGGCGATCTTGGCCGCCTGCTCCTCGCCTTCCTGCGCCACGAGCGGCACGTTGCACCCGAGCGACAGCACGCAATACGGGCGCAAGTCCTTGAGCGCGGCGGCCGTCTCGGCGACGTTGTGCGCGCGGATGATGCTCGCGCCCAGCTCGCATGCCATGAGCGCCTCGGTTGCCGACGCCTTGTCGCGGTCCTTGGGCGCATCGATGCCGTAGGCGCGGCCAATGTAGCTCTTGCGCGACACGGCGCACATGACCGGGTAGCCGAGCCGCGCGAACTCCTGGAAGTTGCGCACGAGCTCGAGCGTCTGGCTGGCCGTTTTGCCGAAGCCGGGGCCCGGGTCGATGCAGATGCGCGCGTGGTCGACGCCCGCCTGCTCCAGCTCGTTGGCGCGGCACGCCAAGTAGTCGCGCACGTCGGCGACAACGTCGGTGTAGGTGGTGTCGTCCTGCATGGTGCCCGGCTCGCCCTTCATGTGCATGACCACCAGGCCGGCATCGCTGTCGCACGCCACCCGGACCATGGCCGGGTCGCGGAATCCCGACACATCGTTGATGATGGAGGCACCGGCATCGAGCGCGGCGCGAGCCACCTGCGCGTGGCGCGTGTCGATGCTCACGCACACGCCTTCCGCGGCGAGCGCGCGCACGACGTCGACCGTGCGGGCGATCTCCTCGTCGATGGGTACCTCGGCCGAACCGGGCCGCGTCGACTCCCCGCCGACGTCGATGATCTGGGCGCCGTCGGCCAACTGCTCGCGCGCGAACGCCAGCGCGTCGTCGAACGAGTTGTGGTCGCCGCCGTCGGAGAACGAGTCGGGCGTCACGTTGAGGATGCCCATGATGACAGGCATCCGGTCGTCGAATTCGTACGTTCCGCATTTCCAAATCATGATGCAAATCCTTTGCGTAGAGGGTCAGAACGCAGCGATGCGAAGGGCTGCTACGCCACTTCGCATCGTTACGAGTTCTGTTGTCATGCCGCACCCGACACATCGGGTGCTGGAGCTTACGCGCCGCAGAGACGCACGCCGCTGTGCGAGAACCGCGCCCGAGGCAACGCGCCACGCGCGCCGCCTCATGGGGAAATCGAGCAGCGCGAGCGCGCCTCCGACGCGCTACCGAGTCGGGCCGCCCGACGTGTTGGACGAATCGTTCGGTCCATGGGGTGCAACGGGACCGCCGCTTGCCGGCTGCGCCTCCCGGTGCGCGTCCACGCCGCCGTCGAGCGCATGCGCGCCCTCGTCGGAGGCGCCGACGAGCTTGGCGTCCTTTTCGCGGGCAGCGCGCTTCTCGGCCTCCTTGCGGGCGATGATCTCGCCCTCATGCGCCAGGTAGTCGTCCCACTTGTTGTCGAGCAGGGCCTGGCACGCCTCGCCGTCGACCGTCTCGCGCTCGAGCAGGACGCTCGCCATGAGCTTCATCTGGTCGGGGTGCGACGACAGGATCTGGTAGGCGCGCTCGTGCGCCTCGCGCATGATGCGGGCGACCTCGTCGTCGATGCGGCGCGCCGTCTCTTCGGAGTAGTCCTGCGTGTTGCCGTAGTCGCGGCCCAGGAACACCTCGTGGTTGGGCTGGCCGAACACCTGCGTGCCCAGCTCGGGGCTCATGCCGTACTGGGTGACGATGGCTCGCGCGAGCTTGGAGGCGCGCTCCAGGTCGTTGCTCGCGCCGGTCGTGATGTCGTCGCAGTAGATTTCCTCCGCCACGCGGCCGCCCATGAGCACGGCCAGCTGGTCGCGCATCTCGCCCAAGGTGTTCATGACCTTGTCCTCGTCGGGGATGGACAGCGTGTAGCCGAGCGCCCGACCGCGCGAGATGATCGAGATCTTCTGCACCGGGTCGGCGTGCTCGAGCGTGTGGCCCACGAGGGCGTGGCCGCTCTCGTGGAACGCGATGGTGTGCTTGGTATCGTCGTTGAGGACGCGGCCCTTGCGCTCCGGTCCGGCGATGACGCGCTCCATCGACTCGGTGACCTCCTGCATCGTGATGATGCGCTTGCCGCGGCGCGCCGTCAGAAGTGCGCTCTCGTTCATGAGGTTCATCAGGTCGGCGCCGGTGAATCCGGGCGTGAGCTGCGCTATGCGCTGCAGGTCGACGTCGCTGCCGAGCGGCTTGTCCTTGGCGTGCACGTGCAGGATGCGCTCGCGGCCGCGCACGTCGGGCGCGTCCACGGTGATCTGGCGGTCGAAACGGCCGGGGCGCAGAAGCGCCGGGTCCAGGATGTCCACGCGGTTGGTGGCAGCGATCAGCACGACCGAGTCGTTCTTGTCGAAGCCGTCCATCTCGACGAGCAGCTGGTTCAGGGTCTGCTCACGCTCGTCATGTCCGCCGCCGAGGCCCGCGCCGCGCTGGCGGCCGACCGCATCGATCTCGTCGATGAAGATGATCGACGGCGCCGCTTCCTTGGCCTGCTGGAACAGGTCGCGCACACGCGAGGCGCCCACGCCGACGAACATCTCGACGAAGTCGGAGCCCGAGATGCTGAAGAACGGCACGCCCGCCTCACCGGCGACAGCGCGCGCGAGCAGGGTCTTGCCGGTGCCCGGAGGGCCCACGAGCAGGCAGCCGCGCGGGATGCGGGCGCCGAGCTCCTGGTACTTGCCCGGGTTGGCCAGGAAGTCCTTGATTTCCTTCATCTCCTCGACGGCCTCGTCGATGCCGGCGACGTCGTCGAAGGTGACGTCCGGGCGCTCCTCCACGGCCTTCTTGGCCTTGGTCTTGCCGAACCCGAGCTGGGCGTTGTTGGCCTTCTGCATCTGCGAGAAGAAGAACCACAGCAGCACGGCGAACAGAATGATCGGCAACAGCGTGGACACGATGTTGAGCCACTGCGAAGGCAGCTTCACCTGGTAGGTGATGTTGGGATGGTCGTTGAGAAGCGAGAGCAGCGAGTCCTGCCCCACGTACGTGGTGGTGTAGCGGTGCGTCTCGCCGAGCGTCTGGTCGTCGAGCGTGGTCGTGCCCACGCCGGTGAGCTGCGACGACGCATTGCCGAGCAGCGTGAGGCGCGCGTTCAGGGCATCGAAGGCGCCGTTGAACGCCTCGACGGCGGACGCGCCGGCCGTGGACGCCGGATAGTACTCGCCGGTGACGGTGTATGAACCCGCGTCGTAGGTGACCGACGTGACGCGGTCCTCTTCGACCGCCTGCACGAACTCGGAGGTGATCAGCGTGTCGGTGGTCTGCGAGTTGGACTGCGACCCCGTCGACACGAACTGCTCGCCGATGATGGCCACGAGCACGAAGAACACGACGATCCAGACGATCGCCGACCGCGTGCTGTCATCGCGGAAGCGCGGTTCCTTCTTCTTGTTGTTGTCGTTGTTGGGCATACGTCAATTCTTTCTAAAAAAGCGCCCGCGCTTCCCTGCGGGCTTGGGGCTGCCATGCTGCCTGCGCGGCCGCATGTCCTACTGGTACGCTTCGGGCTTCAGCACGCCGATGTACGGAAGGTTGCGGTAGCGCTCGGCGTAGTCGAGGCCGTATCCGACGATGAAGTCGTTGGGACACTCGAAGCCGACCATCTTGCAGTCGATGTCGGCCTGACCGGGCACGTCCTTGCGCAGGAGCGGAACGACCTCGAGCGATGCGGGGTTGCGCGCGGCCAGCACCTGCAGCAGGCGCTGGAGCGTGAGACCCGTGTCGATGACGTCCTCGGCGATGATGACGTGCTTGCCGGTAATGTCCGACGAGAGGTCCTTCTGGAACGTGACGACGCCGCTCGACGTGGTGCCCGTGCCGTACGACGAAACCGCCATGTAGTCCATCTCGAGCGGGATGGTCATCGCGCGCGCAAGGTCGGACATGAACGTGGCCGCGCCTTTGAGCACGCACACCAGCTCGACGCCGGCGCCGCGCAACTCGGGCGTCGCGTATTCGGCGCTGAGCGCGGCCCCCAGCTCGGAGACCCGCTGGTGAATCTGATTCTGTGAGAAGACTATCCGCTCGATATCTGGATGCACGCTTCGAACCCTCTTTTCGAACATGATTGCGATGCGATGTTCGGACGACGAACGCAGACGACCGCCCCCGAAGCGAATCGGGACGCGGGCACGCGAATGTTCATCGAACGTTCACCAAGTGTAGCATTGACCGAAAATAGGACGTCATCGAGAAGGTAACGCCACATCAACAGCCATAGTAACTACATCCCAACCCGCACGTTCGGCGCGGCTGAGCGCCTGATGGCGCGCCCTGTTGCCGGCTTCTACTCCCCCGTTGCGGCGTTCGGCGCGAGTTCGGGGAACTCGCGCAGCAAGCGTTGCACCGGCAGGCCGATGACGGTGTCGATCGAGCCGTCCACGTGGTCGACGAGATCGGCCCCGCGGCCTTGGATGGCGTACGAGCCCGCCTTGTCGAACGACTCGCCGAGTTTGAGGTAGTCGGCGATTCGCTCGTCCGAGAGCTCCTTGAACGCCACGTGCGCCGTGTCGACGAACGTGCGGTACGCAAGCGACACCTCGCCGGTGCCGTCCGCGGCGATGAACCACAGCGAGACCGCCGTATGCACGTCGTGGACGTCGCCCGACAGCGCGCGCAGCATGCGCTTGCCGTCGTCGAGGCTGCGCGGCTTGCCGAAGATTTCCCCGTTGTGGACGACCATCGTGTCCGCACCGATGACCAGCACCGACGAGGTGCACGAACCGGCCAGGATCTGTTGGACGGCGGCTCCGGCCTTGCGCTCGGCGAGCTTCTTCACCGCCTCGAGCGGCATGGCCAGAAGGTCCGCGTCGAGCGACTCGTCCGCGTCGGTCTCGAGCACGGTGAACTCGACGCCGGCGTCGGCGAGCAGCTGGCGGCGCCGCGGCGACCCGCTGGCGAGGACGATGGAGAACGCCGGCACGGCGGCGTTGGCTTCCTGTTCCTGTGTCATGGATGTCTCTTCCCCGCGAACGCCTGCGATGCGGCTTCGGCCGCGCGACGCTCGCGCATTCGAAGGGGCGCAAGCACCTGCGCGCCCCGCTGTCATTCGGAGTTGGATGATAGCGCAGCGCTCCGGCTCCTGCAAAAGCGGCGCAAGCGCGGCGGCGCAGGACGCGTGCGCGGAAGCAGGATGGTTGGACGGGGGTGGCGCATGCCGCGAGGTCAGCGCGTGGAGCGTGGCTGAATGCGCCCGTGCCGTCTGCACGTGCGATGTGTGCGAAACGCCTGCGCAGAGCACCGCCTCCCGTTGGCGCGCCCGCCCTACCCACGCTTGCGGCGCGCGCGGAACGCCTGCATGGGTTCGATGCGCACGCCGCGCTTGTTGGCGCTCACGGCGAGGTTGCCCTGGATGTTGCGCACGTAGCCGCCCCGGGGGCGGCCGTCGGGGCCGAACGCGTCGAGGACGGCCTCGACGTCGGCGGCGTCCACGCGCTCCTCGGGTCCGCGGATGTCTTTGAGCACGCCGACGACGACCCGGCGCGCGAGCGGGCGTTCGGCGCGGCCTAGGCTCGGCGCCAGCACGCAGCCCGATCCCGCATCCCCCGCCGCGACTTCCTCGGGCGCGATCCAGGCGACCGTGCGTTCGGCCAGGTCGTCCGCCATGCGCGCGAGCATATCGTCCTCGTCGGCTATCAGGTTCATCGTGCGCGTGAGCACGGGCAGAAGGTGCGGATTGCGCTCCTTCGCCACCGGCACGAGACGCTTGCGCACGTACGCGCGGAAGCGGTCGGTGTGCTCGTTGGTGGCGTCCTCGCGCCAGAGCGCCCCGGCGTCGTCGCGCGTGACGGGAAGCCCCGTTTCCGCGTGCGCTTCGATGTACGCGCGCAGGTCGGCGCGCCCCACCTCCAGAAACGGCCGCGCGACCGGGCCGTTGAGGTAGCGCATGGACCGAAAACCGCCCGGCCCCGTGCCCACGATGGAGCGCATGTAGAAGTTCTCGACGCGGTCGTCAGCCGTATGGGCCGTGAACAGGCGCCCCTCCGACGTGGGCGCGCCCGCCTCGCGACAGAGCTCGCCGAGCGCCTCGAACGCGGCGGCGTAGCGCAGCCGGCGCGCGCAGGCTTCGAGGTTCTCCCCCGACGCCACGGCGCGCGCGGCCACGTCGATCGAGCGCAGATACAAAGAAAAGCCCAGCTTCTGCGCGAGCTGCTCGACGAAGAGCGCGTCGTCGTCCGCATCGGCGCCGCGCAGGCGGTGGTTCACGTGCAGCATGGCCACTGGCCCGAGCACGCCGGTATCGACGAGCGCGCGCGCCACGTAGGCAAGCGCCGTCGAGTCGGACCCGCCCGACACCATGAGCATGACGGGCGTGTGCGCGTCCGCCAGCCCGTGCGCGCGGATCACGCGCAGCGCCGATTGCTCGACCGCCTCGCACACGCCCTGGTCAGCAGCTTGGTTTTCGCCTTCGTGCGCCATGGTCGCTCCTCTCGCTCCCATCTATCGCGGCTCTTGCCCCATGCGCTATCGCAACGCATTCAGCAGGAGAAATCAACGTTCGAAGGATGCGGCTCGTCTGCAACGGCGACGCGGTCGAGCTCGCGCGCGGCGCAGTCGATCGCACGCGATGCAGCCTCGTCGAGCGCATCCGCATCGGCTGCGGCCCCGAGCTCATAGTAAGCGACCGCCGCTGCCAGGTAGAACATGAAGCCGAGCGCATTCGTGGGCGTCGTCGCCACCGCAGCCGCCGTCGACAGCGCACGGGCGCACGCCACCTCGACCGCAGTGTCGCCCGCCGCGGCATCGAGTTCGCGCGCCGCATCGCGCATCGTGCGTATCTCAGCTTTGAGCTGCGCTTTTGTGCATGTTCCCGCAGCGTATCCGCGAGCTGCGTCGACGAGCGCATCCGCCCGTCCGTCGTCGGGACGCCGCGCATGCCACAGGGGCAGGCAGCGACCGGCCGCACAGGAAGTCGCCCACGCGAACAGCGTCGTCACGCTCTGCGTGGGAATCGCTTCCTGCAGATGAACCACTGCCGGATCATCAAGCTTTCCCAGCATCTTCCGCGGACGCCTCGCCGTCATTTCCTGTCACCCCGTTCGTCACAGCCTCTTTGCCCGGATTCCCCTTCACTCGCGCATGTGAATCGTTCGCCGCGGGCTGACGTAGGGCGCTCGTCGCGTGCGACCGCGGGCTGATCGCCGCTCGCGCATGCAGGCCCTTCGCCGCCAGACCGCTCGAGCCGCTTGTCGCCTGCTCGCGAAAGCCGCGCCACGCACTCGATGTGGTCGGTGTGCGGGAACATGTCGACCGGCTGCACGATGTCGAGCCGGTAGCCGCGCGCCTTCAGGTACGCGATGTCGCGCACCTGGGTTTTGGGGTTGCACGAGATATAGACGACACGCTGCGGCGCAAGCGTGCAGAGCGCATCGAGGAACGCGACGTCGGAGCCGGAGCGCGGCGGGTCGAGGAACGCAACGTCGCAGGCGTTGCCCGCCGCCGCCTCGCGCCGCATGAACGCACCTGCGTCGTCGGCCACGAACCGGGCGTTTTCCACCCCGTTGTGGCGCGCGTTCTCGCGCGCGTCCTCGATCGCCGACTCGACTGCGTCCACGCCGACGACCGACCGCGCGCCCATCGACGCGGCCACCAGGCCGATGGTGCCCGTCCCGCAGTACGCGTCGATGACGTCCTGGGTGCCGTCGAGGCTGGCCAGGTCCACGGCCATGCGGTAGAGCACCTCGGTTTGCCGGGCGTTCACCTGGTAAAACGACTGCGACGATATGCGAAACGTCAGCCCGCACAGCGCGTCGAGGATGAACCCAGGGCCGTACAGGCGCCGCTCGCGCTCGCCCAGGATGACGTTGGTCTGGCGCGTGTTGACGTTCTGCACGACGGTGGTGACGAACGGGCAGCGGCGCGTGAGCTCGCGGCAGAACGCGCGCGAGGCCGGGAACTCGTCGCCATTGGTGACGAGCGTGACGAGCACTTCCCCGCTTTCGTGGGCGCAGCGGACGACGGCGTGGCGCAGAAAGCCAGTGTTGTCGTCCTCGCGGTACGGCTCGATGCCGAAGCGCGGCATGAGCCGGCGAATCGCTTCGATGACCTGCGTCGCCCGCTCGTTTTCGATGAGGCAGCCATCCGTCGGGACGACCGTGTGCGAGTGCGCCTCGTACATGCCGGTCAGGATCTCGTAGCGGCCGGCTCGCGCCGCGCGGTCGGCGCGGCTTCCCGCGCTCGGGTGACGGCCGTGCGGCCCGCGGCCGTCATGCGGGGCGTCGGCGCGGCGATGGTCGGCCGGGCGTCCTGAGATGCGGTGGCCCGGCACGAACGGCGAGATGACTTTGTCGCGGTAGTGGAAGGGGTCGTCCATCCCCAGGATGGGGCGCACGCTCACCGCGTCGTCGAGCAGGCCCGCCTCGCCGAAGAGCGCAGAGATTGCCTTGTCCTTGCGGCGCAGCTGCAGATTGTAGGGCTCGTCGATGTGCTGGCACGCACCGCAGCGATCGCTCACCGGGCAGAGCGATCGCTGCTGCGACCGGGGCCGCGAAGGCGCGGATTGCGCTGAGTGTTTCTCCTGGCCATAAGCACGTTTGCGCGTTTGCGCGCCGCCATAGCGCACGGGTGCCGTGCGCGAGCCGCGCGCGTTCGGCGCGTGGGTGTTCTCAGCGCCGCGCGAACCCGCATGCGACTGCGCCCGCGCCGGCGCCTTCTTGCCGTGCGTAGGGGACACGGCCCTCTTGCCGCGTGTCTGCGGCGCGCCCGTTTTCCCACCCCGCGCAGGGGACGCGGCGGCCTTCTTCTTCGCCGGATGTTTCGCGTGCGTGCGCGCCTGCTTTCCCGCCATCGACCGAACCTCTCCTCGCATCCGCGCCGCTTCCGCCATCGGGAGAAGGCGCGGTAACCGTTTGACCACCGTTTGGGCATCCACGCAGACGCGCGGGTATCGTCTCAAGAAACGCAGCGGCCATGCGGCCGCCCGCCGAGGTCGTTTGTCGCGGTCGCCTGCAGCGATCGCTTACCGCGGTCGCGCGCCGCCGTATGCGAACGCATGCCCGCGCCCCAGCCGCCATGTGCGACATGCTGCGCGGCGATCCGTTCGCCACGCCGTGCTTCATTAGCCGTCAGTATACCCGCAACCACTTCGGTGCTTTCAGAGAGGAGCCCTATGAGCTTCATCATCCGCTGGCTCGTCACATCCGTCGCCGCCGCCGTCGCCATCTGGCTCATCCCCGGCTTCAGCGTCGTCGGGTCGAGCCTTCTGGGCACGTCGGTCGCGCTCGGCCTCGTGCTCTCGCTCATCGACGTCAGCATCAAGCCGCTCGCGCAAGCGCTCAGCATCCCGTTGAGCATCCTCACGCTCGGCATCTTCTACCTCATCGTGAACACGCTCATGCTGTATCTGGCCGCGTGGATCGCGAACGGAATCTTCGGCGCAGGGCTCGTCATCTCCGGGTTCGGCAGCGCGTTTCTGGCGAGCATCGTCATCAGCATCGTCGCATCGGCGACAAGCAAGCTCGTCGGAGAGTAAGGCTTGTCAAACAGCGTTGGCGCCTTACGCTGAGCGGCACGTTGAGAGCCGCGCCGCTACGCAACCGACACCACAGCGCGGCTGGCATCGCACACGGAAAAGGGGCGCGCATGACGGGATTCCGCATCCCGCATGCGCGCCCCTTCGTTCGCCCACGAACGTTGTGGCGGCTTCTTGCTGGCGCCCAACCGTTGCATCGGCCGCGCGCTGCATCGGCAACGCCGCCACATGGTCGCGCACATCGCCGTCAGTCTTGCGAAACGGTATCGCGCTGCGCCGGCAACGCTGAAAAGCCGCCGACGAACCGCAAATCCTTACGCCGTGGCGAGCGGCGCCGCCTGCACATAGGTGCGCGCCTGGTACTCGCGGTCCAGGTCGTACAGGCCCTTCGCGTCGTTGCCGAACAGCTTGAAGTTGGTCACCATGTCGCGCGCGTTGGCCTCCTCCTCGAGCTGCTCGTCGATAAACCACTTGAGGAAGTTGACCGTGCGGAAGTCCTTGGCCTCGGTCGCGGCGGCGTAGATGTCGTTGATCGTGCCGGTGATGTACTTCTCATGCTCGAGCGCCGCCTGCAGCGGGGACAGATGGTCGCTGAACGACGCGTCCGGCTGGGCGATTTCCGTGAGCACGACCTTGCAGTCGTTGTCGAGCAGGTACTTGCGGAAGATGAGCGCATGGTCGCGCTCCTCCTGCGTCTGAATCATGTACCAGTTGGCGAAGCCCTTAAGGCCCTCGTCCTCGTAGTAGTCGGCGATGGCCATGTACAGGTACGCCGAATAGAACTCCTTGTTGATCTGGTCGTTGATGAGCTCGTACACCTTTTCGTCCATGATGTCTCCTCGAAGTCTCACCCGCATAGCAACGTCTGAACGAGCGCGCAGACGCGGCATCGATGGCACCGGCCAGCGACTCGAGCCGACACCCCGGGGCCCCGTCTCGCAGCGGCGTCATAAAGCGGCGCCACGCCGCCGCGCGGCGCCGCTGTGCCGTGCCGCCATGCAGGCACTTTCAGAACCTCTTTCACTTTACGTGCATCGCCGCCCGCGGAAATCCGTGCTCGTAGGACGTTGCCAAACCGAAAGCCCAGACCGCCCGAATCAACTGCGGCCTGGAGCAGGGACGCAAGCCACCCCTGAAGCTGGATGATTTCCTTAATCGCCAAGGGATTAACTGGAATCTGGAGCAGAGGTGCAAGCTACCGTGATACGGCGACAACGGGCTGCCTCAGTTGCACACGGGTCGGGCGCTGCTTGCAGCATCCGTCCCGCGCCGCACCCTGCGCCCTACCGTCTTGCGCGCAGCAGCTCCGGATCGAGCTCGCCCAGGTTCTCTACGGCGATGTCGGCGTGTTCGCGCAGTTCGTCGTGGGTGGAGCACATGTCGTGGCTGTACGTGCCCACCACGCGGTACCCCGCCGCCCGCGCCGCGTCGAGCGCGTACAGCGAGTCGTCGAACGCCCAGGTGGAAGCCTTGTCCGTGCCCGCCATCCGGCACGCCGCGTCCCACATGCGGGCCTCGCGTTTGGGAATGCCCACGTCGTTGGCCGAAATCACGCCGTCGAGGTACGGCAGGAAGCCAGCGTGCGCAAGCCCCGCCTCCAGAAACACGCTCGGGCTGGATGACACGACGATTTGGCGCGCGCCCTGCCCGTGCATGCGCTTCACGAACCCGAGCGCACCGGGCATCTCGTTGGCGCGCGTGCGGTAGTACTGCAGCATGAATGCGTCGATGTCGGCTTTGACCTCGTCCGCGTTGTCGCCGATGTCGTAGTGGTCGTGGAAGTACGCGGCCGCCTCGTCGAGCGTGAGCGCGTTGATCTCGTCGCGCGCCTCGTCGGTGATGGTGATGCCGACCGACGACGCCACATGCTCCTCGGCCAGATACCACGCGTCGATGGAATCGAGCAGCGTGCCGTCGCAGTCGAGCAGAAGGCCCATTCCCGAAAACGCATCGCCTGCAACCGGCGCCGTCCCCAAGCCGGGGAACCGCGCCGGGTCGCAGGCCATGCGCACAATCTGGTCGTATGAGAACACGGCCATGCTTAATCCTCGACGCGGATCAGCGACGGCTCGGCGTACAGCACGTCGTCGAGCTGCTTGATCTCGTCAATGACGTCGCGCACGTCGCTCTCGCGCGCCGTGTGGGTCATGTACGCCAGGTTCACCGACTCGGTCTGCTTCTTGCCGCGCTGAATGACCGAGCGCACGCTGACGTTGTGCTTGGCGAACACGCCGGCCATGGTGGCCAGAACGCCGCAGCGGTCGGCCACGGTGAAGCGGATGTAGTACTTGGTCTTCAGGTTCTCCATGGGCACGATGGGCAGGCTGTCGGTGCAGGTGCAGCCCACGATGGGCTTGACGCCGCGCACCACGTGGCGCGCCACTTCCAGCACGTCGCCCATGACGGCGCTCGCCGCCGCGCCCGAGCCCGCGCCCTCGCCGAAGAACATCGTCTCGCCCACCGCGTCGCCCACGACGTAGATGGCGTTGTAGACGCCGTTCACGCTGGACAGCTGGTGTTCGAGCGGCAGCATCGTGGGATGCACGCGCACGTCGATGCCCTCGTCGGAGCGGTGCGCCACGGCCAGAAGCTTCACGCTGTAGCCCATGTCGCGCGCGGCCTCCAAATCGAGCGGCGACACGTTGCGGATACCCTCTGCGTACACGTCGCTCATGGTCACGCGCGAGTTGAACGCGATGGACGCGAGGATGGCGATCTTCGCGGCGGCGTCGAGCCCGTCCACGTCGGCGGACGGATCGGCCTCGGCGAAGCCCTTCTGCTGGGCCTCGCGCAGCGCGTCGGCGTAGGACAGGTGGTCCTGTCCCATGCGCGTGAGCATGTAGTTGGTCGTACCGTTGACGATGCCCATCACCTTGTCGATGCGGTTGGCCGTAAGCGAATGCTTGAGCGGGTCGATGATGGGGATGCCGCCGCCCACGCTGGCCTCGAACGCCACCTCGACGCCGGCCTGGTCGGCCAGCTCGAAGATCTCCTTGCCGCGCGTGGCCATGAGCGCCTTGTTGGCGGTGACCACGTGCTTGCCGGCCTTGAGCGCCCCCATGACCACGTCGGCCGCCACGGTGGTGCCGCCGATGAGCTCGATGACGATCTGGATGTCCGGGTCGTTGATGATGTCATGGTAGTCCTGGGTGAAGCGGTCGTCGACGCCGTGGGCGATGGCCTGTTCGGGGTTGCGCGAGCACACGCGCACGAGCTCCAGGTCGACGCCCAGATGGCGGACGAAGTCGTCGTGATGGTCGCGCAGAATGTCCAGGCACCCGCCGCCGACGGTTCCCGTTCCCACCAAGCCGATCTTGACAGTCATTGCTACTCCCCTTCCAGAAGTTGCCGTTGCATACGCGCTCAGGTTGCTGAGCTGGATTTACAGATCGCGCGCCATCAGGTCGGCGTAGGTCTCGCGCCGCGTGACGACACGGGCCTTCCCATCGCGCACGAACACGATGGCCGGCCGCGGCTGGCCGTTGTACGTCGACGACATGGTGTAGCAGTACGCGCCCGTGCCGAACACGCACACGGTGTCGCCGATTTCGGGATGTTGGATCGACCCGTCGAGCACGACGGCGTCGCCGCTTTCGCAGTGCTTGCCGCACAGCGTGACGATCTCGGTGCGCGGCTGGTCTGCCTTGTTGGCGATGACCGCCTCGTAATCGGCGTGGTAGAGCGCCGTGCGGATGTTGTCGGACATGCCGCCGTCGATGGCGACGTACTTGCGGATATTCGGCAGCGTCTTCAAGATGCCCACCGTGTACAGCGTGACGCCGGCGTTGGCGACGAGGCTGCGGCCCGGCTCCACGAGCAGGCGCGGCTCGGCCACGCCGTAGCGCGCGCAACAGTCCTTGACCGCCGACGTGGTGCACTCGGCGAACTCGTCGATGCTGGACGGCTTGTCGTCCACGGTGTAGGCGATGCCGAGGCCGCCGCCCATGTCCAAGTCGGTGATTTCCAGCCCGTAGGTCTCCTTCACGCGGGCGGCGAACTTGATCATGACCTCGACCGCCTCGCGGAACGAGTGGAGCGCGAAGATCTGCGAGCCGATATGGCAGTGGAAGCCCACGAGCTTGACGTGCGGCGCGGCCAGCGCGTCGCCCACGCACTTGAAGGCGAAGTCGTCGAGCATCGTGAACCCGAACTTCGAATCCTCGCAGCCGGTCTTGATGTACTCGTGGGTGTCGGCCTCGACGCCCGGGGTGATGCGCATGAGGATGGGCTGTTCGACGCCCAGCTCGCCGGCGATCTTCGACACGCGCGCGAGCTCGATGCGGCTGTCCACGACGATGCGGCCGACGCCCGCCTCGATGGCCTCGCGCAGCTCCTGGGGCGTCTTGTTGTTGCCGTGCACGAACACGCGCTCCATGGGGAATCCGACCGCGCGGGCGCAGGCCAGCTCGCCGCCGCCCGACACGTCCAGACACATGCCCTCCTCCTGGGCGATGCGCAGGACCTCCTTGTTCAAAAACGCCTTGCTGGCGTAGAGCGCCTCGGAGTTGGCATAGCGGGAATGGAAGCTCTCGCGGTAGGCCTCCATGCGGCTGCGCAGGTCTTCCTCGTCGAACACGTAGAGGGCGGTGCCCTGCTCGTGCGCGAGCTCGACCATGTCGACGCCGCCGATGAACAGATGGCCGTCCTTCACCTGGGCGGTCTTGGGCAGCACGGCGCCAAGCTGCATGGTGGTCAGCCCATCGGGCTGTTTCGTTTGGTCTGATGAGGGCAGCGACATGGGATGAGGTTCCTTTCGGTTCGGCGTTTGTCGCAACCATACTACCAAGAGTCACCGCAGGCGAAAGCGGCGGCGGCGGCACCCGCGTGAAATCCACGCGCCGCCCCGCAAAGCCGTGACCGCAGCTGCGAGCGCACCAGGGAACCCGACTGCAAGATCGGCCGCCCCAGCGCACCGCGCATCCGTTCGGCGCCGCAGGGCAAGCCGCAAACCGGCGCAAAGCGCACCGCCGGAGCGAAACCGAGGATGCAACCGCAGCCGCGGGCGCCGTCCGCAGCCTTTGCCCCGGCGTACGCCGCGGTCTACAATGGGCGCCGGAGAGAAAGGACGAAGGTATGGCTAAACCGGAACCGTCAATGGATCTGTGGCTCGAAGAAGCCAAGAAGAGCGAGCACGCCGACCAGTGCGGCATGTTCCTCGTGCACAACGGCATCGTGCGCTCCACCGCGAAGGCGCAGGTGCGCAAGGGCGAAGACAAGCCGCCCGTCGCCCAGGTGGACTTCTCGTACGACGCGAAGGGCGTGGAAGAGGCCATCGCCGACGCGCTGACCTGGGACGGCATCTACTACGTAAAGGTATGGCTGAACGAGGGCGTGCTCGACGTGGGCCAGTCCATCATGTACGTGATGATCGGCGGAGACATCCGCCCGCGCGTCGTCGACGCGCTGACGAAGCTCGTCGGCCACATCAAGAACGACCTCGTCGTCGAGCGCGAGATCTACGTCGAATAGCGCGGCCATGCCGGCGCGGCGTTCGCGTCGGCACCACGCGTGATGGCACCCGCCAAAGCGGGGCGGCTCCAGAACCCTCCGGGCTCGGGGCCGTCCCGCTTTTCTGTTGGGCTGGCATTTGTTGGACTGAGGAAGCCAAGGCTGTGCGGGGCATGCGACAGAAGCCCCGCTTCTGCTGGGCGTGCTTTTGGCAGGCGGGCCGCAGCCGCGCCCGCCCGTTCGCGCAGCGTGCACGTTATCGACAGGAGCGCGGGGGACGACCGCAATCGGCAGCTACGCACACCCTCTCGCGCAGCGCGCAAGAGCCGCCATCCGCTTTGGCGCAACATCACCGCAAGGGTTATTCGATGCCCAGCTCAGAGGCCAGATCGTCCGCCTGGCGCATCAGGTCGTCGCGCGCGTGGTCGACGAGCAGCTCCTTGTTGTGGGCGAAGTACCCGGCGCTTCCGAAGCGGTTGACGAAGCCCGCGGCCGCGCTGCGGGCGGTGAGCTCCGTCGTGAACACGAGGCTCTCGCGACCCGCGCCGAACACCTCGTCGATGAACGCGTACGCATGGTCGATCGAGGCGCGTGCATGGTCGGTGTCGGCCGTGAGCGCGTCCACCATCTGGGCATACGCCTGGGAAACCACCTCCATCGCGACCGGCCCCGCCG
>CAIFEB010000030.1 GCA_903789375.1 uncultured Eggerthellaceae bacterium | reverse complement strand
GGGGAGGCAGGCGCCGAAGGCGGCAAGGCGGGCGCTCCGGCGGACGCGGACGGCGCGCCTGCTGCTGACTCATCGGCGGACGACGCGCGCCTTGCGGCGCTGCTCGCCCAGGCGCCCGGCACGGACCTGCGGCCGAAGAGCGCCATCCCGCACCTTCAGAACGATGCGCTCGACCCCGCGCAGTTCGCGCGCACGACCACGTTCGCGGCGGGCCATCTGGTCGACCGCAACGCGGGCTGGCGCAACGAGCGCCCCGTCATCGACTTCGCGCGGTGCACGGGCTGCCTGCAGTGCTACATGCAATGTCCCGACGGCGCCATCTTCAAGCTGCCGGCCGGGTGGGAGCCGCCCGTCGTGCCGGGCGCGGGCGATGCGCTGGAAGGCGGCAAGCGGAAGGCCGCGCGCGTGGCCGTCGACTACGACTTCTGCAAGGGCTGCGGCGTGTGCGTGCGCGCCTGCGCGTTCGATGCGATTGCGCTCTATGACGAGCCGCGTTGCCGCGCGATCGAGGATGCGGCGGCGCGCGCCCAGGCGGCGACAAGCGGGGAGGTGTCCCGATGAAGCGGTTTCTTTCCGGCGACGAGGCGGTCGCCGAGGGCGTGCGGCTTGCGCGGCCCCAGGTTATCTCGGCGTATCCGATCACGCCGCAGACGGTGGTCGTCGAGCGGCTGAGCGACATGGTCGCCAACGGCGAGCTCGACGCCGTGTACATGCATGTGGAATCGGAGCATTCGGCGCTGTCGAGCGCCATGGGCGCGTCGGCGACGGGTGCGCGCGTGTTCACGGCGACGTCGAGCCAAGGCCTGCTGTACATGGCCGAGGTGCTCACGTATGCCGCGGGCGGGCGGTTCCCCATCGTCATGATGAACGCCAACCGGTCGACCGCGCTGCCGTGGAACATCTACGGTGACCAGCGCGATTCCCTTTCGCTGCTCGACCACGGGTGGATCCAGGCGTATGCGCAGGACAACCAGGAGTCGCTCGACATGGCGCTCATGGCCTACGCCATCGCCGAGGATGCGCGGGTCAGCACGCCGTTCATGGTCAACATCGACGGGTTCGCGCTGACGCACACCTACGAGAAGGTTGACGTGCCCGACCAGGAAACGGTCGACGCGTTCCTGCCGCCGTACCGTACGGCCAACAGGTTCGACTTCGACCATCCGGTGAACATGGGGTACTCGGCGGGGCCGCAGTACAACCGGTTCTACAAATATTACGAGCACCACGACATGCGCGCGGCCATCCCCGTCATCGCCGAGGTGGAGCAGCGGTTCGCCGCGCAGTTCGGACGCGCGTATCCCGGGCTCGTGGACGCCTACCGTTGCGACGATGCCGAATACGTGCTGGTCACGCTCGGGTCGATCGCGGGGCTCGCGCGCACCGTCGTCGACGCTCTGCGCGAACGCGGCGTCAGGGCGGGCCTTGCGCGGCTGCGCTACCTGCGCCCGTTCCCCTACGACGAGCTGCCGCAGGCGATCGGCGCGGCGCGGGCTGTGGCGGTGCTCGAGAAGGACATCTCGTTCGGCGGCGAGGGCACCGTGTTCACCAACGTGTGCTCGGCGCTCTACCGCGCGGGACTCGTCGTGCCGGCGCTCGACTTCGTTGGCGGACTCGGTGGTGACGACATCACGGAAGCCCAGGTGGAAACGATATTCGCGCGGCTCAAGCGTGCGGCTGCGGGCGAATGCGGCCCGGTCGTGAGCTTCTGCGGTATCGACGATGGGACAGATGCGGCTGCGGGTGAAGCGGCCGGCGCCGCGCCTGCCGGGGCCGAAAGCGCCGCCGACGCAGCTGCGCCATCGAGCGGCGCGACCGTGACCGCATCCGCTGGCGACGCGCCTGCGGACGCTGAGGGAAAGGAGGCCCGCTGATGGCGGTGAACGCACGCACGATCTCCGATGACGAGCTGTTCTTCGGCCACAAAGCCTGCGCGGGCTGCGGCGGCGCGCTCGTCGTGCGCCAGGTGCTCAAGGTGCTCGGCCCCCATGCCGTGTCGGCGCTGCCGGCGGGCTGCATGAGCGCCGTCGGGTTCAACTTCCCGCAGCTGTGCTTCTCCAACAACTCGTTCATCACGCCGTTCGCTGCCACGGCGAGCGTCATCTCGGGCATCGAGGCCGGTCTGCGCGCTCAGGGCAAGAAGCTCGACGACTGCACGGTCGTGGGCTTCGCGGGTGACGGCGGCACGGCCGACATCGGCATCCAGGCGCTCTCGGGCGCCATCGACCGCAACGACGACGTGCTCTACGTCTGCTACGACAACGAGGCGTACATGAACACGGGCATCCAGAAGAGCTCGCTCACGCCCTTCGGCGCGTCGACCACCACCACGCCGGTCGGCTCGCAGGAGCAGGGATGCCCCACGCAGAAGAAGAACATGTTCGAGATCGTGGCCGCGCACGACATCCCCTATGCGGCCACGGCTTCGATCGGCTACCTGCCCGACCTGCTGCGCAAGGTGGAGAAGGCGAAGGGCATCCACGGCACGCGCTACCTGCACGTCATCGCGCCCTGCCCGACGGGTTGGGGCCATGCGACCGACGTTCCCATCGACATCGCCAAGGAAGCCGTCGACTGCGGGCTGTGGTACCTGGCGGAGTTCGAAGGCACGCAGGTGTCTGGACGCCCCGGCGGGAAGTTCACGCTCAACCGCGACCCCAAGGAGTTTTCCGACGTCGTGCACTACCTGCGCGGCCAGAAGCGCTTCCGCCACATGACCGACGAGCAGATTCAGGTGGTTGTCGACGGGCGCGACCGCACGTGGGAGCGCCTGCGCGCCCAGTGGAAGTAGGCGGCGGCGAAGAGGCTGCGGTAACAACGAGCGCTGTCGTAGGGCCCGCCGCATCGAAGACGCCAGGGTCGAGCAGCAAGAAGGGGACGCCACCCACGTGCGGATGGCGCCCCCTCTGCGTATTCGAATGTTGGTGCGAAGAGCGCGGCGAACCGCCGCGCGCCCCCGTTTACGGTCGCGGCGTGCCGCAGTTCGTGCAGAACTTGCCGCTGTTCTTGGTGCCGCACTCGGGGCAGAACCATCCGGCGGGCGCTTCGGGGCGCGGCGTTCCGCAGTTGCTGCAGAACTTGCCCGCGTTCTGCTGGCCGCACTGCGGGCAGGTCCAGCCGCCGGCTGCGGATCCGCCTGCGGCGCTTGCAGGAGCGGCCGCTGCGGCGCGCTGCTGCTGGGCGCCCTGCTCGAACAGCTGGCCCACGTTCGCACCGCCGGCCGACGACGCCATCCCCATGCCCACGAACCCGTTGAACGCCCCGCCTTCGTTGGCGGCGGCGGCGCGCATCGCGTCGCCTTGGGCGGCGGCGAGGTTGGCGGCGGCCATGGTCGGGTTGGTCAGCACCGCGGCGGACTGCAGGTCCTTGATGCGCTTCTGGTCCTCTTCGGATGCGTTGATCGAATTCACGCCGAACGCGACGATCGAGATGCCGCGCAGCTTGGTCCAGCTTTCGGACAGCTCCTCGTTGAGCGCCGTCGCCACTTCCTTGGTGTGCGCGGGGATGGCGCTGTAGCGGATGCCCTCTTCGGACACCTTCGCGAACGCCGGTTGCAGCGCCGTCAGCAGCTCGCTGCGCAGCTGGCTGTCGATGCGGTCGCGCGTGTAGACGTCCTCGACGTTGCCGCACACGTTCTTGTAGAACAGCAGCGGGTCGGTGATGCGATACGAGTACTCGCCGTTGCAGCGCACCGAGATGTCCACGTCGAGCCCAATGTTGCGGTCGACCACGCGGAACGGGATGGGCGAGGGCGTACCGTACTTGTTGCCGATGATCTCCTTGGTGTTGAAGTAGTACACGCGCTGGTCGTTGCCCGTGTCGCCGCCGAACTCGAAGCGCCGCCCGATCTGCTGGAACGTCTTCTGGATGCCTTCGCCCAGATCGCCCACGAACAGCGACGGCTCGGTCGAGCGCTGGTAGGCGAACTGCCCGGGCTCGGCGCAGAACTCCACCACCTCGCCGGATTCGACGATGATCATGCACTGGCCTTCGTTGACGGCCACGATGGAGCCGTCGGAAATGATGTTGTCTTCGCCGTGCTTGTTCGAGCTGCGCTTCGACGTGCGCTTTTGGCCCTTGGCGGCGAGCACCGTCTGGTCAAGCGACTCGCAGTAGAAGTAGTCGCGCCACGAATCCGCCAGAACGCCGCCGGTCGCTCCCGCGATTGCCTTGAGTAAACCCATAGTCTGCTCCTATCCGTCGCGCCGCTCGTGCGGCTTTTCCTCAATCGTAGCGGACGCGCCCGCTACGTCGCCGTTTCGTTGCGCGTTTGCCATCCTGGCTGCGCATGCGTCCTCAGCGGTCGTTGTCCGGTCCGCCGAACGGTCCGTCGAACGGCACTCCTTCGAACGGCCCTCCATCGAACGGGCTGCCGCCGAACCCCGGGCCGTCTCCGTCGTGGTCGTCCGCACGGGGAAGCGGCGTGGCGACCACGTTCGCCGTGACGAAATCGTCGCGCGCCGCGAGCACGTGCAGGCTTCCGTTCTCCAAGTACTCGGTCGCCTCCGACCGCGTGCGGGCCGTCTTCATCGCGCGGTACTCGCTCACGACGATGCCGCCCGCCACGATGGCCGCGACGACGAGCGCCGCTACGAGCGCCGTGCCCGACGCATCGGAGTCGCCGCCGGACGAGCTGGCCGCAAATGCCGCCTGTGGCATGAACGCGCAGATGGCGGCAAGAATGCATGCGATGCGGGCGCGTGCCGTGCCGCCCGTGCGGGGCAGGGCGCGCGCCTCTTCGCGCAGCGCGCTGTGCGGGTGCTGCGGGCTTTCGGGACGGGCAGCGACCCGCGCGCTCGCGCGTAGCGTGCGCCGTGCGCGGCAGCAGAACGACAGGATTTCCATGAGCGCCCCTTCTACTCGATCAGGAACAGAAACACGAAGTACAGAACGATGGCTGCGGGCACGAACAGGGCGATGAACCGCACGACCACCTTGCGCTTGTCCACGGGCAGATTGCCGATGACCTTGCCCGTCTGCCCGTTCATGGCGAACAGGAAGTCCTCGCCTTCCCACGTGGTGTGCAGCATCCACACCGGCAGCAGCGCGTACGACACGCTGTCCCAGGTGACGTCGGTGTTGCAGGCGCCGTCGATTACCTGGTCGTAGCCGGTCACGGTGCCGCGCATCGCGTCGAGCGCCGACTCGCTCACGCGCGATTCGGCGCGCGCGCGACAGTCGTCGGCGTCCTGGTCGTAGCGGTCGGTCAGATAGCCGGGCAGGTACCCGATGGAGAACGGGGCGAGCTTGCCGTAGTCGTACGGTTCGATCGCGTCCATGTGCGCGTCGGGCATGCGCGTGGATCCGTCGACGGGCACGCGGTCGAACGCCATCGTGCATTGGCGGGACACGTTGTAGTGCTGGGTTTCCACGTAGGTGTTGCGCGCGTCGGTCCACGTGCGCTCGCGCAGGCCCTCGAACGACCCGCTCGCCTCCACATCGGCGCTGTACAGCCAGAACGGCACGTAGACGCCCTGGACGTCCTCCAGATGGTTGTTGGCCGTAAACGACTTCGGCAGGAAGCGCTTGCCCTCGTAGTAGTCCTTGAGCGCCGCGATCGCCTGCTCCTTCGTCTGCTCGAAGGGGATGACGTAGTCGGGCTTGAGCAGGCCGGACAGCTGACCGGGAACGACGGTGTTGTTGCCGCAGTACGGGCAGCTCGTCACGGCGGTCGCGCTGTCCACCACCAGCTCGGCGCCGCACGACGGGCAGGTGTACGAGCGCATGCCCTCCGCGCCGGCATCCTCCCAGCGGGCGCTTTTCAGATAGGTCTGGATGGGGTCGTCGTCGGCCACGGCGTGCGCGGATGTTCCGTGGGATATGGTCTCGCTGGCAACTGACGCGTGCTCGGGGGCTGTCGCGCCTGCAGTCGCTGCTCTTGCGGGCCCGCCGCCGGGCGTTGCGTCGCCTGCGGAATTGCCGTTGCTGCCGGCGTCTGCGCTGGTGGCGCCTTGGGCCTTGCCTGCGTCGGCTGGCGCAGCCGCTTCGGCGGCGCGCTGCTGCGCGGCTGCCTCGTCGGCCTTCCGCTGCTTTTCCGCGTACAGCTGCTCGATCTCCTGCGGGGAAAACGACGACCGGCAGGACGCGCAGACGAGCTTGCCCGATGCGCCGTCGAAATCGAGGCGTCCTGAGCAGTTGGGGCATTGGTAGTTCGTCGTTTCAAGGGCCATGGCACCCTCCGCGTTTCGTGAGTTCGTTGGTGAACGGTTGGCTCGTGTTGACCTGACTCGGTTTCATACTAGCGCACGCGCGCTTGGCCGCATGTCCCAATCACAGAACGCCCGTGCCATCGCCGCGGAGCGTTCTTCTCCCGCGGAGCGTTCGTCTATGAAAAATGACGGTTGGGGAGCAGCTTTATAGGGTATGCCCGCCCATGGTATCGTACGGGGCAATCAACGACGAATGTTCGCGTCGTCGGCTGCTTCCCGCGCAGCCCGGCGACGCGGCGCCCATGACGAGGAGCACCCATGACTGACGCTATCGACCAGCCCGAACCTATCGACCAGCCCGAACCCGTAGATTCCGCAACGCCCGCGTCCGCGACGGACGCCCGCCCTGCATCGAGCGAGCAGCCAGCGCGCAAGCCGCCGTTCGACGCGTTCTCGTTCCATGCCGACTACCCTGCATCCGGCACCGTCGACGTGCGCCTGGAACGCACGGACGACACGTACCAGCTGACGGTGAAGTCCGGCCCCACGAAACGCGAGCAGGCGGCGCACGCCCTCGTTGCCGCCGACTTCACGCGGACGGTTCCGTTCGAGCGTGCCGTGGAGCTGCGCGACGCCATCCAGGCAGCCGGCGTCTACGGATGGGAAGAGACGTACGGTGACGAAACGAGCCCCCACGCGTTCTCGTGGAAGCTTGCGGTCGACTTCAAGAAGGGCGTGTTCGCCATCCAATGCGAAGGCGGAAGCGACCTGCCCGAAGGGTTCGACCAGGTGCTTGAGGCGCTGTATCGGCTCGACCTGCCGCGTCCGACGGCGGCGGTCGTGCGCGAGAATCCGGCGGCGTTCCCCGGCGCGGTCGAGGTGGCGCCCGATGCGGGCGAGGGACCGGCGGGCCTGCCCGACATGTCCCAGCTGTTCGGCCAGCTGCCGCCGGAGATGTTCGGCGGCGTCACCATGGACGACATGCGCGCGGCGCTCGAGGAGTTCCAGCGCAATCCCGAGCAGTTCCGCGACCCGCTGCGCCGCCAGTTCGCGCAGCTGCCGCCGATGTTCCAGAACCAGATCCTCGACGCGCTCGGCTCGACGGGCATGCAATCGCGCGAATGGTGGGAGCACTACCTGCGCGGATAGTGCAGGCGGCGGCCGCGCGAGCGGTTCGGGTCTCGCCGAGGCCGTGCGATTATCGTCGCAACCGTGCGAATCGTGGCGTTGGATGGAGAAGAGCAGGTGGGTCGCTCTGGTGCGGTATGCTGTGCCGCGTTGTTTTTCCATCACGGCTACTGACGAACACGGAGGCGGCGCGCATGCGCGCGATTTCGATACTGGGCGATTCCATCAGCACGTTCGAGGGTGCGAACCCTGCGGGGTACGCGGTGTTCTACCAGGGCGACAAGCTTGCCGCAGCGGGGCTTGCCACCTGCGAGGACACATGGTGGTGGCAGGTCGCACACGCGCTCGGCGGCCGCGTCATCGCCAACAGCTCCTGGTCGGGGTCCATGGTCGAAGGCGCGGGTTTTCCCGCCTGCGCCAGCGCCGAGCGCGTGGCGGCGCTCTCGCATGACGGCGAGGCGCCCGATGACGTGATCGTCTACTGCGGCATCAACGACTACGGCTGGGGCGGCGCCGACGCGCAGCGCGCGGGCCATGCGAGCGCGGTTCCGTTCGACGCGGCCGAGCCCGAAAGCACGGCGCCGCGCGACCCGGGCGATGCGCCCGCCGACGCTGCCGAGCGGTTCGGCGCGGCGTACCGCTCGATGCTCCTGCTCATCCGCATGGCGTATCCCAAGGCGCGCGTTTGGGCGCTCACCCCGGCGGCGGGGCGCGTGCGCGGATGCGGGCACAGCACGTTCCCGCGCAGCTTCCGCGGCGTGCCGTTCGACGCGTACCGTCAGGCGGTGCTCAGCGCGGCGGCGCACACGGGCTGCATCGGCTGCGATTTGGACGCGTTCGGCTTTGACTACGAGGGCATCGATGGCACGCATCCCACCAAGCGCGGCATGCGCCAGCTCGCGTGGCTCGCGCTCGCTGCCATGGGGCAGGCGGTGGCCGGCGAGACAGACACTGCCGACGAGGCGGTTGCTGGAGAGGCGGCGGACGCCGAGGCTCCGGCGGCGAAGCGCGGCGCGGCAGGCGCAGAGGCCCCGGCGTCGGAACGCACGGCTGCAGCAGGAAGCGCCGACGACCCATCGCACGCGGCGCTCGCACCCGCCCCCGGCGAGCTCGGCCCGTTTCCCGGCGGCGTGTCCTTCCGCAGCTCCGATCCCTGCGACCGGCCTGGTCGCAGCTGCGTCGGCTGTCCTCACGCACCCGACACCGGCCGCTCCTGGATGCACGTGTGCCAGCGCGCGACGGCACCCCGCAGCGAGCACCCAGCCCCTCCGCGCGCCTAGGTAACGGAACGGCGAAACCACTGCGCTCGGCTTGACACGCCTATCGGCGCCATTACAATCCAAAATTGGCACTCTAAAGCGAGGACTGCTAATTCAAACGTCGAAACGTCGAGGGAAACGAAGAAGGCGTCCTCCTGCGCAGCGTCGCGCGCGCCGGCTTCCGCTTGGCCTGCACAGACGCCCCGCGCAGCTATCGCCGGTGAAAGGATTGATGCAAGCCATGCGCAAGTTCAAGACGGAGAGCAAGAAGCTGCTCGACCTGATGATCAACTCCATCTACACGAATCGCGAGATCTTCCTGCGCGAGCTCATCTCCAACGCGTCGGACGCGGTGGACAAGCTCTACTTCAAGAGCCTGACGGACAGCTCCGTCCAGCTCGACAAGGACGAGCTGGAGATTCGGGTCGCCTTCGACAAGGACGCGCGCACGATCACCGTTTCGGACTCCGGCATCGGCATGACCGCCGACGAGATGGAGAAGAACCTCGGCACCATCGCCCATTCCGGCAGCGAGGAGTTCAAGGACGCCAACGACCTGGCCAGCACCGATGCGGCCGACATCATCGGCAAGTTCGGCGTGGGCTTCTACTCCGCCTTCATGGTGGCCAAGGAGGTGCGCGTCGTGTCGCGCGCGTACGGCTCCGACGATGCCAACGTGTGGGAGTCCGACGGCATCGAGGGCTACACCATCCAGCCCGGCGAGCGCGCCCAGCACGGCACCGACGTCATCCTCACGCTCAAGGACAACACCGACGATGACGATTTTGACAAGTACCTGAGCGAATACGAGCTGCGCGACCTCATTCACAAGTACAGCAACTACGTGCGCTATCCCATCAAGATGGAAGTCACCAAGACGCGCGAGAAGCCGCGTCCGGACGACGTGCCCGAAGACGACGAGGACTACAAGCCCGAATACGAGTCCTACACCGAAGAGGAGACCATCAACTCGATGATCCCCATCTGGAAGCGCCGCAAGTCCGAGGTGACCGACGAGGAGTACAACGAGTTCTACAAGAGCACGTTCCACGACTTTGAGGATCCGCTGCGCACCATCTCGGTTCACGCCGAGGGCGCGCTCGAGTACGACGCGCTGCTGTTCATCCCGGGCCGTCAGCCGTACGACCTGTTCAGCCGCGATTACGAGAAGGGCCTGGCGCTGTACAGCTCCAACGTGCTCATCATGGACAAATGCGCCGACCTTCTGCCCGACTACTACAACTTCGTGAAGGGCATCGTCGACAGCTCCGACTTGAGCCTCAACATCTCGCGTGAGACGCTCCAGCGCAACAGCCAGCTGCGCGCCATCGCCAACAAAGTGGAGAAGAAGATCACCTCCGAACTGGAGAAGATGCGCGACAACGCGCGCGACGACTACGAGTCGTTCTTCGACAACTTCGGCCGCAGCATCAAGTTCGGCATCTACACGAGCTACGGCTCGAAGGCCGATGAACTGGGCGGACTGCTCATGTTCTACTCGCTCAAGGAGCAGAAGTACGTCACGCTCGACGAATACGTCGAGGGCATGCCCGAGGAGCAGAAGGACATCTACTTCGCCGCGGGCGACTCGCTCGACCGCCTGTCCAAGCTGCCGGCTGTGAAGACCATCCGCGCGAAGGGCTTCGACGTGCTCATGTGCACGCAGGACGTCGACGAGTTCTGCATGCAGGCGATGCGCCAGTGGAAGGAAAAGGACCTCAAGAACGTCACGTCGTCCGACATCGACCTGGCGTCCGACGACGAGAAGAAGGTCGCCGAGGAGGCCACGAAGGACAACGAGGACCTGTTCAAGGACATGAAGGAGATTCTCGGCGACAACGTGACGAAGGTCGAGGTGTCCGCCACGCTCAAGGGTGCGCCGGCCGAGCTCACCACCACCGGCCCGGTGTCGCTCGAGATGGAGCGCATCCTGTCGCAGAACCCGAGCGGCCAGGAGGTCAAGTCGCAGCGCGTGCTCGAGCTCAACGCCGAGCATCCCGTGTTCGCCAAGCTCAAAGACGCGAAGGAGGCCGATGACAAGACGAAGCTGCGCCTGTACACCGACCTGCTGTACAACCAGGCGCTTCTCGTGGCCGGCATGCCGATCGAGGACCCGAACACCTTCGCCGAGGAGATCTGCAAGCTGATGTAGCGCGCAGCGGCGATCTCGCGCAGTGGCGTCTTTCGGGCGGAGGAAGACGACTGCAGGCGCGCTGCGGTGTAGCGTCCGGCCCCGGCGCCCGGTCGGAGCCGAGCCCGCATCCGGGCAGCCGCCGACGCGCAGCCGTCCGGCTGAAGGGAAGCAGGGGAATCGCGCCTCATCGCACGCGACCGCAACGCGCCATCGTGCGCGGAAAATCGAATCAAATGGAGTCGCAGGCGGTCGTCTTCGTTGCGAGCGAAGGCGGCCGCCTGCTGCGGTACAATCACGGTGAGCAAGGGCGGGCGAGGCGTCTGGGCCGCAACTCAGGACGGGCGCCGCAGCGCATCCGCGGCTTCTCAGGTGGAAGGAGCCAGCAATGGCATTGAGCACGATCCTCGTCCCGGTGGACGGTTCCGAAGGTGCCAACCGCGCAATCGACATGGCGGCCAAACTCGCGGACGGAAACGACCAACTGCGTATCGACGTCGCCTACGTGGTGCCGATTCCCGACCTCAACGAGGAGGAGCAGACCAAGTTCGAGAACGTCCTCGACATGATGAAGGAGGACGGTCGCGCGCTTCTGAGCGACGCCGTCAACCGCCTGGGCGACGAGGCGGGCAAGGCCGAGGCGCTGCTTCTCGCGGGAACCAACCCCGCTGCCGAGATCGTCAAGCTGTGTGACCAGCGCGCTTACGACCTCATCGTCATCGGCAACCGCGGTCTGAGCGGCCGCAAGGAGTACGGCGGAAGCGTCAGCTACAAGGTGCTGCACGGGTCAAAGACGCCGGTGCTCATCGTCAAATAGCTAAAGCGGGATTCCAGTGCGCGGCGCGAGCCTTGATGCGGGTTCGCGCCGTTTTACGTATACGCCACGTGAACAGGGGGAACGCCATGCGGCGTCGCAAGAACGTGCTGTTGCTCTTCTCGAAGGTGCCCCAACCGGGCCTCGTCAAAACGCGTCTGACTACGCTCAAGGACGGCATCTACGAACCCGAGGTGGCGAGCGCTCTCTACCACAACATGCTGTTCGACGTGTGCGAGATCTGCATGGGCGCCTTCGACCGGCTCGAGGCGCGCGAACCCGAGCGCGACGCCGAGGGCGAGCCGATCGAGGACGTCTACGAGCTGCGCATCTCCACGACGCCCGCGGGCAACTTGGACGCCATGCGCGCGCTGTTCACCGCGTCGGGGGAGTGGCCGCGTCCCATCGCGTTCGACTTCGACGAGGGCGCCACGTTCGACGACCACTACAACCAGGCGTTCCAGAAGGCGTGGGACGACGGCGCCGATGCGATTCTGTCGATGGGCGCGGATATGCCTGCGTTGACCTGCGCCGATGTGATGCGCGGTTTCGACGCGCTCCATCGGGTGGATGCGCTTCCGCGCAAGGAGGGAGCGCCCGCGGGCGGTATCGTGCTCGCGCCCGACCAGGAGATGGGCGTGTCGATCGTCGGGTGGACGCGCGCGACGGCGTTCGACCACAGCGGGGTGTACTACTGCCAGGACGGCCTCACCGTGCTGCCGGCGTACATTCAGAAGGCGCGGCGGCTCGGGTTGCCGGCGCTGTATCTGCCGGCGGTGCCGGACATCGACACGATGGCCGATCTCTGGCACAACGTGACGCTCGTCGAGGCGCTCAACTACACCGCGCCGTTCGACGACAACGTGCCGCCGTGGCGTACGTACGACGCGTTCAAGCAGATGGGCATCGGCCAGATTCGCGTCATGCCCAACGATCTGCGCGATCCGCGCGAGCAGATCGACACGCCGGCGGACTAGCGCTGGCTCACGTCCCGGCCGGCCCAGCGGGGCGCCTCGACTGCGCCCGCGTCCCGCGTCTCAACAGCGCTCGCGCGTGAATTCCCAGAACGCCACGGCGCTCGAGGCGGCGACGTTGAGCGAGTCGACGCCGTGCGCCATCGGGATCTTCACCGTGTAGTCGCAGCGGCTGATGGTCGATGCCGCCAGCCCGTCGCCTTCGGTCCCGAACACGAGCGCCAGCTTGTCACACGCCTTCAGTCGCGGGTCCTTGATCGAAATCGCGTCGTCGGAAAGCGCGAGCGCTGCCGTCGTGAAGCCCAGCTCGTGCAGCAGCGGCACGCCCGCCCGCGCCCAGTCGTGAGCGTCATCGCCGATGCGCGTCCACGGCACCTGGAACACCGTGCCCATCGACACGCGCACGGCACGGCGATACAGCGGGTCGTAGCAGGCGGGGGAGACGAGCACGGCGTCGGTTCCAAGCCCCGCGGCCGAGCGGAAAAGCGCGCCCACGTTGGTGTGATTGCGGATATCCTCGAGCACGGCGATCAGATGCGCGCCGGCGACGATGTCGGCGACCGGGCGCTCGGGCGGGCGCTTGAACGCCGCCAGCGCGCCGCGCGTCAGATTGAAGCCGGTGAGCCGTTCGAGCATGTCAGGTGGGGCGACGAAGACGGGCGCCGCGGGGTTCGCGCGCTCAAGCTTTTCAAGCACGCTCTCCAGCTGCCCCAGATACTTCTCCTCGGTCAGCAGCGACAGGGGCGCCATGCCACCGTCGAGCGCCCGGCCGATGACCTCGGCCGATTCCGCGATGAACCGGCCGCGCGCCGGCTCGATGCGGCTGCGCAGCTCCAGGTCGGTCAGCCGCACGTACGGGTCGAGCCGAGGGTCGTCGAGGGTGGTGATGCGTTCGAAATCCATGGCACTCTTTCGCTTGAGGTTCGCAGTGATGAAGACCAGTGTAGCGCGCCCGCGGCGGGCGGAGCGGTGGCGGCTTGCAGCGATGCCGCTGCGGGCGGGTCGCCAGCAGCGTCCTGCACCTGCACGGGACAGTTGGCGCCTCATGGGGAGAACCTTCCCCCGGCGCGTAAAAGCTGACGGTCGGCGACGGCTGCATCTTGATGACATATCGCGCGACGACCGTGGGCGCCGCGCGCGTACCGGTATACTGAAGGCGAAAACACGTCAGGCGAAAACGCCGGACACTAACAGCGACCGGTGGCGGCGCGCAACGCGGCATCCGTCCGGTGCTGCGCCGCGCCCCGCGCGACGCTCGCTCGGTGCCGGGCTGCGCCATCCCATATCGCGAGGAGCATCCATGGCAGACACGGCGGCGCAGCGCGCCGACAATGCGGAGCGCGCTTGTGAAGACACGGGCGCCGATCAGGTGAAACAAAGCGATACCAACGCAGGCGCCCCCGCTGCGCATGCGGCGTTCGACGGGTTCGTCGGCACCATCGCGGCGCTGCGCGCGCCGGACGGCTGTCCGTGGGACCGCGCCCAGACGCACGAGAGCATCGCGCACAACATGATCGAGGAAGCCTACGAGGCGGTCGATGCCATCGAATCCGGCGACGTCGCCCATCTGCGCGAGGAGCTCGGCGACGTGCTTCTGCAGGTCGTGCTTCAAAGCCAGATCGCCGCCGATGCGGGCGAGTTCACCATCGACGACGTCTGCCGCGACATCGACGCCAAGATGATTCGCCGCCACCCGCATGTATTCGGCGAGGCTCACGCGGAAAGCGCCGCTGACGTGGGGCGCATCTGGAGCGAAGTCAAGCTCGACGAGCGTGCGGCGGCGCATGATGGCGACGCCGCGCCCGAATCCCTGCTCGATAGCGTGCCGACAAGCTTTCCGGCGCTCATGCAGGCGCAGAAAATCTCGCGCAAAGCGGCCGCTGCCGGGTTCGAGTGGGACACGGTCGACGCGGTATGGGAGCAGGAACGCTCCGAGGAGCGGGAGCTCGCCTGCGCGTATGCCGCGGCGCCCACGCGTCCCGACGGCAAGGTCGATGCCGACCGCGCTGCCGAGGACGCCGAAGCGCGCGCTCTTGCCGACGCGGTCGAGCTCGAGTTCGGCGACGTGCTGTTCTCCCTGGTCAACGTCGGGCGCAAGATGGGGCTTGACGCCGAGAGCGCCCTGCGCGCCACGTGCGCGAAGTTCCGCCGGCGCTGGGCGTTCGTGGAACGGCGTGCGCGGGAGCAGGGGCGTGACGTGTGCGACCTGACCCAACCGGAACTCGAACAGCTGTGGAACGAAGCGAAACAGGAGGAAGAACTGCGATGATCAGCGTGGTTGACGACGCTATCAGCCAGGGGAAACGCATCGCCGGTGCGGCAGGGACGACGCCGGCGGCAACGACGCCCGACACCTTGCCGGCATCAGGGCAGGCATCGGTCGCCGGTACGGCGGCTGCGCCGCGTGCAGACGCTGCCGGCCCCGCCGTTTCCACAACGCCCATCATGCGCATGACGCCGTCGGGCATGGTGCGTTCGACGGCATGGAAGATGATGCCGGCCGTCGAGGCGGCCTACCCCCAACAGCAGCAGAACATCCGCGTTGCCGAAACCGACGACGTGATCAACCAGCTCGAATTCGACCCTGTTGCGCTCGAGAAGTTCGAGGACTTCTCCGAAGCCGCTGAGGCCATCCTCCAAAAGTACGAAGCGGCCATGCGCGAGATGGTCGTGCGTTTCGAAATCCTCAACCGCGACATCAGCGTGCGCGCCACGCGCAACCCCATCCACCACATCGAGTCGCGCGTCAAGGCGCCGGTAAGCATCTACGAGAAGCTTCTGCGCTATGGCAAGGAGCCGACGCTCGGCAACGTTGAGAAGTACCTGATGGACGTCGCGGGCGTGCGCGTCATCGTCTCCTACATCAGCGACGCCTACGTGCTGGCCGACCGCCTGAAGCGCCAGGACGACCTGGAGCTCGTCCAGCTCAAGGACTACATCGCCCATCCCAAGCCCAACGGCTACCGCAGCCTGCACGCCATCTTCCGCGTGCCCGTCTACTTTGCCGACGGCAAGCAGATGGTTCCGGTCGAGGTGCAGATCCGCACGGTGGCCATGGATTATTGGGCCAGCTTGGAGCACGAGCTCAACTACAAGGCGGCCACCAAGGTTGCTTCGGGCGAAGTTTACGACGAGCTGAAGGACTGCTCGACGATCATCGAGGGCGTCGAGGAGCGCATGCAGAAGCTCGCGAAGAAGCTCGGCGCCGATTTCAAGATCGAGCATCCGTCCGGCGCCCGCCGCCCCGACATCCCTCAATCTTCCCAGGCGAATAATCCCCATCCAAGACAATAAGGCCGCTGAGCGCTCCATTCGGCATCGTCGCGCCGCGTTGTGTTAACAATCTTTTACAAGCTTGTGACATGCGCTATTCTTGGATACCTGATCGGTCATGCGTGCGCGGGGCCTGGGCGGTGATCGCCCAAGGCCGCGGCGCGTCCCCGATCGCATGCAGGAACGTTCACGTAGGAACGTTAAGAAAAAAGGGGAATGGAATGAAGATCAAAAAGATTGGGATTCTGGTTGCGGCCGGCGTTCTCGCCGCCGCTCTGGGCCTGTTCGGCTGCTCGTCTTCGAGCTCCAGCTCGTCCAGCGCGCAGAGCGCCGCGTCGTCGAGCTCCGCTACCACGACCAGCGCGGGCTACACGCTGCAGAAGGCCGGCACGCTGACCATCGCCACGTCGCCGGACTTCCCACCGTTCGAGAATCTCGAGAACGGCCAGTACGTCGGCCTCGACATCGAGATTGGCAAGGCCGTCGCCGAGAAGCTGGGCCTCACGCCCGAGTTCAAGACCCTGCAGTTCGACGCCATCCTGCCGGCCATCGCCGCTGGCGGACAGGCCGATTGCGGCATCTCCGGTTTCACGGTCGACCCTGAGCGCGAGAAGACCGTCGACTTCTCCGATTCGTACTACATCGATGACCAGGCCATCGCCGTCATGAAGGACAGCAGCTTCACGAGCGAGGGCATCGACAGCCAGCTCAACAACGCCAACGTCACCATCGCTGTGCAGAGCGGCACGTCGGGCGAGGAGTACGTCCAGGAGAACTACCCCAACGCCAAGTGCCAGGCCTACGGCAACTCCACTGACGCCTTCGCCGCCATGCAGGCCGGCCAGGCCAACGCGGTGTGCACCAACAAGGCCGTCGTGCAGAACATGCTCGCCGACGCCTACAGCGACGCGCAGATCGTGAAGAACGTCGCCACGGGCGAGGAGTACGCGATCGCCGTGTCCAAGGACAACCCGCAGCTGACCGCCGCCATCGACCAGGCGCTCAAGGAGCTCAAGGATGACGGTACCATTGATTCTCTGATTAACGAGTATCTGTAGACGTCGTTCATCAGCGAGTCGATATAATGAAGCCCTTGCTGCCGCTGTGCGCGGTGGCAAGGGCTTTTTGCATATACGAGGAAGTGGATTGAACCGATGAACCAGACGAATGTCCGCGGAAGGCGCTGGGGTGCGGCGCTGCTGGCTCTGCTGTGCGCCATCGCCGTTGTCCTGAGCATGGCCGTGCCGAGCAACGCCCAGGCCATGGAAATCGCCAAATGCACCGCGCGGCCCAACGCCGATTCCGGAAGCGACGTGCTGGGCGGCACGGAGACGCGCATCACGTGGGAGGGCCAGGCGACCGACAGCGAATCGCTCCAGTCGATTTCGCTCACGCTCCCCGCGGGCACCGGGTATTCGCTCGATCAGGCGCGTGCCACCATCCTCACAGGCGAAGACCACATGACGCGCGTGTCGGTTCCCACGACGTTCTCGTCCGACGGCGAAACCATCACCGCCACGTTCTCCGAGCCGACCGACGCCGGCGGCTACTACCGCCTCGAAATCTACGGCGTGGTGTTCCCCACGGCGGGCGGCGACATGCCCATCCAGGCGACGTGCGTGCTGGCCGACGGCTCGCAGGAGCAGGTGGGTTCGTCCACCATCGCGGTCACGGGCGTGTCCGTCACCAAGCAGCTGACCAACTGGCTCGAAGACCAGCCGTGGGTGCAGGCGTGGAACTCGGTGAAGTTCCTCAAGCTGTTCTTCAACCCGATCCTGCTCGTGTCCAGCTTCCCGGTGGTGCTGCAGGGCTTCTTCATGGCGCTCGCCATCGTGGTCATCGCGTTCCCGCTGGCCATCCCACTCGGCTTGCTGCTGTCGTTCATGCGCATGTCGAAGTTCGGTATCCTGCGTGGCCTCGGCTCGCTCTACGTCAACATCGTTCGTGGTACCCCGGTCTTCCTGCAGATCTACATCGCGTTCTTCGGCTTGCCGCTCGCTGGCGTGCAGATTCCGCCGTTCCCGCTCGGCATCATCGTGCTGGCGATGAACTCGGCGGCCTACCAGTGCGAAATCTACCGCGCCGGCATCCAGTCCATCAGCAAGGGCCAGTTCGAAGCGGCGCGCTCGCTCGGCATGAACGGCGCGCAGACGATGGCATTCGTCATCATCCCGCAGACTGTGCGCCGCGTGCTGCCCACGCTGACCAACGAGTTCATCCTGCTGTACAAGGACACCTCGATGCTCGCCGCCGTGGGCGTCATGGAAGTGGTCATGTACGCCAAGACCATCGTCGCGTCGACGGGCTCCATCACGCCCTACATCGTCGCCGCGCTGTTCTACCTGGTCATCACGCTGCCACTGGCGAAGGTCGTCGGCAAGCTGGAGAAGAAGCTGGCCAACAACGACACGGGCTCGGGTCCTTCGAGCATGTCGCGCAAGGAGCGCCGCGCCGCCAAGAAGACAGCCAAGCACGAAAGTCTCGTCGACCGTCGCATCGACTTGCCCGACGCCAACGCGTCGGCGGAAGCCGTGGAGGTCTCGCCGGAGCGCTTCTCGTCGATGTAGCGGGGTACGCGTCAGCGGCGCAGCCTTCCGAAACACATCCGTGGGATGTGGGGGAAAGGCCGCGCCGCTCGCAGTTTCGAGCGTGTTAAGCCGCTCCTTCTTCGTTCGGATGTACGCTTCAATCTGCTAAAGTAACACCTGGTGAAAAAACAAAGCCGCAGTTCCAGTCGTGCGAGCTGCGGCTTTGTTTTCTCGCAGAGGGCGCCGTCGCGCACAGGGATTGCCGCTGGGCTCAGCAGCGGCTGCGCGCGGGCGCAAGGGACATGCTCAAGCAGATTGAAAATCGAAAGGGGCGAAGACATGAGCACCATCCGCGAGAAATTCAAGAGCATCGGCCCAGGAGCGCTGGTCGCCGCCGGCTTCGTCGGTCCGGGCACAGTCACCACGTGCACGGTTTCCGGCGCAAGCTACGGCTACACCATGCTGTGGGCGCTGTTGTTCGCGACGCTGGCCACGATTATCTTTCAGGAGATGGCGGCCCGCATCGGCATCATCACCCAGAAGGGCCTGGGCGAGAACATCCGCGACCGTATCCCCAACGCGGTTCTGCGCTGGATCGCCATCATCATCGTGATCGTCGCCATTTTCGTGGGCAACATCGCATACGAGACGGGCAACGTCACGGGCGGTATCCTGGGCATCCAGGCGATCTTCCCCAACGCGTCGATGGTGGCCATCGCCATCGTCATCGGCATCCTCGGCTTCGCCTGCCTGTGGGTCGGCGAGTACAAGATCATCGAGAAGATCCTGACGGCCATCGTCGTGTTCATGGGCGTCGTCTTCCTGATCACGGCCATCGCGTCGCCGGTCAACTGGGGCGCGGTTCTGACCGGCCTGTTCGTTCCGACGCTTCCCTCGTCTGCCCAGACGGGCGGCACGTCGCCGATTCTCGTGGCCACCGGCCTCATCGGAACGACCATCGTCCCGTACAACCTGTTCCTCCATGCCTCGAGCGCAGGCGAGCGCTTCAAGGACCCCGCGCAGATTTCCGATGCCCGCTTCGACGCGGCGCTGTCGATCGGCCTGGGCGGCATCATCTCCATGTGCATCCTGATATGCGGCGCGGCCAACATCTACGGCACCGGTGTCAAAGTCGCCAACGGCAAGGACATGGCGCTCGCCCTCAACCCGCTGCTCGGCAGCTGGGCCACGTGGATGATCGGCCTCGGCCTGCTGGCTGCCGGCTTCTCCAGCGTGCTCACGGCGTCGCTGTCCGCGGCGTACGCGGTCAACGGCGTGCTCGGTTGGAACAAGGGCCTGAAGGACATGCGCTTCAAGGTCATCTGGATGATCGTGCTGTTCGCGGGCGTCATCATGGCGTGTCTGCTCGGCAAAAGCCCGACGGAGCTCATCCTCACAGCTCAGGCGGCCAACGCGATTCTGCTGCCGATCATGGCGTTCTTCGTCCTGTTCTGCGCGAATGGCAAGGACCTCGGCAACTGGCGCAACCATATCTTCGCGAACTGCGCTGGCGTCGTGATCATCGTCATCACGCTGTTCATCTGCTACCGCAATATGTCGAGCTTCATCGCGTCGGTGGCGAAGCTGATCGGCATGTAGCGGACGCGAGGTCGTAGCAGACGCGGGCGCAACGGGCGCGGTCCCGCAGAACGCATGCGCGCGGTAGCTGCAGACATGCAAGGAGCGCCGGCGTACCGGAAACGCGTTCCCGGATTGGCCTCAAGCTCGTTCGCACATACGTGACCGAGTGGGGTGCTCAGTGGAAAACGCATCGGGGTCCGGGCGAAAACCGTCCGGGCGCCGATGCAGGCACGCTTCCTTGCTGCAGCACTCTACCTTGGCAGAGCGCCCGACTTCTGCGGAACGCCCGCCCAAGCTCAGCCGAAGGCGCAAGAGCATATCAACAAAGAAGAGCCGCGAAACGCAATGCGCTTCGCGGCTCTTCTTGTATTCGCTGTGATATATCGGAATGGCCCGGTTGCCGCGTCTTGGCTTCTGCAGGGCTGGCCGTAGCGTCTCGGTTGCCCGTAGCCGTGGCTGCTACGCTTTTGCTCCCGCGGGCATGATGTCGACGTCCGCCTCGCCAAGGGCCGCGCGCAGGCCGCGCACGAATTCGAGTGCGTGCGCGTTGTCGCCATGCGTGCAGATGGTGTCCGCTCGGACGGCGATGGTCTTTCCCGAGATGCTTTTGATAGCGCCCTCTTTCACAGCGCGGACAGCGCGTGCAACGGCGAACTTCTCATCGGAGAGCGTCGCATCGGGCTGTGTGCGCGGCACGAGCGTGCCATCGTCGGTGTAGTTGCGGTCGGCGAAGAACTCCTGCGCCACCGTAAGGCCCGCTTCCTCACCGGCGCGTGCTAGCTCGCCGCCCGCCAGGGCTACCAGCACGAGGTTCGGGTCGAAGTCGTGCACGGCGGCGGCGATGGCCTGTGCCAGCGCACGATCCTTCGCCGCCGTGTTGTACAGCTGGCCATGGGGCTTCACGTGATGCAGCCGCGTGCCCTCCGCAAGGCAGAACCCCTGCAGAGCGCCGATCTGGTACAGCACGAACGCGTACGCCTCGTCGGGGGACAGCGCCATGTTGCGCCGGCCGAAGCCCTGCAGGTCCGGATATCCCGGATGCGCGCCGAGCGCCACGTGCGCGGCAGCCGCCGCCTTGACGGTGCGCCGCATGACCACCGGATCGCCCGCATGCATGCCGCACGCGATGTTCACGCTCGAAACGAGCGGAATCACCTGGTCATCGAGTCCCAGCGTGTACCGCCCGAAGCTTTCCCCCAGGTCGCAGTTCAAATCAACCCGTGCCATACCTGCATCCTTCCGCGTACTTAGAATTTCAGATCGATGTTCTTCGTGTCGGTAACCAGCATGCATCCCGGCGCGTGCGTGATGGCGAACGGCGGCTTGCTGTTCATCACGATCGACTGGGGCGTCACGCCGCACGCCCAGAACACCGGCACCTCGCCCTCGTGGATGTCCACCGGATCGCCGAAATCCGGGTGCGCGATGTCCTTGATGCCGATGACGGACGGGTCGCCGATATGGACCGGCGCGCCATGCACCTTGGGGATGGCGCCCGAAATCTGCACCGCCTTGACCACCTGGTCGTACGGAATCGGTCGCATGGACACCACCATGTTGCCGCTCATCGAGCCGGCTGGACGGCAGGCTATGTTGGTCAGGTACATCGAGACGTTGCGCCCTTGCGTGTTGTGGCGCATCTCGATGCCCGACTCGATCAGCTCGCTTTCGAACGAGAACGAGCAGCCGATGACGAACGACACCAGGTCGTCGCGCCAATACGAGCTGACGTCGGTCACCTCGTCGACCAGCTCGCCGTGCTCGTAGATGCGGTAGCGTGGGAAGTCGGTCGCGATGTCGCAGTCGTCGGCGCAGATGGTCGTTTCGCGCGCGCCCGTCTCCGTCACCTCGAGAAGCGGGCAGGGCTTGGGGTTTCGCTGGGCGAACAACAGAAAATCGTACGCCTGCTCGCGCGGCAGCACGATCAGGTTTGCCTGCGCGTATCCGGGGCACAGGCCGCTCGTCGGCGCTGCATACCGTCCCGTGCGGATCAGGCGCCGCAGCTCGCGCGGGGAGGCGGAAAGCGCCTGGTCCCATACGGCAGGGTCTACGCTCTGCGGTCTCGTCGGGGTATCTTCCATGATGCTCTCCTTCCGTTGCGTGTCGGCGCGGTACGCATGCGCATCGCGCGTACGTTGCCGCCCTCGCAAACGCAGCCTACGCTGCCCAGCGAGCCGATGCGTCTGCGCGCGTGCTGCAGGCGACCCGCTGTCGAGCACGTCCCACTGTGCAAGCGCAACGCAGCCACGCACGCTGCCTGCGTTGCGCCGGCGCAGGTGCCTACGCTTCGCCCGCCAGGAACTTCTCGATGAACCCGGTGTCGGCCTTGCCCTCGCAGAACGTCTTGTTCTCCATGATGGAGTACTGGAAGTCCAGGTTGGTGTCGACGCCCACGATGACCATTTCCTCGAGCGCCGTCCGCATCTTGGCGATGGCCTCGCGGCGGTCGCGTCCGCGTACGATGACCTTGGCGATCAGCGAGTCGTAGTACGGCGACAAGGTGTAGCCGTCGTAGATGGCCGTATCGACGCGCACGCCGTTGCCGCCGGGCAGGTGCGTCTGCGTGATGGTTCCCGGCGACGGCATGAAGTTCTTCTCCGGGATCTCGGCGTTGACGCGGCATTCGATGGCGTGGCCGTCCATCCGCACGTCATCCTGTGTGAACGACAGCTCTTCGCCTGCGGCGACGCACAGCATCTCGCGCACGATGTCGGTGTGCGTGCAGAACTCGGTCACGCAGTGCTCCACCTGCACGCGGGTGTTCATCTCCATGAAGTAGTAGTTGCCGTTGCGGTCGAGCAGAAACTCGATGGTGCCCGCCGACGTGTACCCGACGGCGCGGGCGGCCTTCACGGCGTCATCCATCATGTGTTTGCGCAGTTCGGGGCTGATGGCGGGGGAGGGGCACTCCTCGATCATCTTCTGGTGGTTGCGCTGGATGGAGCAGTCGCGCTCGCCGAGCGCCACCACGTGGCCATGGTTGTCGGCCATGATCTGCACCTCGACGTGGCGCGGGTTCAGCACGGCGCGCTCCAGGTACATCGTGTTGTCGCCGAAGGCGTTCTGGCTCTCGCGCTGCGCAATGTTGAACTGGTCCAGGAAGTCGTCGGCGCTCTCCGACACGCGCATGCCCTTGCCGCCGCCGCCCGACGACGCCTTGATCATGATGGGCCAGCCCAGCTCCTTGGCGGCCTTGAACGCCGCGCCCGCGTCGTGGAACGAGTCGCGGCAGCCCGGCGTCACGGGCACGCCGGCATCCATCATGGTGCGCCGTGCCTGGCTCTTGTTACCCATGCGGTCGATGACCTCGGGCGTTGGCCCGATGAAGATGATACCGTTGTCGCGGCAGAGCTTCGCGAAGGTGGCGTTTTCGGACAAAAATCCGTAGCCGGGGTGGATGGCGTCGGCGCCCGTGCCCTCGGCTGCCGCCAGGATGGCCGTCGTGTTCAGGTACGAATCGCGCGGCGCGGGCGGGCCGATGCAGACGGCCTCATCGGCCAGGTAGACGTGCAGGGCCTGCCGGTCGGCCGTGGAGTACACGGCGACGGTCTTGATGCCCAGCGCCCGGCATGCGCGGATGATGCGCACGGCGATCTCGCCGCGGTTCGCTATCAGGACTTTCTTCAACATCGGTGCAAGTCACTCCTTCGCGGCTATTGGGCGCTCGCTTCGGTGGCAATGCGGAACAGCGGTTGGTCGTATTCGACCTGCGCGCCGTTCTCGGCATAGACCTCCGCCACGATGCCCGGCGCGGGGGCCGCGATCTCGTTCATCATCTTCATGGCTTCGACGATCGCAAGCGTCTGCCCGGTCAGCACTTCCTGGCCCACCTTGACGAACGGCTGCTCATCCGGGCTTGGGCCCGCGTAGAACGTGCCCACCATGGGGCTGCGCACGATGGTGTCGGAGCTCTCGTCCTGCGCAAGCGGCGCAGCAGGTGCGCCGAAGGTTGCGCTGCGCGAGTTCTCGCTGCCTTCCAGCAGGTCGCGCACGCGATCCGCCATCAGCGCGACCGAGCCGCCCGGCAGTCCGCCGTGCTGGCGCTCGAGCTCGATGTTGGTGGATCCGTCGTTGTAGCGCAGGGCAGTGAGCTCGGCCTCGTCCATGATCGAGATCAGCTGCTTGATGTCGTCGGTGTTCATGGTGCTCTCCTCAAAGTGTCGTTCGGCGGTGGCGGCTCGGGCTGAGCCGGGTGGTCTTGTCGATGGTTTACGAGCGAGGTCCCGGCGAAGGTCCGTCTCCGCCCTCGGCAGCGTTGATGATCGTGCGTGCCAGCTCGGCTTCCTTGCGCAAGCGGTCGGCGATGGCGGCGCGCCGGTCGGCGTGCAGGTACCGGTTCGTCTGCGTCCAGTTCTGCTCGTTCGACTTCTTGCTCATGCGCGCCTGCTCTTCAAGGATGGGCGTGAGCCTGCGCGCGGTCTTGCGCGGCGACACATCGCCGTAGCTCGGTCGGTTCACGCGCTGCATCCACGCCATCATCTGGCGATGTCCGTCGCGGTACAGCTTCTGCGCCTCTTCGACGGTGATGCGCTCGAAGTGAATGACGCGTCCCGGCTTGCTCTGCACGAGCAGTGGGATGTCGACCGACGCCACGGTGGCGATCTTCGCATAGCCGCCGGTGGTCTGGCGGTCGGCGAGCATGATGATCGGCTGGCCGTGATCGGGGATCTGCACGGCGCCCAGGGCGATGCCGTCGGAAATGATGTCCGACCCCTGCTTCGTGGTGACAATCGGCCCCTCCAAGCGGAATCCCATGCGGTCGCATTTGGAGGTGACGGTGTAGGGCGCATCGAAGAACGTGCGGATGCCCTCGTCGGTGAACAGGTCGTCCTGCGGACCGGGAATAGCGCGCAGCGTTATCTCGTCTGAGTCCTCGCAGGGGAATGCCTCGCTGCGTGGCAGCGTGCGCGAACCCAGGTGGGGCAGGTAGTCGACGGCCTTCGCGACGAACGGCACGTAATCGCCGGTCTGCAGCTTGCGTCCCTTGTATCCGCCGATACCGCATTTCAGGTTGGTGGAGTACGACCCCATCACCTTCTCCACACGGAAGCTGCCGCCGGCGACGGCCAGGTAGCCGTACACGCCCGTGCGCGGCGCCGAGAACGACAGCACCGACCCGCGCTCGACCGGCACGGCCGTGTACGATGCGATGGGTCTGCCGTCGAGCATCGGGCGGAAGTCGCCGCCGGTGATGGCGATGACGGTCGACGTGGTGAAGCGCAGCGTCGGCCCGGCCAGGCAGAACTCCAGCACCGGAGCGTCAGCAGGGTTGTCGAGCAGAATGTTCGCGATATGGTAGGCGCGCTGGTCCATGACGCCCGAAGGCGAGAACCCGCTGCCCATATAGCCACGGCGCCCGCCGTCCTGCACGGTCGTGCAGACGCCCGGCTTGTTGGCGGTGACTCCCATCAGCTTTCCTCCAACGACGAGCGGTACTCGTAGGTGCCCGCTTTGACCTGGGAATCTATGACATGGTATTGCTGTTCGGTGATCGGTACGAAGCGCAGGTAGTCCCCGGCTTCGTACAGGATGGGTCGCTCGCGGTCGGGGTCGTAGGGCCGTATCGGCGAACGTCCGATGATCTGCCAGCCGCCCGGAGACGATAGCGGGTAGATGCCGGTCTGTTTGCCGCCAATACCGACCGACCCGGCCGGGATGGCGGTGCGCGGCGTGGCCAGGCGCGGCGTGTGCAGCCGCTCGTCGAGCCCGCCGAGGTAGGCGAACCCGGGCAGAAATCCCAGCATGTCGATCAAATAGTCGCGTCCGGAGTGGATCTTCACGACCTCCTGCTCGGTCAGGCCCGCATGCGCGGCGACTGTGGGCAGGTCGGGGCCGAAATCACCTCCGTAGCAGACGGGTATCTCGATGATGCGCCGCAGGCTCGACTCGCCCGATGCGAGTCCGCGCAGCTTTCCGCCGATGCTCTGCGTGAGCGTCTTATAGTCGACGACCAGCGGGTCGTAGCACACCATGAGCGAGCAGAACGTGGGCACGAGTTCGACGATGCCCGGAACGGGGTCGTCTTCGAGGGTCTGGGCGGCCGACCTGATCATCCGGCTTGTCTCGGGCGATATGGTTTGCGAGAACACCAGGTTGATCGCGGAATCTCCCGCGATGGTTATCGTGAAGCTCGTCATATCCTTGCCCTCTTCTATCATGTCGCGCAACGCCGCGCGCCCTCCCATGGCGCCCAGCGCTCTTCCGGCGCGCCTTCGCGGTGCACCGTTGTAACGTACAGTCCCAGCGGACGGCTTCGGCGGCGTCCGATTCCGCGAGCAATGCTGCCTCGCACGCGCGCATGCCGCTGCCGCAAATGCGGAAGCGGTCGCCGTGCAAAGGCGGACGCTGTCTCGCGAATGCTCATGCCGTTGCCGCGAAAACGCGAAAGCGGCTGCTGCGCAAAGGCAAACGCAGCTACGCGAAGGCAACCGCTGCCGCCCCGCGAACGCCGCCGTGCGAAGGCAACCGCTGCCGCCCCGCGAACGCTCGTGCCGTCGTCTCGCAAACGCATGTACACCCGAATATACCGCCGCCCAAACCGTCGATTGTTTCACAATGGTTAGAAGTGAGGTTTCATCGTTTCGGGGAATCGTCGGCATGCTCCCCGTATATAATTGAACCTCGCATCAGGTCCCATTGCGCCGCATCGCAGGCTTCGGCGCAATATCGTAGAAGATACCATATATGGGAAAAGTCCTTTTCTGGATAGCATTCTTTGTTGCTTACACGATACAGGGTGTCACGGGTTTCGCCGGGAACATCTTCGCCATGCCGGTCGGCACGAACCTGATCGGGCTGGCCAGTTCCGTCTCCGTGCTCAATGCCATGGGATTCTTCGCGTGCGGTCTTCTGGCGGTTGTCAACATCAAAGATGTCTCCTGGCGCGAGCTGCTCAAGATTATCTGCATTATGATGCCCTTCATGTTCCTGGGCATTTGGCTCGACACCATCGTCGAGCTGCGCATCCTGCTTCGCATCTACGGCATCGTGATCATCGCCGTCGGCGTCTACAATCTCATCGTCAAACGGCAGCGGTTCCTTCCGCCGTGGGCCCAGGTGCTCATCGTGATGGCGGCAGGTCTGATCCAGGGCATGTTCGTATCGGGCGGGGCTCTGCTCGTCATCTACGCAATCCAGGCGCTGCGCGACAAGCAGCAGTTCCGCGCGACGCTGTCGATGGTGTGGACGGTGCTCAACTTTATATATGCGGCGATTTCGTTCCAAGCCGGCCATTTCACCTGGGACGTCGTGAGCATCATCATAGGATGCATCCCTCTCGCCATCGTCTCCACGCTGCTTGGCAACAAGATTCAGAAACGCATCAGCCAGGAGAAGTTCCTGCGCGTCACCTACGTGCTCCTACTGCTTGTCGGCGTCGTCGTGTTCGCTACCGCCTAAATAGGGAGGGGGAGGCGCGCGCGTACCATCGATCCGGCTCCCTCGTGCGCGCCAAGCGCCCATCGTTCCCTCAGCACTCGCCGTCCGCTCCGCCTCGTCCAGCCGTTCTGCGCTCGACCGTGGCTCGTTCCGCAGCGCTCGCGCTCGGCTCCGTTGCGCGCCGGGCGCGCAACGGGCTCGGCGCTCCGGCATCTGGCGCAGCCCAGACCCAGCCGCCGCGCCGTGCGGGCCTCTCC
>CAIFEB010000029.1 GCA_903789375.1 uncultured Eggerthellaceae bacterium | reverse complement strand
GCGGATTCGCCCGCCGCCGCAGCTGCCGCTGCGTCGAACCGGCCGTCCGCCTGGGCGCGCGCCGCCTCGTCGATGATCCGCTCGTTGGCGGCATGGAGCTTTGCCGGCATGTACAGACGCACGGCCTCCTTGGCGTTATCTACCGAGACCGCGTCGATGAGCTGGGCGAGCACGCCCAGAAACACTGTATTGGGGATGGGCCGGCCCAAAATCTCCTGGGATATGCGGTTTGCCGGAACCGCCACCACGCGCGGGTCGTCGAAGGCGCGCTCGCTGTTGACGAGCACGCGCCCGCCGGGTTTGAGCTCGGCGTCCCAGCCGTCACCGAACAGCGTCTCGTCCAGGTACACCACGTAGTCCGCGCGCGCGATGGCGCTGCGGTCGCCGATGGGCCGATCTGCCAGCTTGGTGAACGCCCGCATCGGGGCGCCGCGCCGCTCGGGGCCGAACGACGGGAACGCGAGCGCGTACCGCCCGTCGGCGAGCGAGCCGGCGGCGCCGAGCAGACGTGCAGCCGTAAACGCCCCCTGTCCGCCGCGGCCGTGCCAGAGAATCTCGATCATGAAGCCGCCTTCCTCCTTATGTTCGCTGCTGACAGTATATCCAAGAGCGCACTGCACGCCGCGCAAGCGCCGGGCATGCGGCACCCACACACCAGCAAAGATGGCGCACGAGCGATCTGCCGCGGCGCCCGCGTCCGTCCCGGCGCCCAGATGCGAGCTGTCACGCCCCGCTGCCCACAGCACCTCCCGCACGGGCCTCTTCGCGCCCCGCCTGAGCTGCCGCCGCAGCTCTTGCGCAGGCCCTTCGCGTCCCGTCGAAACAGCATACGCAGTGCACCCGTCCGTTCGCAGCCACGCCGGAAACGGCTGAACTCAAAGTGGTCGAGATGAGCGACCTCCGCGTGATGGCGCCGCAGCTGTTCGGCGAAAACGAGGCGTTCCGCATCGCCGAGAAGCCGGCGGCATCAAAATCACCCCCGCCGGCGCCCTGTCGGGCAAAACGCTCGCCGCGCACCGCAGATGCGACTTCGCCCGCAGCGACCCGTCTGGCCCGCCCCAGCGTCGGCCTCGCAAGCTGCCGCCGAAGCGCGGCGATCGCCCTTCGGAAGCACCGACAATCGGCTGAACCTCGGCCGTTGAAACGACGCCCGGCGTACCGCGCAATCGCGCACGGCACGTCGGGCGTCGACGGTTCCCGGATGGCTTGGGACGGTTTTCGGGCGGCTTGGGAGCCAGCCGGGCAAACGGCCCCGCGGAGAGGCGATTGCGCAGAGCTGCGTGCGCTTACGCTTCGGCCTGTGCCTTCGCGTCGTAGGCCTCGCGCGCCTCCACCGACTTGTGCCCGATGGTGCGGCGCAGCACGAGCAGCGTGCCGATCGTGATGATCGCGCCGATGACCAGGCAGATTGCGGCATTCTGCACAAAGCCCGCAATCAGGAACAGCACAAACGAGATGGTCGCCACCGTAAGCGCGTACGGCAGCTGCGTCGACACGTGTTCGATGTGGTTGACGTTGGCGCCCGCCGACGCCATGACGGTCGTGTCGCTGATCGGCGAGCAGTGGTCGCCGCACACGGCGCCCGCCAGGCACGCGGCGATGCCGATGGTCAGAAGCGTGGGCTCGGACGAGAAGATCGGCAGCACGATGGGGATGAGGATGCCGAACGTGCCCCAGCTCGTTCCCGTGGCGAACGCAAGCCCCAGGCCCACCAGGAAGATGATCGCCGGCAGGAAGTTGTACAGCCCGGCCGACGCGCCCTGCATGAGCCCCGCCACGAACTCGGCGGCGCCGAGCGCCGACGTCGCGGATTTGAGTGTCAGCGCGAAGGTGAGGATGAGCAGCGCCGGCACCATGGCACGGAAGCCCGCCACCACGCAGTCCATCGCGCCCTTGAACGTGATGGTGCGGCGGCACAGCAGGTAGATGAAGGACAGCACGAGCGCGATGACCGAGCCCCACGGCAGGCCGACCGCAGCGGTGGTGTTGCCGAACGCGCCGGACAGGTCGCCCGCGTAGCCCGACTCGGGGTCCCAGAAGCCGCCGACGTACATCATGCCGATGACGCAGAACACGATGAGCAGGATGATCGGCAGGATCAGGTCCCACAGCGACGCGCGCTCGTTGTGGACGGCGTCCTCGCTGCCGAGCGAGCCGCTGCGTCCTTCGCAGTACGCCTTCATCTCGGCTTCGGCCATGGGGCCGTAATCGAACTGCAGGATGCACAGCCCGATGACGAACACGATGGTCATGAGCGAATAGAAGTTGAACGGGATGGTGGAGATGAACAGTTGGATGCCCGAGATGCCCGAATCCAGGTCGGACGCCGCGGCGGACACGGCAGCTGCCCACGACGATACCGGCGCGATGATGCAGATGGGTGCCGCCGTCGCGTCGATGACGTACGACAGCTTGGCGCGCGAGATGCGGTGCGTGTCGGTGACGGGGCGCATGACCGCGCCGACCGTCAGGCAGTTGAAGTAGTCGTCGATGAAGATCAGCACGCCGAGCAAAAACGTCGCCAGCTCCGCGCCGACGCGCGACTTGATGTGCTTGGCCGCCCACTTGCCGAACGCGTACGAGCCGCCCGCGGCGTTGATGAGCGCCACGAGGATGCCGAGCATGATGAGGAACAGGAAGATGCCGGCGTTGTCCGGATCGCCGATCGCTCCGATGAAGCCGACGGCGACGGCGTCATCGCCTTCGCCGATTTCACCGCTGATCAGGTAGTTGATCGTGTTGACGGGATCGAACCCCGCCAGAAGGAGCGCGCCCACGAGGATGCCCACGAACAGCGAGCTGTACGTCTCCTTGGTGATGAGCGCCAGCACGATGGCGACGATGGGCGGCACGAGCGCCCAGAACGTTCCGATGAATTCCATAACCCTTCCTTTGCCCGAAGCGTGAACAGGCCAACGCCATGGCCTGAAGGGTCCGCACCCGCCCGGGCCATGATAGCTCTCCGCTTGAGGAAAGCGACAGTCCGCGCGATGTTGTCGCACGGCCCAGGAAGCCCGCCCTCGGACGGCCGGGAACCCTTCGGCGGTCCTCCCCTTTCGCCTCCGTCTGCGTCCGAGCATCGACGGCGGGTACTCTTGGGAACCGCTCCTCTATCATGCCTGCAAATTTGCGGGATCGATTATACCGCGCGTGCGCGCCCCGCCCAAACGAAGCCGTCTGCGCGGGCGAAGACGCCGCGGGAGCGGGGGAAGCTCCGCCGCATGCGGGTATCGCCAAGGAGCGGGAAGCGGCGTGAGAACACAGGCAGCGCGGGGTCATGCGCAGCACGGGACTGCGTGCAGCGTGGGGCTCCGTGCAGCGCAGGACTGTAGGCGACACGGGGCCGCAGGCGCGAAAAAGGCCCGGGTTCCGCCGCTGCATCAGCGCCGCGGGCAAACCTGCGATGCGGACGAAGCGGGAAACCCGGGCCTTCGCGTTCGATGGAAAGGGATGAGCGCGCGCCCTGCGCCGGAAGCGCAGGCGGGCTAAGCCCGCACCACGCCCCGCCGCCTCAGGCGGCGCCGAGCTCTTCCGCACGCAACCGCCCCGGAAGAGCCGCAATGCCCCTTCGAACTAGAAGCGCGCGTAGCGCTCGAGGTTCTTCTTCAGCTGGTCAACGAACTTCGCGCCCACCTCGGAGAGCTCGGAGCCCTTTTTGGCCACGTAGCCCAGGTGCAGCTTGACGTCGGTGTCGAGCTTCACCGTGTCGAGGCCCTTGCCGTCGGAGATGCCGACGAGGATGCCGCTCGTCACCGTGTAGCCGTTGAGCGCCACGATCAGCTCCGACAGCGTCGCACGATCGGTTGTCGCGATGCTCTTGCGGCGCGCGGAATCCGAAAGCGCCTCCTCGGCGAAGTACGCCGGCGCGTCGTTCTCCTGCTCGAAATAGATGTACGGGTAGTCCTCCAGCTGCTCGAGCGTGAGGCTCTTCGCGTTGACGAGCGGGTGGCTCGCGGGCAGCGCGACACGCGGCGTGGACTCGATGAGCTCGTGGAACTCAAGCCCCGCTTCCGCAAACGCCGCTTCGAGCTTGTCCTGCGTCTGGGTGGTCTCCACCAGAACGCCCAGCTCGCTTGCGCCCGACGCCACGTCGTCGATGACGCCCTGCGTCGTGCGGTCGCGCAGCGCGTAGGTGTAGTCGTCGCCGCCTTCGACGATGACGGTGTGCGCGAACGTCTGAACGTCGAACAGATAATGCTGGCCCGAAACCGCAAACTTGATAGTCATGATCCTGCCTTCCTCGTAAGAAAACAGCCGGTCCTGCGGGGCGGACCCGTGCGAGCCCGCCCCGCAGACGCCACGGCGCTCGTTTACTTCGCGTCCTTCTTCTCGAACTCACGCTCGACGGCCTTCGCGGCGTCGGTTGAGGTGCGCTCGTCGATGAAGCGCTTGGCCTTGTGCTCGGCGGAAACGCCCAGCTTGTCGGTATCGTAAACCAGAACCTTGGCCGGACGCACGCCGCAGTGGGCCTTGAGGGCGCCCTCGACGCGCTTGGCGATCTGGTCGAACGGCTCGTCGGAGCCGAACGCGCGCTCGACGGACACCTCGTACTTCGTGGAGTAGTTCTTGTCGTAAACGCGAATCTGATACTCGCCGGTGAGGCCCTGGTCGTTGCGGACGACGTACTCGATGTCGGACGGGAACACGTTGACGGCGCTCACGATGAACATCTCGTCCTTGCGGCCGAGGATGTGGATGCGCGACGTGGTGCGGCCGCACTTGCACGGGGTCTTGTCCACCCAGCCGATGTCGCCGGAGCGAAAGCGGATCATCGGACGCGCATGCTTGAGCAGCGTGGTGTAGACGATCTCGCCCTTCTCGCCGTCGGGCAGCACCTCGCCCGTGACCGGGTCGACCGTCTCAACGAGAATCTGGTCCTCGATAAGGTGCAGACCGTCCTTCTCCTCGCACATGCCGGCGCAGGCGCCGTAGATGTCGGACAGGCCGAAGAAGTCGTAGACGCTGGCGTCCCAGATCTCCTCGATGGCGTGGCGCGTGGTCTCGATGGAGCCGCCCGGCTCGCCGGAGATGATGATGTGCTTGAGGCTGGCGAAGTCGACCTTGGGGTCGTAGCCCTGTTCGATAGCCTTCTGGCCGAGCAACCATGCGTACGACGGCGACGACCACATGTATGTGGGCTGGTAGTGCTTCATCGCCCACAGAAGGCGCGACGACGGAACGGCGCCCACCCAGATGCCGAGGGCTCCCAGGTTCTGCGCGCCGATGACGCAGGGGCCGCCGACGTACAGGGCGAAGTTCATGCCGTGCAGGTAGCGGTCGTTCGGACGCATGCCGACCTGCCAGAACAGGCGGGACTCGGCGTCCATGAAGTCGTCGAAGTCCTTCTGGTTGAACGGGCTCATCGTGGGCACGCCGGTGGAGCCGGAGCTCGTGGCCATGTAGACGACGTCGTCCTCGGGCACGCAGCACAGCTCGCCGAAAAAGCTGCCGACGCCCTGGCAGTCGCGCTCGGTCTGCTTGTTGATGAACGGGAAGCGCTCCAGGTCCTTGAGCGTGTCGCAGTGGGGCTTGACGCCCGCGGCGTCCCAGGCGCGCTTGTAGTACGGGCTGTGCTCGTATGCGAACGCCAGCTCCTCATTCAGGCGCTCCAGCTGAAGCGCCTCGATGTCCGCGCGCGAAGCGCACTCGATTTCCGGATCGTAGTACTTCTGGTCGTACGGTAGGTTCTTCTTGGCCATGAGGCCTCCTTGCAGGTTGTCGGTTGCCGGAGCTTGACAGACGGGCGTCGTCGCGCGGCCCCGCCATGTGTGAGCGCATTTCATATAACCATTGGAACGCCCGTTAGCGCAATGTAACATGTGGCGCATAATAGCGATAAGAGCACATCGGAAATTTCGATAACATAACATGCCGATACTTGGTAGGTTTTATAGGTTATCCGTTTCCGCACGTCAACCCTACACCATTCGCCGCAATGGCCCCAGGAAAGGCCCGAACCCGCCCATGACCCTGCAACAGCTCAGATACCTGATCGCCGTGTCGGAGCACCGCTCCATCAACGCGGCGGCGCAGAACCTCTACGTGTCGCAATCCAACCTCTCAACGGCCATCAAAGAGCTCGAACGCGAATTGGGCATCACCATCTTCACGCGCTCGAACCGCGGCGTCACGCTGACGAACGACGGCGCGGAGCTTCTGGGGTACGCGCGCCAGGTTATCGAGCAAGCCGATATGCTCGAAGCGCACTATCGCAGCCACGGCGACGACGAGATGCACCTGAGCGTGTCCACCCAGCACTACTACTTCAGCCTGCAGGCGTTCATCAACGTGGCCGAGGAATGCGCAAGCGACCGCTACGATTTCACGCTGCGCGAGTGCGCGACGGGCCGCATCATCGAGGACGTGCGCACGTTCCGCAGCGACGTGGGCATCCTGTACGTGGACGATTTCAACAAGGGCGTGCTGCGCAAGGCGTTCCGCGACGCGGAGGTGGGGTTCACGCCGCTGTTCGACGCGTCGGCTCACGTGTTCGTCGGCGAACAGCACCCGCTGGCCTCGCGCGAGCGGGTCAAGCCCGAAGACCTTGAGCCCTACCCCCGCTACTCGTTCGAGCAGGGCTCGGAGAACTCGTTCTACTACTCGGAGGAGCCGCTCGGGTACCTGCCGCATGCGCGCAACATCCGCTTTTCGGACCGCGGCACGCTGACCAACCTGCTTACCAGCTTCAACGGCTACACGATTTCGACGGGCGTGCTGTCAAGCGAGATGCATTCGGGCATCGTGTCCATCCCGCTCGACGTGGACGAGACGATGACGATCGGCTACATCATGCACAACGAGCGCCGCGCCGGCGCCCTGCTCAAGCGCTACATCGCCGAGCTGCGCGAGGTCATCGCCGAAAACCCCATGGTCGAAGCGCGCTACGACGCGTAAGGCGGCCGCATCGGAGCGGACGCAAGCGCCGCCGAATCGCGCTGCCGCCGGCGTCGGTGCCGATCCGGAGAGACCGCCGGCGTCCCCTATGCGCGGGAAAGCGCACGTCAGCGCTCCTCCTCCCCCGAAACCGCGTCGGACGAGGCCCCCGTTGGCGTTGGAGCGTCCACGAGCGCCATCTGCTCGTCGCCGACGAGGATTTCGGCGCGGCCGTTCGTCAGGTCGGTGAGCTGGGATGCGAACCGTTCGGCCTCATCGGCGAGCACGCGCACCTGCACGGTCACGTCGTCGGCGTAGACCGCGTCCACGACCGTGCGCCCCTCTTCCGCCAGACGATGCGCCAGCTGGTCGTACAGCGCGTACGGAACCGCCACCATCACGTCGCGGCAGGGCGCGAGCTCCACGATGTGCGCGTGCGCAAGCGCCAGCTGTGGCGCCTTGGTGTAGGCGCGTACGAGCCCGCCCGTGCCCAGAAGCGTCCCGCCGAAGTAGCGTACGACCGCGCAGGCGACGTCGGACACACCCGCATGCTGAAGCACCTCGAGCACCGGTATGCCCGCCGTGCGTTTGGGCTCGCCGTCGTCGGAATAGCGCACGCGATTCCCCGCGCGCAGGATGTAGGCGTACACGTGATGGCGCGCCATGGGATGCTCGGCGCGCACGCGCGCGAGAAAGTCGAGCGCCTCCTGCTCGGTGGTCGCCGGTTCGACGATGCCGATGAACCGGCTCTTGCGGTCCTCGTACTCGCCTTCGGACCGGCCCTCTATCGTGCGGTACGCTTCCATGGTCTCCCCTGATCGGCTCTGCAACCCGCAACGCGGGCCTGCCGTCATTGTCCCTTGGAAGCGCGCGCACGTCAAAACGCGGCGGGCGCCGCCGGCGCAGACGATGGCGAAATCGTTTGCCTTCCGCCATACGACCTGGTCGCAGTGCCCGCCGCGCTCGTTGCGTTGCCGGCCGTCAACCACCAGCGCACCCGCCGGCCGCTGCGCCGCCTCTCCGGGACGATGCACGCCCCGATGCTTCGATGTCTGGCGCCGCCGCTAGTCCTCGATGTCGACGAGTTCCACTTCGTACTGAAGCGTCTTTCCGGCGAAGGGATGGTTGTAGTCCATCGTCAGGTAATCCTTGTCCGCCTTGATGACGCGCACGGGGATAACCTGGCCTGTGACCTCGTTCTTTCGGCCGATAACCGACCCGACCTCCATGTCTGCGCCGCCGGGCACCATCACGCGCGGGTAGGTTTGGATGCCGTCCGGATCAACGTCTCCGAAGCCTTTGTCGGGCTTGATGATGACGATGCGCTTCTCGCCGACCTGCATGTCGTACAGCGCTTCCTGCAGCCCCGGGCACACGTACCCGTAGCCCATGATGATCTCGAGCGGCTCGTCCAGGCGGAAGTCGGACGAGTCCTCGCCGAAGATACCGCCCTGGTACCTGATCTTCGCATGCTTGCCGTAACGGGCGTCGCGCCCGGTTTCCTCTTTCGCTCCCATGGCACCCCTCCTTGGTTGGTCGATGCCCCCATTATCGAAGCGTGCGCGCACGATGCGGAGAGTGCTCCTGGGACACCTTGCGACGCCCGCGCACCAACCTGAGACAGGCGCGGCGTTTCGTTTCGAAGAATCACGCCCGAAAAGCACGCTATGATGGGTCGAACGGTAGAGAACGCCCGACGAACGGAAGGAAGCTCGTGAACGTGACGGTTCTTGTCGCCCTCGTCGCCGCATGCGCGGCCATCTGCGTCGCAGGCGTCGCCTTCGCCCGCCGGCGCGGACGCGTGCACGACGAGCAGGCGGTGTTCGTGAGCTACCCGACGATGTTCGGGAAGGCGCACGTGTTCACCATTCGCTACGACGCGACGGTCGCCGCGCAAGGGCGGGCGGACGATGATGTGGTTGGCGCCGTCCGCAACAACGCCACCTCGACCGACAGCAACGCGAACGACCTCGCTGCCGACGACAAGGGCGCACCCGTCTGGATCCGCGTGCTCGAAATCGGCGGCGCCTACCAAGCCGCCACGTTCATCACCGACGACATGTGCTACGACCTGGTGTTCGACTACTGCCGCCTGTTCGACCGCCTGTTCGAGACGGGCGTCCCCGTCCGCCGCGTGCTCATGCTCGGCGGAGGCGGCTACATGTATCCCAAGCATCTGATCAGCAAGTATCCCGACGTCGCGCTCGACGTTGTGGAAATCGACCCCGCCATCACGGCCCTCGCCGAACGCTACTTCTACCTCGACCGGCTCATCGAGGAGTTCGACACCGAGCGTACGGGACGGTTGCGCCTGGTGAACGACGATGCGCGGCATTTCCTGGACGAACTGCCGAGCGACGTGCGCTACGACGCGATCATCAACGACTGCTTCGCCGGACGCGCGCCGGTGGCGTCGCTGGCAGGTCCCGACGCGGCGCGGCTCATCCACGCGCACCTGACGCCGGATGGCGCCTACCTCGTCAACGCAATCGCCGCGCTCGAAGGTCCGGCGGCGGCTCCGCTCGTTGACCTGGGGCGCACGCTCTCGCCGACGTTCTCTCACCTGTGCTGCGTGCCGTGCCGGCGCTTCGCGAAGGACGACACCGACAACGTCCTCGTCATCGCGACCGACGGCGCCGCCTCCTTCACCGGCGCGCTCCCGTTGCCCCCCGCAACCGAAGCGCAGGGCTGACGCAGACGGAGCTCCGCCGCGACCGTTGCATCGTCGTCTCGGCACCGCCGCTACACCGCACCGCAGTCATCTTCGCTACGCCGCACCTCCGCCGCCTCCGCGCCGTCCCAAAACCGTCCCAGCGCCGCCCCGCAACAGGTGTTGCGCCCGCGTTGCGGCCCACGCTACCGTTGCCCCTTCCGCCGTCTGACCGAGCGCGCTCGCATTAGCTGCCCGCTAATGAATCGGGCAGAGCGTTTCGTTACCATCGACGCTGTTCGCCCATCAGAACGATGCGAAATCGACGAAGGAAGGGAAAACGATGTCCAAGCATGAAGGGCGCGTCTGCAAGAAGTGCGGAGCGCCGATTTCGAAGAGCGCGGTCGTGTGCCCCACGTGCGGTGCCAACGTGAAGCCGGTGTACAAGAAGGTCTGGTTCTGGATCCTCATCGTGCTTCTGCTCATCATCATCGGGTTCGCCTCGTGCACGGCCAGCGCCGCCAAGTACGTGAGCGACAACACGAACGTCATCAGCTCCGATACGAGCACGAGCACGAACGCGAGCTCCAACGCGTCCAGCAGCGCCGCTGCGGATTCCTCGTCTGCGGCTGCCTCCAGCTCCGACAAGTACTCGATTACCGACGAGACGGTCGACGATTCGGGCTACTACTTCAAGCTGGACGGCACGTTCACCAACCTCACCAACAAGCAGATCACCTACGTGCAGGTGACCTACACGCTCTACGATGCCGACGGCGCGCAGATCGGCACGGCCCTCGCCAACACCAACAACCTCGACGCCAACGGAACGTGGAAGTTCGAGGCAATCAGCTCCGTGCAGCCGAGCGAGGTCGACTCCTACAAGCTGAGCAAGGTCTCCGGGTTCTAAGATGCGCGAACCCGCCGTCGGCTGCGCGACCATGCGGCTCTGACGGCAGGCGCAGGCGACGGTCCGCGCTTGCGGCAACGAACCATCGCCGCAAGCGCATTCGAGGCAGTCGCCATTAAGGCCGATGAAGATGCGCGCGGCGGTTGTGCGAGACCAAGCGTTACCGCTTCGGCCCGCACCCCACCGCTTCCGGCGCACGCCGGCAACCAGGCGTACGTTCGCAGTCAGCTGCGGGCGTGCGCTTTTCGTTTCGCGGGATTATCCAGCTCCGCTATACTCGGGAGCATGCGGCGCACACGCCGTCAACCCGCGAAGCGAAGGACGCACGCACACCATGGACGAACCACTCACCGAGCATCTTCTCGAAGAACTGCTGTCTTCGAACGATCCGGCGACGTTCGCGGATGCGCATGCAACGAGCAAGCGGTCGCTGTCCGACTACCTCAACCAGCTTTTGGACGAAAAGGGCGCACGGCGTGCGGACGTCATCAACAAAGCGGGCATGAACAGCACCTACGGCTACCAGATCTTCGTTGGGCAGCGCAATCCCTCGCGCAACAAAGTGCTGCAGATCGCGTTCGCGCTCTCCTGCTCGCTGCGCGAGACGAACCGCCTGCTCAAGGCGTCGGACCACAGCCCGCTCTACCCCAAGGACCGCCGCGATGCCATCATCATCTTCTGCATCGACCGCGGGCGCACGCTCATGCAGGTGAACGCCGAGCTGTACCGGTTCGGCGAGGACATCATCGAATGACCGCGAAGCCGCATCGCGCGCCGTCCGCAGTCGGCGTCGCACCCATCCGCATGCGGAGCCGTGCACAACGCCCTCGATGGTCGGCACGATTGCAGCGCAGAGCGGTGAACGCCGCATTCGGGTAACGAGTCAGAGAGGATACGCGAGAAACCATGGCGACCGACGAGCTCTCGGAGCTGATCAGCGCACTCGACGCGAGCGACCCGTACCGCGTGGTCAAGCTGCTCGGCGAGTCGAGCATCGAGCGCACCGAGCTCGTCGTGCCGCACAATGCGGGCGCGAGCAGCGGCGACCGCCCCGGCCCGCGCTTCGTGCGCAAGCGCATCACCGGCGCAGGCGTCGGCGCGGCATATCTGCGCCTATACGCCGCCCAGCTTGCGGGGCACTCGGTCGACGCCGCGCCGTGCATCGTCTCATGCGCCGGCGACGCCGACGCGCTCACCGTCGTCTCGGAATACGTCGAAGGCGACACGCTCAAGGATACGGTGGAGGCGAAAGGCGCGTCGGTTGAACTCGCGCGCACGCTCTTCCCCGCCATCTGCGACGCCGTCGCCCAGCTGCACGAGCAGTTCGACCCGCCGCTCATCCATCGCGACCTCAAGCCCGAGAACATCATCATCGAGTCCGACCGCGCCGTCATCATCGACTTCACCATCGCCCGCGCGTACCGCGACGACGTCTCGACCGACACCGTCACGTTCGGCACGCGCGCCTACGCGCCGCCCGAGCAGTTCGGCTACGCGCAGACGACGGTGCGCAGCGACGTGTATGCGCTCGGCGCGCTGCTGTATTTCTGTCTGATGGGCAAAAATCCCGATCCGGAAGCGCTTTCGCAAGGGTTTCCGCAGGTAAAGGACGTACCGCATCTGAAAAGCGTCCTCAAGTGCGCCTGCGCGTTCGACCCCGATCGCCGTTACGCGAACGTCCGCGCCCTGAAATCCGCCTTCATGCGCGCGGCCGACGACGACGCGCGGCGGTCGGTGTTCGTACCGCGGCTCCGCAGGGACGCTTCATCCGCAGACGACGCGCCCAGCGCGTACCGAGAAAGCGCGAGCGCGTTCGGGTCCTCCTTCGGATCAAGCAGCACAGGTTCCCCTGCTTCAGGCGGCCCCAGTCCAACGAGTGCACCCGGCGGCAGCGCGCAGGCGCCCACGTACGGATACGGATACAGCGCCTTGGGCGACGACGCCGGCGAGAATCCCCTGGCTCCCGGGCCTTACCGCCGCAGCCCCGGCACCGACATCGCCCTGCGCGTCCTGGGAATCGTTTGGAACATCTGCCTGGTGATCGGCGGCGCCATCGGCGCGGCCGCCTGCATCGCCAACCTGTTCATGCCGCATCCGGAGCCGTTTGCGTTCTCGGCCGCGTCCTACCCGAGCCTCGCCCTGGTATGCGTCGCGCTTACCTTCGCCCTGATGGACAAGCGGCGCCTGCGCGCCCGCCATCCCGGGAATCGCTGGCTCACGTTCGTCGGCGGGCTGAAGGTGCTGGCGATCGCCATCGGAATAGCAATCGCCGCCATCGTCATTGCCGCATCGGCGACCATGGCCTCGTAGACACCGACGGCGCTACTCGCCGCGCGTCGTGATGCGGCGGCCCACCCACTTGCGGATGTGCCAGCTGTGCTGCTTGCACACGAGCCAGATGAGCGTCGCCGTGCAGTACAAAAGCACAAGCGCGGGCATGATGATGCCCGAGTCCTCGATGAGCAGCATGAGCACCGACGCGAGCAGAAGCGCAGTGTATCCGCTGGTGAACGCCTTGTTGTCATCCCAGAACTTCTCATACGAGCCCGGCTTCTTCACGCGCAGCCAGATGAGGAATCCGAACAGGAACGCGAACACCACGCTGAGCGGCGGAGAGAACGTGATCGTGGTCAGCGACAGCTCCACCATGTTGTACAGGATCTGGAACACCACTAGGTACCAGCCCTCGTTGAGCTCCTCGATGGTCGTGCCCATGTGCGATTCGGTGTTGAACGTGGAGTCGAGCACCAGCACGAAGAACGCGAGCGCACCGGCGGCGAGCGTCATCAGAATCACGCGCTTCCACGTGACCTTCACGCCGTTGAACATGGCCCACGCCACGAGCGCGCTCACCGTGCCCCAGATGATGACGCCGAAGTTCGACCCCCACCAGGGCGCCGCGATAATGAGGATGATGACGCCCGTTGCCACCGGGAAGATCCACGTGCGGAAGCTCTTCGCTAGGCGGCTTCCCTTCTTCGCCTCGTTGAGCCACATCGACGCGAGCATGATCCACGAGCCCCAGACGCAGCTCGCGCCCTCGTTGCCGATGCCGTAGTAGCGCGTCACCTTGAGCGGCGTATAGCTCATGAAGCCCGTGGCCGTCATGGGGCCGCCGATGAGCTGGTCGATGAGCATGATGCCGACGGTCATGGCGAGCATCGTTTCGAGCGAGTACGTCCAGCGGAACACGAGGGCCACGACGATGCAGATAAAGGCGAGCTCCATCACGCTGAACCGGCAGTAGTCGAGCGCAATTTCGGCGTCGGTCATCGTCGGCAGCTGCAGGAACATGATGTAGGTCGCCAACGGTATGGCGAGCGCGATGATCCAGAGGATACGAGTGGCGGGCAGAAGGTGTTGCAGGTACGCCGGATGGATGCGGGTGTCCAAAAACAGCGACACCACGCTCACGGCCAGCGTCACACCCACGACCAGCAAGAACCAGAACAGAAACGCCGGCTGGGAATCCCACACCGCCGTCACGATGGAGTTGTCGCGCGCAAGCGTGCTCGTGCGCGACAGGGCGCCGAGCGTGTTGGTCAGCGGGTAGACCGACAGGTTGGCCGGGTTGCGCTGCGGCGCGTTGAGCAGCGACTCGATGGCGTGGCCCAGGTTGCTCGACAGGATAAGGCCGCTGCGGCGCACCGACGTGGAGGTGAGGATACCGTTGTCGCCCGCATCGACGAGGATCGCCACGCCGTAGCCTTCCAGCTTGTAGTTGTCGATCTTCGCGAGCGACGGCGACGAGGTGACGACGAGGGAGTCATCAGGTCCCAGCGAGAAGTACACGCTGGAAACGGCCTGCTCGATCTCTTCGACGTTCGAGGTGTTCACGCGCATGTAGTGCAGGCGGCCCGTCTGCTCGAACGCCGTGATGTCCACCTTGTCCTCGGTCACGACGTTGGCAACGGCGTAGTGCGCCACGAGGTACTGGATGGTAGGCGTATGCTCGTTGTCGATATCAGTCCAGTTCAAGTGCGGGACGACGATGAGATAGACGTTGCCCGTGGGCTCTTCTTCGGCTTCGTCCGCCTCGTCGTCGGTGGCGTCGTCGGATTCGTCCGAAGCGCTCGCGTCCGCGCTCGCGGCCGCATCCAGCGTCGCCTGCGCGCCGGTGTCGTCGGCATCGTCGGCGTACGCCAGCTCGCCCCCCGCGGTGGGAAGCACCAACAGGGCGCAGAACAGCACCGCAACCATATTTTTCAGAAAAGTACGCATGGGCGGATTATACCAACTCGACCAGCGCCGATTCCCCGCAACGGCATATCCGCGCAAAGCGAGCGCGCCGCAGCGCGCAGGCGACGAGGCGACCGAAGCGCCATGCGAACGCAGCACGGACAAACGCAGGACGAGCGGGCCCTGAAACCGGATGCAGGGACAGGGGACGCTGAACGCAATCTCAAGTCGAGCGAACGTTGAGCGGGGGCGCAGAGCAAACGGCCTTGCGCGCCGCAACGCGCAGACCGCTTGACGCCTACAGCGTCCTGAACAGGGCGCGCACGTCGCCGATCATCTCGGTGTCCGCCACCACGACCACCTTGTCGCCCGGATACAGCACCATATCGCTGCTCGCCACCTCGACGCCATCGGCCGTGGCCACAGCCACGATCAGGCTTTTCTCGGGCATGCCGATGTCGGCCAGGTGAATCCCCTCGCGGTTGGAGTGGTTGCGCATGCGCGGCACGACGACCTCGCTCAGCAGCACGTTGCCGTGCGTGAGCGACGATACGACGCTCACCGAGCCGAGCAGCGTCTCCTCTTCGATCAGGCTGGCGATGAGCTCGGTCGACGACACGCTCTCGATGCCGAGCGCGCGGAAGATGCGCTGGTTCTTGGGCGCGTTCACGCGGGCGATGCAGCGGTTCACGCGGAACACGCGCGACGCGATCTCGCACGAGACCAGGTTGTTGTCGTCCTGGCCGGTTGCCGCCACGAACACGTCCGCCTTGCGGATGCCGGCGTCTTCCTGGTATTTCGAATCGCAGCCGTCGCCATGGATGATCAGGTAGCGGCCCTGCAGAAGCATCGACAAACGGTCGGCGATGTCGATTCGCTGCTCGATAATGGCCACTTCGTTGCCGCTCTTCAGCAGAACCGTCGCCAGGTACTCCCCGACTTTTCCGCCTCCGGCAATCACGATGTACATGCAAAGACCCTTTCCCCTTGAGCGCCGCGCACGACGCCAACTTTTCGCGCCCGGCCGCCTCTTACGACTGCACGAACCGCGAGAACGAGTCGATCAGGTCGTGGCGCACGCACGCCAAAACCGAATCGCCCTGGTAGAGAATGGAATCGCGCGTGGGGATCGACGACGCCGAACCGTCGCTGCGCTCGAAGGCGATGATGCGAATGTCGTGGTCGCGCTCGATTTCCGACACGCGGATGCTGTTCTTCTCCGTCCACGACAGGTTGAGCGAAAACCGCAGGACCTCGTAGTCGCCGAACGTGTCCAGGTGCGCGCCGTGGCCCGAGATGGCCTTGCCGAACACCTCTTCGGCCACGAGCGACGTGCCGCAGACGTAGTCGATGCCGAGCTGCATGTAGGCGCGCTCGTGCGAGGGGTTGTACAGGCGCGCGATGACGTGCGGCACGTCGTACAGGCGGCTTGCCACCTCGGTGACCATGAGGTTGGCGTTGTCGGACTCGGTGACCGCCGCGACGACGTCGCAGTCCTCGACGCCCGCCTTGAGCAGGGTGTCCTCGTCGTAGCCGATGCCCTGCACCGTCGAGCCGTTGAAGCCGCGGCCGAGGTTTCCGAACGCGTAGGCGCTCTTGTCGATGACGCAGACGTTGCTGCCGTTCTCGGACAGCATGTTGGCCAGGCGCGATCCGACGCGTCCGCATCCGACGACGATAACGTTTCGCATTTCGCCCTTCCTCTCGAACTGCACGGCTGCGCCCGCAGCGCGATGCCGGTTCATTTTCCCACAACGGAATGGGACGGTGAAGTGACGCGGAAGCCGTGCGTCATGCGCGCTCCACAGCAGCGCCGTCCCCATGCCACGGCGGACGCGCGCTTACGATTCCGCCAGAATCTCCGCCGCCACCCGGTCGGGCGACGCGTAGCTCGTGGCCTGGACGGCATCGTTTTCGAGCAGCGTGATGCTGTGCCCGTCGGGCATGCGGACGACAACCTGATTGCTGGGGATGGCGCACAGCATGAGCGTGAGCACGCAGAACAGAAGCACGCACAGCGCCCCGCCGAAGAACAGCGGCGACGCATGCCGCGCGAACCCGGCGACGAATAGGACGATGCCCGCCACCGGCAGAATCCACAGCGTAGCCAAGCCCACGGCGAGCGTGTTCCACGACAGCGCGCCGAGCGTCATCGGAAGGAGCGTCGCGCCCACGCAGATCAGCACCACGCCGAACGCGTTCCACGCCGCCCCGTGGCACGGCCGGAAATGGATCACCATCAGGCACAATCCGGCGAACAGCAGAAGCAGTGGCCAGAACTGCCACCACTGCGTCCCCGGAAGAAACGGCGGCGCCGTCGACGCGACGACGAAGAACAGCACGAGCAGGCCGATGCACAGCCCGACGCGCGCGCCGCGCGAGGGGCCTTGGTCGCATTGCTCGACGGACGAGGACTCCGCCGCATCCTTGGTTGCGGCGCTCGATGACGCGCTCACTGTTCCCGCGGGAGCGTAGGTGTACGCCCGCCCGGACGGCTGCGCCTGCGCAGTCCCAACGTTCGCGCTGCCGACACGCGCCCCCGGCGCGCCCGTCACGGACGCACGCCCGCGCAGCGGCGGCTCCGGCGGCGTCTTCCCCGCGCTCTGGCAGGGCCGCTCGGTCGGGCCGGAGCAGGCGCCGCGCGCCTGCGAGCAGTCGACGCTGCCGAACGTGCTCGACACCACGCTTTCGGGGTCGACCTCGTACGGCCGCGGCTTTTCGGGCTCCAAGGGGATGGTAATCCACATGATCAGGTACACGGCCGCGCCCACGCCGAACGTGGCCAGCGTGACGAGGATGAACAGAATGCGCACGACGATAGGATCGACGTCCCAATGACGGGCGATGCCCATGCAGACGCCGGCAACGTAGCCGTCACGCGATCTGAGCAGCCGTTTGCTCTGCGCCATGTGCCTCCCCCGCTTCCGTCAAGCCGTACCGAGGAGAACATGGCGCGCAGTGCGAAACGAGCATCGTGCGAACGGCGCGCCTCGGCAGGCCGACGCGTCGCCTTCGATGGAAGGCACCGCCTCCGCGACCCCGCGCCGACGGCTTCGGACGCCAGAAACACGGACAGGCGCCGTCGGCTGCAAACGGCGCTCACGCCGCCTTACTGCTCCGAGCCCGCCTTCGCGTCATCTTCGCCGACCGGCGCGGCCACAGCCGACGCCGCATCCTGCTGCAGCTTGGTCACGCGCAACAGGCGCACCCGGCGACGGCGCATGTTCTGCACTTTGAACCGGTATCCGCCCGTTTCATACACGGCACCCAGCTGGGGAACGACGTCGAGCGCGTCCAGAAGCCAACCCGCGATGGTGTCGTACTGATCGGATCCCTCGACCGGCCAGCCCATTTCCTGAGCTTCCTCGACCGGGAGCCTCCCGTCGACCAGCCACTCGTTCTCCGCGACCTTCGTCACCAACGACCCGTCGTCGATGTCCGTCTCGTCACCGATTTCGCCGACAATCTCCTCGACGATATCTTCGACGGTAATTAAACCATCGGTGCCACCGTACTCATCTACGACCACCGCCATCTGTTGCCGATTCGTTTGCATCTCGGAAAGCAGCGGGAACAGGTCTTTTGACTCGGGAACGAACATCGCGCCATAGGCGTATTCGCTCACCGGATCGTCGTCGTGGTCGTCCAGAAGCGGGTCGAGCAGGTCCTTCACGTGGACAATGCCGCGGATGTGGTCGAGGTCCTCGGAGTAGACGGGCAGCCGCGAGTAGCCGGTGCCCTGGATGCGCTCGACGGCGGCGCGTACCGTCTCGTTCTCCTCGACGGCGATGATGTCGACGCGCGGCGTCATGATGTCGCGCACCGTCAGCTCGTCCAAGTCGAGGATTTCACCGATCATGCGCTTCTCGTCATCGAGCAGCTCATCGTTGTCGGTGACGATATCCTTGAGGTCCTCTTCCGAAAGACCCGTTCGCTTCCGATCCCGGCCGAACGCTCGCCGCAGGCCCGAGAACAGGCCCGACCCAGGTTTGTCGCCCTGTTGGTCGTCGTGAGACATACATCCAAACCCTTCGTTGGCTATCAGAACACGCGACGTGCGCGCACGCCGCCCCGTCGTCCCATTATCCGCCCTGAACCCACGCGGTTACAGCACGTACAGCGCAACCGAGAGGAACAGGCAGATGCTGGCCGCAAGCGTCAGCACATGGAACACGAGATGAAAATAGGGAACCTGCTTGATGCAGTAGAAGACGGCGCCCACCGAATAGCACGCGCCGGCAACAAGGAGCAGCACGAAACCGGGCAGCGCCAGGCCCGCGAGAAGCTGCGGGATGAACAGCGCCATGATCCAGCCCATGACCAGGTACACGAGAGCCGTCAACCAGCGCGGGCGGTACGTCCAGAACGTCTCGAACGCCACGCCCGCTGCCGCGACGACCCACACGCCGATGAGCAGCGGACGGCCGATGGTCGCAGGCAGAACGAGCAGGCAGAACGGCGAGTAGGCGCCGGCGATGAACACGTAGGCGGCACACCGGTCGAGCACGCGCAGCACGCGACGCGGCGCGTCGGCTTGGATGGCATGGTGGAGCGTGGACAGGCAGAACTGCGCGATCATGGGCACGCCGAACAGCAGAGCGGCGATGGTACGCACGCCACCCCCATGATGACCAGCGGCGACGAGCATGATGACGAGCGCAGCGATGCTGAGCGCCGTCCCGATGCCGTGCGTGAGGGCGTTGGTGAGGTCCTCGCCTTCGGAGTACTCGCGCACGACCGTTTGAGCACGTTCGCGCAGGCGCTTCTCCCGCCAGGTTTTCGGCTCGCTCCTGAACTGCGAGGGCATCCACACGACGCGGTTGGCGTCAGCGGCGCCCGAATCGGATGGGGTGATATGTCTCGACTGGCTCATGCTCACACTTTACCATGACCGACCGTTCCCAAACGCAGAAAGGGGGCCGAGCGTCAAACGCTCGGCCCCTCTTCCCCCTCATCGCATACGGCCGCACTCATCGGCCGCCCGCGCCGCGCACCGTTCAGAGTGCAGCAGCTGCGGTGTGCGATCAAATCGGCGAACTTAGTCGACGGCGACCATCACGTCGGTGGACTTGATGATGGCGACGGCCGTCTTGCCCTCGGCCAGGCCCAGGCTCTCGATGGCCTCGTTGGTCACGGAGCCGGAGATGCGCACGCCGTAGGGGTCCTCGATCGTCACGTGGCCGTTGACGGCGCCCTCCTTGACGGAGACGACCTTGCCCTCGATCTGGTTGCGGGCGCTGATGCCCTCGATCTTCTGCGTGGCGAACATGATGCTGGTGGACTTGATCACGGCGTAGCACTCCTTGCCCTCGGTAAGCCCCAGGTTCTTTACCGCCTCCATGGTGATGTCGGCCTTGATGGGGTTGTGGTGCTCGCGGCAGATGGTGACGACCGCGTTGACGGCGCCCTCCTGCACGGTCTTGACGGTGCCCTTGATGATGTTGCGAGCGCTGATCTTCATGGTCGGTTCCTTTCGACTTTCGGGCGGCTCCTCGGGCCGCGTCCCGTTTCCTTCGACGCCTACGAGTATGCCCCGCCCCGCGGCGCCCGCGCGCCGCACCCGGCGCCCTCCACAGCCGCCGTCACGGTTCGTCACGATTCGTTTTCACGGTGGGAAGACGGGGATGGGAATGGGGACAGAGGCGAGACGGGCGGCCCCGGGACGGATGCAGCGAAGCGCAGGAAAGAGATGGGGGGGAAGTCCAGATATATGCCTGGTGAACTGGGTATACGGCGGGCAGACAGCGCTCCGGCGGGGCGACGCCGCCGGTCGAGGCGCGCCGTCGCGCGTGCGCAGCCGCACGAACGCCACCGCGCAACGCGAAAGCGGGAGCCCGGCCGGAACCGGACTCCCGCTTCTCTTGAAGCTGTCTCGACATTATCCCGCATCAGTGCAGGTTCGGCCAGCTCAAACGGCTGGCACGCCCACCTGCTGACACGCGCGCTAGTACTCCAAATCGCTCTCGCGCACGCGCCCGCGGAACGTGCGGTACGCGATGACGTGGTAGATCAGCACGAGCGGCACGCCGATGCAGGCGATCACCGTCATGGCCGCCAAGGCCGTGTCGGACGACGCCGCGTTGGCGATGGTGATCGTCGGGCCGACACTGCCGGCCGAGGCCACCACCAGGTTCGGGAACATGCTCGTCGCCAGCAGGAACACAAGCGCCACGGCAGCCAGGGACTGCAGCAGGAACACGGGCAGCTCGCGCCCGTCCTTGCCGTCGAGCGCCAGAGCGGCCACCAGTCCGACCACGAACACGATCGCGCACAGCCAGCGCACCGCGCCGAGGGAGGCCGTCATCTCGGGCTGGATCACGAAATGGCCCAGCAGCGAGATGAGCACGAACAGCACGAGGCACGCGATCTGCAGCGGACGGCGCAGACCGCTCGCGCGGTCGCGCAGCTCAGGCGCAGATGCCTTCACCGCAAGCCACGACGCGCCGGCCGCCATCATCATGCACAGCCCCAGAAGGCCGCACAGCAGCGTGAACGGGGTGATGAGGCCCAGAAGCGGCACGCCGATGTAGTCGCCGCTGGCGCTCATCGGGATGCCCGCGTAGATGTTGCCCACGGCCACGCCGAACAGCAGCGCGGGCAGAAGCGAGCCGATGAAGAACAGCGCATTCCAGAGCTTCGCCCAGCCTTCGTCGCGGCTGGCGAACTCCACCGCCACCGCGCGCACAATCAGCCCGAACAGCACGAGCATGATGGCCAGATAGAAGCCCGAAAACGTGGTAGCGTACGCCGGCGCGAACGCGGCGAACAGGCCGCCGCCCGCCGTAAGCAGCCACACCTCGTTGCCGTCCCATACCGGCCCGATGGCGGCATGGCACTCGGCGCGCTCGCGGTCGGTCTTCGCCACGAACGGCGACAGCACGCCCACGCCCAGATCGAACCCGTCAAGCACGAAGTAGCCGGCAATGAGCAGGAAGATGAGGAAGTACCAGAGGATTCCCAGTCCCGTCATGCTACTCGCCTCCCTTCACAGCACCAGCCGTCGCAGGCGCGGCCTTCGAGCCATGCACCGGCGCGGCAGCAGCGTCGTCGGCAGCGTCCGAAGCGTCCTCGATCTGCGGGCCCTTCTTGATGGTCTTTCCGATGATGCGCGCCCAACCGACCAGGATCAGCAGGTAGATGACCACGAACAGGATGACGGTCAGCATCAGCTCGGGCACCGACACCGACGCCGACGCGGCGTTCTGCGTCAGCAGGCTGATGCCGTCCGGCGCGCTCGTGGACGGATAGACCACGTAGGGCTGACGTCCGAGCTCAGCCGTGAACCAGCCCGACTCGATGGCGATGAACGGGAACAGCGGCGAGATGACCAGCAGCTTCTGCACCCATTTCTTGTTCTGGATGTTCTTGCGCTTGATGCCGATGATGGCGATGACAAGCGTCAGCAGGATGATGCCAGACAGGGCCACCATCAGGTGGTACGTCTGGAACACCGTCGCCACCGGAACGTCGTCGACGTTCATGTCGTGGTACTTGGCCTCCTTGGCGAGCGAGTTGAGGCCCGGGAATTCCGTGTCCCACGTGCCCGTGGCCAAGAAGCTCGTGCCGCCCGGGATGGAGATGGGGGCGACGACTTCCTGCGTTTCGGCGTCGACGTAGCCGACGAGGTACAGCGGCGGCACCTCGTCATCGTACATGCCCTCCATCGCGGCGAGCTTCGTGGGCTGCTCGACGGAGACGCCGACGGCCGTCGCGTGCGCCGAGACGAACAGGCACACCGTCGCTACCAGGCCGACCGTGACGCCCACCTTGAGCGTCTTGTTGGCGAACTCGACGAACTTCTCCTTGTGGAAGTACCAGCCCGCGATGGCGATGGCGCCGAACGCGCCCATCACGATGAGCGCGAGCACCGTGTGCGAGTAGCGCGCGGCAAGCGACGGGTTGAAGGCCGCCTGGAAGAAGTTGGTGAGCACGGCGCGGGAGCCGTCAGCGGACAGCTCGGCGCCGGCGGGCGTCTGCATCCACGAGTTGGCGATGAGGATCCACAGCGCCGACAGGCACGATCCGCCGAACACGAGCCAGCTCGAGACCAGGTAGAACTTCGGAGAGACGCGCGTGCGTCCGAACAGCAGCACGCCCAGGAACACCGATTCGAGGAAGAACGCGAACAGCGCCTCGGCGGCCAGCGGCGCGCCGAAGATATCGCCCACGAAACGGGAGTAGTCGGCCCAGTTGGTGCCGAACGAGAACTCCATGGTGATGCCGGTTGCGACTCCCACGGCGAACGTCGCCGTGAACAGCTTGAGCCAGAACTTCGCCGCCGCCTCGTTTTCGGGTGTGCGCTGGCGGTATGCCCGCGTCACGAAGATGGCCATGATCAGGCCAACGCCGACCGAAAGCGGAACGAATACGAAGTGGAACGCAACCGTGAGCGTGAACTGCAAACGAGCGAGAAAAACTTCCATAGATGCCCCCTTGCGTGAATCGGATGACGCTCGGGCGCGTACCGACAAGCGCCCGCTCACCTTGGCGCTCATCGATACGCGTACGAACCTTACTGAGACATCTTATCATTAACGATTGGGGTTTGCGAGAGCGCCGCAGAAGTTTGACGATGCGCGCGCGGGAAAAGAAAGCGCGGGCGCCTCGGTTTCCCAAGACGCCCGCACGCTGTTCGCATTCCTGCCAGCTCGTGCAGCACCTGCGAAAGCGCCGTCACAAACGGACGCGGAGCGCATCGCTTCACGCGCCCGGAAAGAGCATCACTCGCAAGCTTTCGCTGCCGCCGCCATCAGCCCCGCGTGGCTTCCTTAATAGTAGCGGTAGTACGCGGCGCACGAGCCTTCGCTCGACACCATGCACGGACCCACCGGGTTCTCCGGCGTGCAGACCTTCCGGAACAGCGGGCACTCGTTGGGCGCCATCGCGCCGCGCAGCACGTCGCCGCACCGGCAGCCGCGCGGCTCCACCGTGAGCTCGACCTCGGGGTTGAACCGCTTCATCGCGTCGAACTCCTCGTACGCGGGACGCATGCGGTAGCCCGAGCCCGGGATGGGGCCCAAGCCCCGCCACGTGGCCGTGCAGGTTTCGAAGACCTCGTCGATGGCCGCGCGCGCGACCGGGTTGCCGTCGGGGTCCACGCCGCGCCTGTACGCGATTTCGATCTCGGCGCGGCCCTCGTGCAGCTGCTTCATGAGCATCGCGATGCCCTGCAGCAGGTCGACCGGGTCGAAGCCGGTGATCACGCCGGGAATATGGTACTTCTCGGACAGGAACTCGTAGATGTGCATGCCCGTGATGGTGCTCACGTGCCCCGGCAGGATGAGCGCGTCCACCTGCAGCTTGGGGTCGCTCACGATGGCCTCGAGCGCGCCGGGCATGTTCTTGTGCGCCGCGAAGACGCTGAAGTTCGCAAGACCGAGCGCCTTGGCGCGTTTGACGGCCATCGCCACGAGCGGCGTGGTGGTCTCGAATCCCACGCCCACGAACACGACCTGACGGTCGGGGTTGTCCTGGGCGATCTTCAGCGCGTCGAGCGGCGAGTAGACGATCTGCACGCTGCGTCCCGCCGCCTGCTCCTTGAGCAGGCTCGACGTGGAACCCGGCACGCGCGTCATATCGCCGAAGGTGGTGATGATGACGCCCGGAACGCGACACAGCGCGATGACCGCGTCGATGTCATGGTTGCTGGTCACGCAGACCGGGCAGCCCGGCCCCGACGCCAGGCGCGTGCCCTCGGGCATGAGCGCGCGGATGCCGCTGCGGGCGATGGACACGGTGTGCGTGCCGCAGACCTCCATGAGCGTGGCGTGCTCCGGCGCGTAGGCGTGGATGGTGCGCACGAGGCCGCGCGCGAGCTCGGGGTCGCGGAACTCGTTGAGCTCGGCGGCCATGTCGGAAGCGGTCGCCATTACGCCGTCGCCTCGGCGGATGCGGGCTGCAGGTCGTCATCGACCAGGTCGACCATCTGCTGCACCAGGTCGAGCGTCTCCTGCGCCGACTGCGGGTCCACGACCTCGATGGCGAACCCGGCGTGCACGAGCACGTAGTCGCCCACCTCGGCCTCGGGCGTCAGATCGAGCGACACTTGGCGCGTGGCGCCCATGATGTTCACCGTGGCCATGCTGTCGTCTTCAAGCTTCGTTATGCATCCTGGGATGGCAAGGCACATACCTACCCTCTCCTTATCGTCGAGCGGGGGCGCATCCCCCGTACCGTGTTACGGTTATCGTTCTTCGTGTGCATTCTAGCGCGTTGCGCGCGCCACGACCGCCTGCCCATAGGATATGCACCCGTCGTTCGGCGGCAATTCACGGTTGAGCGCCACGGTGAAGCCGGCCGCCTGCAAACGCTGGGCCGACTGCTCCACCACGTAGCGGTTCATGAACACGCCGCCCGACAGCACGACCGTCGTGATGCCGTACACGGCGCGGACGAGTTCGGCGGCATTCTGAACTGCGCCGACGATGGCATCGTGGAAGCGGCGCGAGATTTCCGGCACCGCCACGCCCGCCTCGCGGTCGTCGAGCATCGCCTTGAACGTGGGCGCCGCGTCGAACACGACCACCGAGGTGTCGTGCGCCGTGCTGTCCTTGGTCGCCGTGTTCTTCGTCACGGCAACGGCGTAGCGCTTCCGCACGTCGGTTTCGCCTTCCGCGAGTGACGCGGGCGGCTCGAACGCGGAGGTGCGCTCGCCGTCGGAGCGGACGGCGTCGAGCAGGATGGCCGCCTCGCCCTCGTAGGTGGGCTCGGTGCAGACGCCCAGGATGGCGGCGGCTGCATCGAACAGGCGCCCGACCGACGAGGTCAGCGGCGTGTTGAGCCCGCGGTCGATCATCTGCTGGCAGATGTCGGCCTCCACGCCCAGATCTTCCAGGACGCCGCGCGCGCCGGGGTGGTCGAGCAGATCGAACTCCCACAGGGCGCCGTAGGCCATGCGCAGCGGGTGTGCGATGGCAGCGGCACCGCCCGGCATGGGCACGTAGGAGAAGTTGGCGAACCGCTCGAAGTCCTGGCGATTGGCAAGCAGCACCTCGCCGCCCCAGATGGTGCCGTCCATGCCGTAGCCCGTGCCGTCGAACGCGATGCCGCACACCGGCCCGAACAGTCCCTGCTCACCTAAGACCGATGCGATGTGGGCGTGGTGGTGCTGCACGGGGACGACCGGAAGCGGATGGTCGGATTTCTCCTGCTCGCGCGCCCATTTCGTCGAAAGGTACTCCGGGTGGCGGTCGCAGGCGACCAACGTCGGCTCGAACGCGAACAGTTTGCCGAAGCGAGCCTTGGCATCGAGCCAGGCATCGTAGACGTCGGCATCCTCCAAGTCGCCGATGTGCTGGGAGACGAAGGCGTCATCGCCGCGGACGAACGTGAAGGTGTTCTTCTGCTCGGGCCCGCAGGCGAAGACCTGCGGCGAGGCGGGCGCGGTGGTAGCAGCGGCTCCGTCAGCAGCGCCGGCGGCGTCACCCACCTGCACGCTCGCCGAGGAAGCAGAAGCCGCGGACGCGCCGGCTGCGCCGTCCGAGGTGCCGACGGCTCCGTCAGCAGCGCCGGCAGCATCCGCCCCGGTTGCAGCATTGGCGGCGCCTTCCCCGCCTGCAGCCCCGTCGACCTGCGCGATCGACAGCGGCACGGGGGCGAACCCGCGGGCGCGGCGAATGACCTGAACGGCCTCGTTGGAAGCGCCCTTAGCATCCACGCCCACGTTGATCACGCGCACGACCGAATCATCATAGCGAGCCAAGATGGCGCGGTCGTTGCCCAGAAACGCGTCCGCCACCTGCGCAAGACGCGCAAACGCGTCCGCATCGTCGATCTCGATGGGCTCGTCGTGCATGTTCCCCGAGGTCATCACGAGCATGTCGCCCGCGCATCCCGTGTGGGGGTCGCGCGCGCATGCCTCGACGTAGTCGTGCATGAGCAGGTGCTGCACCGGCGTCGTGGGCAGCATGACGCCCAGCTCTGGCAGCTTGTCGGCAAGCCCTGCTGCCAGCTGCACATCCGCGCGCTTGCGCAGAAGGACGATGGGGCGCGCCGGGCGCTCGAGCTGGGACGCCTCGGCCGCATCGACGTGGCACACGCGCCGCGCAGCTTCGACGGACGGCATCATGACGGCGAACGCCTTGCCGTCGCGCAGCTTGCGCAGCCGCAGCTGGGAAAGCGCTTCGGGATTTTCCGCATCGCACACCAGGTGGAAGCCACCCAGGCCCTTCACCGCGACGATCTTGCCGGCGCGCAGAAGTTCGACGGCGCGCGCGAACACGGCGTCGCTCGTCTCGCGCGTCGTCCCCCACACGACCCCGTCGTCCGCTGCCGCCAGCTCGCCGACGAGCGCGCGTGTCGCATCCGACGGCTCAACGTCGCGGCAGGATTCGCCTTCGCGCCAGCTCACATGCGGGCCGCACGCGAAGCACGCGTCAGGTTGAGCATGGAACCGCCGGTCGGCCGGGTTGGCGTATTCGCGAGCGCACGCAGGGCACATGGTGAAGTCCTTCATCGACGTGTGCGCGCGATCGTAGGGCAGCTTGTCGATGATGGTGAACCGCGGGCCGCAGTTCGTGCAGTTGATGAAGGGGTACCGGTACCGGCGGTCGGTCGGATCGAACAGCTCGCGCAGGCAATCGTCGCAGGTCGCCAGATCGGGCGACACGAGCGTCACCTCGTCGGTGTCCTCTTCGTTGGAATAGCGAATCTCGAAGCCCTGCGCATCGGTCAGCGGAACTTCCTTCATCTTCACGTTGGTCACGCGCGCGGCCGCGGGCGCCTTGTCGGCGACGTCCATCACGAATTGGTCGACGAGCTTTTCGTCGCCCTCGGCGTGGATGAACACGCCCTCCGTATCGTTCAGCACATAACCGCTGATCAGATAGTGTTTTGCAAGCCGGTACACGAACGGACGGAACCCGACGCCCTGCACGACGCCGCGCACCCGGATATCTAGCGCTTCCTTCATGGAACAACCTCCTCGCTCGGACGATGGTACCGCAAAAGGCGTTCCTGAAAGCGAGGGGCGCTTATTCGGCCGGGGAATCCGCCTCAGGCGCGCCGGCTGCGTCAGCCGCGCCTGCATTCGCCGGGGCGGATGCGGTGCCGGCCGTGCTCGCGTTCGTCGGGGTGCCTGCGTTCGCCGGTGCGCCCGCAGCAGCATCCGCGGAGCCGCCCTGCTGCTTGCCGCGCTCGGCTTCGGCCGCCTGCGCTGCCTGCCGCGCCGCATCGGCAGCGTCGCAC
>CAIFEB010000028.1 GCA_903789375.1 uncultured Eggerthellaceae bacterium | reverse complement strand
GGGGCGATGGGCGCGGGGCAACGGAGCCGGGCGGGGTCGTGCCAGGCGCGGGCGCGGACCCGTGCGGGCGGGGCGGACGGCGGACACGCGGAAAGGCGCACTCCCCCTTCCCCTTCGGATGCTGAGGACCAATACTCAGGCGGTTCAAATGACGCCTTATCAAGAGACGCTCGAGTCACCAGGCGGAGTTCGATACCGAAAGGAAGTTCCCATACACAGTCATCTGAACAATGAACAAGCTGTCGGGCCAGAGGAGCCGCAAGCTGCTGAATGCTCGACATCGGACGTCAGATATGGAGCAGCGGCCGCTGATTTGGTCGGACTGACAAGGCACGCACGTCGAACGCATTACGTGCGGGGTATGATGAGAGCCATCATCCACCTAATGAGAGAGAAGGACGAGCAACGGACTCCTCACAGAACATATCGCCCTTGTCCGAAGCCGCGGCTTCGCAGGATGCCCACTCCTCCGCCAAGGCGGGAGCAGCCAATACGGGAACGGCATCGCCTGCTATCCCTTCGCACATCGAACTTCCAACGCAAGCGCTCACGGCTATCCGGCTGCTCGAGGATGCCGGATACGAAGCCTGGTGCGTGGGCGGGTTCGTACGCGACGCACTGCGCGGATGCCCGCCCGATGACGTCGATTTGGCCACGAGTTCGATTTGGACTGATACCGAAAGGGTCATCACGGAAGCGGGATACCCGGTCGAGGAGACCGGCACCGCGCACGGCACTGTGACAGCCATTATCGATGGATGCCGGCTGGAAATCACGACGTACCGCACTGACGGCACGTATTCAGACGGGCGTCATCCGGATTCCGTCACCTTCGTCAGCTCCATCGAAGATGACCTGGCGCGACGCGACTTCACGATGAACGCCATCGCGTACCGTCCGGAGCGCGGGCTGCTCGACCCCTACGGCGGCATTGACGACCTGCGCCGGGGCATCATCCGCGCGGTCGGCGAGCCGCTCCGCCGCTTCGACGAAGACGCGCTGCGCATCCTACGCGGGTGCCGGTTCGCATCCCAGCTCGGATTTGCCATCGACGATGCGACGCGCTTCGCCATGTGGAAGGACAAGACGAAGCTGATGGGGCTGGCGCCCGAACGCCTGACGGTAGAGATGACCAAGCTCCTGCTGGGCGATCACGTGCACGACACGCTGATGACCTGCGGCGATATCCTCGCGGGCTTTCTGCCGGAAATCGTCGCGATGGAAGGGTTCGAGCAGAATTCCAAATACCATATCTACGACGTATGGGAGCACACGGCCTACGTCGTGCAGAACGCGCCGGCCACGCCGCTATGCCGATGGACCGCCCTGTTCCATGACATGGGCAAACCCGCATCCGCGTTCACCGAGAACGGCTGCCGGCATTTCTACAACCATCCCGATCTGAGCGTCGTCATCGCACGCGGGATTCTGAAGCGGCTGACCCTTCCCCACCGCCTGTGCGAGCAGATTCTGCTACTCGTGCGCATGCACGACGTGCACATCGAGCCGACCGACCGTTCGGTGAAGCGAGCGCTCGTGCGCCTGGACAACGATGTCGACCTGATGCGGGCGCTGCTCGACGTGAAGCGAGCGGATGCGCTGTCGCAGGAACCGCATTTTGGGGCGGTGCGGCTTGAGAACGTCGATGCGCTGAGAAAGACGCTTGCGCGCGTCGTTGAGGAGCAGCAGGCGTTTCGGTTGACCGACCTGAAGATTTCGGGGCACGATCTGATCGAAGCCGGGTTTCCCCAGGGGCCTGAAATTGGGAAGGTGCTGCGCGAGGCGCTCGATGCGGTCATCGACGGGAAAGTCGAAAACGAGCGGGCGGCGCTCCTCGCGTTCGCGCTCGATCGTCGAGGCGCATGAGGCGATGGCGAGGGCGCTCGCGCCATTTGTGGAGAGCATATGCAGACGAACGAATCGCTTGACCGTCCGCCCCGTTGTGCGTAATATATCAACTCGCGCTTGTGCTTCAGGTTTTGAAGCGGAGCAGGCAACCAATGGGGTGTCGTCTAATGGTAGGACAACGGTTTCTGGTGCCGCATGTGAGGGTTCGACTCCTTCCACCCCAGCCAGTTTTAGGTTATACTGTTCAGCGCTGAGTACGGCCCCGTCGTCTAGCGGTTTAGGACGCCGCCCTCTCAAGGCGGAGGTCACCGGTTCGAATCCGGTCGGGGCTACCACGAATCCGCAGGCCGGAAGCTTGAAGCTTCCGGCCTTTTTCGTTTTCTCGAATCCCTTGGTTACATTCGGCAGCATCTGCCTTGGAGCTTTCGTTTCGGAATGCGCATTCGGGTCGATCCGGGTGCATTCGGGTCGACCCGGGAGGGCCCAGCCGGAAGATTATCAGCGGATTTTCATCGGCCCATCAGATGAAATGCGTGTACTTTGGGTACACATTCTGGCCTATATCCCGGGCTCCATGGACCGGAGCGGCGACGGACTTCGCCGCCTACGACGACCACCTGAAACAGATTTCCCAAACGCGAGACAACGCGGTTAATGTCGAACGCCCCCTGCGTCGGCGTGATCCATCAGTCGGTGCTCCTTGATGGCCGACATCGGCCCCACATATCCTCGCCGATGGCTGCGTCAACCCGAGCTATCGGTCGATGCGACGGTTGTTCCACATGTGGTCGAGTGGACCCGACCCGTGCCCCAGGTCGAGGCGCGCCTCGAGCGCCCCGGTGAGGTATGCCTTCGCCTGCGCGACCGCCTCGTCCACCGTCTGCTCGCACGCCAACCCGCAAGCGATGGCACTCGAGAGCGTGCAACCGGTCCCATGGGTGTTGGGATTGTCGATGCGGCGCGCTCCGAACCGACGCACGGTGCCATTCGGCAACGCCAGCACGTCGCTCGCATCGTCCGCGAGATGTCCGCCTTTGACGAGCACCGCCGGACCGGCGAACCGCCGCGCGAGCTCGCACGCCGCCTGTTCCTGCTCGGCAGGCGTCGCGACGCTGCAACCCCAGAGGATGCTCGTTTCGTACAGGTTGGGCGTGATGACCGTCGCCAGCGGAAACAGCTCGTCGCGCACGGCGTGCACCGCTTCCGGGTTCGAGAGCTCCGCCCCGCTTGTGGCCACCATGACCGGATCGACGACGATGTTTGCCGCTTTGACGCTCGCAAGCGCATGTGCGATGGCGTGCGCGCAGGCGGCCGTCGGCACCATGCCAATCTTGACCGCATCGGGGCGAATGTCACGGAAAACGGTTTCGATCTGCAGCTCGACGAAGGCGGGATCGATGTTTTCGACATCGGTCACACCGAGCGTGTTCTGGGCCGTGACCGACGTGATGGCCGTCTGCGCGAACAGGTGCAGAGCGGCGATGGTCTTGATATCCGCCTGGATTCCCGCGCCGCCCGACGAATCGGACCCCGCGATGCTGAGCACCGACCTCATCGCGTTCACTCCCCCTTCGCGTTTGCGGAACGAGTCGCAGCTCCAAAGTCTGCCGCCGTTCCGAGACCGCTCGCGTCTGCATGTTGGGAGAGGTCTTCAAGGGCCGCTGCCTGAGCGGGTGACAGGGAATCGTCCGCACCGGCCGCCCTCATGGGCGCGCCGGTTTCGTCGGAGCGCAATGCACCGCCGGGCCGCTCCACGATGCGCCGCGCCGCTGCAACGAGCTCGCGTGCGGCGGCTTCGATGTCGTCTTGGGCGAACAGCGCCGAAACCACGGCGATGCCGTCGAGCCCGCACCCGGCGAGCTTTGGCGCCGTCCGCGCGTTCACGCCTCCGATGGCGACGACCGGGATATCCACGGCGCCGCACAGATTTCGAAGCTCTGCAAGGCTCACGCTGTCGGCATCCTGCTTGGTCGACGTGGGAAACACCGCGCCCACGCCCAGGTAATCCGCGCCTGCCGCCTGGGCTGCGCGCGCCTGTTCGACCGTCTGAGCGGACACGCCGACTATCGCATCGGGCCCGAGGATGCGGCGCGCATCGGCGCAGGCCGCATCGCTCTGGCCCACGTGCACACCGTCGGCCCCGACCGCGCGCGCAAGCTCCACCCGGTCATCGATGACGAACGGAACGCCTGCCGCATGCGCGAGCGGCATGAGCGCCCGCGCGAGCTCTGCCGTTTCGCGGTCGTCCGCTTCCTTCTCACGCAGCTGCACGAACGTGGCGCCCCCGCGCAATGCTTCAGCGACGCAATCCGCCAGCATGCGGCCCCGCAGCCACGCCCGATCGGTCACGGCGTACAACAGCATGTCATCGCGAATCTGCTGGGGCGAAAACGCAGGCCGCCCGTGTCCGTTCGCCATGGCTATCGGCCCTCACCCAGGTCGATGGGCTCGACGCGCGCGTGCTCGCGCAGCTCGGTGCCCGTCAGGTTGTACAGCGCGTCGAGCAGGTACGTGCGGAAGCTCCCGTTGCCGTCGAGCGGCTGCATGCGCGCCGCGGCGACCTCGCCGGCCCAGCCCATCGAGGCGACGGCGCTGACCGCGGCCTCGAGCGCATCGTCGGGCAGCGCCGTCGCGTAAGCGGCGACCAGGCACGACAGCATGCAGCCCGAGCCGGTGATCTTGCCGAGCAGCGGAGAGCCGTTGCGGATGGCGAAGGCGCGCTGGGCATCGGCAACCACATCGATCGCGCCGGTGATGGCGATGACGGCGCCCGTCTTGGCGGCGAGCGCCTGCGCCGCACGGCCCGAAGCGACCAGGTTCGCGTCGGTCACGACGTCATCGGGGTTGACGTCGACGCCGCGCGTCGATGCAGCGGAGCCGGCGAGCGCCTTGATTTCGGACATGTTGCCGCGCACGACGCGCACCGGCAGCTCGTCGAGCAGGTCGGACGCGGTCTGCGTGCGCAGCGCCGACGCGCCGGCGCCCACCGGATCGAGTACGATCGCGTGCCCCAGCTCGGCGGCGCGATTGCCGGCGCGGTGCATGCCCTCGATCGAGCGCTGGTTGAGCGTGCCGATGTTGAGAACCAAGCCGCCGCAGATCGAAGTGATATCCTCGACATCGGCGGGCTCATCGCTCATGATGGGGCTCGCGCCGGCGGCGATGAGCGCGTTGGCGCAGTCGTTGACGGTGACGTAGTTGGTGATGCAGTGCACGAGCGGGGTCTGGGTGCGCACGGCTTCGACGGCGGTCTGGATGAACGGGAAATCCATAAGAAGGTCCTTTCGAACACGAGGGAAGCCCGCATCTGAAGCGATACGGGCGAAAATTCAGATGTGAACAGGTACGAGTGAAGCGCGACACGCACGTGCGCCGAACGCGGCGGCAGACGGATAGACGCTGGCTGGAGGGTCAGCCGTCACCGCGCCCAGCCGCATGCGGGCGCTTTCGCGCGGCACCGGCAAGCGCCTTCCGATGCAGCTGCGCACTAGTCGTTTTCAGCCGTGCTGGCGTTCGCACGGGCATCTGCGCCTGCGGATGACCCGGCGCCCTCCGCATCGTTCGGCACGGCCTGCGCGCCCTTCACGATGGACTCGGCCGTCAGCTCGAAGTCCAAGCCGTCGAGCACACGGTTGACCGTGCGCACGGCGCACATCTGGCCGCACATGGTGCACGTCCCCTCTTCCTGCGGCGGGGCGCTTTCCAGGTATTCGCGCGGCTTGACCGGGTCGATGGCGACCTTGAACATATCGTCCCAGTCCATGCGGTGGCGCGCGTCGGCCATGGCGTCGTCGGCATCGCGCGCATGCGGCACCTTCTTGGCGATGTCGCCCGCATGCGCAGCGATCTTGGCGGCGATGACCCCCTCGCGCACGTCGTCAGCGTCCGGCAGGCGCAGATGCTCGGCCGGCGTAACGTAGCACAGGAAGTCGGCGCCGTTGGCAGCGGCGACCGCACCGCCGATGGCTGACGTGATGTGGTCGTAGCCGGGCGCGATGTCGGTGACGAGCGGCCCGAGCACATAGAACGGCGCCCCATGGCACAGGCGCTTCTCGAGCTTCATGTTCGCCGCGATCTCATCGAGGGCCATGTGGCCCGGCCCCTCGACCATGACCTGCACGCCCGCATCCCACGCGCGCTGCGTGAGCTTCCCGATTTCGACGAGCTCCGAAATCTGGCCGGCATCGGTCGCATCGTGCAGACAGCCCGGACGCATCGCGTCGCCGATTGAGATGGTGACATCGTACTGATGCAGGATGTCGAGCACCTCGTCGTAATGCTCATAGAACGGGTTCTCGTTGCCGGTGAGCTGCATCCAAGCGAAGATGAGCGAACCGCCGCGGCTGACGATGTTCATCGTGCGGCCCGTGCGCATGAACGCCTCGATGGTGCGGCGGTTGATGCCCGCGTGGATGGTGACGAAATCGACGCCGTCTTCCGCATGGGCGCGGACGACGTCGAGAAAGTCCTCAGCCGTGATATCAGTCAGGTCCTTCTCCAGGTACCCGATGGCGTCGTACATGGGCACGGTGCCGATCATCGCCGGCGACTGCTTGACCAGTTTGCTGCGGAACGGATGGGTCTTTCCGCAGTTGGACAGGTCCATGATGGCGTCGGCGCCGTACTGAAGCGCCACCTCCACCTTCGACCACTCCTCGTCGAGGTCGGAATGGTCGCCCGAAACGCCCAGATTGACGTTGATCTTCGTGGACAGGCCCGCACCCACCCCGCAGGGGTCGAGCGATCGATGGTTGATGTTCGCCGGAATGGCGATGGTTCCCGCCGCGACGCCGGCACGGATTTCCTCGGGCGTGCGGTGTTCCTTGCGGGCAACGACGCGCATTCCGTCGGTCACGATGCCGGCGACAGCGCTGTCTCTCTGCGTCATGCAGCTCTCCCTTCGTTGGCATTACCCATATCAGGTTCGAGGGTCGCAGCGACGGCGCTGCCTCTCAGCCGGGCCAGGTTCCCAGCTCCCCTGCAGAGGAAAAGTATAGCGTTCGACCCCGTGCGCGCAACGGCGCGACCGATACGACGGCGGCGACCGGAAGCGGCGCTCCTTAGCGGACGCGGCGTCCTGATGCGAGTCCTTCAGCCGCGGCGTTCTGAATCTGGCTCTTCAGGCGCGGCGTCACGAAGCGGGCTCCTTAGGCGGACGCGGCATCCTGAAGCGGATAGAACACGTAAAGCGTGCCCGTCTCCACAGCGACGGCTGCGGACTCGCCGGTCAGCTCGTTTGATAGGCCCCGCGACGTGCGGTTCGTGAGCACCTCGTCGTTGAAGGCGTACGCCATGCCGCGCTCGATGACGCCAGTCGCCTGGTCGGTGGCGGCGAACACCGAAACCGTTCCCGCCTGGTACCGCGGCAGCTCGAAGGCGTCGGGACCCGCGAGCGCCCGCACGGCGCTCTGCTCGCCGATGGCCGTGACCGCCATGCCCTGCTCGGCGAAACGGGCGAAGAGCTGCAGGTTCGCCAGGGTGTGGTCGAGCCTGCGCCCGAGCGCGCCGTAGACGAACACCTCGGTCGCCCCATGCGTGAGCGCACGGTCCAAGCCCAGTTCAAGGTCGCTTTTGTCCTTCTTGACGGGAAAGCGGACGACGCGCTTGCAGTGCGGCACGTAGCCGAGCGAATCGAAGTCGCCGAGCGCGACGTCGGGTTTGCGGCCAATCGACTCAAGCGAGGCGAACCCGCCGTCGATGGCGAAGACGGAATCGAACGTGCTTGCGCAATCGAGCATCATGAAATGGGTCGCGTTGAAATCCGACGCGGCGACCAGGGCTATCGTTGACAATGGCAGCGCTCCTCGGTATTCGACGATGCGCATCCGTTCTGCGGATGTTGCGCGCAGCGCGAGATTGCAGGTCGCGGGAAGCGCGCAAGCTGATAGAATAGCATATCCGAGTGGGCCAGGCGACCGCGTGCTTCGGCGCGAGGAAAGTCCGGGCTCCAAAGGGCAAGATGCCAGCTAACGGCTGGGCGGGGCAACCCGACGGAAAGTGCCACAGAAAAGGAAACTCCCCCGTGCGGCTTCGGTCGCGTGGGAGAAAAGCTGAAACGGTGCGGCAAGAGCGCACCAGCGCGTCGGCAACGGCGCGGCTTGGAAAACCCCATCTGGAGCAAGCGCAAATAGGAACGCGATACGGCCGCCCTTCCGTGCGTTCGGGTTGCGTGCTTGAGGCGCACGGTGACGTGCGTTCGAGATAAATGGTCGCCCCAACGACAGAACCCGGCTTATCGGCCCACTCGCCTTTCCTTCGATTTCCCTCGATTCAGCAGCTCCATCGACATTGAAGGCTGTCTTCGAAGCCTGCCTTCTCCTTGGTTCCCCAAACGCAAACGCAAAGAAGCGCCCCAGGTAAACCCTGAGGCGCTTCTTGTTTGCTCATCTGACGAAGCGGCCGAAGCCGCAGCCCGACCTAGTCCGGATCGGTGAAATCGAAATCGTTGTCGGCGTCGCCGAAGCCCGACAGGTCCTTCTCGACGAACGACGACTCCGGCACGACCGGCGCGGCGTTGACGTCGGCACTCGGAGCCGGTGCAGGATAGCCCGTGGTAGCGCCCGTGAGCGGAGCCTGCGGCTGCATTGCCACGGCGCTCATCGGCTGCGCCTCGACGACCGGATGCTCCATGGCCGACGTGGTGGACGCCGGCGCCTGCTGATGGCTGGGAACCACGCGACGCTCGTCGTCGGCGATGGTGGCGATGCGGCGCTGCGCGTCCGCGACGAAATCGGAGAGCATGTCGCGATAGCTGCTGCGCACCTCTTCGCGCTCGTCCTCGAGCTGGCTGATGGCATCGTTGACCTTGCGGCGCTCGGCCTCGGCCTTGCTGATGATGCGATCGGATTCCTGCTCGGCGTCCTTGACGATGTCGTTGGCTTCCTTCTTCGCCTTGGCGACGATGTCGTCGGCGGAGCGCTGCGCGACGATGAGTGCCTGGGAAATGGCCGTGTCGTTGGCGGATTTCTCGGCGAGCTTGGCCTCCAGCTCGGCGATGCGGCGCTTGAGGTCGCCGACCTGCGCGGAGTCGCCTGCGGCGGGGACAGCCGCCTGCTGCTGGGGCTGGGCGGCGTACGACGTGGACTGGTCCTCGCCCATCGCAGGCATGAGACGCGTCTCGCCGGCTGCAGGCGCAGCCGCCGCCTCGGCCTGCGCCTGCATCTGCTGCGCAAGGTCGGCGTTGTGCTGCGTCTGCTGGGCGAGCATGTCGCGCGACTCGTCCAAGCTGCTCTGAAGGTCGGCGATCTGACGGTTCAAGCCATCGACTTCGCCGGCGACGCGCTCGAGGAAGACATCGACCTCGTCGACGTTGTAGCCCTTGCGGTCAATCGAGAAACTTGCCTGCTGAATATCTGCTGACGTTATTGTCATGATCGGTCCCTTCGTGGTTTGCTTGCGCCATCACCGAATGCTAGATGAATATGAGGGCATTCAAGAGCGCGACGATCAGACGCACTCCAAATTGTAGTACAAGCAGCGCAATTATCGGGGTTATGTCCACCATTCCTCCAATAGGGGGAATAAGGCGTTTGAACAGGTCTAAGTACGGGTTGCACATCTTGCCGAGGACATCGTCGACCGTGGCGAGCCAACCCGATTTCGCGGGAATCCACGTCAGCAGAGCGTAGATGACGATCAGCCAGCTGTACAGATCGGCCAGCTGAACGATGATACGTTCTATCATGAACATGCGCCAAGCTCCTTCGACCGCTTGACGGCGGCGTCGACGCCCGCACCGATGGCGGGTCCGAATCCGGCGTCGGCCATAGCATCGAGGGCGGCCAACGTGGTGCCGCCGGGACTGCAGACCGCCTCGCGGGCGGCTTGGGGCGTCTGGCCGGTCTCAAGCAGCTGCTTGGCCGTGCCGTACACCGTTTGGAGCGCGAGCTGCTCGGCAAGATGCGCGTCGAGTCCGTTGCGAGCCGCCGCGTCGCGCATCTCCTCGATGAGCGCGCAGACGTACGCGGGACCCGAACCGCTGACGGCGCACACGGCGTCCATGTCGCGCTCGTCCACGACGTGCGCCTGGCCCAGTTGGGCGAACTTGTCGAGCACGAACGCGAGGTCGTCGTCAGTTGCCGCGGCACCCCGGCACACGGCCGACGCGCCAGCGCCTACGAGCAGCGGCGTGTTGGGCATGACGCGCACGACGCGCGTGCCCGCAGGCAGCTGCGATTCGATCGTGGACGTGGAGATGCCCGCCGCGATGGAGATGTAGAGCGGACCTGCCGGTCCGCCGAACCCGTCACGTGCGTTGAGCGGCTGAAGCACGCTGCTCATGACCTGGGGTTTGACTGCCAAAACGATGACGTCGGCAGAGCTTGCCTCGGTTACGTCGGCCACGGTGGCGACGCCGTAGGTCTGCTCCATGTGCTGCCGGCGTGCCTCGCCAGGGTTCACGCAGACGATGTCTTCGGGAGCGAGGACATCGTCTGCGCATGCCCCGCGCGAGAGCCAGCCCGCCACGATGGCCTCGCCCATCTTGCCGGCGCCGACGATGAGGTAGCTCGTGCGCGTATTCCCCATCTAGAGAACTCCCTTGGTGTGGAGCGTCTGCTTCTCGGTTGCCGTGAGCTGGGCGCCCTTGGCGATGGCGAATACCCCGGATGCAGGGCTTTCGACGTTGGCCTCGAGCGCGCTGGCGACGCCGAACGAGAAGTCGAGGATGCGTTCGGCGAGCTTGCCGGGCGTGTCCTTGAGCGCGAGCACGACCACGTCGCCCGATCGCACGACCGCGGCGATCTTCTCGACGTCAGCGTACGCCGACGGCTTGAGCACCGACAGCGAGCGCGCCTTGGGACGCGCGGCGACCGACGGGATGGCCGGCGCCTGTGGAACCGTAACGGCCGCCGAAGAAGCTGAGGCATGCGCGGGCGCCGACGTGGCGGAACGCGTGGAAGCGCCCGAATCCGAAGCGGGCGTGGTGGGCTGGAACAGCGAGTCGATGGCTTCGGTGCGCGCCTGCGATGCGCGCATGGCCGCGTTGTGGGCCGGCGTGGAAGGAGCCGGCGCCGTATCGTCGACAACCGTGCGCTCTCCCCCGCGCAGCCGCGTGCTGCGCGTGGACGTGTACGACGTCGCGGAGGATGACGAAGAGTACGAGCCAGACGTTGACGTCGAAGGCCGGCGCCTCACATCCGACGAGGATACGAGCTTGGGGTACGTCGAGCTGGTCGACGTACGCGTTTCGCGCACCGACACGGGACGATACGGCTCGATGCGGGAACCGTCGTCGTCTTGGTACGACGAGCCGTACTCCGAATACCCGTCGTAATCGTCGTCAGCGTATTCGTCATCGAAGTCATCGTAGTCATCCCGGTTGGAACGGGATCGATAACTATCGCCGCCACCGAAACCGAGCCTGGATTTCAAACTTTCGAACCTGCTTGAATCGCGGGATTGCGACGTTTGGGATCTCGGCATGTTATCACCTGCTTCGTTTATCGTCCGTGCGCGGTGAGCGCATGTTCATACTACAGTACTTGGATCCCGGTTTTCGGGATGAACGGCCGGTTCGCAAAAGCGCACCGCGAAAAAACCGCGCTGCTACTCCTCGAACGTGTCGCTGAAGATGGCGCGCCCGATGCGCACGATGGTGGCGCCGGCAGCCACGGCCTCGCGCCAGTCCTCGCTCATCCCCATGGACATCTCCGTGAACGCTTCCGCCCGGTCGGGAGCAAGCGTGGCGCGCAGCTGCTCTTCAAGCTGCGCCAAACCCTCGAACGTCTGACGCGCCACCTCGAGATCGCCCTGCGGCGCCATGGTCATGAGGCCACGCACGCGCAGATGGGGAAGATTCTCGCAAAGCGCAAGGAACGCCGGCACGTCGGCAGGAGCAAGACCGCTTTTGGACTCCTCACCCGACACGTTGACCTCGATGAGCACGTCCTGCACGAGCCCACGCTCGCCCGCAACCTGGTCGATCTTGCGCGCGTGGTGCTCGGAGAACAGCGAGTGGATAAGCGTCGCGCGTCCGACGATGTCGTGGATGCGGCGCGATTGGATGTTGCCGATGAAGTGCCAAGCTGCCTGCGGGTACAGGTCGGCCTTCTGCATGAGGCCGTCGGGGCGGTTCTCGCCGAAGTCGTGCGCACCGCCTTCGAGCGCGTCCGCCACGGCATCGGGGCCGACGGTCTTCGAAACGGCGACGAGCGTGACGTCGGAGCGGCTGCGCCCGTTGGCGCGGCAGACCTCGGCAAGCTCGGCATCGACCTTCTGATAACGTTCCTTGACTCCCACGAGGGTCACTTCCTTCTGATGGCGAACGCCCCGTGGCGTCCGCAGACGCCGCCCGAGGCGCGGTACGAATAATAGACGTCGGGATTGCAGCGCGTGCAGGCGCCCGCGTCGGCGATGCGCTCGGGGCTGCAGCCCGCGCGCACGAGGTCGGTCGCGACGGCGCGGCCAAGGTCGACATGGCGCGGGTCGGGCGCAACATCCGCGCCGTATGCGTCGACGAAGCGCTGCGCCACGTCGGCGCCCGTCTCGAAGCATTCGACGTGGATGTAGGGTCCGATGTAGGCGTTGTACGACGCGGGGGCGATCCCCTGCGCAGCATCGGCATGCGCGAGCCGGCGCACCGCGGCGCCCGCGATGCCTGCGACCGCACCGCGCCATCCCGCATGCGCGACGGCGAAGCGGCCAGTCGGCGACACGATGACGAGCGGCAGACAGTCGGCGAAGCACAGAAGCGCCGCCACGTTCGACACGCCGCAGACGATACCGTCCGCACCCTCCTGCGCTGCCGCGCGCGCCGCTTCGACGTCATCCGCCGATGCGGAATCGACGTCAACGAGGTTGGTTCCATGAACCTGGTTGGGGACGATAAGAGACGCGCCCACCACGCCGAGGGCGTCCATAAGACGGCATCGGTTCTCGGCGACGGCAGCGGGATCGTCCTTCACATGCGTGCCCAGGTTGAGCCCCTCCCACGCACCGACGCTTGCGCCCCCGGCGCGTCCGGTGAAGGCGATGCGCACGCCGACGGCGTCGAACAGCGCATCATCGGTGTGCAGAAAAAGGCGATGCGCGCCCCAAGGACGCGCATCGAGAGCTGGCAACGGTAAAGATGCCGCGATAGTGGTCATGATCGTCCGCTTAGCGCTGACGCTTCAGGAAGTCGGGGATGTAGTCCTCGTCGGTGAGCTGCGACCCCGAGCTTGCGCTCTGGGTGGAGCGGGACGGAGCGGAGGACGCGCCGTAGCCCGAAAGGCTCGCGGACGCCTTGCCGGCGGACTCCTGCGTGGTGGAGGCGAACAGGTCGTTGCGCGAGAAGTCGATCGAGGACTGCTCGGGATCCTGCGCCTTGAAGCCGGTGGCGATGACGGTGATGCGCACCTTGTCGCCCATTGTCTCGTCGACGATCTGGCCGTAGATGATGTTAGCGTTCTCGTCGGCACAGGCTTCGACGGTGCGGGCTGCGGCGTCGACCTCGGTCAGCGTGAGGTCGGGACCGCCGGCGATGGAGAACAGCACACGCGATGCGCCGTCGATCGACGTCTCGAGCAGGTTGGAGTTGGTGGCCTGCTGCGCGGCTTCGAGTGCACGGTTCTCGCCTTCTGCGATTCCGATGCCCATCATGGCCGTGCCGGCGTCCTTCATGACGGTGCGGATGTCGGCGAAGTCCAGGTTGATGAGGCCCGGAATGGTGATGAGGTCCGTGACGCCCTGAATGCCCTGGCGCAGCGTGTCGTCGGCGATGCGGAACGCGTCGACCATGCTGGTCTTCTTGTCGACAACCTCGAGCAAGCGGTCGTTGGGGATGACGATGAGCGTGTCGACCTTCTGGGACAGAAGCTCGACGCCCTGGTCGGCCTGGTTGCGGCGCGTGCGGCCTTCGAAGGTGAAGGGCTTGGTGACGATGCCGACGGTGAGCGCGCCGATTTCCTCGCGCGCGATTTCAGCCACGACGGGGGCTGCGCCCGTGCCCGTGCCGCCGCCCTCGCCGGCGGTGACGAACACCATGTCGGCTTCGGCGAGCGCCTCGCGGATTTCATCGCGGCTCTCCTCAGCCGCCTGCGCGCCCACCTCGGGGTTGGCGCCGGCGCCCAGGCCGCGCGTCAGGTCCTCGCCGATATGGATCGTCTTGTCGGCGTCGGACATCAGCAGCGCCTGACGGTCGGTGTTGACGGCGATGAACTCGACACCCTGCACGCCTGCTTCGACCATGCGGTTCACAGCATTCGTGCCGCCTCCGCCGACGCCCACGACCTTGATGACCGCCAAATGCTCTGAACCGATATTGTTGGGCATTGTTCCCTCCACGCTTGCGTTGTATTTCGTGATGCGTTCACTTCGATGATATCGAAGCAGGTTATTTGTCAATCAGTTTACACATTGAGCGGATGAATGCAATTGGAATAGGCGAAACGACCTCGGTATACACACGGTGCACGGCAGATGGCGCAGAATGGCCGGACGGCTTGCGCACCGCGCGCTTGCGCGTTATAGCCCGCCTGCCGCGCCGCGTCGGATACGAGGGAGCCGATTCCGACACGCATCCCCGACCAGCGCAAACGCCCGCATGCTGTCCACCTTTCCCTGAGACGTCGGAATCCGCAGGCTCCTCTACACCGAGCGCCAGGTGGGGCTGTCTACCTGCCTGACGTTGATGTAGGCGACGCCGGGATTCTGGTCCAAGATGGCAAGAACGACGCGTTCCTTGTCCCTGATGCGCTCCGCCTTGCCGAACGCCACTTCGACGCCGCTGTCCAAGGTGAGCGTCGTTTCCGCAGACCCCGATGCCGATATCTTGGTCACGCGGCCCGCGAGCTCGGTCGTCATGCCCGACAGGATCGACAGCGCGTTGTTCACGTTATCGTCGTCACAAGCAGCGCCGATCGTCGCCGCGGTGCTCGACGGGACGTCCACGATATGCACGACCGAAGCCGCGTCGGCGTAGATCTGCGGGCTGGTGGCCTGGCCGGCTTCGGAGTTCTCGTCGGGGATGGGCATGAGCCACACGTTGTCGGTGGAGATGGCCCAGTTCTTCGTGGACGTCTTGCTTTGGGTGGGAATCTCCACCACTGCGAGCACGGAGCGCTCGGTGACGTCGATTTCGAGGGTATGGGGGAACTTGCGCTTGACGGAAGCGCTTTTGACCCAGGCGTTCTGCTCGAGACGGCTCTCGATGCTTCCGGTGTCGACGCGCAGAAGCGTGGAACCCTCGGGAACGTTGGCGAGCTGCGCCATCTCGGAGCTGGTCAGGTGCTCGACGCCTTTGACTTCTACGTTGTCGATGGAGAACAGGCTGGAATTGTAGACGACGACGCCGCCGACGAGCGCCACCACAAGGATGGCCACGATGGCGAACAGAGCCGCCGCATGACGTCGATAGCTCTTCTTCAGGCGCTGGGCACGGTCGTCGCGGCGGATATCGCCGACACGACGACTCGACGTGATGCCGCTGTCGCGCTCGGCGCGCGTGCGAGCATCGTCGCGCTGACGGCGATTCTCGCCACGGCGCGCAGGCTCGCTCGAAAGCCAGGGCGCGTCGACCATGCGCGGCGTGGAGCCGGGTCGCTCGCTTCTGCGGTTGGAGCCTTCGCCCGCCACGCGAGAGCGGCGCGCGGGGCGATCCGCGCCCGAACGCGCGGACGCGCTCCCCCGGCGATGCGCCTGACGGTCGCCTGCGCGCGCCGAGCCGTGCGCACGGTCGTCCGAAAATCCGCGCTCGGAACGCGATGAGCGCGGGCGTGCGGAATCCGCCCGCCCGGAACGGACGCGCGAAGACGAAGCGCGATTTCGATTGGAAGAAGCGTGGGAACGCGAACGGCCCGCATCATCGAAGGCTGCGGCCCCGCGCTCGCGCGAACGGCGCGAGGCGCGGCTCTCGTCGCGCGCACGGCGTCCGCTGCCCGCAGCGCCGTAGGAACGCTCGGAGCGGTTCCGCACGCCGCGCGAGCGGTCGGCTGTCCGGGCGTCTCTACGAGAACCCGAGGAACCGGACTTCCGGCTGTAATTCGATGCCATAGGTTTCGCGTACCTTCGTCTGGATCAGTACCATCAAATCGGACACGTCGCGCGCCGTTGCCTTGCCGCGGTTGACGATGAAATTCGCATGGACCGGCGAAATCTGGGCATCGCCCGCGACCGTTCCCTTGAGACCGCACGCTTCGATGAGCTGCGCCGCCGATTTGCCCTCGGGATTCTTGAACACGCTGCCGCAGCAGCGGGCGCCAAGCGGCTGCGAGCCCTTGCGCCGCCGAACCAGCGCCTCCATTTTACCGCGGATGAAAAACGGGTCCGCAGGCTTTACCGAAAGCTCGCATTCGAGGATGACCTCGTCCGGCGCGAAGCTGGTGTGCCGGTAGCCCCATTCGACCTCGTCGCCGCGACGGCGGACCAGCGTGCCATCGGGCTCGAGCACGGTAACCGACGCGACGCGCTGGCCGATCCAGTCGGTCGCGGTTCCGGCGTTCATGCGCAGGGCGCCGCCGAGCGAGCCCGGCGTTCCCACCGCGAACTCCATGCCGGCGAGCGAGCGGCGAAACGCCTCCTGCACGACGACGGACAGCGAGCAGCCCGCACCGGCGACGATGGTGTTCGATTCCTCGACCAGCCGGTGCCGACGGAAGTCGCGCCCCAGGTTGATGACGACGCCGTCGTAGCCGCGGTCGGCGACGAGCACGTTGCTCCCTCGCCCCAGGACGGTCCAGGGCACGCCCTGGGCGGCGCAGGCTGCGATGAGCTGCTCGAGCGCGCTGAGCGTGTCAACGCGGACGAAGAACCGCGCCGGCCCGCCGATGCGGTAGGTGGTGTGACGCGCCAAAGGCTCGTGCGGGTACACGTCCCCCTCGAAGTCATCGCTGACGAGCAGGGCCTGCAGCCTCGACGTATGCCGAGCGGTCACGTTACGCGTTCTTCCCGCGCGCCGCCTCGCGTGCGCGCAGCGCGTCGACAAGCTCGGGGCCGACGGCGGTCACGTCGCCCGCGCCCATGGTGATGACCAAATCGCCCGGCTGCACCTTGGCGAGCAGGGCCGGAACCGTGTCGATGCGATGGGGCACGTACTCGCACGCGGGATGGCCCTCGTGGTCGAGCAGCACGTTCAAAAACGTCTTGCCGCTCACGCCGGGAACCGGTGCCTCGCCCGCCGAGTACACGTCCATGAACGTCACGGTGTCGGCGCTGTCGAACGCCGAGCCGAACTCATCGTGCAGCACCTCGGTGAACAGCGGCGCGCGCGAATAGCGGTGCGGCTGGAACAGCACGTGGACGTGCTGGTAGCCCAGACCCGCAGCTGCGGTGATGGTCGCCTTGATTTCAGTGGGATGGTGCGCGTAGTCGTCGACCACGGTGACGCCGTCGGCTTCGCCCACCAGATCGAAGCGCCGCTTCACGCCGCCGAAGCTGCGCATGGCCGACGCCGCGTCGGCAACCGACAGGCCCAGACGCCAGATCATGCCGAACACGCCCGTCGCGTTGAGGACATTGTGGCGGCCGGGGTTCTGCGGCACGCACGAATCGACCGTCGTGCCGTCGGGGAAGCGCACGGAGAAGTCACTGCCGATGCCGTGGGGCTTATAGGCCGTGATGGTGATGTCGAAATCATCGGAGAAGCCGTAGGTGAGCACCTCGCGTCCCGTCGCGCGCGCGAGCTCGACGAGCTTGGGGTCCTCGCCGCACACGATGGCGAAGCCGCCATCTGCGGGGACCGATCCGATGAACGTCTTGAACTTCTCGCGAATCTCGGTCAGGTCGCGGTAGTGGTCGAGGTGGTCCGCCTCGACGTTGGTGATGAGCACGGCGCGCGGGGACAGGTACGTGAACGACTTGTCGGACTCGTCGGCCTCGACCACGTAATGGCGGCCAGTGCCGGAATGCGCGTTGGTACCGTAGGCGCGCACGATGCCTCCGATGAGGAACGTCGGGGAATCGTCCATCGCGTCGAGGACGCTGGCGAGCATGGACGACGTCGTGGTCTTGCCGTGCGTGCCGGCCACGGCCAGCGTCTCGAGCCCCACACCCAGGTATGCGAGCATCTGCGCGCGATGCCACACCTTAAGGCCGCGTTCGCGCGCGGCAATGAGCTCGGGGTTGTTGTCGAGCACGGCCGTGGTGACGACGACCACGTCGGGACCGTCGTCGCGCCCGGTGCCGGGGATGTTCTCGGGGCGCTGCCCGATATGCACCTCGATGCCGTTGTCGCGCAGCTGCTTGGTGTAGCGGCTCTCCTTCATGTCCGAGCCGGTGACGACCATGCCCTGGTCGTGCGCCACCTGCGCGATGCCGCTCATGCCGACGCCGCCGATGCCGATGAAGTGGACCGAATGGATGTTCCTGTCTTGCATTGAGCTTCCCTGCTCTCGCTTTGCGCTATGCGCTCTGTAATTTGCCGTGCGCCCGATTATAGTCGCCCGGCACCGGCTGCCCCAAAGCGAGCGGTCAGGTTCCACCGTATAAGCGCGAGCGGACGGAAGCGAACGAGTGCGGCGGGCGCAGGCGCGAGCGGCGCTGCGGGCGCAGGCCCTTCCCTACCGTTTGCCCTCGGCCGCGGCGGCATCCACCTGGTCGGCGAGCAGCCGGGCTGCGTCGCGGGTCTTCTGCTCGTGCGCGCGCTCGGTCATGCCGCGCCGCACCGACTCGTCCTCGACGAGCTGGCGCAGGAGCTTCTCGAACTCGGGCGTCTCCACCTTGTCATCGGCGATCATGTACGCGCAGCCGGCGTCCACGTAGGCGCGGGCGTTCGTGGTCTGATGGTCCTCGGTGGCATACGGGAACGGCACGAGCAGGGCCGGGATGGCGCGGGCCGAGATCTCGGCGAGCGATGTGGCGCCCGCACGCGACACGATGGCGTCGGCCGCGGCCTCGCAGGCGCCCATCTGGTTCTGGTAGCCGAACAGAAGCCAGCGTTTCCGCTGCTCGGGCGTGAGCGCGAGCTGCTCGGTCACCGTGTCGAGCTCCTTGGGGCCAGTCACGTGCACGATGTACAGGTCGGGTTTGGCCAGAAGCTTGTCCTTGAGGTCGACCATGGCCTGGTTGATGTGGCGCGCGCCCAGACTGCCGCCGAACACGAGCAGCATGACGGCGTCATCGGGAACGCCGAGCATGCGCCTGCCCTCTTCGCGCGTGGCCTTGAACACCGATGCGCGCACGGGGTTTCCGGTGACGATGGCGCGTTCGGGATGCTCGAGCGCGCTCGCCGCGTGCTGGTAGGTCAGGCACACGCGCGAGGCGTGCTTGGACAGGTACTTGTTGGCCATGCCCATGACCGAGTTCTGCTCGTGCACCACCAAAGGCACACCGCGCTTGACCGACGCGCGCCCCACGGGGATGCACACGTAGCCGCCGAAGCACACGGTGACGTCGGGATGGATCTGGTCGTACCACCGAACGGCAGCGCGCGTGCTCTTCTCGATCTTGGCCACGCCCTTGAACAGGGTCGTCGGATGGTTGCGGTTGAACCCCTGCGCCTCGAACGGTGTGAAGGGGATACCCGCCTCGCGCACGAGACGAGCCTCAACACCCGTCGGCGTTCCCGCGTAGAGCACCTCGTCGCCCCGCTCCCGGAGCACGTCGGCCAGCGCGAGCGCCGGATTGATATGGCCGGCGGTTCCCCCGCCGGAAAGCACGACTCGCATGTTATCGCCACCTCGTATCGCCACTGGGGAATCCGTCCACCAGCGAACTTCTCTTCGTGCGCGTGCGCGCATCCGCACGTGTGCGCCTGTCGCCCGCGCTGCCGCCGTCGAATCCGCCCGCACGACCGGAACGCATGCCGTCGTCGCGGCGCGGATCGACCGACACGACGTTCCCCCTGGAGTGCGAACGCGACGAACGGCGCCCGTCCGCCTCCCATTCCCCGCGGTCGTCGCCGTTGGCGCGCACGACGCGCAGGTTGTCGCGCCGGTGCTGGTACACGCTCGACGAGGACTCGTTGGAGACCGACAGGATGAGCGCGACCATCATGAACGTCGCGATGAGCGACGATCCCCCCGACGAGATGAACGGCAGCGGCTTGCCCGTGGTGGGCAGGATGCCGATGACGCAGCCGATGTTCAGAAACGCCTGCGCCACGATCATGGCCGCAAGCGAGCCGGCAACCATCGTCCCGAAGCTGTCGGCGGCGTAGCGCGCGATGCGCAGGCCCGCCCACAGAAACGCGAGGAACAGCGCGACGACGAGCAGCGCACCGACCATGCCCAGCTCCTCGCCGATGATCGAGAAGATGAAGTCGGTCTCGGATTCGGGCAGGTACAGGTACTTCTCGCGAGAGTTGCCCAGGCCTGACCCGAAGATGCCGCCTTCGGAGAATGCGTAGTACGAATGCACGAGCTGGTAGCCCAGGCCGTTTCCGTTGTTGCCGTCGTTCCAGGGGTTGATGAACAGCCAGCGGTTGGAGCGGTAGCTCGAGAACACCGTCGAGAACAGCGCGAGCAGAAAGCAGACGCCGATGACGACGAGGATTCCTCGCATGTCAACCTCGCCCAAGAACAGCACGGCCACAAGCCCCACGCCGATGATGAGCGTGGTGCCCAGGTCGGACTGCGTGAGAAGGATAAGCCCGGTCGGGAGAACCACGACGAGCACGCACATCTTGAGGAACTGCGTTTCGCCCAAGGCGCCGCTGCGGCGGTCGGCGAGCAGCTTCGCCAGCATGACGACGATGGCTATTTTCGCGAACTCCGACGGCTGCAGGCTTATCGGCCCCAAGACGAGCCAGCGCTGGGCGCCGAGCGCCGAGGTGCCGACGACCGCCGTCAGCAGAAGCATGAGCAGGCAGATGCCCCAGTACCCCCACAAGACGACGCCGGTCCAGGTGTCGTAGGGGAAGAACCGCACGATGACCGCCGCCACGATGAACCCCAGAACGGCGAACTTGATCTGGTCGAACAGGTAGCTCGCCGCGCTCGAGTCCTCTACAAGCGCCGACACCGTCGACGCCGAGTAGATCATCACGAAGCCGATGAGCGTCAGCGCAAGCGTCGAGAGCAGCAGGACGATGCGGGGACCTTGGATCTCGGCGGACATGCCGCCTGTGCCGCGCGCCATCGGCACCTACGCTCCGAGCGTGCGCGCACGCTCGGCCACGAGGCGCTTGAACACGTCGCCGCGCTCTTCGAAGCAGGAGAACTCGTCGAACGACGCGCACGCCGGCGACAGCAGGACGACCTCGCCCGCCTGCGCCATGCCGAGCGCCGCGTCGAGCGCGCTTTCCATGCCGCCGGCGCGCACGACCTTGAAGTCGGCCGGAGCCGCATCCGCCGCATCCGCGAACGCACGCTCGAAGCGCTCGCCCGCCGCGCCGAAGCACACGACCGCCCGCACATGACGATGCGCTGCCGCCACCAGGGCGGACAGATCGGTTCCCTTGTCGTCGCCGCCGAGGAGCACGACGGGGCGCGTTTCGGGGAACGCAGCCAAGGCTTTGAGCGTCGCGTCGACGTTCGTGGCCTTGGAGTCGTTGTAGCAGCGCACGCCCGCGACCGTGCCGCACGGCTCGATGCGGTGCTCGAGCGGCTTGAACGCGCGAAGTACCTCGACGATCGCCGCGTCGGGAGCGCCGAGCGCGACAGCCGCCGCCGATGCCGCGAGCGCGTTGGAGACGTTGTGGGCGCCCTTTATCTGAAGGTCCGCCGCGGCGCACAGCACGTGGTCGCGTCCGTCGAACGCGATGTGCAGCTTGCCGTCCACATCCAAAAACGCCGCGTTGTCGGCGCCGCATGCCGCGCGCATGTCGCCCTCGATGCCGGCCTTCGTCCCCAGCGGAATGTAGGCGAACCCGCGCTCTTCGGGCGAGAGCGCCTTGAGCGCGCGGACGCGCTCGCGCACGACGTCGTTGGTGGCGTCGAGCACGGCGACCGCGCCCGGCGTCTTCGGCAGGTTAGCCAGGATCTTGAACTTGGCGTCGCGGTACGCCTCGAGCGTGCGATGCCAGTGCACGTGGTCGGGCGTGATGTTGAGCAGCACCGCGACGTTCGGCGCGAAGTCGATGGTGGACGCCAGCTGGTACGACGACACCTCGGCCACGTACACGTCCGTGTCGGCGGCGGCCACGGCGTCGAGGCACGTGTCGCCGATGTTGCCGACGGCACGCGCGTTCATGCCCGCCTGGCGCAGAAGCGCCGCGCAGCACGCGGTCGTCGTGGTCTTGCCGTTGGTGCCGGTGATGGCCACCCAGGTGCTGTCGGCCGCGCTCTCGCGCCAGGCGAACTCGACCTCGCTCATGAGCTCGCGCGATGCCGCCTTGCCGTCGACGTAGAGCGGCGCCCAGAACGGGATGCCGGGGCTCGCGATGCAGCAGTCGAACGGCACGTCCGCACCCGCTGCGAGCTGCTTGGCCCCGTCGTCGCCGTACGCGACGCTCACGCCGTCGCGCGCGATCTCGTCGACGAACGCGTGCGCCGCCTCGTTTTCGGCACCGGCTGCGATGGAAAGCGAATCGACGCGCGTTCCCAGAAGGCCCGCGCAATACCGCGCCGCCGCGCGTCCGCTTTTGCCCAGGCCCAGCACGAGCACGCGACCCAGGTGCTCCGGCGCGTGCTTGCGGTCCGCCATCAGCTTGACTTCATCTGCCATGCGTTATGCCACCCCGATGATCGACTCGGCGAAATACAGAACGAATCCGGCGCCCGCGAACATGCCGGAGATGATCCAGAAGCGCACGACCACCTTCGTCTCGCTCCACCCCTTCTTCTCGAAGTGATGGTGCAGCGGCGCCATGAGGAACACGCGGCGCCCGGTGCGCTTGTAATGCGCCACCTGGATCATCACCGACAGCGCCTCGCACACGAACAGGCCGCCGATGATGATGACGACGAACTCGGTCTTGGTGACCACGGCCAGGCAGCCGAGCGCCATGCCCAAGGCGAGCGACCCGGTGTCGCCCATGAAGATGTTCGCCGGATAGGCGTTGAACCACAGAAAGCCGATGCACGCGCCCGCGATGGCGCCGGCGAGGATGCCCGGCTCGAGCATGTCGGAGCGGTACGCGATGGCGGCCATGACGATCATGACGACCATGACCGTGCCCGCCGCCAGGCCGTCGAGGCCGTCGGTGAGGTTCACGGCGTTGCACATGCCCACGAGCAGAATCGAGATGATGACGAGATAGAGCCACGGGATGGCGATGCCCTGTCCGATGGGCACGACCGTGGTCCACACGCCCAGGTCGAGCACCGCGATGAACGGGATGTCGACCGTGGGATCGATGCCGAGCCAGTTGACCGCCACGAGCACGAACACGATGGCGATGGCGAACTGGCCGATGAGCTTGGCGTGCGGCGTGAGACCGAGCGAGCGCTTGTGCACGACCTTCGCGCTGTCGTCGATCAGTCCGAGGACGCCGGCCAGAAGCGTGGCCACGAGCAGCGCGTACGTCTCGGGCGACGGATAGCCCACCAGGATGATTGACAGCGCCACGGCCAGAAGCATCATGACGCCGCCCATCGTGGGCGTGCCCTGCTTGACCAGGTGGGTCTTCGGACCGTCGGCGCGCACCTCTTGGCCGATGTGGCTCGATTTGAGGAACTTGATCCACGGCGGCATGAACAGCATCGTGAACACGACGGACACGAACACCGCCAGAAAGATCAGAAACGTCGGATAGTGCGAGAACAGAATCGAAAGCATGTTAGCGAACCAATCCCTCGACGATGCGACCGAACTCCATGAAATGTGAGGCCTTGACCAGCACCGCGTCGCCCGAAACGAGCGTCTTCTTCAGAAATGCGAGCGCCTCGTCGCACGTGTCGAACGCGTGCACGCGCTCTGCGGGCATGCCCGCCTCGCGCGCCGCGTCGGCGATGGACCGTGCGAGGTCGCCCACGCACACGAGCACGTCGGCATGTTTGGCGGCGTAGGCGCCCACGCGCCGGTGGCAGTCCTCCGCGAACGACCCGAGCTCGCCCATGTCGCCCAGAACGGCGACGCGCTTGCCCGACACCGACAGCGCCGACAGCGTTGAGAGCGCCGCGCGCATGGAGTCGGGGTTGGCGTTGTACGCGTCGTCGATGACGGTGATGCCGCTCTCGGTGGCGACGATGCTCTGCCTGCCGCTTTCGGGGCGGGCAGCCTTGAGCGCGCGGGCGCAGTCCACGAGCGGGATGCCCGCCGCGTAGCCCACGGCCGCAGCCGAGCATGCGTTGGACACGTTGTGCACTCCGCGCAGCTCGAGCGCGCACACGGCGCGCACGACGTCGTCGGTCTGGCCGAACGCCCCGAACCCGGACGCACACAGCGTGAAGCTCGGACGGCCGGTGTCGTCGAGCGCGATGTCTTCGGCCCACACGGCCGGGCAGCGGTCGCGCTGCGCCGTGAAGCGCGCGATGTGCTCCGCCGCATCGGGCGTGCCGTCGAACAGCACGCAGGCGACATGGCGCTCGGCGAGCTGCGCGTACGACACCGTCATCGGCGCGAAGTCGTCGGCGGCGTTGACGAACGCGACGCCCGTCTCGTCGGGCAGAGCGGAAAACATCTCGGACTTGGCGTGCGCGATGTTTTCGCGGCTGCCCAGAAGCTCGATGTGGCTCTCGCCGACGTTGGTGATGAGGCCCCACTGCGGCTGCACGAACGTGCACAGGCTTGTGATCTGGCCCGCGCCGCGCATGCCGATTTCCACGACGACCGCCTCGGTGTCGGAGGCGGCGTTGAGCACCGTGCGCGGAACGCCCAGCTCGTTGTTCTGGTTGGCCTTGGTGGCCACCGTGCTGAACGACGTGGCCAGCACGTCGCGCACAAGATTCTTGGTGGTGGTCTTGCCGGTGGAGCCGGTGATGCCGATGACGCGCCCGCTCAGGTGGGACCGCCATGCGCGCGCCAGGTTGGTGACGCTTTCCGCCGCGTCGTCCACCAGGACGACGAAGGCGCCCGCATCGCGCGCGGCGCTGAGCGCCGCGTCGTCAAGGTCGTGCTCGACGATGGCTCCCGCCGCCCCGTCCGCCACGGCTGACGCCACGAAGGACGCGCCGTCGACGCGCGCCCCGGGGAGCGCCACGTACAGGCACTCAGGCGTGATCTCGCGCGAGTCCCAGGTGATGCCGCGCGCAAGCGCGCCGGCGTCACGCGGTTCGACCAGGTAGCGGCCGTATACCGCGTGCAGTATCTGCTCTGCTGAAAGTTCCATGCGCCTTCCCCCGCGCGTTAGTTGTCCGACGCGTCCTGACCGAACGCGCGCTCGAGCTCCTCGGCGGACACCTTGCGGTCGTCGAACGAGCGCACCTCGTCCCCGACCAGCTGGTAGTCCTCGTGGCCCTTGCCCGCGACCAGGATGCAGTCGCCGGGGTTGGCGTGCGCGATGGCGCAGGCGATGGCGCGCCGGCGGTCGGGCTCGACCACGTAGCGGTCTTTGCCGTCGGCCATGCCCGACACGATGTCGTCGATGATGGCGAGCGGATCCTCGTGGCGCGGGTTGTCCGACGTGACGACGGCGAAGTCGGCGTCAAGCGAGATGCCGCCCATGATGGAGCGCTTTGTCTTGTCGCGGTTGCCGCCGCAGCCGAACACGACGATCGTGCGGCCCTTCGACAGCGCCTTGATGGACGCGATGGCCTTCTTCAGGGCGTCGGGCGTGTGCGCGTAGTCGACGAACACCGCAACCCCGCCGTCGTGCGGCGTGTGGATGCGTTCGAGACGGCCCGGCACCTGCGGCGCCTGGCGCAGCGCGTCGACGATGGTTCCCTCGGGGATGCCGAGCGACATGCCGCAGCCGAAAGCCGTCATGATGTTGGACACGTTGAACCGGCCGACGAGCGGGTAGTCGAACGCCACCTCGTGACCGCGCACGGACAGCGTGACGGTGGTGTGGGTGGGCTCGAGCTCCACGTCGACGGGATGGATCTGCGCCGTGGGGTCGAAACCGGTGGTGATGACGTCGTCGTCGGCGGCGGTGCAGCGGCGCAGAAGCTCGCGGCCCCACTTGTCGTCGATGCAGATGACGCGCTTGGCCGGATAGTCCTTGGAGAACAGGCGCGCCTTGGCCTCGAAGTAGGCCTCGAACGTGTGATGGTAGTCCAGGTGGTCCTGCGTGAGGTTGGTGAACGCGGTGACCGCGAAGCGCGTGCCCCACGTGCGCTTCAGGTCGAGCGCGTGCGAGCTCACCTCCATGGCCACGACGTCGCAGCCCGCCTCGCGCATGCTCGCGAGCGTCTTCTGCAGGTCGGGCGACTCGGGCGTGGTGTGCTCGGCGTGCTGCCGCTCGCCCGCAATCTCGATGCCGACGGTGCCGATGACGCCGGTGCGCTTGCCCGCGGCGCGGGCGATCTGCTCGACCAGGTAGGTGGTCGTGGTCTTGCCGTTGGTGCCGGTAACGCCCACGAGCGAGAACGCCTTCGAGGGGTCGCCGTAGAAGTTGGCCGCCACTTGCGCCATGGCCTTGCGCGAGTCCTTGACCACGACCTCGGTCACGTCGGTCGCATCCGCCAGGTACAGCTTGCGCTCGACTACGATGAACTTCGCGCCGTGGTCGATGGCGTCTTGGGCGAACGAGTGGCCGTCCACCTTCAGGCCGACGATGCAGAAGAACATATCGCCGGGTTTGACCGCGTCGGAGCGGTAGGCGAGGCCCCGAACCGGTTCGCCACCGTCGCCGATAATCGTGCAGTCAAGCCCTTCGCAAAGCTCTGAACAGGTCTTTTCCATATACGAACCTCACTTGGACGTAATGTTGTAGCGGGAAACAGCTTCGGTCATTATATCTTTAAATATAGGGGTCACCGTCGAGTTGGAGGCCACCTCGTCTGCACCGACAAAACATACGAGCTTGCTGTTTGAGTCGGCGATGAACCCGGTGAAGCACAGGTTGTACACGCCCTGGCGGTAGCCGCCGTTGGTCTCGTCGTAGATCTGCGCCGTGGAGGTCTTGCCCGCCACGTTGTAGCCCGAAATGGCCGCGCCCGTGCCCGTGCCGTCGGTGACGACCGTCTTGAGCATGCTCGTCATCTGCGGGATGGCGTCCTTGTTGTCCACCACGTCGACCGTGTCGTAGGTGGGCACCGTGTTGGACTCGGGCATGCGGATGAGGAAGTGCGGGGTGCACTCGACGCCGTCGTTCACAAGGGCCCCGTAGAACCGCACCATCTGCATCGCGTTGACCGAAATGCCCTGGCCGAAGCTCACGTTGTAGCCGGTCACGCGCGACCAGCTGTCGAACGGCAACAGGTAGCCCAGCTGCTCGCCCGGGTAGTCGATGCCCGTGAGCGAGTTGAGGTTGTACGTGAGGATGTGGTTGTACAGCTCCTCGAAGCCCATCTTCTCCGTGGACAGCGAGATGCCCACGTTGGACGACTGGTCGATGATCTGGCGCAGCGAGTACGTGGCGTCGGCGCGCTCGTGGGCGTCCGAGATCGTGTAGCCGTCGGCCGTGATTGACGCCGGGCAGAAGATGGTGTCGTCGGGGCCCATCGTGTTGGTCTCCAGGATGCTCATGGCCGACACCGTCTTGAAAATCGACCCTGGCTCGAACAGGTTCGACACCGCCTTGAGCGACGTCGCGCCCTCTTCGACGGTGGAGCGGTCGGCCGGGTTGAACAGCGGAAGCGACGCCGCCGCGTAGATCTCGCCCGTGCTGCCGTCCATGACGACCGACGTGCCCGAGTTCACGCCGAGCTTCTCCAGCCCCGCCTTCAGGCTCTCCTCGAGCGCCTGCTGGAAGTCGATGTCGATGGAGATGACGATGTCTTGGCCCTGCACGGCCGGCTGCGACTCGTGCAGGCCGCCGGCGATGGGCGTGCCGTCGGCGCCGACCTCGGCCTCGTAGTAGCCTGGCGTGCCGGACAGCACGTCGTTGTAGTAGTACTCCAAGCCGGTGATGCCGGAGTAGTACTCGCGGCCGGCCTCCTGGTCAACCTCGATGTTGCAGGCGCCGATGATCTGCCCGCCGATTTCGCCGTAGGGGTACTCGCGGCGCGTGTCGGACAGGAAGTAGATGCCGGTCAGGTTGAGACTCTTCAGCTGCTGGGCCACGTCGACGTCGGCCTTCTGCTTGATGTAGGTGAACGTCGAACCGCTCTGTGCCTGCAGCTTGGACAGATAGTCGCTCGCCGAGCCGCCGAGGACCGACGCAATCTGCGCGGCCGTGCCTTCGGGGTCGGTAATCTCGGACGGGTTCGCGTAGATGGTGGTCGCATCGACGCTGATGGCGAGCACGTTGCCGTTGCGGTCGTAGATGGTCCCGCGGCGCGGCTCCTCGGTCACCGTGACCGTGTGCGACGCCGTGGCCTGCGCCGTGTACTGCGGAGCCACAATGACCTGCAGATAGAACAGGCGGATGAAGATGAAGACCGCGAAGATCGCGAACAGGACGAACACGACGTAGGCGCGGTTGGATCCGCGC
>CAIFEB010000027.1 GCA_903789375.1 uncultured Eggerthellaceae bacterium | reverse complement strand
GCGCAGCGCCGCCGGTGGCAGGCCCGCCTTCCCCACCGCGGGATTGCCGCCCCGACGCGGATACAGACGCCTGCGCGCAAGCGTTTGGCTGCGCCGGTGCGCTCGACCGCTCGGCTGCAGGCTGCGCGCCTTCCCGCTCGGGCGCGGTTTCCGACTGGTTGCTCTCGTCGCTCATCACTGCACCGCCCCGAATCTGCGGTTGCGGCCCTGGTATTCGAGCAACGCCCGCAAGAACTCGTACCGGTCGAAATCGGGCCACAGCACGTCGCTCACCACGAACTCGGCGTAGGCGATCTGCCAGAGCAGGAAGTTGGAGATGCGCATCTCGCCGCTCGTGCGGATGAGCAGGTCGGGGTCGGGGATGCCGGCCGTCGTCAGGTGACGCTCGATCGCGGCGGCGTCGACGCGCGGCACGGTCATGCCGGCCGCCGAGGCCGCGATGGCCTCGTCCACCAGCGCCTGGGCCGCATCGACCAGCTCGTTGCGGCCGCCGTAGTTCACGGCCACGACGAGCGTCATGCCGGTGTTGCCCTTGGTCTGGTCCCACGCCCGCGCAAACGCGTCGCGGGTCTTCTCGGGCAGCGCGTCGACGCGCCCGATGGTCATGACCCGCACGTTCTCCTCGTCGAGCCCGTCCACTTCGGCCAGCATGGTCTTGGCGAACAGGTTCATGAGCCCGTCGACCTCGTCGGTCGGGCGCTTCCAGTTCTCCGTGGAGAACGAGTAGATGGTCAGGTAGCGCACGCCCACGTCGGACGCGCAGCGGATGGTCTCGCGAACCGCCTCGATGCCGGCCTTGTGCCCGTTGAGCCGATTCAGCGCGCGCTTCTTGGCCCAGCGCCCGTTGCCGTCCATGATGACGGCCACGTGCTCGGGCACGCGCGCAGGATCGAGCGTGCGCGGGTCGAGCCCCGCAGGCGGATCCGGAAAGATGATGTCAAGCGGTTTGTGCAGCACTAGATCTCCATGACTTCGGCTTCTTTTTTCTTGAACGCAGCGTCGACCTTGGCGATGTAGGAGTCGGTCAGCTTCTGGACCTCGCCCTGCGCACGCTTGGCGTCGTCCTCGGGCAGGCCCTCGTCCTTCTTCTCCTTGTCGATGGCGGCGTTGGCCTCCTGGCGCGCACGACGCACGGCGACGCGCGCCTCCTCGGCGTAGCCCTTGCACTGCTTGACCAGCTCGCGGCGGCGCTCCTCGGTCAGAGACGGGAACGGCAGGCGGATGACCGAGCCGTCGTTGTTGGGCGTGACGCCCAGGTTGCTCTCGAGGATGGCGTGCTCGATGCTGTGCAGCACGCCCTTGTCCCACGGCTCGATGACGAGCATGTGCGCATCGGGCGATTTGATGCCCGCGATCTGGTTGATCGGCGTCATGACCCCGTAGTACTCGACCTTGATCTTGTCCAGGACCATCGCGTTGGCGCGGCCCGTGCGGACGCTGGCGAACGCGGTCTCGAGCGAGTCGATGGCCCCGTTCATGCGCTCCTCCGCCTCCAGCATGATATCGTCGACCATTCCGGTCTCCTTCCTCGCAAAGCGCCGCGGCGCTTGTCCTCATCGTGAGGGCCGCTCGGCGGCCCGTGGCGGTTATCCCCGCTCAGCAGCCTATTCGACCGTCGTGCCGACCGCCTCGCCGCGCAGAGCGCGGGCGATGTTGCCCGGCTCGGTCAGGTCGAAGACGATCATCGGCATGTTGTTGTCCATGCACAGAGACGTTGCCGTGGCGTCCATGACGTGCAGGCCGCGGTTGAGCACCTCCATGTAGCTGATGCGCTCGAAGCGCTTGGCGTCGGGGTTGGTCACCGGGTCGCTGTCGTACACGCCGTCGACCTTCGTGGCCTTCATGAGCACGTCGACGTCGAGCTCGCACGCGCGCAGGGCCGCCGTGGTGTCGGTGGTGAAGTAGGGGTTGCCCGTGCCGGCCGCCAGGATGACGACGCGGCCCTTCTCCAGGTGGCGCAGGGCGCGACGGCGGATGTAGGGCTCCGAGACCTCCTGCATGTTGATGGCGCTCTGCACGCGGCTGAAGATGCCGTGGCGCTCGAACGCGTCCTGCAGGGCGAGCGCGTTCATGACCGTGGCGAGCATGCCGATGTAGTCGGCCTGCGCGCGGTCCATGCCCTCCGCCGAGCCCGCCAGGCCGCGGAAGATGTTGCCTCCGCCGACGACGATCGCCAGCTGCACGCCGTCGTGCACGACCTGTCCGATCTGATCGGCCAGGTCATCGACAACTTTGGGATCGATGCCGTACCCGACATCGCCCGCCAGCGCCTCGCCGGACAGCTTCAGCAGCACGCGCTTGTATTTGTACCCGTCGCTCATATGGAGTCGTTCCTTTCGATGGTTCGAGCAGTACTCCCATCTTACCCGATTGCCCCGGCTCCCGACACAGGGGCGCGCCCGGTTTTGCAAAGTCTCGCAAACCCCCTACGGACCGAGCCGCGCGCGGCCCTCAAACGAAAAACGGGGGCGAAGCCGCATGAAGCGCCTCCGTCCCCGTTGGGACCGTATGTGCGCAAGCCCGGTTGCAGGCTAGCGGCTGAAGATGCCGCCCAGACCGCTCGACGAGCCGGAGCCCGAGCCCGAGCGGCTCGAGGTCGACGAGCTCTGCGTCGACGACGTCGTGCCGTCGGAGCCGAGCGTCACCTCCACGTCCTGGGTCGAGCCGTCGCGGTTGATCGTCACCTTGACCGTGTCGCCCACGTTCTTCTCGCGCACGTCGAGCAGGAGGTCGCTCGCGGACGTGACGGCCTTGCCGTCGAAGGCGGTGATGATGTCGCCTTCCTGGATGCCGGCCTCCTCGGCGCCCGAGCCCGACGCAACCCGCGACACGTACACGCCCGAGCTGGTGGCCAGGCCGTAGCGCTGGGCCATCGTGGAGTTGATGGTGGTCAGCGACACGCCGAGCGCCGCGTGCGTGGGCGTCTGACCCGAGATGATCTGCTCGGCGATGTTGATCGCGTAGTTGATGGGGATGGCGAAGCCGACGCCGGAGTAGTTGCCCGAATACGAGGTGATCAGCGTGTTGATGCCGATGACCTTGCCGTTGGAGTCGACGAGCGCGCCGCCGGAGTTGCCGGGGTTGATGGCCGCGTCAGTCTGGATCATGTTCGGGTAGATGGTCGGCGACGAGGACGTGCTCGAGCTGGAGCCGTAACCGTACCCGTAGCCGTTGCCGCTGCCCGACGAGCTGGACGAATCGACGATCTGCGAACGGCTCGTCGCGGACACGACGCCGGTTGCGACGGACTGCTCGAGGCCGAACGGGCTGCCGATGGTCATGACCCACTCGCCCACGGTCAGGTTGTCTGAGTCGCCGATGTCGGCGGGCGTGAGGCCGGTGGCGTCGATTTTGATGACGGCCAGGTCGCTCGACTCGTCGGTGCCGACGACGGTCGCGTCGTACTCTTCGCCGCCGAGGCTGACCTTGAGGGCGTCGGACCCTTCGACCACGTGGTAGTTGGTCAGGATGTAGCCGTCGGAGGACAGCACGACGCCGCTGCCGAGCGAGGACTCCGTGAGCTCGTTCGAGTCGCCCGACGCGCTCGTGCCGAAGTAGCCGTAGGACGACTGCTGGTCGGTGTAGACGTAGATGCAGGCGACCGACGGAAGCGCCTTGGCCGCAACGGCTTCGGCGAGCGTCTCGCCGGTGTCGGACGCGTTGATCACGCTGGACTCCGACGAGCCGAGCGTGACCGACGCCGCGCTGGACGAGCCGCTCTTGGAGGGGTTGAGCGCCGCGTAGCATGAGAGCGCCAGGACGCACGCGACGAGGGCGCCGACGAACGCCGTCCCGAACGTCTTCGCGCCCTGATGCTTCGTCTTGGCGTGGGTGTTCTGCGAGCCCCTGCCGGGTTCGGGCGCGGGCGCCGCGTAGACGGGAGCCCCGTACGGCGGCTCGGGACGCCCCGTCCCGTTGGGATACTGCGAATCGTTCATGATGTATGCTCCTTACCGCGGACGCGATGTGCGCGCCGCATTCGGCCGGACGTATTCGACGATCCAAGCGATCGGGATGCGCGAATGCCTCCGATGCACCCCTCATCAGGCGCATCTGTGGTACAAACAAAGTACCACGCGTACGGTGCGCATCGAAAACCGGCAACAAAGCTGCGCGGTTCCGTCACCGGGGCGTAACAGTCGACCGATTGCGTCACCTTCGCGTTTCTTTCGCTGCCGAACAAGGGGGTCCGAAGCCGTGGAACTGCCCGAACTGACCTGCCCTGCGCCCGCGGACCATGCGCTCATCGACCGCCTTGCGAGCATGATGGGCGCCTGCTTCACCGAGGAGCGTTGGACTCAGGTGCTGCTCGACAGTCTGGGAGACGACGCGAGCCCGCAACGGCGGCTTGCGGTGGCGCAGGGCATCATGGCGCACGACTTTGCGGCGGCGACGCCGTATCGGGGCCTGTGGGCCACGCCCGACGAGGCGGCGTGCGCGGGCGCGTACCTGAAGAGCGATCTGGGCGATGCGGTCTGGGGCGACATTGAGGCTGCCGCGACGGCGCGGTTCGTGAGCGACGTTCTGACCCCCTCGGAGACAGTGGGATTTCTGGCGGCGCAGCGCACGCTCGGTGCCGTGTCGGTGTTCGATTGGGAGGAGGAGCGCGCGGCGGGGCGCGACTTCATCCACTTCTACGCGCTGGGCGTGGACCCCGCACGACGCGGGTCGGGCGCGTTTCGCCGGCTCATCGAGCCGTTTCTGGCGTACGCTGACGACCACGGCATCCCCTGCTACCTGGAAACATACACCGACGAACTGCGCAGGCTGTACGAGCATTTCGGGTTCCATCTGGTGGACGTACGCACGGCGCGCGGCTGCCCGTTGGTGGAACGCTGCATGGAACGCCCGCCGGCGCAGTGAGGAAACGGGCGCTTCCCTAGCGAGGATGGCCCCGACGGGAAACGGCCCGATGAAGATGAAGCGGCTCGCGCCACAATGCGCGCAGGACCCGCGCCACTCCGCGACGGCGTGCGCTGCGGCGGCACAGCGGTCGCGAACGGTCCGCGCGGGCGTCTTTCCGCCGGTGCGGACGGGCGCTTAGCGGGCGCGGTCGAGCCAAGTGGTCGACGCGATGTCGATGAGCGAGAACGTCTTCCCATCGTAGACGACGCGGGTGACGGCCGCGTTGGCGTAGCGCAGCGGCGTGTTCACGCGCGCGGGGTCGATGAGGTAGACGATGGTCCTAATGGCGAACGAATGCGTGACCACGAGCACGTTGCCGCCGCCGCGGGCGAGCTGGCTTGCGCCCGTCTCGGCGAAGAACGACTTCAGTCGTTGCGCGATGCCGTCGAAGCGCTCCGCGCGGCCGGTCGCGTCGGACTGCGCGAGCACTTCCGCCACCTCGGGCAGCCGGTCGTTGAGCTGGGCCAACGTCAGGTCGGCGCCGAAACCGCGCCGGTAGACCTCGCGCATGAGCTCGCCGGGGCGGCCCTCCAAGTCGCCGTAGCACCACTCGCGCAACCGCGCGTCGGGCACGATCGCAGGCATCGCGCCGGCGGCATCGGCGCCCATGGCAGCCGGCGAGTCCACGGCATCCGCTGGCGCTCCCGCGGCCGCCTGCGCTCTTGCATCTGCGGATTCCGCACGCGCCGTCGCCCACGAGCGCAGCAGCAGATCGCACGTCGCCTGAGCGCGGCCTAAGTCGCTTGCGTACGCGCGCTCGAAGTCGACCGATGCAAGCCCGGCCCCCACCTGCTTGGCGATAGCGCGCCCCGCCTTCGTGAGCGGCGCATCCGACCAGCCCTGCACGAGGTGGCGCTCGTTGAACTCCGTTTCGCCATGGCGCACGACGTAGAACACGACCGCGCCCGCCGCTTCCGCCGCGCGCGCCCGCTCGTCGTCGGCCGGGGTCGTGACGCCCGTCTTCGCCTCGTCCGGATACAGCCAGGACTTCGCCATCGCTACTCGCTCCCCTTGAGGAAGGAGCGCGTACGCTCGTGCTGCGGGCGGTCGAACACGTCTTCGGCCGTGCCCTCCTCCACGATGACGCCACCGTCCATGAAGATGACGTGGTCGGCCACGTCGCGCGCGAACTTCATCTCGTGCGTGACGATGACCATGGTCATGTGCTCCTCGGCAAGGTCGCGGATGACGCGCAGGACGCCCTTGGTGAGCTCCGGATCGAGCGCGCTCGTGGGTTCGTCGAAGAACAGCACGTCGGGGTTCTGCATGAGGGCGCGGGCGATGGCAACGCGCTGCTGCTGGCCGCCGGACAGCTCGCAGGGCACCATGTCCTCCTTGTCCTGCAGATTCATGCGCGCGAGCAGCCTGCGGGCGCGCTCCTCCGCTTCGGCGCGGGGCATCTTCGACACGCTGATCGGCGCATCGATGAGATTCTTCATAACCGTGTAGTGCGGAAACAGGTTGAAGTTCTGGAACACCAGCCCGAAGCGGCGCCGCGCGGATGCGAGCGTCGCCTTGTCGGCGTAGACCGCCCGGCCGTCGGCGTCGTTGTGCGCGACCTCGATGTCTCCGTAGCGCAGCGTGCCCGCATCGAGCGTTTCGAGCAGCGTGCAGCAGCGCAGAAGCGTCGACTTGCCGCCACCGGACGGGCCGATGATGGCGAGCACCTCGCCGCGCCCGACCGACAGCGACAGGTCCTTGAGCACCTCCGTGTCGCCGAAGCTTTTCTTCGCATGGTCGAGCTCGACGAGAATCTCGCGCGCGTCCGCGTTGTTCTCCTGAGTCATATCAACACAGCCTTCCCCGCCATCCGGCGCCTCAAGCCGCCTGATCGCACGCACGTCCGCGAACACGCACGTCCACGGACGGCATCCGCAGACGGCGAGCGCGAGGTGCGACCGCGATCAGTCGTGGTAGTAGTCCATCTTCTTCTCGATGCGCCCGAGCGCGAACTCGATGATCAGGCAGCACGCCCAGTAGATGAGCGCCGCCAGCACGTACGGCATGAGCGAGACCTGCGACGCGGCGAGCGCCTTGGCCTGGGCGAACATCTCCATGATGCCGAGCACGAACGCAAGCGACGTGTCCTTGACGAGCGTGATCACCTCGTTGCCCATGGCGGGCATGATGCGCTTGACCACCTGGGGCAGCACAATCTTGCAAAACGTCTGCCCGCGCGAGTAGCCGAGCACCTCGGCAGCCTCGTACTGGCCGCGCGGAATCGACTGGATGCCGCTACGGTAGATCTCTGCGAAGTACGCGGCGTAGTTGAGGATGAAGCCGATGTAGCAGGCCCAGAACTTCCAATCCGCGCTGACCTGCATCTTGAACAGGGCATACGGGCCGAACATGAGCGCCATGAGCTGCAGCATGAGCGGTGTGCCGCGCAGGAACGATATGTAGAGCCGCGCCAGCCATGCGAGCGGCTTGAACCGGCTCATGCGGCAGAGCGCGACCACGATCCCCAGAGGGAGCGCGCCGATGAGCGTGATCACGAACACCTGCGAGGTCAGGACGAATCCCGATCCCAGAAGGCTCATCATCTTCCCGAATTCCACTGCTTCTCCTTCGTTTCGCCGCCAGTCGCAAAAAGCACCCCATGCCGCGCTGCGGCGTGAGGTGCGGGTGCGTTGCACGCTGGCGAAGACCGCCGCGCAAGGCGACGGCCCCTAAGGTGAGCTGGGCTTATTTCAGAACCCAGTTGTCATACGACATGCCGTACTCGGCGTACTTGTCGCACAGCTGCGCGACGGTGCCATCCTCGTAGAGCTCCTTGAGCGTGGCGGTGACGGCGTCGGCCGTTGCCGTGTCGCCCGTCTTGAACGCCACGGCGTAGTGCTCCTGCGACAGCGGCGTGTCGAGCATGATGTACGTGCCGGGGTTGGCCGCCATCTGGTACTGCGCGATGGACAGGTCGCACGCGACGGCGTCGACGACGCCGGACTGCATCTGCATGAACGCGTTGTTGTAGTCGGCGATGGTCTGCGCCGCGCCGCCCGCGAACGTCGCCGTGAGGTCGGCCTGGCCGCCCTCGGCCGTGGGCTCGGTGAGCACTTCGAGCGCCGCGGAGTCGACCTGGGTCATGACGGTCTTGCCGGCCAGGTCGGACAGGTTGGAGATGCCGCTGTTGGCCTTCACGACGACGACCTGCTCGTTGAGCATGTAGGGCTCGGAGAACGTGTACTTGCCCTCACGACCTTCCATGGTGAAGCCGTTCCACAGGCAGTTGACCGTGCCCTGGTTGAGCAGCGAGTCCTTGGCGTCCCAGTCGATCGGCTCGGCCTTGAACGTCCAGCCGTTGCGGTCGCACACGGCCTGCGCGAGGTCGAGGTCGAAGCCGGTGTAGGTGCCGTCGTTGCCGACGAAGCCGTACGGCGGGTACGCGGAGTCGAAGCCCACGACGAGCGTCTTGGAGTCGGCGGCGCCGGAGCCGGCGTTGTTCGACGAGGCGGACGAGCCGCTCTGCGACGAGCACCCGGCGAGGGCGAAGACCGCGATCGACAGAACCGCCACAGCGGTGACCAGCAGTTTCATCCGTTTCTTCATGTTCGTTCCTTCCCGTTGCAGGAGGCATTCCCCTGCCGCGCGCTCAGCGCGCCCGCGCCTCCCTGAGCGCCCGCGCGGCCACACCGTCTGTCGGGCCGTATTCTCGAGCACTCTACTGCACTAAAGCACTGGATGGGCAGTATACCATAGAACGGCACGGCGCAACGATTCTGCGGGAAACTCCGGGGCACGCGCACAGAGCGGGCGCGTCAACGGTCGCGGAGCGGACGGGCTGTTGTCGCGGTCGCGAAACGAATGAGCCGCCGATGCAACGAGGTCGCGGAGCGGACGGACCGAGCGGCACACGGCAACGGGTCTTTTCGTTGCCGCCGACCGAGCAGCGCATGAGAGCTTCGCGTGCCCGGCTCGGGGCGGCGCTTCCCTACCACGCCTCGTCGAGAACCTGCAGGTAGCGCTGGGCGTAGGCCACGCGGTTGGTGAGCATCGGCGTGCCGGCGCCTTCGATCCAGCGCTCGAAGTACGCCGTGGCGTTGCCGCTGCCCGTGTCGTCGACGCTGTCGCATGCGAGGAACGCTGCGAGGCTTCCGTGGGCGTCCCGCGCGGTTCCCACCGCATCCGCCGCCGGACCCTCGTGAGCCATCTCGGCCCACAGCCAGTCGAGCTGGGTGCTCGCCCAGCTCCAATCGCGCCCAATCGAAGCCGCCCAGCGCTTGAGCGCGCCGCCACGGTCGCCGTCGACGCCGAGGCCCCACTGGCACAGCCCCGCCGCGACGCTCGTCGAGCTCGTCGCGTCGAACCGCGATTCCTGCTGGATGTTGCCCATGATGGCGGCGACGTGCACGTTGTCGAGTCCCTTGTCGTGCAGGTATATTGCCACCGCGCGCTCCGACGACGACAGCGACGCGAGCGCGCGGCCGTGCGTCTCACCCGTCGACACCGCGAACCCGAAGAGCACGACCGCCGCCGCAGCCACGATGATCACAGCAGGATAGCGCCTGATGAAACGCCTGAATGAGAATCGTCGCGAGGGGCGCCGCCCACTGCGCGACGCGTGCGCCGTACACCTGCGCGCAGACGATCGCCGCGCGGAAGACGCCGTGCGCCTGCGCGTGCTAGCGTTCGACCGCGTGCCAGCCCTCTTCCGGGTCGCACCGCCGCCTTTGGAGTTGCGCGTCTTCGCACCGGCGCGGCTCGCCCGGGATGATGCGCCTGAGCGCCTGCGCCCTACGGCTGCGCGCGAGCGCCCCTTCGAACGCGGGTTTTCGCCCGCCGCCGCACGCGATCCCACCTGCGTGCGCGACCGCGTGCCGGCCCTTCTCTTCCCCGCCATCGCGCCTACGCGCCGCCAAGCCACGTCTTCGTCTGCCGCTTCACGTTCTTCATGTCGAAGGTCCGCGGCTCGAAGTCGAAGAGCTCGTCCATCGACACCGTGGTCGAAACCGTCAGGCACTTGCGCCAGCACACGTCGGCGCACATGTCGCAGTTGATGCAGTCGCTCGCGGAGAACTCCAGGTACTTGACCGGGTCGCCGAGCTTCTTGCTGACGTCGCGCTTGAGGGCTCCCGTCGGGCAGAACACGGCGCACATGCCGCACGCGTTGCAGCGGGTGAGGTCGATGTCGATGGTTGCGAACTGCTGCGTGTCGATCGAATCGACCGCCGGCGCGCCGATGGCGTCCATCGCGTTGATGACCGCGTCATGGCGCACCGCCGCGATCTTGGGCAGGGCGCCCGCCTTGTCCACGCGCAGCCGGCTGCCGATCTGCTTCTTCTGCTCCATCTGCACGCCGAGCTCCTGCTCGATCGTCACCTGGGCGGCCGCCATCGCCGCGTCCTTGGCCGCGTCCTTGGCGCTCGTGAAGAAGCCGCGACGGGAGGAGCCGTACAGGCCGCTCGTATCCTCGGGCTTCACGTCGTCGGGAAATCCCGTTCTGCGCTCGACGCGAACGGCGCCGCCGCACGAGGCGATGAGCGTGTTGGCGTCGGCCACCACGCCGTCGAGCACGCCTTCGATGGCGCGGTACTTGCACGTGCGGCAGTTTCCGTCGACGAGCTGGATGCTCTTCGCGCCGTGCGACGCCAGCCCTACGAGGATGGCCGTGTAGACATGGCCCAGGCACGGGACCTCGGCGTACGTGCTGGGGTCGGCCTGATGCTTGGACGCGATGCGCGCGCAGGCGATGATCGCGGTGCCGCCGGTTTCGACGGTCGACTTGCCCAGCGCGGTCGCCAGCTCGTAGTCGTTCGGCTTGGGCTCGAGCGCCTCGGTCGGGCAGACCGCCGTGCACAGCCCGCAGTCCGTGCACTGCGACGCGGACAGCGACAGCTGGTTGAGTTCGATCTTGATGGCGTTGTTCGGGCAGACGTCGATGCAGCGTCGGCAGGTGGCGTTGCGGTTGCGCACCGCCGCGCACCGGTCCTGGATCACATGCACCGGGCTCTTCTCCAGAGCCTCGGCTATCTGCACGATATCGTTGATGTTCGGCACAGAAGCCGCCTTCCCGCCTTGCGCCCCGCACGAACGCGCGGCCGCAGCGAGCAAGGACGCTGCGGCCCGAAGCGTCGAAAGCCAGAGCCTCGGCTATTCTTCCAGAAACGCCTCTTCGAGTGCGTGGAGCTCCTGAGGCGTGTTCGCGTTGATGAAGCAGCCGCCCATCGGCTCAGCCTTGAGCACCTGCTCCTGCGGAAACTCGTGCACCTTGACCTTGTCGTAGATGGCCTGCGCGCGCCGGTCGCCCGCCTCGAGGCATTCCCGCACCACCGGCAGGCAGGCCATGCGCCGGTACAGCGCGTGGAACGGCTCGTAGCCGTGCTTGTTCACCGGCACCACCACGTCGGCGCCGGTCTCCTGCATGGCGAGCGACTCCGCGACGACGAGCTTGGCGCTTGCGAACACCATGTCGCACGCCACGACCGCCACGTAAGGATACCGCGCCGCCTGCAGCGCCGTGTACAGACCGGGCAGCGCTCCGCGGTAGTCGCACAGATCCGTCACCAGGTGGATGTTGTATTGCGGATAGGAAGTATGCAGAAACGCCAGGTTATTGGGCTCATTCGTCGTGATGACGAAATCGTCGGCCACCGGCGCCAGTCGCTCGACGAGCCGGCAGATGAGCGGGCGGCCCGCGAACGGAACCGTCGCCTTGCTGCGGCCCATGCGCCGGCTTTCGCCGCCCGCCTGGATGACAACCGTGATGCGCGGACGCAGGTAGCGCTCCTCCACGAAGTCCGCGAGCGCCGCGATGTCATCGGGGTCGATGGCGGGGATGCCGTAGATGGCGGCCGCCTCGATGGCCTCGGGAATATCGGTGACCACGGCCACCGTGTCCGACGTCGGGATCTTGCCCTCGAGCTCGGACGCCTTCTCGCCCAGTTCGGCGGCGTACGAATGATCGCCGCGGCCCTCTTGCGTGAAGTCGGTGCCGAGCGGCGCGCCCGAACGGGCGCCCTTGCCGAACACGACGGCGGTCTTCATGTCCGAGGGATTGTCCTTGCGCATGATCTCGATCGTGGGCAGGCCGCTCTTGCGGTAGCCCTCCACGATGACGACGTCGTGACCGGGCATGCTCTTCACGATGTCCGAGCACTCGATCTCCTCGGTGAGCGTCTTAATGCGGGCCAGCTTGTTCGGCGACGCGATGACCGTCTCGGATGCGCCGGCCTCGCGATGGCGATAAGAATCCTTGCCGGGGATGTCGATGTCGAAATCCCCGTGATGGTGGTGCTTAACGCTGCCGACGTCGTGGCCTCGCGCGACAAGCTCGGCGATGAGCTTGACGATGAGCGTGGTCTTGCCAGAGTTGTGCCGCCCGACGACAGCGATTGCCGGGCTTGGAACGTCGACCATTGTCTCCCCTTCTCGTGCGATATCGGATTCGTAGTATAGCAAATGAACCCGATCAGCAAGGGGGCTGCTGTGGAGGAGACCCATCCGTGACGAACCGTGGCGAACCGTGCTGGTTTGGAGCGATTTCAGCAGCGTTCGCGCAGATGAGACGCCTGCACCGAGATTCGACGGCGTCAGCGCACGGCACCGCCCCCATCACCACGGGAGGAGTCCACGCTCGAGGGAGATGCGCCCGCGCAGCATCCGCCCGAACGCCGCACGGCGCATCCTTCCCTCGCGAGATGGTCCGCCCGCTGCAAGCACGCGATATCCGAAGCCGCGCGCTGCGCAATCCGCCGCCCTGTTATCCTTCTGGCGGCCTGTTGTCCAGCTGTGCTAGCGCCCTGCCGACGGCTTGCCGTCCTGACACGCTACCGCCCTTCCGCGATACGGCGCATCTCCTTCTGCACCGCGTGTTCGGCGTTCGTCCCAATTGTGCGCGTGGCGATCTGGCGAATGGCCGGGCGCGCGTTGGCCACCGCGCAGCTTTCGCCGACGGACCGCAGCATGTCGTAGTCGTTCATCGAGTCGCCGAACGCGAGCACTTCGCTCGGGTCGATGCCGTGCAGGTCGAGCAGTTCGCGCAGGCCCGTCGCCTTGTTCACGCCGACCTGCAGAACGTCGATCCACCAGCTGCCCGACGGCGCGAACACGAAGCGGTCGCCCAGTTCGCGCGTCAGGATGTAGGTCATGTCCATGACCGCCGACGAATCCGCGCAGAACAGCGACGCCTTGATGATGTTGACATCCGGACCCGGCCAACCGATGACGTGCGGTTCGGGCAGGTCTTTGTCGAATTCCTCGTAGTAGCACGACGGATCGTCGATGAAGAACGTCCGCTTGCGGTCGAACAGCGCTATATGAAGGGTATCGAACCGGTCGACCACTCCGCGCAGGCGCCGCAGCGCCGCGCGCGGGAACACCTCGCGGTCCACGACCTCGCCGGCGCTCACGACCTGCGCGCCGTTCGATGTGACGAAGTCGATGGAGTCTGACAGGTCGCCGAAGTAGGCGCATGCCGTGTCGTAGCGGCGACCGGTTGCGACAGCGAAGAGCACGCCGCGGTCGGAGAGCTGGCGGACGATGCCGGTAGTCTCGGCGGGAAGCTCGGAGTTCTCGTCGAGCAGCGTGCCGTCCATGTCGCTTGCGATGAGCTTTATCATCAGGCATTACCTCGATTCCTCGCGATTGGGCCCGCAGCGGGGAGACCGCGTGCGAACCGCCCTGTTCCTGCCCCATCATACCGACAACGTCCGCGCGAACGGCGCTTCCCGCCTTCGAGTTTGCCCCAGCTTTACCAACACGCCGCCGAACCGTTGATTCGCGCGCGACTTCATGGACGCTGGCATGCGGTCTGTCCGCCAACGGTGAAGTGAGGCGAGGCGAATCGTCCGCCAACGACACGGCGGTTGATACGTCAATACGGGAGTCAAATTACGAGACAGAACGAGCCATCCTCTCAACGAGAGCACCGAAAGGCGAACCCCCGCATCCGGGGAACTGCCCGTCCCGAAGCGGGGCATCATCTGCCGCGCTGCCGGGCCGTCTCCAACCCAAGCTGCGCTGCACACTGCAGCGAATCGCGGCGCGCAAGCACGCGAAAGGCCGGCAGGACGCGGTGTGCATCCTGTCGGCCTTCGGTTCAGGCGGTGGAATTCATCGCCGCCCTGGTTGTTCGGTTGTCACCGCGGCGTGCGCCGCGGCGTTCGCCTTACTGGGCGTCAGCAGCGAGCCACTGGCCCGGCGTGTACTCGACGATGCCCTTCTCCTGGGCTTCCTGCATGGTCAGCCAGCCATCGGGCACCGGCGCGGACGCATGGCACTCGGTGCAGAAGTTCACCGACTGCGTGTGCGCCTTGTGGCACGTGGTGCACGGGATCTCGCCGTGACGAGTGGTGTTGTGCGGGTTGTACTGGCTGCCGAGCGACTCAGTCACCGCGAGGTGCGATTCGCTGTCGGCCGTGTCGGCATGGCACGTGCTGTTCTGGCAGAACTGGTACTGGTCGACACCGCGCGCCTCGGTGAGGTCGGCCATGGTGCGCGAGTCGAGGTAGTACTTGCCGTCGGCGTTCTTGCCGGCAACCTCGTAGTTGCCCGAAATCCAAGCCACACCCTCGCTGACCTGCTCGCTCAGCGTCGGTACATGGCAGCTCATGCAGGTCAGGCCCGCTTCGCCATGCGTGTACGACATCATGGAGCTCGCCTCGGTCGAGTTCAGTTGGTTGCCGAGCGCGTCCTCGTTGCCGGATGCGTACGTGGTGTAGTACGGGTCCATCGGCGTGTGGCAGATGGCGGCGCAGAAGCTCGGCTGCTCATGCCAGACGCTGAAGCCGATGCCCAGCACCACGATCACCGCGACGACGATGGCGACGACCTTGCCCTTCTTGCCCTTTTTCTTCTTCGCGGGCTCGGATGCGGCCTGAGCCGATTCGGAAACCGACTCGGTCGAAACGTCCTTCTTTTCCTCTGTCATCGTGTTCCGCCCCCTTTACGCGCGGGCCGCGTTCGCCGCGTTGGTGCCGGCGAAGCGTCCGGATGTGTACGAGAAGTTCAGGCCGCAGCCGCCTGCCGGGTAGTCGTCGTAGATGAACGACCCGCAGCAGACCTCGCCGGCGGCGTACAGGTTCTCAATCGGCTTGCCCGCCTTGTCGAGCACCTGGAAATCGGTGTTGACGTGGTAGCCGCCGAAGCTGCCGTGCGTGCAGATGCCCATCGTGAGCACGTAGAACGGCGCCTGGGTGATGGGCTTGAGGTTGGCCTGGCCCTTGTTGAACTGCGTGTCGGTGCCGGCCTCGGCCATCTCGTTGTACTGGTCGAGCTGCGCAGACACCGCATCGCCGTCGAGCCCGAGCCGCTCGGCCGCCTCCTTGACGGTGTCGCCCTTGGTGAACAGACCGCGGTCCATGCCCAGCTGGAAGCTCTGCTTCAGGCTGTCATCGAGCGCGTCGACCATGGCCTGGTCGTACACGGCGTAGAAGTGCTGGCCCTTGAAGTGCGCCACCTGGTAGTAGATGTCGTGCGTCTGGCCGTCTTCTTTGTTGAAGCGCTTGCCGTCGGGATCGACCCACATGGCCTTGGTGCTGATGAGCTTGCTCTGACCAGCGGAAACGGCGCAGGCAAGGATGCCGTTCGTTCCGCCGTGGCCGATGTAGTCGGCGCCGATGTCGAGACCCATCTGCAGACCCTCGCCCGTGCAGCCCACGCCGACTTCGGTGTAGACGCCGTCGTAGTCGGGCATGTACTCGGCGATCATGTCCTTGTTGCGGCAGAAACCGCCAGAGGCGATGATCGTCTTCTTCGCACGGTACTCGACGTAGGTCTCGGCGTCGTGGTGCGCGAGCACGCCCTTGACCGCGCCGTCCTCGACGATGAGGCTTTCGGCAGCCATCTCGAAGTTGAAGGTCACGCCCTCGTCCTTCGCGTAGCCGTACATGGTCTGCAGGAGCACGTTGGCGTTGGGGTCGAGGCTGTGGCCGCGCGGGACCGTGTCGGAACCCTTCTTGGCCGGCGTCGGCTTGAAGGCGACGCCCATGTCCTCGTACAGCCAGTCGATCGTCTCGCCGAAATGCTGCGCGCAGAAGCGCTGCATGTCGTCGTCGAGCTTGTCGCCGCCGCGCGTGAGGAAGTACGCGTAGAGGCCCTCCCAGTTGTCGTCGATGCCGGCAGCCTGCTGCAGCTTGGTGCCCGCACCGTACAGCGTGCCCAAGGCGAGCGAGCTGGAGCCCGCAAGCCAGCTCATCTTCTCGATGAGGACGGTGTTCGCGCCCGCCTCGGCAGCCTTCGCGGCTGCGGTGACGCCCGCTCCGCCACCGCCGACGACCAAGACGTCGCAGGTGACGGTCTTGGACGCCTTCTTGGACGCCTGATCTTGCCCGATGGTCTTCGGCGCGCAGCCGAACATGCCGCCGAGCGCAGCCGCAGCCGCGACGCCCGTCGCGGCCTGCATGAAGCCACGACGCGTCAGACCGGCGCCACCGTGTTGCGGACGCGTGGCCCGCGTTTGGACCGGTTTGTCCATGATGAATCCTCCTGTTCCCGTATCCAACCCGACTGGAGAAGCGAAACCGCCTTGCGAGCAAGCCGATGCGGCTCAGCATGCGAGCCGGCATGCGAGCCATGGCGCCCCGAAGAAGGCGCATCCGAGGCCGCACCCTTCGCCAGCGAAGCCGACGCCGGATGCGCACGCGACACTGCCTCCGTCGTTTGGGACCGCCCTCAGGTGCGTCCCGGACCGCAACGGACCGAAACCAGCCCCCGTTGCCAGGCGCAGCCTGCGCCGCCACGACATCGAGTGCGCCCCGGACCGCCGCGCACGATCCTCACCGCACCGGCGGCGGAACCACGTTGAACGACTAACCTGACGGCAGCGCTTGTTCTGCCGTCAGGCGATTCGTTCCCGCGTGGCGTCCGCAGCCGCAAAGCCGTTTTCCAATCGAATCGATCCGCGCAGCCGCCTCCCCGCTGCAGCGCGCGGACCCTTCCGTTGAGCGGCGGCGCGTGGTTCCCATTCGTGCGTCCCCAAAGCGCAGCGCGCTCAAAAGTCACCCCATTAAAACCATAGTGAACTCTCCATCGCAAGGGCTTTGTGACTTTTTCCGAAATTGCAATAAACATGTTGGTTACAATGGGGAATCCGGTTGTAATTTTAGGATGAATATACCGATTTAGCCATAGGCAGGACGGATATTCGCCAGCCAGTCATGCGAATCGAGCGATTTTGCTCGCCTTGCGACCAGCGGGCCCCCTTCCGACCAGCGCGCCACCTTCCTTCAGAGCATCGGCCTGCACCCTCCAGCACCCTCCAGCGGGCCCCCTTTCTCCAGAGCATCAGCTTGCACCCTCCAGCAGGCTCTCTTCCTTCAGAGCGTCGGCTTGCACCATCCAGCGCGCCACCCCGCCCTCAAAGCGCTTTCGCCTTTCAGAATGCGAGGTCCATGTCCGGTAGGACGCACAATACGACGATGTGGGATATATAACCCGCAAACACTGCGTGTGATGATAACCATCTCTCGTGGTTTCCCAGATCAAGCGCAGGCTTTCGGTTCGCTTGTAGACTGCTGGCAACGTCTCATCTACAATGCACGGTGCAGCAGGTGTCGGTTCGCCGATGAAAAGGGAATCGGGTGGAAATCCCGAACGAACTCGTCACTGTGAGCGGTTCTGCGTGCGGCTACGGACGCCTTCGGCGTCCAGTCACTGCGAAAGCGGGAAGGCAGCCATGCGCATCCGGTGCTCGGCACCGGCAACCGCGAGTCAGGAGACCTGCCCGCTGCGCAGAAACCGGGAAGCCACGAGACCCTGGCTGAACGCATGGAGTACGTACGACCTGGAACGGCTGACGCGCAACACGAAGCGGAGCCGGCACGGTGGGGACCGAAACGATCGCCGCGATTGCCGAGAGGGGGCGCGATACACGGCGCATCGCCACCCGCCAGCGCGTCGACGATTGCAGAAGCGCTGCAACCTCCGACGTGTGCCGATGAGGCCGCTCGCATGTGCCGAGCCCGCTGCCAGAGCGAGACCGCCGTTGGGAGCGAAGCTGCTGCCGGAACGAGCCCGCCGTCGTGAGTGAAGCCGCCGTCCGCGCGGAGGCCCCTTCCGAAGCGGGACCGCCTGTCGAAGCGGAGTCCCCATCGGCACGAAACCGCTGGTGGCTCGAAGCCGCGTGCGAAAGCGGGGCCGTCCGCCAGAGCGGAGCCGATGACAACTCGAAGCCGCCTGTCGGACCGGAGCGGCCTCCGATACCGGAGCGACGACGACGAGGCTTCGCGCACCGTGCCAGGACCCCATGCAGCCGTCCATCCTCTCCTCTTTCCGTTTCTGCAGACAGCACGATGCTGAAGAGAAAGGGAAAGAAGCAATGCACAAGAAAACGAAACGAAGGGGCATGCTTGTAATTGCCGCGCTCTGCGCTGCGGCCCTCGCATGCTTCGCGCTCGCGGGATGCTCGGGAAGCGGATCCCAGAGCAGCACCTCGCAGAACGCTGCGCAAAGCGATCAGGCGCGGGCCGATCAGGTCGCCCAGAAGATCGACGCCATCTACGTTCAGGAGCGCACGGACAGCACCGACGAGCAGTGCGCTGCGGCGAAAGCGGCGTGGGACGAGCTGACCGACGCCCAGAAGGAACTCGTTTCCGGAGAGCACGCCTCTCCGGACTACTTCGGACTGGACACCGGAGACGCTTCCGCTGACAACCCGCTCAACCAGGACGGCATCGGAGAGAATGAAATCCTGGTCGCGAGCTTCGGCACTTCGTACAACGACAGCCGTACCGAAGACATCGGAAGCATCGAGAAGGCCATCCAGAAGGCCTATCCGGACTGGTCGGTCAGGCGCGCGTTCACCTCGCAGATCATCATCAACCACGTGCAGGCGCGTGACGGGGAGAAGATCGACAACGTCGAGCAGGCGCTCGACCGCGCCGTCGCCAACGGCGTGAAGAACCTCGTCGTGCAACCGACGCATCTGATGCACGGCGCCGAGTACGACGAGCTCGTCGGCGCCGTCAACCAGTACGGCGACAAGTTCGAGAGCGTCTCGATCGCCGAGCCGCTCCTGGGCACGGTCGGATCTAATTCGACCGTCGTCAACAACGACAAGCAGCAGGTCGCCGAAGACGTCAGCGCGCAAGCGGCCGCCGATGCCGGTTACAGCAGCGTCGACGCTGCGAAGGATGACGGAACGGCGTTCGTGTTCCTGGGACACGGAACCTCGCATACGGCCAACGTAACCTACGACCAGATGCAGACCCAGATGGAAGATCTGGGCTACGGCAACGTGTTCATCGGCACCGTCGAAGGCAAACCCGCCGACACGGCCTCGGACGCGGTGATCGACAAGATCGTCAACGCCGGCTACCCCCGCGTTGTGATGCGCCCGCTCATGGTCGTCGCCGGCGATCACGCCAACAACGATATGGCCGGTTCCGAAGAGGATTCGTGGCTGACCCAATTCGAGGACACGGGAGCGTTCAGCGACGTGTCCTGCCAGATTGCCGGCTTGGGCGAGATTCCCTCTATCCAGCAGATCTACGTCGACCACACCGGTGACGCCATCTCGAAGCTGGGCTCGGCATCAACCACCGGTAGCACCGACGCAGGTGCGCTCGCAGACGGAACGTACTCTGCCAGCTTCGACACGGACAGCTCGATGTTCCACGTCAGCGAAGCGAACAACGGCAAAGGGACGCTGACCGTCGAGAACGACACGATGACCATCCACGTGTCTCTCGCGTCGAAGAACATCACGAAGCTCTTCGAGGGTTCGGCGGATGACGCCCAGAAGTCTGGCGCGAAGACCATCGAGCCCACGGTCGACACGGTCACCTATTCCGACGGAACCACCGAGGAGGTGAACGGTTTCGACGTCCCGGTCCCCGCTCTCGATAAACCGTTCAGCGTGGCGATTCTCGGCTCGAAGGGAACGTGGTACGACCACCAGGTGACCGTCTCGAACCCCGAGCCTATCAGCGCGGAATAGGCCGCAGATCCTGCAAGGGTTTCGCATGGGTTTGGCAACGTGGCGAGGCAGCGATGATTCAGCATGGATTGGGAAAGCCCACTTCGCTCCGCAACTTCGAAGTTCGGCAGCACGTCAAGGCGCTGACGACCCGATGACCCGCCCCCGGCCCCGAAGACAGCCGATGGTCCGAAAGCCCGGTCTCGGCATTGAAGATTCCACCGGATCGATTCCGCCCGGTCAACGATTCCGTTCGCTGACCGGGCCCGCGCACCTGCGGCTCATGCACTTGCATTGGATTCTTCGCACAATCAGAGGGGAATGTCGTACAATTCCCTTGTTTGCCAGCGTGGCTCAACGGTAGAGCAACTGATTTGTAATCAGTGGGTTGCAGGTTCGATTCCTGTCGCTGGCTCCACTACAATCGTAGGCGGAGCAGGTTGTTTTCGATCTGCTCCGCCTTTTCGAATCAGTGGGTTCAAACGGCGGAAACCGGCGATTCCCACGTACAACGCAAACCGACGAGGGCTCTGAGCAGCAGGTTTATCTCGGCCTCGGCGATGCGAGACCCAGCGTCTGCATAACCTGCAAGGTTGCGAGTTGCGTGGAAGATGCGGGGCGTGCAGGAAATGCGGGACGCGCAGGAAACGCACGAAGCTATCAGACGCCGCATTGAGCGGCTTATACGCCACCGGAATCCGCGCTGCAAGACCGAATTGCCTGGGCGCCGCAGCTCATGATCCCCTGCAAGCCCGTGAAAGGAATGCCATGGCGCTCAGCCACAACCAGGAGTCCGATTTCGACCGCGCATACAAGGCAGAGAATCGCGCCTACGTTCCTTGGGCCACCGTCGTCATCATCGCCATCAACGTCATCGTGTTCGCCGCCGAATACCTGGGACCGACGAGCATGTACCGGCTGATCGCATCGCAGGCGCTTTCGTCGAACGTGGCTGCAACCGGTGCCTGGTACACCCTGCTTACGTCGATGTTCATCCACGGGAGCATCACGCACATCCTGTGCAACATGGTCACGTTGTATTGGATCGGCATGCTCCTCGAGCGCATCTACGGTTCCGTCCGATTTACCGTGCTGTATTTCGTCGCCGGCATCGTCGGCGGCTTGGTGTTCGCCGGCATCGATTCGGCCCTGGGAATCCGCAGCAGCGCCGTCGGCGCCTCGGGGGCAATCTACGGCCTGTTCGCCGCCTATGCGTACCTGCTCATTCGCGAGAGCAAGCAGGCGGTCCTGTTCACCACGCGCGTGAGCAGAGCCGATGTCATGTCGTTCCTCAGCGTCATCGGCATCAACGTTCTGGTGAGCCTGACGCCCGGCATCGCCTGGGAAGCCCATCTGGGCGGCTTCATCGGCGGTCTCGTCTGCGGCATCGTTCTGTACGACACCGAGCGACGGGCCGTGATGAAAGCGCTGCGCAACGGCATGATGTAATCCGCTGGATTGGACGGAAAGGCCGCAAGGCAAACAAGAGGCGAGCCTCATTCGAAGTCAAGCCGTATTCGTAACAGGCTCGGCGTTCCGCTTTCGCTCCGTGTGGACGGCGCGAAAGGCGTTACCGACAATCTCGTTGGGAAACGGTGCCGACGGACAAGTTGCTAGAGCCGAATGCGCACGCATGGTCGAAGACATGGTAGCGCCCACGGCCATGCGCATGTCATCCAGCTTTGCCGCCTGCGCAACCCGGCGGCATCCTCGATCACACGGGGCTTTCGCTACGCGCGCGCTCCGTACTTCTCGTAGTAGGAATCCAGTGCAGCCTTGATGTCGTCATCAATCACCACTCTACCGTCGACCTCGTGGTTGTACAGCGCGTCCGTCACGTCCCGCATTGTGACGATGGAGGCGGTGGGGAACCCATATCGGTCGCTCACTTCGTCCAGCGCGCATTTCTGGCCGCCACGGCCGACTTCCATACGGTTGAGCGAGACCATCAGGCCCTTGACTTCGACGTCTGCCTGCGATTTGAGCAGCGGGTACGTTTCGTCAATCGATTTGCCCGACGTGGTGACATCCTCGACCATGACGACGCGGTCGCCATCCGAGAGACTGCTTCCCAGAAGGATGCCCTTGTCGCCGTGGTCTTTGATTTCCTTGCGGTTTGAGCAGTAACGAGCGTCCTTGTCGAACAGCTCCTTCAACCCCATCACCGTGACAACGGACAGGGGAATGCCCTTGTAGGCGGGTCCGAAGACAACGTCGAAATCCAAGCCGAAGTTATCCGCAATGGCCTGCGCGTAGTAGAGCCCAAGACGATGGAGCTGCTCGCCGGTTACGTACGCACCCGCATTCATGAAGAACGGGGATTTGCGACCGCTCTTGAGCGTGAAATCGCCGAACTTCAGCACATCGCTGGAGACCATGAACTCGATGAACTCGGCCTTGTAATCTTCCATTTCGTTCCCTTCGTGACTTCGAAAATTCCATCCGGCCCATCATAGCGCAATCACCCGTATGCCTTGAGAACGACCCCGCATACCACTCTCGAGTGCACAAAGGGGCAAGCTGCCGGCTTCTTTGGGGCTGAGCAACCGGACGCGCGATTGGCGACACGCGAGCGGGCGAGCCGACATCCCCTTTGGGACTGAACACGATTGTGTGCTCGGACGCGCGATCGGCGACACGCGAGCGCACGGACGGCCATCCTCTTTGAAGCCAAACACCGGGACGCACCGGGACGCACCCGGGCTGCGTCAGCACGGGAAGGCGAATGTCCCCATGCAGCTTCGCGCTACTTGCGACGGCCCTTCCCCACTTGCGCCGCCATTTCCTCAATCGCCCCCGTCGGGACATCGCCATCGAAGTAGTCGTCCTCACGCACCATGTGCCATCGCTCCAACATGAGCCCGCAGAAATCGTACAGCGCATGGAAAACGGCACACGCGAGCAGGCTTCCCGTCTCAACGTAGAACGCTCCGAGCAAGATTCCGATGACAAAAACCGTCGCGATTGAGAACTTCCCCTGATAGCGCGTGTGAGCGAATGCGAACACCACAGCCGATGCGACGATGGCGACGGCCACGGCAACGGCTTGCGAGACGACCCGCGCAAACAACGCAAGCACGATGCCCAGGATGCCATAGCGGAACACGAGCTCCTCGACAAATCCAACGACCACCATGAGCGCAACGAGGGCTGCCACGCCGAGACGCGGGAGCTCGCCGTTGATGCCGTGGCGAATCTGTTTGGACTCAGCCCGATACGACGCGGAACGCGGCTTGAGCAGCTGATCAAGCACTTCACAGGCAGCCGCCACCGCCAACGGAAGGACAACCATCTCGGGCACCGCCCGCATCGACCCCGCGAGCTCGCTGAACGCACCGAATCCCGCGACCGTCCACGACAAATCACCCGAACGCGCCCATGTCGCGCAAATGGCGAGAACCAGACCGATGATGAGCAGAAGGATGTCGGATCCAATCAGATTGGCTATGAGCAGGTGCTTTTCCCGTTCGGGAAGCGGAAACTCCCGTTCCGCTGAACGCCACTGTCCACCATCCGCCGCCATACGCGCATACCTCCCGAACGTCTGGATTCCACCGATGCGACATCTAGGCCCCGTTGCCACGAGGACTTGAGAGAAGCCCTCTGCTTATTGCATAGAACCATCTCATCCTAGGGTGGTCACCCGAGCCCCGTTGCGCGATACTCGGAAAAACACGCAGCTCCCAGACACGCATTCACGGAAGGCGATTCCATTGACCAGGGAATTCGACGGGTACATCGGCATGTTCGATTCAGGCGTTGGCGGCGTGAGCGTTCTCCAAGCAGCGGCAGCCCGTCTGCCCCATGAGAAGTTCCTGTATTACGGAGACTCTGCGAACGCGCCCTATGGCGAGAAGAGCCGGGCCTGGATTCGCGACCGCAGCGACGCCATCGTGAGCAACATGCTTGCATTGGGCGTGAAGGCCGTGGTCATCGCCTGCAACACGGCGACGAGCGCAGCTGCCCAGATGTTGAGGGACGAGCATCCCAACATGCCTATCATCGGCGTCGAACCCGCCCTGAAGCCGGCCGCCCTGTCGGCCGACACATCGAACATCTTGGTCATGGCGACGCGGGTGACCCTTCGTCTTGAGAAGTTCCAGAAGCTCTACCGCACCTGGGGCGTGAAGCGCACCGTGTATCCCGTTCCCTGCCCCGGCCTGGCCGACCGAATCGAAAAGGGAAACCTAGACGCGCCCGATATGTACGACCTTCTCGAAAAGCTGATCGGTCCGTATCGCGGCAAAGCCGACAGCGTGGTCTTGGGCTGCACGCACTATCCATTTGTCAAAGAGCAGATCGCCCGCGTGATCGGCGACGTCGAGATGTTCGACAGCGGCGAGGGAACCGCACGCCAGCTTGCCCGGCGAATCGATGAGCTGGGAATCTCAGCGCCGGCAAGCCAGATGGGGAGCATCGTGTTCCGGTCAAGCAGGAACACGCCCGACGAGCTGGACCTGTACCGGACTTTCTTCGATATGAAGATCAGCTGATACAGCGCGCACTTCCCGATCTGGCGGCCCGCAAGCCGAAGCCTTGCATACGTTGCCGTTCATTTGCATCCTCCTTCTTGACACGAACACTTGTTTGCTTTATGGTGCGAGTATAGCAAACGCGAACAGGTGTACGCAATGGATTTGATGCAGAAACTCGAAATACTTGCCGACGCGGCCAAATACGACGTCGCATGCACATCATCGGGCGTGCAGCGCTCCGCACAGCGCGGACAGCTGGGGTCTGCGCGGGCCGCGGGCTGCTGCCACAGCTTCACGCCTGATGGGCGCTGTATCAGCCTGCTCAAGGTGCTCATGACTAACGTCTGCATCTACGACTGCGCGTACTGCGCCAACCGGCGTTCGAACGAGCGCGAGCGCTGCACCTTCACCCCGCGCGAGCTCGCCGACCTCACGATGGAGTTCTACCGCCGCAACTATATAGAAGGTCTGTTCCTCAGCTCGGGGGTGCTCAGAACGCCCGATTACACGACTGAGCTTATGATTCGGACACTGGAAATCCTGCGCTTCCAATACCGTTTCAACGGATACATCCACGCCAAGACAGTCCCCGGAACCGCGCCGGAGCTCATCGATCGTCTTGCCTCACTCGCCGACCGCCTGAGCGTCAACCTCGAACTGCCTTCGCAGGAAAGCCTTGCGCTCCTCGCGCCGCAGAAATCGCGCCAAGACATCCTGTCGCCCATGAAGCGCATCGCCGAATGTTCCCAGGCCAGCAAAGAGGAACGCGCCCTCGCCCGCCGGCGCACGACCGTCTATGCCGGCCACACGAACACCGCGTGCCTCAAACGTCGCGGCTACGCGCCCGCAGGGCAGTCAACGCAGCTCATCGTCGGCGCCACGCCCGAAAGCGATCTGCACATACTCAACCTCACGGCAGCGCTGTATAGGAACGTGTCCCTGAAACGCGTGTTCTTCAGCGCCTATCTGCCAGTCAACCGCGACAAGCGCCTGCCCGACACCGACGCCGTGCAGCTCGATCGTGAGCATCGGCTGTACCAAGCGGATTGGCTGCTGCGGTTCTATCGTTTCGATGTGACGGAACTCATCGACGACGCGCACCCCTTCCTCGAAACCGATATCGACCCCAAGGCGAATTGGGCGCTCAACCACCTGGACCTGTTCCCTGTCGAGGTCAACACGGCGCCGTACGAGACGCTTTTGCGCGTTCCCGGGATCGGCGTCCGCGGTGCGAAGCTCATCGTCGGCGCGCGCCGTACCGCCATGTTGCGCGCCGATGACCTCAGGAAGCTGGGAATCGCCTACAAGCGTGCCCGCTACTTCCTCACCTGCAACGGTGTCTGGGGCGGTGCGGGATGCACCTTCTCGCGCGAGAGTTTGCATGCGAAGCTTGCCTCCCCCATCGATGGAGGAGCGCACGGAAGACGCGCGGACCGACCGATTCCGGGTCAGTTGAGCCTGTTCGGAAACGATGACGAAGCTTCCGCCAGCCAAACCGTAGGTTATACGACAGGGCGAAGTCCCCGGCTCGGAGCCAACGGCGAAGCTCCCGCCAGTCAAGCTGAGCTCGGAGGGAAGCCGGCCGGTCAACTGCGAGCAAGTCCACCACTGCCCAGCCTACCCCGATCGGCATAGGAGCCGCATCACTGCAACGCGAGACCGTCATCCACGAGGCCGTCATTCGTTTGGCCGACATTCGCGATGCTGCCGTTCGCGGGGCTGCCATCCACGAGACCGTCATCCACGAGACCGTCGTTCGCGGGACTTTCGCTCGCGAGACCGTCATCCACGAGACCTTCATTCGCAAACAACCGCAAGAGAGGAGAGAAGATGCACGCATCCGAGAGCAATCCCCGTACCCGGTCGACTGGGCAGTTTCGGCTCGATGGAGCTTCAGCAGAACCGCCGGCGACCGGCAGCGTAACGGGAAACCCGCTTGCGCTCGACAACGTCGCCTACCTGCACGACGGAACGCTCGAAGGACTGTTCTCCGCCGTTTTCGAAGCGTACGTCCGGCATGAGCAGCCGACCGACATCGCACCCGAGAGGCGCTTCCGGCCGCGGCTTGGGCAGAGCGAACTGCGCATCGCGACCAATACCGACCATGCGAAGCGCGTCAGACGCGGCATTATCGCCAAAGGCGGCAACGCGACGTTTCGCGCGGTCGTGCGCGCGGCGGTATCCGACGACCCATCCTGCGGCATTGTCGTCTTCCGGTTCATCCGCCAGCTCATGAGCCCGTCGGTGACCAAGCGCGATGCCGCTCGCTTGCGCAGTCGCCTTGCCGACCCGATCGTTGCCGACCTTCATCGGCTCGAGCACCTGACCTTGTCCGAAGAGGAGAACATGCGGCAGTTCGTGCGGTTCGTTCATTGGGACAACGGCATCTGGTTTGCGCGCTGCAATCCGGCCCAATCCGTCGTTCCGCTCGTCATGGGCTATTTCGTCGACCGTTTCAACGACCAGCCGTTCATCATCTACGACGAGAATCACCGACTCGCAGGCGTTTGGGACACGACGCGCACCCGCTTCGTTCGCGACGTCGACGTCGTAGAGCAGGATGCAGCGCCGGACGATGCGCTCTATCAGGAGGCGTGGAAGAGGTTCTACGACGCAACGTCGATCGACGCGCGGTACCATCCCGAACTGCGCGACCACTTCATCCCCGTTCGGCTCTGGCGCAATCTGACCGAGTTCAAGCCGCGTCGCACGGAATTCGACTACGACGGTGCTCTGCACCGAGCGTCGGACGGACTTCCTCAGTCAGATAGAGGAAAGAGTGCTGATGCCGCCCTCCACGATTCGGAGAATCGTCCCGACCTGCGCTATTCGGAGAAGCGCGCCTATGATGCTCTATGCTCTGCGGAGGACCGCACCGATGATGCTCTGCGCTATTCGGAGAAGCGCGCCGATGACGCCCGGCTCTATTCGGAGTGCAGCACGCCGGTGCCATCCCACACGGGAATGAAGCTTTCCTCCGCCGCCGGCCCCTCCTGCCAGAAGTAGTCCTCGATGCCCAGTTCGTCTGCGAAATCGAGCACGTCGTCGTACTCTTCGTCGGAAACGCGTTCGGCCAGCTCGGGGTAGCGCTTCAGCACCGATGCTGCCCAGGCCTGCCCCGCATGCGCCTCGTCTACGAGCAGCGGCGTGTACTGGTTCATGATTGACAGCGCAACATCATCACCGTAGCGCTCGTACAGCAAGGCTATCGCGCGCTTGGACTCGTCAATATGACCAGGCAGGATAAGATGGCGCACGATGACGCCCCGCGTCATGCGGGGCGCGTAATCGACCTCATCTGTCTGGGGCTTCCCGACCTGGTGCACCATCTCGTCGATGGCGGCAAGCGCCACCTGCGGATAGTCCGCCGCATGCGAGAACGCGCGCGCCGTTTCGGCCGATGCGTACTTGAAGTCCGCCAGGTACACATCGACCGTGCCCGCAAGCGCCCGCACCGCCGGAACGGTTTCGTAGCTCGACGTATTCCATACGATGGGTATCCGCAGCCCCCGTGCCCGCGCACGGGCGACCGCGTCGATGATTCGCAGCTCGTAATGGGTCGGCGTCACGAAGTTGATGTTGAGCGCACCGCGTTCCTGTTGTTCGAGCAGGATGTCGGCAAGACGCTCGACGGATACGGCGATTCCCGCCTCACCTGCGGCGATCACAGCATTTTGACAATATGAACAGCGTAGCGAGCAGTTGGAGAAGAAAACCGCGCCGCTTCCCCGCTCGCCCGACAGCGGTGGCTCTTCCCAGAAATGGAGCGCCGCGCGGGCGACGAGCATGTCGGCCCCCGCCCCGCACACGCCGCGCTCACCTTCGCACCGCTTGGCACCGCACATGCGAGGGCAGAGGTTGCAGGGGCTCTCGGTCAGGCCGAGAGCCGCAGCGTGCTCATCCGTGCTAGTTCGAGGAATAGCCACCGAAACCGCCCAGGTATCCGTCATCGTCATCGTAGTCGTCGCCGAAGTCGTCGGGGCCGTAACCCTGGTCGGCGCCATCGTAGCCGATGACGTCGTCGGAGCCCGCGCTGCCCGCGCCATCGCCGGCATCGTCGCCACCATCGTGCGCATGCTCGTGCGCACCCATGCTGGCGTTCCCGCCGTTGCGGTAGTACTCCTCGGCACGCGCCCAATCCAAGCCGTGGTTGGCCGCCGCCTCCTCGTCGCGGTACAGCAACGACAGCGCCGCCGGGGCCATGTCGACACCGCCGATGACCGCCAGGATCTCAAGGAGGTGCAAGCTCGATTCCAACTGGGGCAGAATCAGATCGATATCGTCCGCAGCCGTCAACGCCGCGCTCACCTCGGCCATGAACATCTCGATGGTGTACGTGCCCGAGAAGCGCTCGTCGGCAACCGCCTTGAGCGTCTTCTCGACGGTCGGCGTCAGCGCGTCGATATGGTCGTCCAAGTGCGCGACCGACGTCACCGAACGGCAGGTCTCGTGCACAAGCGAATCGACCTCGACCGCGGCGAGCAACTGCGCCGTCTGCTGGATGGTGTACGCCGCGCGCGCAAGCTGGGCGGACCCGCTCTCCCCACGGTACTCAAACGCACCCGCGAGTGCCTCGATGACCGGGCGCGCCTCATCGACGGCATCCTTCGCGCCCGCAACGAACGCGCTGACGTTCGCCCGATCCGCGAAGGCGTCTTTGACCGTCGTGTCCTTGACGACGATCGGCGCCTCGACGGGCAGAAGGTCGCTCACTTCGGCCATCGCCGAAATCTCGCGTGCAAGACTCGGCGTCGTCGACGAGAAATCGACGAGGATGGCACCTGGCTTCATGCGTTGCACGAACCCGTCCGTGTCGAAATACGCGTCCTCAAGCTTCGTCTGCGAAATACAGTACGTGACGGCGACGTCGGCTCCCTCGACATCGTCGGTCAGCGTCCACTCCGAGGACGGAAGCCGCTCCTCCAAAAGCTTGCCGATGAACTCGTTGCCTTCGAAAACGTAGCGCTTCACCGAATCTCTCCCTTCGAATTCCTCACATGCCTGTCACGGTATCGCATATCCGCCCGAGGCCCGCGAACCCGGATTCAGTCCGCGCGCCCCCGGCAGGGGTTGGCCGCCAGCGTTTCGCATGCCCGCCCGAGGCCCGCGCGCTCGACTCCGGTCCGCATGCCCGGCAGGTGTTTCGGGCCTGCCAGCGTTTCGCATGCCTGCCTGAGGTCCGTGCGCTCTACTCTGGCTCGCGCGCCCAGCTCTGGCTCGGGCGCCCAGCTCTGGCTCGGGCGCCTGGCAGGAATTTCGTGCCTGCCACAGTGTCGCACATATCCGCCCGCGGTTCGCACGACAGTCGATGGCGCATCTGCCAGCCCGAGACGCGCATGTTTGTCGGCGCCCCGCATTTCTACTGGGAACAGGCGGACCCAAGAGGATTACGCACGTCGCGTGTTCGCCACAAGCGTGCGCCTCTGACGCATAACACGCAGAGCCGTCTACTTCCTTGCCTTGACCTTGCGCGCAGCATGCAGGGCCGTCTACTTCTTAGCCTTAACCTTGCGCGCAATGCGGTCGGACACCGACGCTTCCTCGCGTACGTCCGGCCCCATGAACGCGATGGCCAGCATGCCCGGCCCCACATGCGAGCCTATAACCGGGCCAATCGACGTCTCCATGAACAGCACGCTCTCGTCGACCTTCTCGAGCTCGGCCTTCAGACGGTCGACGTCCTTGGGGCAATCCGAGCTGCCGATGACGACGCGGTTGCCCACGCCGGTGTCGATGGCGCGCTTGCGGTAGAACTCCGCCAGCTGGCGGATGCCCTTCTTGCGCCCGCGCGCGACGCCCACCAGCGACAGCTTGCCTTCGAGCGCCTCGGCGTTGAGCAAAGGCTTCACATCGAGCTTCGACCCCGCGAACGCAACCGACGCGGGAATGCGCCCGCCGCGGCGCAGCGACTCCAAGTCGTCGACCATGAACATGTCGTTGACGTAGTAGCGCGCCTCCTCGGCCCACGCCACCATCTCCTGGGCGGTAAGTCCCTGCGCCCGCTGGCGAATCGCCTCGTAGACGAGCACGCCCTCGGCGATGGAGGGAAGCAGCGTGTCCACAACGTACAGCTCCGCGCCCGGATGGGCGGCGACCACCTGGTCGCAGACCATACGCGCCGTGTCGCAGCTGCCGGAGAGGCCGCTCGTGAAGCTGAGATAGACCGTCGGCACACCGCTTTGCGCCGCGCGCTCGAACAGTTCGGTGAACACCGTGATGGGAATCTGCGCCGTCGACGGCGTGGAGCCCTTGCGCATCTTCTCGTAGAAGTCGTGCGCCGTGATCGAACGGAACATGTCGTCGGAATGCTGCTCGTCGTCCATCAGGTACGGGAACTGGAGCACTTCAACACCGTCGACCTCCACCAAATCATGGGGAAGGTCGCAGCATGAATCGATGATCAGATTGCATTGGGGCTCTGCCACCAGCAGGCCTCCTAACTTCTATCATACGGAAAACCGTGAACCGCAGGCGGGGAACAATCGCTGATACGCCATTGTACCTCAGCTGCGGCGCAGTAAACGCACGTGCGCAAGAGGGACAGAAAGGCTCCCCTGTCCCAACGACAGCTGCCGCCGCAAGCCCCGGAGAGGATGACAGTCGTGCGCCGCAGAACCTGGCGGGCAACTACAGGCCGACGGGCGATTCCCGCAGCGGAGTCCAGCGAGCGGTCGTCGCACCAAGCCCGGCGGGCGATCCGGCGTGCCGCGGAACCCTTGGCTGGCAATCCAGCGCGCCGCGGGTCTGATGCGGAACCCATTACAGTCGAGCCGAGGCCAGTACGGCAGTCCCGCCAACATGCGGAGCCGC